>CAWEMG010000024.1:0-54161 GCA_963810165.1 uncultured Gemmatimonadales bacterium
ATCCTGCTGACGAAGAACCCCGACTACTGGGGCGGCTCGCCCAAGGCCGACAGTCTGCGAATCCGAATCATTCCCGAGCCGTCTGACCCAGGCCGCGGAGTACGAGGCCGGCCAGCTCAGCGTGGTCGAGGTTCCCGTCGGCGAGACCCGTCGCTGGGAGCAGGGGCACGCCGACGAGCTGCAGCGCCGCCCCGGACTCAGGGACCTGTACGTGGCCATCAACACCACTCGAGGCCCGCTGAAGGATCTGCGGGTGCGCCGGGCCCTCAACCATGCGGTGGACGTCCGGACCCTGCTCGGCACCGTGATGGCCGGCCGTGGAGTGCTGGCCGCCGGCGCCCTCCCGCCCGGGATCCTCGGCTACGACTCGACCCGGGCGCCGTATGGCTACGATCCGGCCAAGGCCAAGCAGCTGCTGGCCGAGGCAGGGTACCCCAACGGCTTCTCGATCAAGCTCTGGCGCACGCAACGAGCCGAGCTGGCCCGCCTGGCCCAGTCAATCCAGCAGAACCTCGCGGAGGTCGGAATTCAGGGCCGAGATCGTGGAGCGGGACGCGTCGAGCGCCCGCGCGGCCGTGCGCAACGGTGAAGCCGACCTCTTCCTGACCGACTGGTGGGCCGACTATCCTGATCCCGAGAACTTCAACTTTCCTCTCTTCCATTCCCGCAACAAAGGGCCCGGTGGCAACTACGCATTTCTCAACGATCCCGACCTGGACTCCATGATCATCCGCGCGCGGGCCACGACCGACGAGGCGGAAAAGGCGCGGCTCTCCCGCGAGATCGATGCCCGGGTGTTCGAGCTCGCGCCCTGGATCTTCCTCTGGTTTCCGGTCGACGTGTGGGCCATGCGTCCCGACGTGAAGGGGTGGCGTTTCCCTCTGGTGTTCACGGGGCAGCGCTGGATGGAGGCAGAGCGAGCCCGGTGAGCCGGTTCATCCTGGCTCGCCTGGCGCTGCTCGTCCCCACACTTCTTGGCGTCCTGGCCGTCACATTTCTTCTCCTCTACGTCGCTCCCGGAGACCCGGTGCAGGCGATGGTGGGGGAGCGGGCCGACGCCGAGACCTTGGCCCGGCTACGCGCCGAGCTGCGACTGGACGACCCGCTCTATAAGCAGTTCGGGCACTACGTCGGTGGCGTCCTCCGGGGCGACCTCGGCACCAGCTACATCACTCGCCGGCCGATCGTGGACGATCTGCTGGAGCGATTCCCCGCGACGCTGCGGCTCGCCGGCGCGGCCATGCTCTTCGCCGCCATCATCGGCATCACCATCGGCATCTACGGCGCCTGGCGGCCCGGCTCCTGGGCCGACCGGTTCGCCACCTTCGCAGCCTATCTCGGCATCTCGTTCCCGGTCTACTGGGTGGGGTTGATTCTGATTCTGATCTTCGCGGTGCACCTGCGCTGGCTCCCGCCGTCGGGATCGGCCAAGCCGCATCTATCTCATCCTTCCAGCCATCACTCTCGGGATGCGCTCGGTGGCTTTCCTCTCGCGCATGACCCGGGCAGCGATGCAGGAGGTGCTGCAGAGCGACTTCATCCGGACCGCGCGGGCCAAGGGGCTGAGCCAGGGACGGGTGGTGCTGTCGCATGGTTTTCGGAATGCCCTCCTGCCGGTCGTCACGGTGCTCGGGCTCGACTTCGGCAGCTATCTCACCGGCTCGATTCTGACGGAGACCATCTTCTCCTGGCCCGGGGTGGGGCGGTACGTGCTCACGGCTATCGACAAGCGGGACCTCCCCGCCATTCAGGGGAGCATTCTCTTCCTCAGCCTGGTCTTCGTCATGGTGAACCTGTTGACCGACCTGCTGTACGCGCGAGTGGATCCGAGGGTGGCGTATGATTAAGGACGGAGAAGGCGGAGAGGACGGAGAAGGACGGAGAGGTGTCGGCGGGAGTGGAAACGGTGGATGATGCAGATGCCTCTCCGTCCTCTCCGTCCTCTCCGTCCTCCGTCCTCTCCGCCAGCGTTGCGGCCCAGTCCCTCGCCAAGCGCCTCGATGCCCGCCTCGACCGCCCGCCCTTCAACCGGCAGCTCTGGGGCGTGGCCCTGGTTGATGAGAGCGGCCGCCTGGTCTACAGTCGCAACGCGGACCGGCTCTTCATTCCCGCGAGCAACACCAAACTGGTCGTGAGCGCGGTCGCTGCCGCCCTGCTGCCTCCCGACTGGCGGGTCAAGACCAGCGTCTACGGGGGGCCGGTCGTGGGCGGGGTGGTGATGGGAGATCTGGTGCTGTACGGCCGCGGCGATCCTACGATGGACCGGCGCTGCTACGCCACCGATTCGACGCTCCCCGGCGTCTGCGACACCGATCCCTTCGCCCGGTTAAGGCAGCTCGCCGATTCGCTCCGGGCTAAGGGAGTTCAGCTGATTCAGGGAGACGTGGTGGGCGACGGCAGCTACTTCGAGCCGACGTTGGTGCATCCCAACTGGGAGCAGTTCGATCTGAACTGGTGGTACGCCGCACCGGTTTCGGGCCTCGGCTTCAACGACAACAGCGTCGATTTCACCTGGCAACCTGGGCCGGCCGCCGGCGCACCCGCCGTCATTACCATGAGTCCCGATCTCGGCGACTTGGCATTCGAGAATCGCACCGTGACGGTTCCGCCGGGTGGAGAGTCGGATGTGGGCGACCGCTTTTTCCGCCACCCCGGCACGCTCCAAATCTGGGCGGAGGGGACGGTGGCTCTCGACAATCCTCCCCGGAAAGATTCGTTCGCTCTGCCGGATCCCAACCTCTACGCCGCGCGAGCCCTGCGGCAGGCCCTTTCCGACGCCGGCATATCGGTGGCCGGCACGACCCGGTCAACTACCGATTCTTCGGTCTACGCCCAGCTGCGGCAGACCCCGCCATTGGCCGAAGTCGCTTCTCGACCGCTCCGAGACTGGATCTTTCCCATCCTCAACACCAGCCAGAACTGGTTCTCGGAGATGCTCCTGAAGCAGCTGGGCAAGCAGTTTGGCCGGAGCGGCTCATGGCCCGACGGGCTCGAGGTCGAGCGTCGCTTCCTGATCGATTCGGTGCGGATCGACTCTACCCAGATCTCCCTCAGCGACGGCTCCGGACTCTCCAGCTCCAACCTGGTCAGCCCGCTCGCATTCACGCAGCTGCTGCGCTACATCCGGCGGCACCCACGGTTTGCCAGCTTCGCCGCCGGATTACCTCAGGCCGGCGCCACCGGTTCCCTCAAAACCCGTTTCGTGGGTACCCCGCTGGCGGGCCGCGTGCGGGCCAAAACAGGAAGTATCTCCCGGGTAAACAGCCTCTCAGGGTACATCGAGCTGGACCGCGGGCGGTTTCTCACCTTCTCGGTTCAGGCCAATCACCACGCGCAGCCCACTCGCCCCATGCTGGCAGCGATCGATAGCATCGTGGTGGAGATGGGACGGCGTGAGGAGTGAGAAGTGAGAGGTGAGCAGGTGAGAGGTGAGAGGTGAGAGAACGTGAGAGGTGAAGCGAGGCACGCACCTAAGCATTGCCTTCCCCTCTTACCTCTCACTTCTCACCTCTCACTTCCTAGTCATCCTTCTGCCCAAACAGCGCCATGTTCGACGAGTGCCCGGGATTCACCTTGGCCTTTGGGTTGATCCAGTGCACCGCGTTATTCACCGCAATGCATGCCTCGCCCGCCCCGGTTGCGATCAGCTTCAGCTTCCCCGGATAGCTGGTGATGTCGCCGGCGGCGTAGATGCCCGGTACGTTGGTGGCCATGACCTGGTCCACCTTGATGTCGGCCTTCTCCGTGTCCAGTCCCCATTCCTTGATGGCGCCCAGATCGGAGTGGAATCCCAGCAGGGGGATGACCGCATCCATTTCGAGCGTCTCTTCTTCCTTGGTCTTGCTGTTGAAGATGGTGACTCGCTCGACCCTGCCGTTGCCCTGCAGTGCCTTGACCTCCCAGAAGGTCCGGAGGTCGCACTGGCCTCGCCGCTGGAATTCCTGCACCTGGCTGATGGTTGCCTGATGGGCCCGGAAGCCGTCTCGACGGTGGATGAGCATGATGGACTTGGCGATCCCCTGGAGATTCACGGCCCAGTCGAAGGCCGAGTCGCCACCGCCGACAAGCAGGACCCGCTGACCCTCGAACTGCTTGGGGTCGAGCACCTTGAAGTACAGTCCCTTTTCCTCGAACCGGTCCTCCCCTTCGATACCCAGCCTTCGGGCCTCGAACGCTCCGATGCCGGCCGCGATGATGATGGTCTTGGTGGGATAGTCAGCCTCGGAGGTCTCCAGAATGAAGTGCCCCCCGCCGTCCTGCTCCACTCGCCGCAGGCCGGTGACGACTTGGCCGAGGTGGGTCGTGGCACCGAACTGGAGCGCCTGCGTCGCCATGTCCCGGACCAGATCCTTGGCCAGGACCTTGGGAAAGCCGGCGACGTCGAAGATGTATTTCTCCGGATACAACGCCATGAGCTGCCCGCCCAGGGCAGGAAGCGCGTCGATGATCCGGGCGGACGCTCCCCGCATGCCTGCGTAAAAGGCGGCGAACAGACCCGTCGGGCCGCCGCCAATGATCGAAATGTCCTTCAGTTCGTGCTGATCGGCCACTGCGTCTCCTCGGTAGGCTATTGGCTATTGGCTATTGGCCGATGGCTGAAACGAGCCAACCCATAAGCTAATAGTCAGCGGGGTGTAGCTAGTAGCCAATAGCCAATAGCCAATAGCCCCCTACCACCTTTCGCTTCGGATGGTGACCCGGCACATTCACCGCCATGTTCCAGCGAAACCTCCGGCTGACGGTGACCGCCTCGCTGATACTTGGTTCGGCCATCGGCGTCAGCGGCTGCCGGAGTGCGGGACGCTTTCTCGGTGACCTGCTCCGGGAGCGCCCGCCGACGCCTCTCGACTCGATGAGCGTGGCCAGTGACGTGCGAATCGACTCGCTGGGCTATCTCGTCGGGAGCTTTGTCGGCGAGGGTACCAGCCGTTCAGTGCACCTGCTTTCGAGCGACACCGGAGTCGTGGCCGCGCTGATGCGCCGCTATCGTCCCGATCTGGTGCAGCCGGGAGATATCTGGGGATCACTGGCCCGCGAGCGTGTCATTACCCTCGCGCCCGGCGGACGCCGCCGCACCGTGGCCGGCACGCCGGGCGTCGAGCGGGCGCTGGTGGGATCGCCGCTCGGTCACACCGCCGTGACGCCGAGCGCCATTCTCCTGCGCGGCAGCTCCTGCGGATGGCGGGGAGCGCAGGTCGAGATCATCGCTGGATCCCGGGACCCCGAAAGTCCGCTGCGGGGGCCGGTGCTGGGCTCTTTCACCCGCCAGCGTGACCGCCGATGCCGGTACCGATGAGGAGCGTTTCCAGCCTCGGGAGCCGGTGCCGCCGCCGGGAGGCGGGCTGATGGACGTGCTGGTCGGGCGTACCGCCTCGGCGATGGATTCCATGCTGACGGTCAACTTCCGCTCGCTCGCGCTCCGGAGGCCGGACAATCCCCGGCTGGAGATCAACACCCTCGCGGACGTGGACGTGGCCGACGTGATCTCCTATCGCTCCGGCCCTGCAGGGGTGCGCTACGCCGTATCGCTCCGGGTCCGGCGGATTACCGGAGGCGGTGACACCCTGCTGGCCGCCGGCGTGATGGCCTGGGACAGCGCCGGGGCTTGGCAACAGACCATTTTCCGGCCCACCCTCATTGCGCTGCGCCGCGGCCGGCTGGTTCCCTACGGAGCGCTGCGGCGAAGCATCTTCTGGCGCCGGCTCCAGCCCATCAGCGACTTTGGATTCAGCCGGGACAACCTGTGGATGGAGCAGGTGGACGTTCGCCGGGAAAGCGTGCTGTGGGGGATCATCCAGCCGCGGGGGAACGTCGTGGTCGCGGCGGCGGAAGTGGAGGCGTCCTGCCGATGAAGATCTACACCCGGACCGGAGATGCCGGCGAGACCGGATTGTTCGGAGGCGGAAGAGTGCCGAAGGATCATCCTCGCGTCGCCGCCTATGGCGACGTGGACGAGTTGAACTCCGTCATCGGCATGGTCCGCGCGGCCGCGGGTGGGCAGTTCTTCGACCCGCTCCTGGAATCGATCCAGCGCGACCTCTTCTCCATCGGTGGCCACCTGGCCACGCCGGATCCCGCTCGGGTAACGAAGGCGCTCGAAAAGGCCGAGCTCTCACCCGCCCGGGTGAGCGAATTCGAGCGGGTCATGGACTCGGCGGAGGAGGAGCTGGAACCGCTCCGCGCCTTCGTACTCCCTGCCGGATCCCAGGTCGCCGCGGCGCTACACCTGGCGCGGACGGTTTGCCGCCGTGCCGAGCGCAGCGTGGTGCATCTGGCGCACACCGATGCCGTGCCGGAGCTCTTCCTCGTGTACCTGAACCGTCTGTCCGATCTCCTGTTCACCCTCGCTCGGGTGGCCAATCGTCGCGCCGGCGTACCCGATGTGACGTGGTAGCCAGGACCGCAATGTCCGGCCCGGTGACCGTGACCCACGCGCTGGGGAGCTACCCGGTGTACGTGCAGGCCGGAGCCCTGGCCCGGCTGCCCGACCTGATTCGGCAGTCGCTTCCGGGACGGCGCGCCGCCATGATCGCCGATGCCCATGTGTATCAGCTCTATCGCGCCGGCCGGTTCGGGACCGCGCCCTGGGAAGGCGAGGCTCTCACCTTCGAGCCGGGCGAAACCTCGAAGACGCGCGAGTCCTGGGCCCGCCTGACCGACGAATTGATGGACCGCGGCTTCGGACGAGATACCGGGCTGATTGCGCTGGGCGGGGGCGTCACCGGCGATCTGGCCGGGTTCGTCGCCGCCACCTACATGCGCGGCGTTCCCTATCTCCAGGTCCCGACTACCGTCCTGGCCATGCTGGACGCCGCGGTCGGCGGGAAGACCGGAGTGGATACCGACAAGGGGAAGAACCTGGTGGGAGCGTTCCATCCGCCGGCTGCGGTCATCGCCGATCCTCACGCACTCGCGACGCTGCCTGAGCGGCAGTACCGCGCCGGGCTGGCGGAGGCGGTGAAGCATGGCCTGATCGCCGACGCAGCCTACTTCACCTGGATCGAGGAGGCGGTGGACCCGCTGGCCAGCCGGGAACCTCAGGCCCTGACCCAGCTCATTCGACGCAGCGTCGAGATCAAGGCCGAGGTGGTAGCCGGAGACGAACGCGAATCCGGACGGCGAGCCATCCTGAATGCCGGCCACACCATCGCCCATGCCCTGGAACAGGCCACCGGTTACCAGTTGCCCCATGGAGAGGCCGTCGCCCTGGGTCTGATCGTCGAGTGCCATCTGGCAGAGCTGCTCGGCGTTGCCCCGGCCGGTCTTGCCGGGCGGGTCGCCGAGACTGCTGAGCCGGCTGGGCCTCCCGGCCCGGCTTCAGAATCAGCTCGACCACTCGGTGCTGCTGGAGACGATGACCCGCGATAAGAAGAACCGGGACAGCGAGATTCACTTCGCCTTGCCGGCGAGACTGGGCGAGATGCACCGTGCTCGGGGGTGGACCACATCAGCGCCCGAAAAGTCGATTCGCGAGGCCCTGGCGGCCATAGGTTGAAGGGCATCGGTCCGGCTCTGGCCCTTGAAGCCTATGTCTTTGTGCAACAATTGGTTGATCGCTCGCGCCCTGGATCCCGGTCCGGACAAAGTTTCCCAAAAGTGGATAAATCGACGAACCACATAGGAGTGAACATTTTGTGATGTGGAAAGAATTTTTTGCTTGACCGCACCAACGGCTGTTCCTATATTGATCTACTCATCCTCTCCGAATAGCTCTGGTCACCGCACTCCACATTCGCAGCGTTCAACTCTGCCGGGGTTGTCTATGACCGTAGTTCGTACCGGGAAAGCCCGGCCGTTTGCCCGCTCCACTCCTTCCGGCGCGTTCGATCAATACCTGCTCGACATTCAGAAGCTTCCGATGATCTCCGATCCGGACGAGGAGAAGCGGCTGGCGCGCTGTGCCCTGGCGGGCGACGAGCGGGCCGCCGAGCGGCTGGTGACCGCCAACCTGCGGTTCGTGATCTCCTACGTGAAGAAGTACCAGGGCCACGGGTTGGACCTCTCGGAGCTGGTGGCCATCGGCAACGAGGGGTTGCTCAAGGCGGTCAAGAAGTTCGACCCCGACCACGGCGTCAAATTCATCTCGTATGCGGTGTGGTGGGTGCGCCAGGCGGTGCTGAAAGCCCTGGCGGAGCAGACCCGCAGCGTCCGGATTCCCCTCAACCAGAACTCCGCTCTGGTACGGATGTCACGGGCCAAGAGCTTCCTGGCTCAGGAGCTCGGTCGCGAGCCGACCGACTCGGAGATCGCCATCGCGCTCAACGACACGGTCGACAATATCCGCTCGGCTCATCGAATGACCTCAACCGAGGTCTCCCTCGACGCGCCGGTGGAGCGCCAGGACCGCGGGGCCAGCACCTTCGGCGAGCGCGTGGCCGGCACCGGCGGCATCGAGATCGAGGAGATGACCGACGTCAGGCTGCAGCGCGAGTTCATCGATCGAATCTTCGAGCGGCATCTGACTCCCCGCGAACGGAAGATCCTCTCTCTCTATTACGGTCTGGAGGAAGGCTCCGAGGCCCTCACCCTGGAAAAGATCGGCGCCTTGCTGGGCGTAACCCGCGAGCGCATCCGGCAGATTCGGGAGCGCGCCTTCGAGAAGCTGCGCGATTCCCCCGACGTGCGGTCGCTCAGGGGATTCTGGGGAGCGGCGTGAGGAGCGGAGAGCGGCGTAGGCAGTGAGACGGTAGGGCGGCGGAGCGTTGCCGGCACACTGATTCGGAGCCCTCGATCCCGCTCACCGCCGCTCCGCTGCCCACCGCTAGATTCCTGCATGCCCTCCCGGCTTCCCATTTTTCCACTTCAGGCGGTGCTCTTTCCTGGAACGCCCTTGCCATTGCACATCTTCGAGCCCCGCTACAAGCGGATGCTCGCGGACTGCCTGGCTGCCGACCGGCGTTTCGGTATTACCCCGCTGGCCGGCGAGCGTGGACGGCCCGAGCCGGGTACGATCGGGTGCGTTGCGGAAGTGCGGGTGAATCAGGAGCTGCCGGACGGCCGATCCAACATCGTGGTGCTCGGCGGCTCACGCTTTGTGCTGTCCCGGCTGCTGGAGGAGTCGCTGCCGTATCTCGTGGCGCTGGTGCAGACCTTCGATGATGATCCCGGAACCGAGCCTCCTGCCGACGACATCGCCACGCTTCGGGAGCTGTTTACCGAGTACTTCGCCGGGCTGCGCCAGCTCAACGACGTCGAGCCCGAGGAACCCACCCTTTCAGATGAGCCGTTGACACTCTCTTTTCAGGTGGCCGGCACGATGGAGTGCGATCCCGGCGTGAAGCAGCGACTGCTGGCGGAGCGCTCGACCGACCGGCGGGTCAAGGCGCTCATCCAGCTCCTGCCGGTGCTCACCAGCAGCGTGGAGCGCGCGCTCCAGGTCCACCGGCGCGCTCACACCAACGGCAAGGGCGGTTCGGCGCCGGACATCGTCACCGAGCAATGAACTCCTTCCTGTTCGACGCCCTGGCGCGCATCGTGGGGCCGCAGTGGGTCAGGCACCGCCGCGGCGAGCTGGCCACCTACGCCATGGACGGACTGCCCACCCATGAATCGATTCCGGGCGTGGTCGTCATGCCGGGGAGTCCCTTCGAGGTGCGGGAGCTGATCCGGCTGCTGCACCTGATCCAGGTGCCGTTTGTGGCGCGCGGCGCGGGAACCGGTCTCTCCGGCGGCGCGCTGGCCGACCCGGATGCGGTTCTCATCACCCTGACGCGACTGAACCGCATTCTCCGCGTCGATCCGGTTCAGCGCCGCGCCGTGGTACAGCCCGGCGTGGTGAACGCCCGGCTGTCCGAAGCCGTCGCCCCGCTCGGCCTCCAGTACGTGCCCGATCCGTCCAGCCAGGCCGCCTGCACGGTGGGTGGCAACGTGGCCGAGAACGCCGGAGGGCCGCACTGCCTCAAGTACGGCGTGACCACCAATCACATCGTGTCACTTGAGGTCGTCCTGCCGGATGGCTCGGTTACGAGGCTCGGCTCCCAGCAGGGCGAGCCGTGGGGGCCCGACCTGGTCGGGCTGTTCGTCGGGAGCGAGGGGATGTTCGGGATCGCGACCGAGATCACGGTGCGGCTGGAACAGGTGCCCGAGAGCGTGCGCACCATGCTGGCCGACTTCGCCACCGTGCGTGCCGCCAGCGAAGCAGTGTCGGCCGATCATCGCCGCGGGCATCGTTCCCGCCGCTCTGGAGATGATGGACCAGGCCTGCGTCGCGGCGGTGGAAGCATCGATCTATGCCGCCGGATACCCCACGGATGCAGCCGCCGTGCTGCTGGTGGAGCTCGACGGCCAGGCGGAGGCGGTAGCCGCAGAGGCCCAGACGGTCGAGGCCATTCTGCAGCGACGCCGGGGCGCGCGCAGGTTCGCAGCGCTTCGACCCCGGCGATCGAGCCCGGCTGTGGCAAGGCCGCAAGAAGGCATTCGGAGCCATGGGCCGCATCGCGCCCGATCTGGCGGTGCAGGACGCGGTCGTGCCTCGCTCGGCGCTGCCGAACATCATGGACCAGATCGAGAGAATCCGCAGCCACTACGGACTCACCATCAGCAATGTGTTCCACGCCGGCGACGGCAATCTCCACCCCAACATCAGTTTCGACCGGCGCGATCCGGCGGTGGTCTCGCGGGTGCAGCTCGCCTGCCGGGAGATCATGGCCGCGTGCGTGGCGGCGGGCGGCAGCATCACCGGCGAGCACGGCGTCGGGTCGGACAAGCTCGACTACATGCCCTGGATCTTCGACGCCGAGACGCTCGGCGCCATGCGCGCCGTACGGCGAGTCTTCGATCCCAGCCGAGCGGGCCAATCCCGGCAAGGTCGTCCCGATGCACGCCTGCCGCGAGTGGCATGCGGTGAGGAGCGCGCGCCAGTGAGCGACACCATCTTCACCCGGCTTCGTGCGCTGCTGGGAACCAGCGGCGTGGACCGGGACGCCGCGGCGTGGCCCGGGCCAGTCCCGACTCCAGCGACGCACTGTCGCTGGTCTGCCGTCTGGCGCACGAGGAAGGCTGGAAGATCCGGGTCGAGGGACGGGGAACGTGGCTGGCACCCGGACGCGCCGGCCGACCTGGTCGTGAGCACCCGGGCGCTGGAGCAGATCGTGTCGGTCAGCCCTGCGGATCTGGTCGCCACGGTGCAGGCGGGCGCTTCCCTGGAAGCGCTGAGGCGCCGGCTGGCGGACTACGGGATGTGGCTCGCCGTGGATCCTCCCGGCCGGCCCGAGCGAAGCATCGGCTCGGTCATCGCCACCGCCACGGCCGGCCCGCTCCGCCATGGATTCGGACCGGTGCGAGACCACGTGCTGGGATGCACGGTGGCGACCGGCGACGGCCGGCTGGTCAATGCCGGCGGGCGGGTGGTGAAGAACGTGGCCGGCTACGATCTGACCAAGCTCCAGGTGGGAGGCTTCGGCGGGTTCGGCATCATCGCGGATGTGCATCTCCGGCTGCGGGCCCTTCCCCGCGCCGATGTCACCCTGCTGGCTCGAGGCCAGCGCGATGCGCTCACGTCCGCGGCGCGGGAGCTGGTGGCCGTGCACCTGCTTCCCAGCGCGCTGGAGCTGCTATCGCCGGCGTTGGCCGCGGAGTCCGACTGGGTGCTCGCGGCGCGATTCCTCGGGACCGACGCCGCGGTGCAAGCCGACGTCCGGCGGCTCGGCTCGGTCGGAGACCAGAACTGGCAGCCGCTTCCCGCCGATCGCACGGCGGCGTTCTGGAACGTGGCCGCGCGAGGCAGCCTGGGCGGGCCGATCACGCTGCGGCTCGGCGTGCTCGGCGACGGGGTGGACGAGGCGATCGACCTGCTGGCGCACGACCTCGACGAGGGTCTGGTCTCCGCCGGCGCCGGTCTCGGCATGATCCGGTGGACCGGCGATGCGCCGGTGGAGCAGCTTCGCTCGCTGCGCCGGGCCGCGGCCGCCCGGGAAATCCCGATGACGCTCGAGCGCGCGCCCTGGCCGGTACGGCGGGTGCTCGGCCACTTCGGCGCCTACCGAGAGGGCGTGGGCAAGATCGTCGGCCGCCTGCGGGACACATTCGATCCCGGCCAGTGCCTGAACGTGGCGCTGGAGGGAGTCGATAATGGGTAGTGCGGGCGAGAACGGCTACGCCGCCCTCGATCCGTGCGTCCATTGCGGTTTCTGCCTGCCGGCCTGCCCGACCTACCTGGCAACCGGGGACGAAGGTCACAGCCCCCGGGGCCGCATCGTACTGATGCGCGCCATGGAGCGAGGCGAGATGAGCCCGCAGGACGCCGCGCTCTTCGAGCACCTGGACGCATGTCTGGGCTGTCGCGGCTGCGAGCCGGTGTGCCCCTCGGGCGTGGGCTACGGACGCGGGCTGGAGGCGGCCCGGGCGCAGATCTTCGCGGCCCGCGGACTCTCTCCCCTCGCTCGGGTGGTGCTCGGCGTGTTCAGACACCGGGCCCTGTGGCGGCCCCTGTTTGCTCTGGCACGGCTGCTTCGGGCCACACGATTGCCTCATCTCCTCTCCGGGAAAGGACAGTTCGGGTTCGGGATGGGCATGCTTGCCTCATCCGCGGAAGAGCGAAGCAGCGGGGCGGCGGGGCAGCGGGGCGGCAAGAGCGCGCGGAAAACTTCGTCCCGGAATGAACTGCCTCGCGGCCCCGCTGCCCCGCTGTCCCGCCCCACCGTCGCCCTCTTCCGCGGCTGCGTCATGCACGCGCTCTTCAACCACGTGCATGCCGCCACCAGGCGCACGCTCGAAGTCAACGGCTATCGGGTGGTGGAGGTGCCGGGCCAGGTCTGTTGCGGGGCCCTGCACGAACATGCGGGCGACACCGGCGCTGCCCGGGCCTTGGCGACGACTAACGTCGAGGCGCTGGCTGGGCAGGCGGATTTCGTCGTGGTCAACAGCGCGGGGTGCGGTGCACTTCTCAAGGACTACGGCCGGCTGGTTGGCTCTCCCGCGGCCGCCGCGTGTGGCCGCCGGGGTGCGGGACGTGTCCGAGCTTCTGGCCGATCGGGGCCCGATCCGGGGCGCACCGCTGGGGCTGGAAGTCGCCTACGACGCGCCGTGCCATCTCCAGCATGCGCAGCGGGTCCACGACGCGCCCTTGGCGCTGCTGGGCGCGGTGCCCGCGCTTCGTCTGCGTATCCTCCCCGGATCCGATCGCTGCTGCGGCAGCGCGGGGATCTACTCCGTCCTGCGCCCGCGCATGGCCCGGGCGGTGCTCGACGGCAAGATCGCGGGCTTCGCGGAGGCTCGACCCCGCCCCGACCTGATCGTCACCGGCAATCCGGGCTGCCTCATGCAGATCGGCGCGGGACTGCGAGCCGCCGGGCTGCCCATCGGTGTGGCCCATCCGGTGGAGCTGCTGGATCTATCGTATGATGAGGCGGGGTTCTACGAGTGAGGGTGAGAGGTAAGCAGTGAGCGTGCTCACCTCTACTCCTCTCACTTCTTACTTCTCACCCTTACCCCGTTATACCTTCTCCATGACCTCCGGCATCCTTTTCGACTTCAACGGCGTCATCGTCGACGACGAGGCACAGCACTGCGACTCGCTGATCGCGACGCTCGCCGGCTACGGGTACAGCTTGGATCGGGAGACCTACTATCGCGAGTATCTCGGCTTCGATGATCGCGAGTGTTTCCGGTTCACCTTCGAGCGCATGGGAAAGCCGGCGGATGAGAGCACCCTGCGGGAGGCGGTCGCCCGGAAGCACGCGGAGTACGAGCGCTCCATCCGGGCCACGATGCGGTTGGTGCCCGGCGTCGCCGACTTCATCGAGAACGCCGCCCTGGATGGGTTTCAGCTGGCCATCGTCTCCGGCGCCTTGAGAAGCGAGATAGATCTGATCCTTCAGCTGGCCGGTCTTCGGCCCCACTTCGCCGAGATCGTCGCGGCGGAAGACGTCGGCGCCTGCAAGCCGGATCCGCAGGGCTACAACCGGGCGCGCGAGAAGCTGGACCTGCCGCTGAAGCGCTGCGTCGTGGTGGAAGATTCGATGCCCGGTCTGGCCGCTGCCCGCGCCGCCGGCCTCCGCTGCGCCATGCTGGCGACCTCGCATCCGGAAGACTCCTTCAACGGCGCCGACCTGGTCTGGCGCGACTTCGTCGGCCACGATGCGACCGAGCTTCCCTGGGCCCATGTCTGAGTTCGACCTGACCCTCGACCGTGACCGGTTCGCGGAGGTCCGTCATGGCGCGGTCGTGGTCACCACCGAGCCGGCGGTCTTCCGGGTCCAGGGTCCGGGCGCGTTGACCTGTTTGCAGGGACTCCTGACCAACGACCTGGTCAAGCCGGGGGACAACAGCCTCGTGTACGGCGCGCTCCTGACTCCCAAGGGCGCGCTGGTGGTCGACTACTGGGTGCTTCGGCAGGCCGACGCCTTCACCCTCATAGCGCCCCGCGCCGGCCACGAAGCGTCGCTCGACCTCTTTCGGCGGCAGCTGCCTCCTCGTCTCGCCAAAGTCGTAGACCTGACCGGTGAGGTCTGCGCCGCCTGGCTGATCGGCGCGCGGGGATTCCAGACTCTGGCGGAATCGGGGGTCGGCATGCCCGAAGCATCCGGGCGAGTGGCGTCGGTGGGCGGCGAGGTGAGTCCCGTCGCGTTGGCGCTGGCTCCGGAATCCGCACCGTTCGTGGCGCTTGCAGTCGGGGCGGGACCGGCGCTGGCGGCGTTGAGCTCGCGGCTGGTTTCGGCCGGAGCGCTCGCGGGGACTGAAAGCGACCTGCATGCCGCCCGCATTCTCTGCGGCTGGCCCGCGCTCGGCGCGGAGATCGACGAGCGGACCCTGCCGCAGGAAGTTCGCTACGACCAGATCGGCGGCGTGTCCTACACCAAGGGCTGCTATACCGGCCAGGAGA
The DNA here is from genome assembly GCA_963810165.1 of uncultured Gemmatimonadales bacterium. Lineage (GTDB taxonomy): Bacteria > Gemmatimonadota > Gemmatimonadetes > Gemmatimonadales > GWC2-71-9 > CAVVWJ01. The sequence continues at coordinate 14,822 of CAWEMG010000024.1, forward strand.
CGGTCGCACGGCTGCACTTTCGGGGTCATACCAACCGGGAGCTGCGGGGCTTGCGGTGGCAGCGGGCCGAGCCGCTCGATGGGCGCACCATCAGCAAGGGCGAGCGGGAAGTCGGCAGCGTACGTTCCACCCTCAGCCTCGACGATCGCGCCATCGGGCTGGGTCTGATTCGGCGTGAGGTCGGGGTGGGTGAGGAACTGGTCGCGGGCGGGCAGCCCGCGACGGTGGTGGCGCTGCCGTTCGGGCCGGAGGATCTCGACGGCTGATGCCGCCGAGAAACGAACGGGCCCCGGATTACCCGGGGCCCGACGGACGGCGAAACCGATCCCGTACTAGTGGGCGGTGTCTCGCGTCATAGCCGTGTCCGAATGCGTCATTGCAGTGTCGGTTGCGGCCGGGGCCATGGCGGAGGTGTCGGCTCCCGACGTGGTTCCCTTCCGGTCACCACAGCCGGCAAGCACGAGAACCGCGGTCATCAACAGAATCGTCTTCATCGTCGCTCCATCAGGGGGGCAGGTGGCGGTGAATTCCAGCGTCTGAGCCTTGTCTATGGCCCGGCCGTCGTGGGGCGAAAGTACGTCCGCGGTTAGCTTTGTGCAAGGTGATAGACCTTGCAGATACCGGCCGCCCCGGCCCGTCTTCCCCTCATGGGGCCTCCGGCGACAGTATTCCAACACGCTATTGATCAAAGACTTACTTACGGCACATACATGATAGAGCCACGCACCTTTGGTGAACTGAAGAACAGCCGCTGGGCCGAGGCGCCGCTGCGGGGCCGCACGGTCCGGGAAGAGATTCGCAGCAACCTGCTCAAGCGGCTCGGCTCCGCGGAGCCGCTGTTTCCCGGCATCGTCGGTTACGAGGACACGATTCTTCCGCAGATCGTCAACGCGCTGCTGGCGCGGCATCACTTCATCCTGCTGGGCCTCCGGGGCCAGGCCAAGAGCCGCATCCTTCGCGAGCTCACCGGTCTGCTCGACGAGCGGGTCCCGATCGTTGCCGGTAGCGAGGTCAACGATGACCCGTTCGCGCCGATCTCCAAGTACGCCCGCGAGCTGCTCGCCGAGTGCGGCGACGCCACGCCGCTGGCGTGGCTCCGCCGGGACCAGCGCTTCGTCGAGAAGCTCGCCACTCCGGACGTGACCATCGCCGACCTGATCGGCGACGTGGACCCGATCAAGGCTGCGCGCGGAGGGCACCTGCTGTCCGACGAGCTCACTATGCACTTCGGCCTGCTGCCCCGCGCCAATCGCGGCATCTTTGCCATCAACGAGCTGCCCGACCTTTCCGGCAAGGTCCAGGTCGGCCTCTTCAACATCATGCAGGAAGGCGATGTCCAGATCAAAGGCTACCCGGTGCGGCTGCCTCTGGATGTGCTGCTCGCCTTCACCGCCAATCCGGAGGACTACACTGCCCGGGGCAAGATCATCACCCCGCTGAAGGACCGGATCGGCTCCGAGGTGATCACCCATTATCCCCGTACGGTGCAGCTCGGCATGGAGATCACCAGCCAGGAGGCCTGGACCAGGCGGGGCGGCCCGGACATCGAGATCCCCGACTTCGTGCTCGAGGTTATCGAGCGGGTCGCGTTCGAGGCCCGGGAAGACAAGCGGATCGACAAGCGGTCGGGCGTGAGCCAGCGTCTGCCGATCAGCGTGCTGGAGAACGCCATTTCCAACGCGGAGCGGCGGACCACCGCGCTGGGCGAGCCCCAGGTGGTCCCCCGGGTGAGCGACGTCTATGCGGCGGTCCCTTCGATCACCGGCAAGCTGGAGCTGGAGTACGAGGGCGAGCTACAGGGTGGCGACACCATCGCCCGCGATCTGATTCGGCGCGCGGCGGGACGGGTGCATGGAGGAGCGCATGGGCGGCGCCGATCTCTCGAAGATCGTGGCCTGGTTCGACCAGGGAGGGGCCCTGAAGGTCTCGGGTGACGAGCGCTCCGATCTCTGTTTCAAGGCTTCAGCATGGTGCCCGGCCTGCTCGAGGTGGTGTCCGAATTCGGACTCGCAACCAGCAAGGATGCCCCCCGGTCGGTCGCGGCGTGCGAGCTGGTGCTGGAGGGTCTGGCGGCCCAGAAGCGGATCAGCCGCAGTGAAGAGCTGGGCTACACCCGGGCAAAACCCGAGCGGCGCGAGCCGGGGTACGGGAAGGGCGGGATCAGTTTCGGATAGGCAGCGAGCGGGCGGCGGGGCAGGAACAATGCCTCGCCACCGTGACCTCGAATCAAACTCTGTTTCTTCCCCGCTGCCCCGCTGCCCCGCTGCCTCGCTGTCAACCCACCCCCGTCTCCTCGCTTCACCGACGATTACCTCCGTCACTCCATCGATCCCCAGCAGACCAGTGTTCAGCACCAGATGGTAGTTCACGGGATCGTACCAGTCGCGGCGGTAATACTGGCGCAGGTAGCGCGCCCGCATGCTGTCGGTCTCATCCACCTGCTTGGCCGCGTGTTCGGGGTCGACGCCTAGCCGCTCGGCGGCGGCCTGGATGCGGTACGGTCGGGGAGCCACCAGCTGCACGTGCAAGCTGTCGCGCTCGCGAGCCAGCACCGCGGGAGCGGCCCGGCCCACCAGCACCACCCGGCCCTTGGCGGCCACCTCGCCCACGACCGTTTCGGTGATCCGCACCAGGTCGGTCTCCTGAAGCTTGGGCACCGTGCCGCCCGGCACCGCGGCGGCAAACAGCTCGGGCGAAGAGGCAGCCAGGGTGCGGGCCAGGCGCTCGGCGAAGCTGGGCACCCGCTCCTCCCGCTCGGCCACGTCGGCCGCCGGCAGCCCGGCCCGCGCGGCTACCTCCTCCACCAGCTCGTTGTCGACCACTCTCCAGCCCAGCTCGGCGGCAACCCGCCGGGCCACCTCCGAGCCACCGGCCCCGTACTGCCGGGAAATGGTGATGATCATGGCTGCAGGACTCCCTCCCGCCCTTCCCGCCGGGCCCGTCTCTCACGCACCGCCCGCCCCATCCACCACGCCACCGCGGCCGCGACCACCAGGCAGACCAGTCCACCGATCGCGAATGCGACCCGCACTCCGAACCGCTCCGCGACCCAGCCCGCCTGGAGCGAGCCGAACGGCGCCAGTCCCAGGACCATGAACGAGTAGAACCCCATGACCCGTCCTCGCAGCTCGTCGGGGGCTTCGGTCTGGAGCATCGTGTTGGCGGCAATGCCGTTCAGCGCCATGGTTCCGCCACAAACAGTATAGAGGATGATCGCGGACCAGAAGTTCGGCGCCAGCGACCCCGCCGCCAGCAGGGCACCGAAGGAGATCGATGACCCAAGCACCAGCCGGGATTGACGGATCCGGCCGCCGAAGGCCGCCATGAAGAAGGCGGCTGCCAGCGCGCCCGCACCGATCGAGGCCACCATCACGCCGTACCCGCTGGCATCGAGTCCCAGCGCGTCCCTGGCAAACACCGGCATCAGCGGCATGAAGGAGAAGCCGAACACGCTGAACGTCGTCACGATGATGACCAGCGCGCGGGGCCAGCGGTGGCCGAAGACGTAGGCCAACCCCTCGCCGAGAGCGGCCCACACCGAATCGGCCGGCGGCGTTCGCGCCCCGGCCGCGTCCATCCGAAGCAGGCTGGCGATCACCGCGAGGTAGCTGGCGGCATTGGCGAAGAAGCAGGCCTCGAGCCCCAGCGTCGCGATCAGCAGGCCGGCCAGCGCGGGGCCGATGACCCGGGCCAGATTGAACGCGCTGGAGCCCAGCGCGATGGCATTCATGAGGTCCTCGCGCTCCACGATCTCCGCCACGAACGCCTGGCGCGCCGGCACCTCGAACGCGGTCAGCAGCCCGAAGAAGACCGCCAGCGCCATGACCCACTCGACCGTGATCAGATCCAGCGCCGTCAGCACGCCCAGGGTCAGTGCCTCCACCAGCATCAGGCTTTGGAGCACCAGGATGAACTGCCGCTTGTTGACCCGGTCGGCGATGACGCCGCCGTACAGGGAAAACAGCAGAATCGGCAGCGACCCCAGCGCCGTCACCAGCCCTACCGCGAACGCCGAGTCGGTCAGGTGCAGCACCAGCCAGCCCTGGGCGATGGTCTGCATCCAGGTGCCGCACAGGGAGATGAACTGCCCCGTCAGGAACAGACGGAAGTTGCGGTGTCGGAGAGCGGCGAAGACGGTCTGGAGAGAGGAGGGGAGCACGGGTGGAAAGTAGGTCAGGAGGTCGGGAGTCGGGAGTCGAGTGGAGCTGGGAGCTGGGAGTGAAGCGGCATGGTGAATGGGTGCGCAGTGGTTATCAATACAATTAGCTCCTTGAGCTCCCTAGCTCCTGACTCCTGAGCTCCCGACTCAATTGCGCTTCACCACCTACTCCAAATATCACCCAGAGCTGGCCGACGCCGTCAACCTCCAGGGCCTGCTCGACCAGCTGAGCGATTTCCTGCTCCAGTCGGGCTTCGCCGGCAATTCGCCGTCCTTCTGGCACGACGAAATGGGCGACAGCGAGCGGTCGGTAGATGCGCTGCGCCAGGCCATACTCCAGGCGCTGATGAATTCGGGCCAGCTGAATCCGGACATGCTGAAGGTGCTGCGGGGAGACTCGACCGGCGACCCGGAGCGCGACAAGCAGATCGAGGCGGAGCTGGGCGAGCTCCTGGACAAGATCGTGCAGCGGCTGATGGAGGAGGGCTATCTCAATGTCAGCCAGGCCCCCCAGGTCCCGCAGGGCTACCAGTCCGTGTTTGGGCCCGGAGGGCAGGCGCATTCGGCGGCGCAGCAGGTGCAGTTCAACCTCACCGAGAAGGGCATCGACTTCCTGGGCTACAAGACGCTGAAGAACCTGCTCGGCAGCGTCGGGAAATCGAGCTTCGGGGCCCACGACACCCCCTACCTGGCAACCGGAGTCGAGGCGGAAGGTGTCAGCAAGCAGTACGAGTTCGGGGACGTGCTGAACCTGGATGTTCCAGCGACTCTGACCAACGCCATCGCCCGGGAGGGCCTGGGGGTTCCGCTCAATATCGAATACAGCGACCTCATGGTCAGCCAGTCGGAGTACCGCTCCTCGGCGGCGACCGTGCTGATGTTGGACTGCTCCCACTCCATGATCCTCTACGGCGAGGACCGCTTTACTCCCGCCAAGAAGGTGGCGCTGGCGCTCACCCATCTCATCCGCACCCAGTATCCCGGCGACAGCCTCCGGGTCGTGCTCTTTCACGACTCGGCTGAAGAGATTCCGCTCAGTGCGCTGGCGACGGCCCAGGTCGGGCCCTACCACACCAATACAGCCGAAGGGCTCAAGCTGGCGCGCCGGCTGCTCCTGGGGCAGAAGAAGGACATGCGGCAGATCATCATGATCACCGATGGGAAGCCGTCGGCGCTGACCATGCCCGATGGCCGGATCTACGTGAATTCGATGGGACTCGATCCCCAGATCCTGCAGGCCACCTACCGCGAGGTCTCCAACTGCCGCCGCAGCGGCATCATGATCAACACGTTCATGCTGGCCCGCGACCGGAGCCTGGTGGAGTTCGTGAAACAGGTGGCTTCGATCTGTAAAGGGAAGGCGTACTTCACCAACACGATGACGCTGGGGCAGTTCATCCTGATGGACTTCATGAAGCGCAAGACCCGGCGCGTGTCCTGAGCCTTCTCGAGCCCACACGTGAGATTCCTCCCCTACCACCTCATCCTTCTCCTTCTTCCGACGACCGGGTGCAGCGGGACTGGCGGTACACCACGAGACGCGGGAAGCCCCACGCCGGTCGCCGACCCACGAGGGCCTGCTCCCTCTCCGGGCGTTACCGCCGAGCCCCGGGCCACCAGCCGGTCCGGACAGAGCGGGGTGCCGCTACGGCCGGATCAAGCTCCTCTGGTGGAAGTGCGTGACGCGTTGGAGGAGGACAGCTTGTTGGGTCGGCGGGTACGAATCGCGGGACGGTGCGTGGCTCGGGGCGAAGGCCGGCGGGCCGGGTCATGGACCCTGGACCAGTCCGGTGCCACCATCGAGGTCCGAGGCCTGGTGCCCACCTCCTGCTCGCGGGAGGAAGGCGAGGAACTGACTATTTTCGCGCAGATCGAGCCGCAGACATCCGGCAGCCGGGAGCGCATCCTGCTGCGCCTGCCCAGCTAGCCGGACCTCCGCTCTCGGTCAGGAGGACGTCGGCCGCCCCCCCACCACCCGCTTCAAAGTATGACCCGCCGGCACGACTGCCGAAGGCCCTTCCAGCTGGTTGATGATGGCCAGCTGCTCGATCGGTACCGTCGAGGGATACTGGGCGTTGAACTGCTCCAGCGTCATCTGGCGGGGCGTCTTCACCAGCTCCACCCGCGCCGGCTGCACGTTGATCTTCGACTGATCCCGGAGCTCGCTGAAGCTGCCGATCGTCTGCTGGAAGGCCCGGTCATAGGTGCCGAGCTTGCCGCTCGGGGTGTAGCCCATCAGGCCGAACGTCTGCCCTCCGAAGGAAAAGAACGAGACCAGCCCTTCGATCACGCCCTGCTGGGTCTGGGCCTGGAAGTAGCTGGAGGCCGCGGGCATTCCGTTAATGCTCGAGGTCGAGCGCGTTGCCCGCCTGCACCCCCTCCTGTGACAGGAACTGACGAGCCGCCTGCTCCGGCGATGCCTGTCCCGCCAGACCCAGCTGGATGATGGCATCCTCGGCCGGGCTCACCGCCACCACCGCCTGCTGCATGTTCTGGTACTTCCACCCCTGCGGAAACTGCAGCTGGAAGCGCATGTTGGGATGATAGAAGGCGTTCCCCTCGAAGTACCCCTGCCGCGGGTCGTCGCCGAAGGTCATGCCCTGGATCCGGCGCAGGTAGTCTTCCCGGTCGACGACGAGTTGCTGTGGATTCAGCGGCACCGTATCCAGCATCTTTTCGATGTGCTCGATTCGGTTGCCGGGATCAGGGTGCGTCGAAAGCCACTCCGGCAGCTTGCCGGCACCCGAGGCCGCGCTCAGCCGGCCGAGGGTCTCGAACACGTTCGGCATCTCTCGCACGTCGTAGCGCTGTCCCAGCGCATAGCGGAAGCCCGACTCATCCGCCTGGTTCTCGGCGTCGCGGCCGTACTTGAGAAACAGCAGGCTCAACCCTGCGCTCGCGATCTGTCCGAACTTGGCGATATCCGACGACAGAATGCTGCCGATGCCGAGGCCCAGCTGGGCCAGCTGCGCCTTGCTGATCTGCTGGACCGAGTGACGGTGGGTGACGTGAGCGATCTCGTGCCCGATGACACCGGCGAGCTCCGCCTCATTGTTGATCGCGGCCATGAGGCCGCGGGTCACATAGATGAAGCCACCGGGAATGGCGAACGCATTCACCGCCGCGTCGTCCACCACGTGGAACTCCCAGGGGAGGTTGGGGCGCTCCGATTGCGCCGCCATGCGCTTGCCGATCTCCGCCACGTATGCGTTTACCGCCGGGTCCCGGTAGTGGCCGATCGACTGCTGCGACCTCCTTGGCGCCCTGCTGACCCATCTGGATCTCCTGCGACTCGGAGACCAGGGCCAGCTCGCTCTTGCCGGTGACGGGATTGCGGGCGCAACCCATGGGACCGGCGGCGAGGCCGGCTCCAAGCCCGGCAAGCAGCACGGAGGAGAGCGCGATCGAAGGTGCGCGGACGGATCCAAAGACTGAGCGAGTCATGGCACATTCCTTTGTTCGCGTTCGGTCACGAAAGTGCGGTGGCGGACGGGCTTACCGGCCGCGAGACCCTAACACGGTAAGCCCGCCGGCCCGCTCCGGCTGTGATGCAAGTCGCCTGCCGGATTTCAGGGCATCGACCCGGCCCTCGGAACGCTCGAGAACATGGCCGCGACCGCGCTGATGACGAGCATGAGGACGAACGCCGGCAATGATGACGACCACCGTATAAGCCACCGACTTGTCCCGGGGAGTCTTCATCAGGACGGGAAGACCGAGGTATAGCAGGTACAAGCTGTACAAGCCGAGGATGGACAGGATCGACAGCATCGGCACCAGAAGGAAAATGCCTGACAGCCAGCTGGCGGTCAGCGAGTAGGCCGCCACCTTCAGTGCCTGGATCTGGCTACGCTGCCCGTTGAACGTCGGTGCCAGGAAATCGATGATCAGCGCCAGGACGTACGGTGCGGCGAGAGCAAGCACATAGGTGACAACACCCTGGGTAATCGCGGAACCGATCGGCACGCGATAGGTCCCCACGAACGGCACCGACATTCCAAAGACCGAGAACCCTATGATCTGAGCGATCGGTCCGATCGCCGCGAGGGGCATGATATATCGAGTATAGAGGTCCGCGGTCGTGGTTTGCTCCGCATCGATCACTTCCCATTCGGTCTTGGGTGAGAGCAAAATCCGCTTCACGCGTTCTACGAGGTTCATCGCCATCTCCTTGGGGAACAGAGGGAAGGTGGGAGCGAAACGCAGATAAGGTGGGGTGGGAATGGGCCGACGTAAAGAGCATGTGAGCCCTGTCACCCTTCGCCGGGGATGAGCATGCAGGCGGAGCGTCCGTTTTGGAGGTACTATAGGGCTTAGCCAATACAACCCGCACAACCGAAAGAGGGAGCTCCCATGATCCCCAGAGTGTTCGCACTGTTGATTCCCGCGGCGCTGGCCGGATGCGCGGGAACCACCATTCGCGCCGCAGAGAGAGAGGACAGGGATAGCGGCCCCGTCTCTGTAGCCCCGGCGCCGACCGACGAGTCTCAGCCCGCGCCGACAACCACGGAACCCGCCCCCCAGGCCCAGCCCCAGTCGCAACAGGAGCCGCAGCCGGAAACCTCGGCCCCCGCTCCGGCCCAGGGCTATGCCCCGTATGGGGCGGCAGCGGCGCCACGGACCCTCGACCTTCGGCGTATGGGCCAGTGGACCCGCACCGGTATCGGGGAAGCGCGCCGCCTTATCATTCGCGATGCCAACGGGTGGGACCAGTTCTGGTCCGAGCTGGGCGTCGGTGACCGGCCCGCGGTTGACTTCACCCGGGACATCGTGGTCGCGGTGGCTGCAGGGCAGCGGCCCACCGGCGGCTATGAGATTGCCGTAGATCGGATTACCCAGACCAACGCGGAGCTGACGGTAGAAGTGGTCGAGCGCACCCCCGGCCCCAACTGCGTCACCACAGCCTCGCTGACCCAACCGGTGGACGTGGTGGTGGTACCCGCCGCTGACGCCAAAAGTTGGAGCTTCTTGGAGCGCAAGGAGATACGCGGCTGCAGCTAGCCCGGAGACTCCCCGCTGCGCCGGCCGGTGGCGGCTAGATCTCCCCTATCCCAAAGCGGGAGCCGGACTTCCGGCTCCCGCTTTGTTTGTGGCCCGAAATCTGGGCGCAAGCCAGTCATCGAACGCCGTGTTAACCTACATGCTGACAGGGGCTTAGGTCGGACTTGACTTGGCGCCCGGGTAGGTCGTAATTCACCGCCAAGACCACGGTGGTCCTCTGAACCCGGTCGGTGGACGTCGAGTCGCCGAGAACTGAGATAGACCCGAAATGTCCTCCAACCCCGCTCGTACCGTATCCTCGCTGTTGCCTCCCGCCGGCTCTTCCCTGGATTACCCGGACATCGAGCGCGCGGCCCTCTCGGTCGGCGAGCCTCCGTGTCCTCCCATCGCCCGAGTGATACCTCGGGCCCACACGATTCACGGCGAGACTCGGCTCGACAACTATGCCTGGCTCCGGGATCGCAGCGATCCAGCGGTCATCGCGTATCTCGAGGCGGAGAATAGCTACACCGCCACCGTCATGCGTCCCACTGAAGCGCTCCAGGAGCGGCTGTACCAGGAGATGCGGGGGAGAATCAAGGAGACCGATCTCTCGGTTCCCGAGCGGGTGGACCAGTACTTCTACTACACCCGGACCGAAGCGGGCCGGCAGTATCCCATTCTATGCCGCCGGCACGACAGCCCCGAAGCGGCCGAAGAGATCCTGCTCGATCAGAATCTGCTGGCGGCCGAGCACACCTACTTCAGGGTCGGGGCGAGTGAGGTGAGCCCGGACCATCGCCTGCTGGCGTACTCGGTGGACACCTCCGGAGCCGAGGAGTTCACCCTCTACATCAAGGACCTGACAACCGGAGAGCTGCGGGGAGAAAGGATCGGCGGCACCTCGCCGGCAGTTGCGTGGGCCAACGACAGCCGCACCCTCTTCTATACCATGCTGGACAGCACCCGCCGGCCCTGCCGCCTCTACCGTCACACCGTAGGGAGCAGCCAGAGCGCCGACACGCTGGTCTACTTCGAGGCCGATGAAGCGTTCTTTCTGGACATCAATCGCACCCGGAGCCGGCGCTTTCTGCTGCTGGACATCGCCAGCCATTCGACCTCCGAGGTCCGCTACCTGAACGCCGATGAGCCCGAGGGGACGTTCCAGGTGGTGCGCACCCGAGAGCCCGGCATCGAGTACAGCGTCACCCACCACGCCGGGCATTTCTTCATTACCACCAACGACGGGGCGCCCAACTTCCGGCTGATGCAGGCGCCGGTGAGCGATCCCTCGAAGGAGAACTGGGCCCCGGTGCTGCCGTACCGGCCCGCGGTCAAGCTGGATGGCGCGGACGCGTTCAGGAGTCACCTGGCGGTCTATGAGCGTGAGGCGGGCCTGCGCCAGATCCGCATTCTCGACCTGTCTTCCGGCGCGGAGCATCTGGTTCCCTTCCCCGAGCCGGTCTACACCGTCCGGACCCACGAGAATCCGGAGTTCGAGACCACGGTCCTGCGATTCACCTACACCTCGCTGGTCACCCCCAGCTCGGTGGTGGAGTACGACATGGCCTCGGGCGCCTGGACCGTGCGCAAGCGGACCGAGGTGCTCGGGGGCTACGATCAGGCGCTATATCGGAGCGAACGGATCTTCGCGACCGCGGCCGACGGCGAGCAGGTACCGATCTCCCTGGTATATCGTCTGCCGTTCGAACGCGACGCAACCCGGCCACTACTGCTCAGCGGGTACGGCGCGTATGGCTTGAGCTACGACCCGGCGTTCTCCTCCAATACACTGAGCCTGCTGGACCGAGGGTTCGTCGTCGCCATCGCGCATGTGCGCGGCGGCGAGGACATGGGGAGAGCCTGGTACGAGGGGGGCAGACGGCTCAACAAGCGTAACACCTTCTCCGATTTCATCGCCTGCGCCGAGCACCTGATCGGCCAGGGCTACACCGCGGCCGACCGCCTGGCCATCAGCGGGGGCAGCGCCGGCGGACTGCTCATGGGCGCGGTGATGAACATGCGCCCCGACCTGTTTCGGGTGGTGCTGGCCGAGGTGCCGTTCGTGGACGTGGTGAACACCATGCTGGATGCGTCGCTGCCGCTCACCGTCATCGAGTACGACGAGTGGGGCAACCCGAGTGATCCGGCCGCATACGCCTACATCCGGTCGTATTCACCCTACGACAACATCGAGCCCAAGGACTACCCCAACATCCTGGTCACGGCCGGGCTCAACGATCCCCGGGTGGCGTACTGGGAGCCGGCCAAGCTCACCGCCCGGCTTAGAGCCATGAAGACCGACAACAACCGACTTCTGCTGCGCACCAACATGGGAGCCGGACACGGCGGCGCATCAGGCCGGTTCGACTTCCTGCGCGAGATCGCATTCAAGTACGCGTTCATGCTGGATGTGTTGGAAGGCGGGGAGAACGGGAAGGATGGGTAAGGGTTAGAGGTACCTCATCCCGAGGAGCGGAGCGACGAGGGACCTAGCCGGAAACAGTGGAGGTGACGGAGTAGGTCCCTCGCGTTGCTCGGGATGAGGTGTTTGCCGACTAGTTCCTCCCGCCCTTCCCTTCTACCACAACACCCCCCGTGGCCAGCGCCGGGCCAGGAGCCGATCGATGCCAAGCGTCCGGCCGGCAGCGCCGATGAGTAATGCCACCGCGATGACCGCGTATGCCGCGTCGGTGCTCCAGGGAGACCAGAACCAGGCGCCTTTGGCGAACATGTAGTTCAGGGCCAGCAGCAGGGCGAGGCCGGCGGAGAACCGGGTAAGCAGTCCTGCAATAAGAGTCACCCCCACCAGTAGCTCCCCCCACCCAATCACCGCCGCAAAGGCGCTGGCGTGCGGCAACATGACGCTGCGCGCGAACTCCTGGTAGAACGGATGCCCCCGCTCCAGGGCAACGTGGTTCAGGAACCCGACGAGGTCCGGGGTCGAGTCGCCCCCCAGCTTGGGCATTGCCGCCAGCAGGAACACCACACCGAGGTACACTCGCAGGATCACCAGGGCGATCCGGGCGAGGATGCCCTGGACGATCTCGCCGGGTAGACTCATCGAAATGCTGGCTCCGAAGCGCGGGAATGCTCGAAGCTACTCGGCGCGGACCGGCCCCGCAAAAGAGTTATGCAGGTCACCGCGGAGTCGGGCGGCTGGCATTAGCTAAGAGGGTCCAATAACCCTGGAGGGAAACGTGAGAGTGAAACAGATCATGACCCCTGACCCGGCCAGCTGCACCCCTGACGCGACGGTGCAGGAGGCGGCAGCGCTCATGCGCGACAACGACTGCGGCTCCATTCCTGTGGTCGAGAACACCTCGTCCAACAAGCTGGTCGGCACGGTGACCGACCGGGACCTGACAGTGCGGGGACTGGCGGAGGGCAAGGGGCCAGAGACTCGGGTACGCGACGTGATGACTCCGGACCCCATCACCAGTGTGCCTGAGGATGAGGTCGAGGACCTGCGTCAGGTCATGATCGAGCAGCAGGTCCGGCGGGTTCCTGTGGTCGATACCGACGGCAAGCTGGTGGGCATCGTTGCCCAGGCGGACATTGCCCGCGAAGACGGGGCGGCGAGCGACCGCGAGGTCGGCCGGATCGTCGAGGCCATCTCGGAGCCCAGAAGCGATCTCAGGGAGTAGAGTCCTACCGGCGTCAGGATTGCCTGCGGGGGAGAATCACTCTCCCCTGTCGGCCCGGTAGACTACTTCGCGTCCCGGCTCTCCTCCCGGATCACGGCGATACCGGCCCGGCCGATGGAGAAGAGCGACTCGAACTTGCCCTTCACAGCCACATCGGATCCCTTGCGCGGTGCACTGCCCTGGTCGCTCACCACGGTTATGGTACCGGTGTTGTCCTTGAGCTGATAGGCGCCGACGCCGAGCCCGCCTGCCGACTCCTGAACCTCACCCTGGACCCGCACCGTCTTGCCGTCATACTTGGTGGAGTTGTCCAGCAGCTCACCAATCGGGGTGACGCCGGCGCAGCCGGCCAGCAGGACGACAGCGGCGGCAAGCGGGACGTGTCGGACTGCGTTGGCTATGGAAGTCATGGCACCTGCTCCGGTTGGGAGATAGGTCTGTCGGCTCAACCTGCGTTCCACGCTGAATTTGCCGCCAAGCCCGACCCCGGCGCCAGTGCTGACCCTGACTGGGGGATAGCCGGTTGGCGAGGCCCGGCTACGCCCGGGTGTAATGTTCTGAACTCCTGTGCGTCAGCAGGTATGCAGACGACAAGGTTACCGGTCCATACCTGAACGGAGGCGACAAATGCGCGATCCGGAGACCACCCCCAGCGAGTGTCCCTGCGGCTGCGACTGCAGCTGTGGTGCGGAATGTCCCTGCGGCGATGGTGGCTGCGGCTGTGGGTGCGGATGCGAGTAGGCCGGGATGCGGGTGGCTCGGCTGCCGCAGAGGTAGCCGAGCGCGACCCGGGAACCCCAGAGGTACTGCAAGTGCTGCTGGATAACCACGCGCGCTTTCTGGGGTTCCTGGAGCGCCGGGTGGGATCCCGCGAAGAAGCAGAGGACATCCTCCAGGATGCATTCGTTCGGAGCCTCGACCACACTTCGTCGCTCCGAAGCTCCACCTCTGCGACAGCCTGGTTCTACCGGGTGCTCCGGAATGCCATTACCGACCATTACCGCCGGCGCGAAACCCAGGGCCGGGCGCTCGATCGGCTGGCCGCGGAAGCTGATTCTGACGCCTCGGACAGCGAGCTCGAGGCGGTAGTCTGCGGCTGTGTGCTGAGCCTGGTCGAGACCCTGAAGCCGGAGTATGCCGCAGCCATCCGCCGGGTGGATCTCGAGGGCCTGAGCGTCCGCGCCTTCGCGGCGGAGAGCGGCGTCACCGCCGGCAACGCCGGAGTGCGCCTGCATCGCGCCAGGGAAGCCCTTCGCAGACAGCTGGCCCGGAGCTGTGGAACCTGCCTGGTGCACGGGTGCCTCGACTGTCGGTGCGCCCACTAGCTGCATAGGTATACTTATGTAGAGTCACGAGTCGCGACTGACACGAATCCCTCTACTCTTAAACCAGCCCCCGCCATGCAACGCATCTGCGTCTTCTGCGGCACCAACCCCGGTTCCCGGCCTGAGTACGGGGCTGCCGCGCGCGGTCTTGGAAAGATCCTGGCCGAGCAGGGGATCGAGCTGGTGTACGGAGGGGCCAGCGTCGGCATCATGGGTGAGCTGGCCGATGCGGTGCACGAGCACGGCGGGCACGTCACCGGGATCATTCCCCAGCAGCTGATGGAAAAGGAAGCCGCGCATACCGGGATCCCCAATCTGATCGTGGTCGCGTCGATGCATCAGCGGAAGTCACAGATGGCCGACATGTCGGACGGCTTCATCGCCCTGCCCGGCGGCATCGGCACACTGGAGGGATTATTCGAGATTCTGACCTGGGCCCAGCTCGGGATCCACGCCAAGCCGTCCGGCATTCTGAACATTGAGGGCTACTTCGACGGTCTCACCGGATTTCTGGACCATGCGGTGCGGGAGGGCTTCCTGACCCAGGAGCACCGCGACGCGATCATCGTGGAAAAGGATCCGGTGGCGCTACTGAAGCGGATGCACGCCTACGAGCCGCCGGAGGGCGAGAAGCTGATGGGGAGGACGCATAGGTAGGCGGGGCAGCGGGGCAGCGGGGCAGCGGGGCAGCGGGGCAGCGGGGCAGCGGGGCAGCGGGGCAGCGGGGCAGCGGGGCAGAAGATACGCCAGAACCTGCTCGACAGCCGCGACATTCGCCTTCCGCCTTAGCGCCTCGGTGGCTTGATCACGCCCGGCTTCCCCGCCACCCGCCGCAGCACGCCGGTCTGCCCGACGTGGTAGCTCTCGTGAAACACGAAGGTGGCCAGGTTGCTGCCCACGGTCTCGTTGGGATCGCCGGTCATGTTGCGCGGTGGCTTCGAAGCCAGCAACTCCGCGGGCATTGCTGAAATAGCCTTCACCAGCGGCTCCTGCATTGCGCTATACCGGCGGCGAAGCTCCTCGATAGGGAGCGCGTTCTGCCTGTTGAACGACACCCCGGTTCGCTCATCGTAGGGGTCGAAGTCGCTCATGGGATAGGGCGACTTCTGCCCCATTGTGCCGAGGGCCATGTTGCGAGTGCGGGTCAGGTGGCCCACGACCCAGTTAAGACAGTTCCCGCCTTCCTCCGGCCGAGCCAGGCTCTCCTCGTGGGATACGTCTCCCACATTCTTCTCAAACACTCGATGACAGAGCTCAAGCTGCAGGGCGATGGTCTTTGCGTGCATGGGAGATCTCCGCGGGTTGCGAGGAAAATATACCGGACTCCGCTGGAGTATTGGTCCTGCCACCGGTAGTTTCGGCCCATGACTGATGCCACCCGGCGGGTCCAGCGCGTCTATCTCCTGTTGACGCTGCTGTCCACCCTGGCCGCCTCCTTCATCTGGGGCATCAACACCCTCTTCCTGCTCGACGCCGGGCTCAGCAACGCAGAGGCGTTCGCCGCCAACGCGTTCTTCACCGCCGGCATGGTCGTCTTCGAGGTGCCGACCGGCGCAGTGGCCGATACCTGGGGCCGCCGAACTTCCTACCTGCTCGGCGCCGCCACACTGCTGCTTTCCACCCTGCTCTACCTGGCGATGTGGCGAGCCCACGCACCACTCTGGGGTTGGGCCATCGCCTCGGTTCTCATCGGCCTCGGCTTCACCTTCTTCTCCGGGGCGACCGAGGCGTGGCTGGTGGACGCCCTGGCGTTCACCGGCTACAAGGAAAGCCTGGAGCCGGTGCTCGCCAAAGGTCAGATAGTGGGTGGGGGCGCAATGCTCGTCGGATCGGTGGCCGGAGGATTCATCGCCCAGGTCACGGACCTCGGCGTACCCTACATCATCCGCTCGG
Source organism: uncultured Gemmatimonadales bacterium (assembly GCA_963810165.1). Lineage (GTDB taxonomy): Bacteria > Gemmatimonadota > Gemmatimonadetes > Gemmatimonadales > GWC2-71-9 > CAVVWJ01. The sequence goes on from CAWEMG010000024.1 coordinate 30,826, forward strand.
TCCTCCTCGGCCTCACCCTCATTACCGCGTTCATCTGGATGAAGGACCTGGGCTTCCGCCCCGATCGAAGCAAGGGACCGCTGGTCAAAATGCGCCGAGTGGTGCGAGAGTCGCTGGACAGCGGCTGGCGCAATCCACCGGTCCGATGGCTGATGCTGGCGTCGTTCTTCGCCGGCGGCGTGGGCATCTTCGCGTTCTACGGCTTACAGCCATACCTGCTCCAGCTCTACGGCGACCCGGGCGCCTTTGGCATCGCGGGGCTCGCGGCGGCGATCGTCGCCGGGGCCGAGATGATCGCGGGGCTCCTGGTTCACCGCCTCCGGGGTCTGTTCGCCCGCCGCACTCATGCGCTGATCGTCAGCTCGCTGATCGGCGCCGGCTGCCTGGCGCTGCTGGGACTGACCTCGAGCTTCCCGGTGGCGATCGGACTGCTGGTCGTGTGGGGCCTCACCTTCTCCATCGGCGAGCCGATCCGGCAGGCGTACATCAACGGCATCATTCCGTCGCAGCAGCGGGCGACAGTGCTGTCGTTCGACAGCCTGATGGGTTCCGCCGGTGGCGTGGTGGCCCAGCCGGCGTTGGGTCGGGTGGCGGACATCTCCGGCTATCCCATGGCGTACGTGGTGAGCGCCGGGATCCAGCTGACGGCGATTCCGTTTCTCCTGTTGGCTCGGCGGGAGAACGCGACCTCGGATCGGATGAGGAGGGCGGACCCGTGACCCCCATCACGCCAACGAGGCCATGCAGTCGCGATACTAGCGGCCACCCAGGAGGTTTCTCGTATGCATCGCATCGCCCGAGTCACTCCCTTCTTCGCCGGCGTTCTGCTCCTCGCCTGCGGCGACGGGAGCCGCCGCAGCGCCGACACCGATACCGACCCGCCGGGCATCCCGCAGGACACCCCGGCCGGGACCACTGCAGCCGGAGAGGTCACCGCCACGGTTCGGAACGCGGCCGGCAATGACCTGGGCGCCCTCACGCTTACCGAGAACGGCGGCGGCATCGCCCTGGCCGGCCGGCTCAGCGGACTGCCGCCGGGAGAGCACGGGATCCACTTTCACATGACCGGCCGGTGCGAGCCTCCCAAATTCGAATCCGCCGGCAAACACTGGAATCCAACCAACGCGGCTCACGGGACCAAGGATCCGAAGGGACCGCACTGGGGCGACCTCCCGAATATTACGGTAGCGGAAGACAGCTCGGTGATGGTGCTGGGGAAGACTCGTGGCGGGACTCTGCGGGGTCAGAACGCCCTGCTCGATGCCGACGGCGCGGCGGTGGTGGTGCATGCCAAGCCGGACGACCATCGGACCCAGCCGTCGGGTAACTCGGGGGATCGGATCGCGTGCGGGGTTGTGAGCGGTTCCTAGAGGCTGGCAGTCCTAGGCCCCACCTCATCCCGAGTGAGCGAAGCGAAAGAGGGACCTCTCAGCAGGCTCCACGTGCTCCGAAGTAGGTCCTTCGTTACACTCGGGATGAGGTGTGTCCGGCATCCGCCTCTACACCAGCGTCGCCACCCCCGTCACGATCAGCGCCACCGCCCACGCCAGATCCAGATTCACCCACATCGACCGCAGGAACCTGAGCCCCACCTTCTCATAGACAATCACCGCGATCGCGCCGGTGACCAGCAGGTATCCAGCCGTGTGCACCAGCGCGGCCGCCGTTCCGCTCCAGCCCAGCTGACCCGGGCCGAACAACGAGGCCTGGGCCAGGTGATGCGCGTGCATGCTTGCCGGCAGGTCGCCCATGACCAGCGGCAGGACCATCAGCCCGGCCCCGTGCGACGACGCCATGAGGAACGACCAGAGCGCCAGCTCGCGCGGGTTCACTCCCATCCCGCCAAACCGGATATGGCGAGAGCGGACCAGCCGGTAGACACCGAGCCCCACGAGAAGCAGTGCCGTGGCCCATTGCAGCAGCTCGAGCGGGACTACCAGCCCGGCGATTCCGGCCACCAGTATCGTCGCCGCGATCGCTGATGCGTGCCCCACCGCGAGCGGCCCCAGCGCACCCCACACGGCCGCCCGGCTCTCCCGCTGGAGCCCGAGGGCCACGGCGAAGAGCCACCCCATGGCGGGGTTGATGCCGTGGCCGGCGCCGAGCGCGAGGAGAGGAATGAGCTCAGTCATTGCGAGACACGCAGTGCGAGGTAATCTCGCTGAATTCCACTCGAGTCATTGCGAGGAGCGCAGCGACGAAGCAATCCCCTTGTGGACGCGGGGGGATCGCCACGGGGGCTGCGCCCCCTCGCGATGACTCTGTCCGCCTGCCGGCCCGTCCGCCTGTTCGACCGTCATGAAAAGCAGAAGCTGTCCGACGACGCGTCGCCGCCCTGGAGCCGCACCTGGTGGCAACGGACGCCACGCTCCATCTCCAGGAAGAACTTCGAGTCGAGCGCCATGCCGCCACTGGGCTTGGTGTCGAGCTTCACCATCCAGCTCTCCAGACCCGCGGGATAAAACTGCTCGTCCCAGGGCGAGTAGAGCCCGTTGGTCAGGTAGACCCTCTTTCCGTCCCGGCTCAGCTCCACCATCTGGGGACCACCATTGAGCCGCTTGCTGGGCTGCGCCGGGTGGGCCGCGCGGCGGACGATGCCCCCGATCTGGGTGGTCGCGGTGAGGCGGGGATTGAAGGGGTCGGAGACGTCGTACTGCCTGAGCTCTCCGGTGCCCCAGCACGACACGTAGAGCTGCCGATCGTCCAGCGACAGGTTGATGTCGGTGATGAGCGGCGGCACCGCCTTGAATCCCTGCAGCAGCGGCGGCAGGTCCGCCGGATCGGCTGGCTCGGCGGGAATCTCGATGACCTTTTTGACCTTCCAGGCTCGCAGAGGCGGCGGAAGAGCGGAAGAGCGTTAGCTGCTATTCCGCCATTTCCGCCCTTTCCGCCTGTCCGCCTTCCTTATACCACATCCACACCGACGCCGATAAGTCCTTCAACGAGATCACCACGCCCACGAACCCATACGCTTTGCGCGGGATCGCGGGCGGGCCGCAGCTCCAGCGTCATCTGGTACTCGTCGCCCAGATGAATTTTCTGCTGGTGCCGGCCGTTCCGGAGGTTCCAGACGTGGAGTGAGTTCCCGTACTTCCCGCCGAGGAGCAGCTCGGGGACGACCCCCGAAGTCACCATGTTGGGGGTGCCCCACTCGCTGGTGATGGTGGTGTCGTGGCCCAGGTGCCAGGCGAAGTCGTAGCCCAGCCGCTGGGGGCCGCGGTCCTTCTCCCAGATCCCCTTCGGCTCGAAGCTGTCGTGATCCAGAATGAAGATGCCGCCGGGGCCGTCGCCGTCGGGCGCGCCGAGCGCGGAGAGGTAGATCCCGTCGGGACCGCAGTGAACCGTGTGGGGCGAGGCGTAGTTGGTCTTCTTGGCCAGGGTCTCGGGCTCGATCACCTTCACCAGCTCGGGCTTCCGCGGGTTGGACTTGGTGTCGAGGATGTGAATGCGCGACGAGTTGATGCCGGGGACGATGAGATAGCGCCGCTCCACGTGCGGGTGCGGGGCCCAGGGGCAGAGGCTGGCGCTGCAGGCGTTCCAGCCGAAGTGGTGCAGCTCGTCGCCCCGGTTCGGCATGTCGAACTGGCCGACCACTCGGCCATAGGACTTGGAGCCGGGCTTCACGTCCACCACGCCGATGGCGTCGGAGCGGGAGCCGTTCGGGCTGAGCATGGCGAGGTAGGCCAGCTCTTCCGGCGGTGCCTCGGCCGCCTGCTTGGCGGATGGATAGAACGTTGGGTCGGGACGTAGGGTGGCCATGATTCCTCCGGATCTGGGGGCGATGACCATTGCAGATACGGGGAGATTCGCGAGGGCGCAAGGGCGGGCGGACGGGCGGACGGGCAGCAGCCGGCAAGGATGTCATCCTGAGCGAAGCGAAGGATCGCTGCCATGCGACGTCCGGGAGTGATCCTGATGATTCGCCGCCTGGGCTTGGTCTTGCCGACGTTCGCCCGAGCGATCCCTCGCATTCGCTCGGGATGACTGCCGTATTGGATACCGCCTTACAAGCCTAGCGCCTTATCCATATTCTTGACCTATGAGCCTCGCCGAGATCGGCCTCAGATCGCCGAGCTGGCCGCCAGTGCTATGCCCGTGGCTGGGCGCCGGGCACGAGCGGTAACTTCAGCGCGGTGGTGACGCGCGACCCGTTGCGACTCGCCATCACGGCCAGCGGGGTGGACAAGGGCACCCTCATCGCCGGCGACATCCTCGAGATCGACGGGCTCGGCGGGGTCGCGGCGGGCTCCGGCCGCCCCTCGGCCGAGTCGAGCCTCCACCTGGCGATCGTCCGGGTGCGGGGCGCCGGGGCGGTGTTGCATACCCATTCGATCTGGAGCACAATTCTTTCAGAGGCCGCCACCGGAGGACGGCCTGGCCATCCAGGGGTACGAGATGCTGAAGGGTCTGGGTGGCGTGGGCACGCACGAGCACCGCGAATGGCTGCCCATTGTCGAGAACACCCAGGATTGGGCCGCGGCCGCGCCGGGGGTCGAGGCGATGCTGGCCGAACATCCGGATGCGCATGGGTTCCTGATCCGGCGACATGGGCTCTACACCTGGGGCCGCGACCTGGCCGAGGCAAGGCGGCACTTGGAGACGCTGGAGTTTCTGTTCGAGGTGATGGGAAGAAAGCGAGGATGAGATGGCAACCGTGAGAATTCCCGACGAGCAGCGCACCCTGACCGATAAGGAAGAGGTCACGCGCTACCTGGCGACGCTGGGCATCGAGTACGAGCGTTGGGCCGACTGCGAGCGGGTGCCGCAGGGGGCGGCGCCGGAGGAAGTGCTGACGGCGTACGCGCAGGAGATCGAGCAGCTCAAGGCCAAGGGCGGCTACGTCACCGCCGACGTCATCGACGTGACGGCCCAGACGCCGAACCTCGAGGCGATGCTGGACAAGTTCAGGACCGAGCATTGGCACGACGAGGATGAGGTGCGGTTCATCGTGCGCGGGCGGGGCCTGTTTCACGTTCACCCCAAGGAAGGCGGCCCGGTCATCGCGATCGAGGTCGAGGCGGGCGACTTGATCCGGGTCCCCCGGGGGACGTGGCACTGGTTCGATCTGTGTGGCGATCGTGACATCCGGGCCATCCGGCTCTTCCAGGACAAGTCGGGTTGGACGCCCCATTACACCGAAAGCGGCGCCGACAAGGGCTATCAGCCGCTCTGCATGGGTCCCACGTACATTCCACTCCGGACGGCGTCGCGCTGAAGCGGTCCTGCTGGATATCGAGGGCACCACCACCCCCATCGACTTCGTCCACAAGACGCTGTTCGGCTATGCCCGCGCCCGGGTGAAGGAATTTCTCGAGCGGCACTGGGAGGAGCCCGAGGTCCGGGCCGACGTGGCTCAGCTCGAGACGGAGCACGCGGCCGAGTCGGCCGACGTATCCAGTTCTCCGCCCTCTCCGTCCCTTCGCTCCGCTCAGGGCAGGCTTTCTCCGCCCTCTCCGTCCTCTCTTGCGCCTACGTCCACTGGCTGATGGATCAGGATCGGAAGTCCACCGGGCTCAAGTCGCTGCAGGGCAAGATCTGGGAGGAGGGCTACCGGGCGGGCGACCTCAAGGGTGAGGTGTATCCCGATGTCCTCCCGGCCCTGGAGCGCTGGCGCCAGGCGGGGATCGACATCGCCATTTTTTCCTCGGGCAGCGTCCAGGCCCAGCGGTCGCTCTTCAGGAGCACGGCCGAGGGCGATCTGACCCGCTTCATCCGGGCCTACTTCGACACCACGACCGGGCCGAAGCGGGAGCCGGAGAGCTACGCCCGCATCGCGGCGGCGCTGGAGCGCTCCCCTCCGAAGTGCTCTTTGTCTCCGATATCGGCGCGGAGCTCGATGCGGCGCTGGCGGCCGGGATGCAGACGGCGTTGTGCGTGCGGACGCCGGGGTCGGTCCAGGGGGCCGGGGTGCACCGGGTGATTCATGGGCTGGACGATATTGCGGCGCCGTAGACGTCACTGGACGATCGTTTAGCTGGCGCGATCGTGGCCGGCGCCCCAGATTCGGATCACCATGACCGCCCCCACCATCGCAGGACCCCAGCGCAAGCCGTACGACGACGAGATCGACGTCTACGGCATCACCCACACTGGAAAGGTCCGGAAGGAGAACCAGGACCACTTCCTGATCTGCTCCCTGAAGCGGCAGATAGTGGTTCGGCAGACCAGCCTCCCCACCATCGACAAGGTCACCCGGGAGGGCGAGCGGCTCGCCTTCATCATGATGGTGGCCGACGGCGTCGGCGGCGGTGCCAAGGGCGAAGAGGCCAGCCGGATGGCGGTCGAGGCGGCCACCCAGTACGTCCAGCGCAGCATGCGCTGCTACTATGCCGCCAGCTCCGAAGACGACGAGGAGTTCTTCGACGCGCTGCGGGAGGCGGCACTCGGCTGCCATGGCGAGCTGGTGCGCCGGGGTGAGAAGGACCCGGAATACCAGGGGATGGCCACCACGCTCACCCTCTACCTCGGCGTCTGGCCCTGCGCGTACCTGCTCCAGGTGGGGGACAGCCGCTGCTACATCCTCGAGCAGGGACAGCTGACCCAGATCACCCGCGACCAGACCATGGCCCAGGAGCTGATCGACCTCGGCGTCATGAATCCGGCGGATGCCAAGCGCTCCAGGCTCGGGCATACGCTCTCGAGCACGATCGGTGGACGCAACACCGAGCCGGTGGTCACCCGGCGTAACCAGAAGTGGGGCAACGTGGCACTGCTCTGCAGCGACGGGCTCACCCAGCACGTCTCCGACGACCGCATCCGCGAGCGGCTCAGCACCATGAAATCGTCCCGCCAGGTTTGTGAGGATCTGCTGAAGGAAGCGCTCGCAGGCGGCGGGACCGACAACATCACCCTGATCGTCGCGCGGGCCCTGCCGGGAGAGCGGTAAGGCGGTAGGTAGTGCGGCGGTAGGGCGGTAGGGCGGTAGGTGAAGCGGCGGTAAGGTGGTGGTAGGAGCATACCTCATCCCGAGCGGAGCGAGGGACCTAGCACGCGACCACCCGAAGCAGGCCGAGTAGGTCCTCGGTCGCTACGCTTCCTCGGGATGAGGTGTTGTTCCGCCGCCTTCTACCGCCGTAGTACCTACCGCCGCAGTATCTTTCCATCGACGACACGGACCTCGCATGCGACCTCTCTGTCCTCGCTCTCTCCCTTGTAGCGGCACCGGAGGTTCTCGGGGCCCAGCAAGCGGCACCCGCTATCCCGCCGCTCGAGATCGGCGCCGTGGCACCAGACTTTACCATGAAGGGCGCCACCCGCTACGGCGTGCTGGCGCGCCCGATCCACCTCTCCGACTTCAAGGGAAAGACCGTGGTCCTGGCGTTCTTCTACAAGGCCAGGACCGGCGGCTGAACTGTCCAAATGAACGCGTACCGTGATCAGTACGCGACGCTCTTCCAGAACGGCCGCAACGTGGTGCTCATCGCCATCAGCGCCGACCCCGATACCGCGCTCGCCTCGTGGGCGCGCGACTCGGAGTTCCCCTTCCTGTTCGCCAGCGACACCGGTACGGCCGTCGCCAGGAAATACGGCGCCCTGGCTGACAATCCGGGGATGACCAACCGCAACCTGTTCGTGGTGGGACCGGATGGGAGGATCGCCTATCGGGCGACCCCGTTCCGAGAGGTCGATCCCTCGGCCTACACCGAACTAGGCGCGGCGATCGAGAAGCTGGTGCCGGCGGCGCGGGAGCGGGGCGGTAGATGAAGACTTTTCGAAGTTGTTTTCCCGCTTGATCTTGCCTAGCTTGTAAATGACAGCGATTCATTCCTGAAGTTTACTGGCCTCCCCGCGCCCGTGCCGGGAACGAGAGGCTCGATTGGTAGAATCAAGGCTGGCGGACCCAGCTCCAACTACTGTACCGGTCCACCGTAAGGGACGGCCGCTTTACGGCATGACGATCGTGTGCGTGACTGTGGCCATCACCTTGCCGGCTGCGGTCGAGCCCATAATCCCATCGTACTCTTCCCTCATCGCACTGCTGATCTTCTGCCTGGCGGTTGGGTTCGCTTCCGCTGCCGGAGGTGTTGCCGCGGGTGGCTTCGCTCTCCTGCTGGGCGCGATATGGTTCTATCTGGTCGCACGCCACGCATCCCCGGCCGTCACCGACTCCGGTGCCCTTCTGTTTCTCGGGATCTATGCGCTCAGCGCGGGGGGCATCGCACTTCTGGTTGGGTCGCAACGTCGTCGCACCGATGGTTTAGATGACTGGACCGGGAAGAACCCAACGAGCGAAGGAATCAGGCCGAGATGCCGCGGGGGCCGAGCGAACGCTACCGCACGCCGCCCGATGAGGCGAACGACTCCGCCGTCTTCATGCTGACTCCCGAGGGACAGCTAGCGACATGGAATAGAGGGATCGGGCGCATGCTGGGCTACGAGAAGCTGGAGTTTCTTCACGCGGAAGTGGCCGACCTCTTTACGCCCGACGACCGAGCCCAGGGTTTGCCGGAGCGAGAGCTCTCTGAGGCTGCCGAGAAGGGCGCGGTGAGCGCCCAACGCTGGGTAGTCCGGAAGGATGGCACCTGGCTCCCGGTGCAGGTAACCGTCACCAGCGTACGCGACCGCGAGGGAAAGCTCCAGGGCTATGCGAGCAGGCTTCGGGATCTGTCTGAGGTCAAGCGGATCGAAGAGGAGCTGCTGCAACACCGGGAGGCACTGGAACTGGGTTACGAGGCGGCGGGCCTCGGTACCTGGGACCACGATCTCCTCACCGACGAGCTGCGACTGGATCACCGGGCCATATCGATGTTGGGCTTCCACCCGGGTGATTCCGTCACGTACAGCGAACTGGGCGGACGCAATCCACCCTGAGGATCAGGGCCCCACCGAGGAGCTGAGACAGGCGGCTATTCGCGACCGGCAGCCGTTCTCCGCTCAATTTCGCATCCTTTGGCCTGACGGGACGACGCATTGGATCGCTGCCAACGGGCGCGGCACCTACGAGAAATCGTCGGGCAGACCGCTACGAATGCGGGGCATTCTGCTCGATGTGACGGAGCGCAAGCAGACCGAGGAGCGGCTACAGGAGGTGGTTCGGCTGGAGGCGATCGGCCGGCTGGCGGGCGGGATCGCCCACGACCTCAACAACATGCTCGTGGCGATCATGGGGTTCAGCGATCTCCTGGGCCGAACCTTCGAGCCGGACGATCCAAGACGCGAAGATGTGGATCAGATCAACCGGGCGGCTACGCAGTCGGCGAACCTCACACAGCAGCTTCTTGCCTTTGCCCGTCGGGAAATTATTCGTCCGCGCCAAATGGACCTGAACCGGGTGGTGCGGTACGCGGCGGGGATGCTACGGCCGGTCGTGGGCGAGAACATCGAGCTGGTTGTCCGGCTCTCGCCCACCCTCGGCGGCATTCATGCCGATCCGCCGCGCGTCGAGCAGATCGTGATGAACCTGGTTCTGAACGCTCGAGACGCCATGCCGCAGGGTGGGCGAGTCGAGGTCGAGACCTCGGCCGTAGAGCTGCATGCGAACTCTCCGGTGTGGCAGCCTGAGTCCGAGGCACCACCGCCGGGTCGCTATACGGTGCTCTCGGTGCACGACACCGGTCACGGCATGGACCCCGACACGCTCCAGCACATCTGGGAGCCGTTCTTTACCACCAAACCCGCCGGCCAGGGTACGGGACTCGGGCTCTCGGTCGTCTACGGCTCGGTCAAGCAGAGTGGTGGTTTTGTGTGGGCCGAGTCGGAGTTGGGCCGGGGTACCACCATTAGAGTGTACTGGCCGGAGATCTCTGTGGTCTCGGAGCAGACGGGGGAGATTCCGATACCGATCCCCGTTCAGCGGGGTACGGAGAATGTGCTGGTGGTGGAGGACGAGCAGCTGGTGCGTGCGCTGATCGTGCGCACAGTGGAAGGGTTTGGATATCACTGTATGGAGGCTGCCGACGCCGCGGAAGCGCTCCGGCTGATGGAGCAGGAGCAAGGGAACTTCGATCTTGTGGTCACCGACGTTGTCATGCCGGGGATGAGCGGGGGTCAATTGGGCGAGCTCCTGGCTCATAAGTACCCTGCTCTGCCGGTGCTCTATACGTCGGGGTTCGCCAACAATGATGTGATCCGCCGGGGATTACTGGATCCGAGCCGTCCGTTTCTGCAGAAGCCATTCACGCCGGAAGATCTCGCGCGCAAGATTCGCGAGGTGCTCGAGGCGAGCACCGCCAGCGACTACGAGACCCAGACGGCCTGAGACCAGGTGGCGGTAGACGTGTCCTGAGCGAAGCGAAGGATGGCACGGCGCCCCGCGTTCCCGTCACCGCCTTCCCACCCAAACTCCACGTAAGGAGGTCGCTCACTGCGGGCGCGGATGAATCATCCACAGCGTTCAACGGGCTGCGCTCTAGCCCCACCAGTTACACAGATGTAACGTACGGCCACGTCTCTCCCTCAGGATCCGATTGTCCACTGCATTCAATCGTTTGCAGGTCGCACTTGCTACCCATTATCGCATCGAGCGCGAGCTCGGCCGCGGTGGGATGGCCGTGGTGTACCTGGCGCACGACCTCCGCCACGAACGTCCCGTGGCACTCAAGGTGCTCCATCCGGAGTTAGCCCAGACCCTCGGCACTGATCGTTTCCTCCGCGAGATCAAGCTCGCAGCCCGGCTGCAGCATCCCCACATCGTCTCGGTCCATGACTCCGGCGAGGTGCGCACCGGTGAGGGGCCTGCCTGTCTCTGGTTCACTATGCCGTACATCGAGGGCGAGAGTCTGCGTGACCGGTTGCAGCGCGAGCGCCAGCTCCCCATCGAGGAAGCGGTTCGGATGACGCGCGAGGTGGCGCTCGCCCTCGACTTTGCTCACCGGCACGGGATTATCCACCGCGACGTGAAGCCGGAGAACATCCTTCTCGTCGATGACCAGGCTCTCGTCGCCGACTTCGGCATCGGTCGAGCGATCGATTCGGCGTCGGCCGACGATCAAATCACCAACACGGGTTTCGCGATCGGCACCCCGGCCTACATGAGCCCGGAACAGGCTGTGGGCCAGCGGGATATCGACGGACGCACGGACGTGTACAGCCTTGGCGTCGTGCTCTACGAGATGCTGGCCGGCGAGCCCCCGTTCGGCGGTCCCACCGCGCAGGCGATCATGGCCAAGCGGATGAGCGGGAGAGGTCCCTAGTCTGCGTCGCCTGCGGCCGTCGGTGCCTGAGCCGCTGGAGCGCGTCGTGCTCACCGCCGTGGCGCTGATTCCAGCCGACCGGTTCACGACCCCAGGGCAGTTCGCCCAGGCGTTATCTGCGAGCGGTGCCGCCGTGGCCTCATCCACTGCGACAACTGCTTCGGCAGCGCCGGTGGAGACGAGAGTCGCTCCCGCACCTCGGCGCAAGCCGGTCCCCTCCTGGCTCGCCTTCGTGTTGGGACTGGTGGTCACCGCGACCATGGGATTGTTCATCTGGCAGCGGAGCCGGCATCCGGCGGAACCGGCCGGGACCAAGATGCTGGCGGTGCTTCCCTTCAAGAACATGGGTGCTGCGGGAGATCGAATACTTTGCTGACGGTCTCACCGAAGAAATCACCAGCCGTCTCGCCGGAGTCTCCGACCTCGGCGTCGTCTCTCGTACCAGCACCGATTCTTATAAAGGCACCAGCAAGAGCATCCGGCAGATCGGACAGGAACTCGGAGTGGGCTACATCCTCGAGGGCAGCGTTCGCTGGGAGAAGTCGCCGGGCGGAGGCAGTCGAGTACGGGTGACTCCTCAGCTCATCCGGGTGGCGGACGACCGGCACCTGTGGACCGACCGCTACGACGCGGAGTTGGCGGACGTATTCCAGGTGCAGTCCAACATTGCGGAACAAGTGACCAGCGCGATGAACCTGGCCCTGGACCCCTCGGAAAAGCAGACCATTAACGAGCGTCCCACGGGGAACACCGAGGCCTACGTCTTGTACCTGCGCGGGATCGAATACGGAACTCGTGGCCCCGATCGCGAGGACTTTCATAATTCGGTCGAGATGTTTCGCCGGGCCGTGGCACTGGACTCCAACTTCGCGCAGGCCTGGGCGCGGTTGTCGGAGGGGCGCTCCAGGGAGTACTGGTTCTTCTTCGATCGTAGCGAGGCTGCGCTGTCCGAAGCGAAGGCCGCCGCCGAGCGGGCGCTCCGGCTTCGTCCCGATCTGGCGGAAGCTCATATCGCATTGGGTTACTACTACTACTGGGGCAGGCTGGACTACGATCGCGCGCTGCAGGAGCTCGCCCTGGCCCAGGAGCGACAGCCCAACAACGCAGACCTGTATATGGCCTCTGCGTCGGTTCGGCGGCGCCAGGGACGCTGGCCCGGGGCGGTCGCAGATTTTGAGAAGACGGCGCAGCTGAACCCACGATCGACCGACGCGCTAGGCAATCTGGCCGAGACTTACTCGCTGATACGCAAGTACCGTCTGGCCTGTAGCACCGCTGATAGGGCCATCAGCATCGGGCCCGACCTCACCTTCCCGCGTTGGATGAAGCTCCAATGTCTCGTAGGACAGGACAGCTTGCAGGAAGCAAGGGAAGCCCTTCGTGAAGCGCTGAAGGCCGTAGAGTTCGTCCAGTTTAGTCGCTGGGGATCCGGGCTCGGCGCGATTGCCAGCTTTGCGGTGGCGCCGAATTTTTTGCTCATCGGCGACTCGCTGTATCAGCCCAAACTGGAACAGCTGACGGTCGCGGACTTCGTCGACAGCGTTGGCTTCTACCGACTCAAGGCCGACATGTACCGCATCCAGGGTCGAGCCACACTGGAACGAGCTCACCTGGACTCCGCGCGCGTCATATTGGAATCCAGGGTCAAGGCCCACCCCGACGAAGCCAACTTCCACGCCCAACTCGGCCTGGTCTACGCCCACCTGGGAGAAAAGACGGAGGCGGTGCGGGAAGGGCGAACGGCTACGAAACTTTTGCCGATTGACCGAGAGGCGTATCGCGGTGCCAATCTTCAGGCGGTGCTCGCGATGATCTACGCCACCGTTGGTATGCGGTCCCAGGCGATCGACCTCTTGGAACATCTGCTGTCGATTCCATCGGAGATCAACACCGGCCTCCTGCGGCACGACCCCCGCTGGTCGGTGTTGCGGGGAGATCCGAGATTCGAGAAGCTGATCGGGAGGAGGTAAGGCGGTACGGCGGTAAGGCGGTAAGGCGGTAAGCGATTCCTCTCACCAGACACCGATCACCCGAAGGGGGGTCAATATGCGGAGCAACACGATTCCACGCATCGGATTGTGCACCGCTCTCGTCTTCGTCGCCTGCTCCCAGGACCGGGACCGCGATCAACCGAGTGCGGCCCGCACCGATAGCGGTGCCGCGGCTGAGAAACCCGCTCCCTTCGACAAAGGGCCGGTGAAGATCGCCCTGGTCCAGTACAGCGGCGCCGGTGATTACTTCGAGCAGTGGACCAGGGGCGCCCAGCAGCAGGCCGATGCGGTCGGCTTTACCATGCAGCGCTATGACGCGCGGGCCGATGATGCCAGGCAGGCCGCCGACATGAAATCCGCGATAGAGTCCCGCGTCGCCGGTATCATCGTGGACCATGGTCGATCCGCCACCATGTGCCCGCTGATCACTCAGGCCACCGACGCCGGTATCGCGGTCGTGGTGTACGATGTCAAAGTCGCCGAGTGTGCCCCCAAAGCCGTCGAAACCGCGCAGAACGACGCCAACCTGGCCACCCTCGTGCTCACCCAGATGGCCAAGGACATCGGCGATGGCGTGCCCGTCGGCTATGTGAATCCGTTCGTGATCGCCCCGCTCGAACGGCGCGATGTCGTGTGGAGGAAATTCGTTGCGGACCACAAGTGGAACCAGAAGTTCCGCATCGGGAAGTTCAGCCACACCGTGGCAGCCGACAACGCGCGCCTCGCCGCCGACGCGCTCAAGGCTGATCCCGGAGTGAAGGCCGTGTTTGCTCCTTACGACGAGCTGACCAAGGGGGCGGTGACAGCCATCGAGCAGAACAAGCTGGGCTCCAGGGTTGCCGCGTACGGGATCGACATCTCCAACGCCGACATCGAGCTGATGACCAGGAAGGGCAGCCCCTGGAAGGCGACCGCCACCACCGATCCGAGCGCGGTCGGCGCGGCGGTCACCCGCACGCTGGCCCTCCAGTTGGCCGGCCAACTCCGCAGCAAACAGGTCGTGTTCCCGGGTGTCCTGGTTACTCAGACTTTCCTGGTGAAAGAACAGATCAAGAACATGGAAGACCTGCGGGCGAAGCTGCCCGAGTTGAACCTCGCCAACGTCGCCTCGGCCGCCTGGATTCGGTCGGTCACGTTCTGACGCGGATGGCTTTGAAGATCACTTACCCGCTTCTCTAGATGCCCGACATGCTGGCTTCGCTGAGGGTCGCCCTTGCCGACCGGTACCGCGTCGAGCGCGAGCTCGGGCGCGGGGGTATGGCTACTGTCTACCTCGCTCACGATCTTCGCCATGACCGCCCGGTCGCGCTCAAGGTCCTCCACCCCGAGCTGGCCCACGCCCTGGGCCCCGAGCGCTTCCTCCGGGAGATCAAGCTCGCGGCGCGGCTCCAGCACCCTCATATCGTCTCGGTGCACGACTCCGGCCAGACCGACGCCGGCGCGCAGCACAGCGCGCCCCTGCTCTGGTTCACGATGCCATTCATCGAGGGCGAATCGCTGCGGCAACGTCTCACGAGGGAGCGGCAGCTCCCGGTCGAGGACGCCCTGCGAATCACCCGCGAGGTAGCGCTCGCCCTCGACTATGCCCACCGCCACGATGTGATTCACCGCGACATCAAGCCCGAGAACATCCTGCTCTGCGATGGCCAGGCGATGGTGGCCGATTTCGGCATCGGACGGGCCTTGGGGCAGCCGTCGCCCGGCGAACGGCTCACCGAAACCGGGATCGTGATCGGCACACCGGCCTACATGAGTCCCGAGCAGGCCGCCGGCGAGCGCGAGGTAGATGCGCGAACCGACATCTACTCGCTCGGTGTGGTGCTGTACGAGATGCTCACCGGCGAGCCACCGTACACCGGCGCCACCGCCCAGTCGATCATGGCGAAGCGTTTCACCGGCGAGATACCGAGCATCCACCGGGTCCGCCCGGCGGTGCCCGATCCGGTGGAGCGGGCGGTGCTTCAGGCGCTCGCCCCGGTTCCCGCCGACCGGTTCCGGACAGCCGCAGAGTTCTCTCAGGCCCTGACGGTGGCGGGTGCGGTGCCGGCGGATCGCACGATACCGGGTCCGTCCACTGCCGTCCGAGCCAGGTGGCGGTCCCCGGTGACGCTCGCTTCCCTGCTCGGGCTCCTCTTACTGGTTGCCGGTCTGGCCACGTTCTTCCTGCGAAGCCCCCGCGCTGCCGGGGAGTCCGGCACCGGACACAAGCGGCTCGCCGTGCTCCCGTTCGAGAGCCTGGGCTCGCCGGAGAACGCGTACTTCGCGGATGGGATCACCGATGCGGTGCGAGGCAAGCTCACGACGGTACCCGGCCTTCAGGTGATCGCCCGCAGCAGCTCCAGCCAGTACAAGCAGACCGGCAAGAGCCCGCAGCAGATCGGGAGGGAGCTCGACGTAGCGTACCTGCTGACCGGAACGGTGCGCTGGGACAAGGGCGAGGGTGGCCGGAGCCGGGTGCAGGTGAGCCCGGAGCTGATCGACGTCGCCAACGCCACCGCCCAATGGCAACAGCCGTTCGACGCATCGCTCACGGATGTCTTTCTGGTGCAGGCCGACATCGCCGGCCGAGTGGCGGAAGCCCTGGGCGTCGCCCTGGGTGCAGGCGAACGGAAGGCGTTGGCCGAACGGCCCACCGCAAACCTCGCGGCCTACGACGCCTATCTCCGGGGCGAGGAGATTTCCGCCGGGCTCTCGACCGCCGGGCAAGTCGACCTGCAGCGAGCGGAGACCTTTTACGATCGGGCGGCAGCCCTCGATTCCACCTTTGCCCTCGCGTGGGCCCAGCTCTCTCGAGCCAACTCGCTGATCTTTTTTCGCGGCACCGGCGCGAGCGCCCCGGCGAATAAAGCGCGCCTGGCGGCTGAGCGGGCATTGGCATTGGCCCCGGGGCGTCCCGAGGGGCACCTCGCGATGGGTGATTACCACGCCAACGTCTCGAGAAACTACGCCGAAGCATTGCGCCAGTATGCGGAGGGCGGGCGACTCACTCCGCCCCGGGCGGACCTGCTCACCGCGGCGGCGTTGGTGGAGCAGCGGCTGGGCCGCTGGGACGCCGCGCTGGATCATCTGGACCAGGCGCGGAGGCTCGATCCCCGCTCCATCTTCAGCAACCGGCGGTACGCCTTCACCCTTCTCTGGATGCGGCGTTATCCGGAGGCGCGCGCGGCATACGATCGGGCGCTCGCGCTGGATCCGGGTAACGTCGCCGGGCTGCAGCAGAAGGCCATGCTTTCGCTGGTGCAGGGCGACCTGCCGGGAGCCCGGGCTGTGCTTCGGGCCGCGCCGCGAGAGGTGCAGCCCGAGGCCCTCGTCGCGTACGTGGCTACCTACTGGGACATGGTGTGGTTGCTCGATCACGAATACACGTCGCGTCTGCTGAAGCTCACGCCCGTCCACTTTGGTGACGATCGCGGGGCCTGGGGGTTGGCGCTGGCGCAGGCCCATCTGCTCCGGGGAGACCGGCGCTCGTCCCGAGCGTACGCCGACTCGGCGCGGATCGCCTTCGAGGCGCAGATCAGGGAAGGGGCCAGTGACGAGCAGCGGATCTATCGCGCGATCGCCCTGGCATACCTCGGCCGGTCGGCCGAGGCGGTGCGGGAGGGGGAGCAAGCTGTGGCGGCGCGCCCGATCTCCCAGGATGCCTACACCGGGGCGTATCACCAGCACATACTCGTGCGGATCTACCTGCTCGCCGGGCAGCATGAGAAAGCGCTCGATCGTCTCGAGCAATTGCTCGAGATCCCGTACCTTCTGTCGCCGGGCTGGCTCCGGATCGACCCGACCTTCGAGCCGCTTCGGAAGTCACCCGCGGTTCCAGAGGCTGGCAGGGCGGTAGGATGATAGCGGCGGTAGGTGATGCGGCGGTAGGTACTGCGGCGGTAGGTAGGTACTGCGGCGGTAGGTACTGCGGCGGTATATAAAGCGGGCGGTCCAGCCTCTAGCGTTCGCACCCACACCGAATAGACTGAGCTTCGTGTCCGATCTCCTGAATCGCCTTCAAGGTGCTCTAGCCGACCGCTACCGCATCGAGCGCGAGCTCGGCCGGGGCGGCATGGCGACGGTGTACTTGGCCCACGACCTCAAGCACGACCGCCAGGTCGCCATCAAGACGCTGCATCCCGAGCTGTCCGCCTACATCGGCCCGGATCGGTTTCTGCGGGAGATCAAGCTCATCGCCCGGTTGAGTCATCCCCACATCCTGCCGCTGCACGATTCGGGAGCAGCGGATGGGATGCTGTTCTACGTGATGCCGTTCGTCGAGGGCGAGTCGCTGCGCGATCGTCTCCGGAGGGAGAAGCAGCTCCGGTCGAATTGGCCCTCCGACTTACCCTCGAGATCGCGGATGCGCTGCACTACGCCCACGGGCACGGAGTAGTCCACCGGGATATCAAGCCGGAGAACATCCTGCTTCAGTCGGGCCATGCTGTGGTCGCGGACTTCGGCATCGCCCGCGCGGTCGATGCTGCCGGCGGGGAGAAGCTGACCGAGACCGGACTGGCCCTCGGCACTCCGGCGTACATGAGCCCGGAGCAGGCCTCCGGCGGCGGTCAGGTCGATGCTCGCAGCGATCTTTACTCGATGGCCTGCGTACTGTATGAGATGCTGGCCGGCCAGCCTCCCTTCATAGGGCCGACGGTCGAGAGCGTGCTGCGCCAGCATCTGATCGCCGATTCGCCGGAGGTGAGCCGGATCCGGCCGGTGCCCGCCTTCGTGTCGTCGGCACTTGCCCGCGCGATGGCCAAGACGCCGGCCGACCGGTTTAGCGATACTCGGGAGTTCGCCGATTCGCTGACTCTGACCGGACCAGTCCCGGCGACCTCGGCCAAGCCCAACCGGTCCAGGCCGGCCCGGCGCTCGAGGAGGTGGCTGGTTCCGCTGGGCGCACTCGGCATCGTGGTGCTGCTTGGGCTACTCGAAGCCACGACCAGGATGGGTCGAGGTCTCTGGGCCAGGACGCGGGTGATCCCTGCGATCCAGCGCTCGGTCACCACCGGAGACTGGGAGGGTGCGTACCGGCTGGCATCGAAAGTGGACCGGATCCTTCCCGGCGATTCCACTGTCGCCGCGCTGCGGGCGGTCTTTGCCGATACCATGCGGATCGAAGGCACACCGCGCGGGGCCGCGGTGTACCGCAGGTCGTATGTCGGAGCGAACGACTGGCAGTTTCTGGGGCGGGCTCCCATCCAGCGCGTTACCCTCCCCCGCCTGCCACAGGTCTCCCAGTTCCGGTTTGAGGCACCCGGATTCGCCAGCGGCTTCGACATCGGCGCACCCAGCCCGGGTGCCGGAAGAGGAAGGTCGCAGCTGCGGTTCGCGCTGGTTCCCGCCGCTGCCGCACCTCAGGGCATGGTTCTGGTTCTCGCCGGAGAGGTCTTCCCCGGTATCCCCCAGCTTCCTGCGCTGTCGGTGACACTGCCGGACTTCTACCTCGATCGCCTGGAGACCACCAACGGCGAGTACCAGGTCTTCGTCGACTCCGGTGGATACCGCCGGCGGGAGTTCTGGGTGCATCCATTCGAGCTGGACGGGCGGCGTCTCAGCTGGGAAGAGGCGATGAAGCGCTTGGTGGACCAGACCGGACGTCCCGGGCCGGCTACCTGGGAGGCGGGCCACTACCCCGAGGGGCAGGCCGATCACCCAGTGTCCGGTGTGAGCTGGTACGAGGCCGACGCGTATGCCCGCTTCCGGAGGAAACGGCTCCCCAATGTCTTCCAATGGTCACATGCGGCGCGGTTTGACGCGAGCGGCTCCATCATCGCGGCCAGCAACATCGCGCGGGCTCGCGAGGGGACCACTCCCGTGGGGTCCTTCGGCGGAATGGCCGGTTCGGGTGCGCTCGACATGGCGGGCAATGTCCGCGAGTGGTGCATCAATGAATCGAAGTCGCAGAGAGGCCGGTACATTCTGGGCGGCGGATGGAACGATCCCGCGCATCGGTATTTCGAGTCAGCCATTCAGTCCGCCTTCAATCGCGATCCCAGCAACGGCATACGGCTGGCTCGTCCGGTCGGCGGCCAAGTTGATACCGGCCGAGCCGACGATCCGATCGAGCCGATCTTCCGCGACTATCGCAAGGAGCGACCGGTGCCTGAGGCGACCTTTCGCTTCTTTCGCCGGCTGTTCGCCTACGACCGCTTGCCGCTCGACGCGCGGATTGAGCGACGCGACTCGACCGCGCATTGGCGCCGGGAGAAGGTCTCCTACGATGCGGGCTACGGCGGGGAGCGGCTCCCGGCCTATCTCTTCCTGCCTCGCCGCGGGCGGGCACCCTATCAGGCGGTGGTCTTCTTTCCCGGAAGCCTGCCGCTCCGGGTACGCTCCAGCGAGCGACTCGTTAATCAGGAGCTGTTCGATTTTCTGGTGCAGAACGGACGGGCGGTCATCTATCCGGTCTATAAAGGAACCTTCGAGCGGGACGACGGCACCCGGTTCTCCGATCCGGACCCGTCCAATCGCTACAAGGAGCACGTGATCCAGTGGGAGCGTGAGGTGAGTCGCACGGTGGATTACCTGGCGGGTCGAGGCGACATCGACACCACCAGGATCGCGTATCTCGGATTCAGCTGGGGTGGACGGCTGGGCGGTGTCGTGCTAGCGATCGAGCAGCGCTTCAAGGCCGCCGTGCTGGTCGTGGCCGGGTTGAACTTTCGCTCGGCTCAGCCGGAGGTAGATGACCTCAATTACCTGCCCCACGTGCGCGCCCCGGTGCTCATGCTGAACGGGCGGCACGACAACACCTTCCCGTTAGAGACCGCGGTCAGGCCGATGTACGACCTGCTCGGCACGCCACCGGAGCAGAAACGCAACGTAGTGGCGGAGGGGGTGCACTACGTGCCGCGAACCGTGTTCCTGGGAGAGACGCTGGCCTGGCTGGACCGGTATCTCGGGCCGGTGCGTTAGTCCTTCTTCGTTGATCAAGACGTGATCCACTAGAGATACCCGGCAAGGCAACTACCATCGCGCCGACAGGCAGGTGGCACTCGACTTGCCTTCCCAGCCGGATCGGACGGTCTTCATTTCTCGACCAATGAACTATCAAGCACTTACAACGCCGATAGCCTCGACGCGGCAACAGGAGCCGGAGCAACTGTGATGGGGGGATCCTACAGAGAGTGCGACGCATGCGGCAAGCGAGCCCTGAGCATCGCCATCCGGTGTCCCGGCTGCGGCCGCGAGTTTCCCGCCAGGGTAGTGCCGAGGAGCGACGGCCTGGAGCTGGGGCGTTTCCTCACGCCGAAAGGGGTAGCGACGGCCCTCGCCGTAGTGGCAGTTCTCGCGTCGGCCACTCTCGGCCGAGCCGGTCAACCCAGGGAGGAGAAGGCGGAGGTGGGGTCCTCAATGGCGAGAACCGGCCCAGAGGTGGAGTCCTCTATGGTGAGAACGGGCCCACTGGAGACGGCGACAGTCGCCGCGCTACCAGCCGAGCGCGGCAGCGAGCTTCGCGTCGCACGCGGCTGGACCAACGTGCGGAAGTCGCGGAGCGTGAGAGCCCCGCTCGAGGCCGTGCTCGTGCCGGGCGACACGGTTCTGGCGGATTCGCTCGAACGGGGTTGGTACCGGGTGGCGCTGGACGGAGAGGTACTCGGCTACTCCCATCGCTCGACGCTGGCGGCGCTTCGATAGGATCCTTCACATAGGTCCCTCGCACGACCCCAAACCACAGGCCCTCGGTGACCCTCTGCTGAGTGCCACCGGAACCGGATATCGCGCCGCGCTGCTCCCGGAGCGAGATTATGGCCTTCCCTAGAAATGGGCATGGATGGCTGACTCGTCGCTGGTGGGCTTGGCGGAGGCGCTTCGGGACCGCTACCTGATCGAGCGCGAGCTCTGGCGCGGGCGGCATGGCGACGGTCTACCTGGCGCACGACCTCCGGCACGACCGCCCGGTCGCCCTCAAGGTCCTCCGCCCGGAGCTCGCCGCTCAGCTCGGCGCCCGAGCGCTTCCTGCGCGAGATCCAGCTCGCCGCCCGGCTCCAGCATCCCCACATCCTCGGCGTGTTCGACTCCGGCGAGGCCGCGGGCCAGCTCTGGTTCACCATGCCGTACGTCGAGGGCGAGTCGCTGCGGGACCGCCTCCGGCGCGAAGGGCAGCTCGCCGTCGACGACGCGCTCCGGATCACGCGCGAGGTGGCGGATGGCCTCGACTTCGCTCATCGCCACGGCGTGGTCCACCGGGACGTGAAGCCCGAGAACATCCTGCTGAGCGATGGCCACGCGCTGGTGGCCGACTTCGGGATCAGCCGCGCGCTCGCGGGCGAACGAGAGCGACGAGGCGCTCACCGAGACGGGCGTGTCGGTCGGCACGCCGGCCTACATGAGCCCGGAGCAGGCGACCGGCCAGCCGGTGGACGCACGGACCGACGTGTATGCCCTCGGCGCGGTGCTCTACGAGATGCTGGCCGGCGAGCCGCCGTTCACCGGACCGACGCCGCAGGCGGTCATCGCCAAGCGCTTCCACACCGATGCCGTGCCGCTCCGCGCGGTGCGGCCCGCGGTGCCCGAGCACGTGGAGCGCGCCGTGGCCCGCGCGCTCGCCCGGGTGCCGGCCGACCGCTTCGCCTCCACCGCCGAGCTGGCGCGCGCGCTCGAGGGCGATGCGACGACGGCCGCGCCGGTGACCGCGCCGCGCGAGCCGTGCGCACCGCCGGCCGCACGGGGCGTTCTGCTCCTCGCGCTCGGCGTGCTGCTCGGCCTCGGCGTGCTGTTCGGCTGGAGCCGGAGCCGCCGCGCCGCACCCGCCGAGCGACGATGGGCTCCAGCGCGTGGCGGTGCTGCCGTTCGACAATCTGGCGACGGCGGACAAGGTCTACTTCGCGGAGGGGATCACCGACGAGATCCGCGGCAAGCTCGCCACCGTGCCCGGCCTCCAGGTGACCGCGCGGACCAGCTCGGCGCAGTACGCCCGGAGCACCAAGCGGCCGGAGGAGATCGGCCGGGAGCTCGGGGTCGCGTACCTGCTTGAGCGGGACCGTGCGCTGGGACCAGGAGGGCGGACAGAGCCGCGTGCGGGTGAGCCCCGAGCTGATCGACGCGGCGACCGGTGCGACCCGCTGGCAGCAGTCGTTCGACGCGCCGATGACCGACGTCTTCCGGGTGCAGGCCGAGGTGGCCGAGCGGGTGGCGCGCGAGCTGGGCGTGGCGCTCGCGGCGGGCGACCGGCGGCACCTCGAGTCACGCCCAACCGGCGACCTCGAGCGCTTACGATCTTTACCTCCGCGGTCGGTACGCGTGGCATCAGCGGACGGCGGCGGGGCTCGACCAGGCGCGCCGCCTGCTGGAGCAGGCCATCGCCGCCGATCCCGCCTTCGCGCCGGCGCACGCCGCGCTGGCGGACGTGTTCGCGGTGCTGCCGCTCTGGAGCGACCTCCCGCCTGACCAGACCTATCCTCGAGCGCGAGCGGCGGCCCTCGAGGCGCTGCGGCTCGACAGCACGCTGGCGTCGCCCTATGCGGTGCTGGGCGACTATCAACGCGATGTACGCCTGGAACTGGGCCGAGGCGGAGCGGAACTTCCGCCGGTCGTTGGCGCTCGATCCGAACAATGCCAACACCCATCACTGGTACCAAAGTGACTATCTGCTGGCCGTAGGCCGGTGGGACGAGGCGATCCAGGAGGCGCGCCGCGCCCGCGAGCTCGACCCGCTCAGCCTGACGATCAACGGCGCTGCCGGACGGGCGCTCTACAGCGCGGGCCGCGCCGAGGAGGCCATCGCCGAGATGCGGAACGTGGTGGCGATGGACACCGCGTTCCCGCTCACCAACGAGTACCTCGGCACGGCCTACGTCGCGCTGGGACGCTACGCCGAGGCGGTGCCGGTCCTCCGCCGGGCCGTTGAGCCGGCGGTGCGGCTGTCGACCCCGCTCGCCGTCCTCGGCTACGCGCTCGCGAAGAGCGGCCGGCGGGCCGAGGCCGAGCGGATCCTCGAGGAGCTGCTCGAGCGGCAGCGGCGCGGGTACATCGCCCCGACCAGCCTGGCGGTGCTGTATGCCGGGCTCGGCGACACGACCGAGACGTTCGCATGGCTCCGGCGGGCGCTCGAGGCGCACGATCCGTTCCTCATCTACAACTACGTGAACGACCCGGTGATGGCGCCGTTCCGCCGGGATCCGCGCGGGCAGGAGATTCTGCGAGCGATGGGGCTCGGCGATCGCGGTCGGTAATGACCCACAGCAGCCGGCTATCGCTCGACCCTCGCCGCGCTCCGGTAAGATCC
>CAWEMG010000025.1:0-20095 GCA_963810165.1 uncultured Gemmatimonadales bacterium
GCGGATGAAGCGGTCCGGCCGACTGCTCCTGCTCGTCCGATGCGACAGCCCCGGGGGCAGCGATACGGAGGCCCTCAGAAGCGCGATCTCGCGCATCCGGTCGGGAGGCTCGCGCTCAGTGGCCGCGTACGATGACCGCCGATGACTGGGCCGAGAAAGTCCCGCGTCGTGTCCTGGCGCGAGCTGCCGCCCGCCGAGAAGGCCGCTCACCTGCTTGCCACGCCCACGATCACCGACGCTGCCTGGACGTCGAAGCCGCGTCTGCCTCGCGAGAAGCGCTCGGACTTCGTGCGCCGCATCCTGCTCGGCGAGACGCTGGAGTCCGAGCCGGAGACGCCGGTGTCCGAGCCGGAGACGCCGGTGTCCGAGCCGGAGACGCCCGAGGCCGAGGCCACAGAGCTGGCCGGCATGAAGCGCGGGTACTACCTGCTCAACGCTGATGGCGGCAACCGCGGGGACCCATTGGGCCGCGCGGCGATTGGTGCGCTCTTGCAAACGCGCCGTCTGGAGTTCGTGGCTCAGATCTCGAAGGCCATCGGCCCCGCCACCCACAACGTCGCGGAGTACCAAGCGTTGATCGAGGGATTGAAGCTCGCGCGCGGGTGCGGGATCCAGCACGTCCGCGTTTACATGGACTCTGAGATGGTCGTTGACCAAGTAAATGGTGTCTCCGCTGTGCGAAAAGCACATCTCAGTGAGCTGCACGAACAGGCGAGGGGTCTCGTCGCTCAGTTCAAGAGCTTTCGCATCAGCTGGGTGCCTCGTGAGCTGAACGCCGAGGCAGACCGACTCGTGAACGATGCTCTCGGCGCGATGGAATTGCGTCCCTAGTGCTACCCACCAGCTTTACAGCGGCGACCGAATAAGGGGTTCCCTCCGGCGACGGCGTTGCTCGACCTAGCGCCTGACTGCGCCTCCCAGCTGCACGGATCTGACTGTCGCTTTCCATGCAAGGCAGCAGTCGGAACCGTGCGGCTTGCGGGTGCTGCCTACGCCTGATAGCGGCATCGGGGTTCTGGGACGCGCCCGCTAGCGACCGGCGAATGCGTCGTTCGCGACGCCAAAGGACAGCGGATTCAGACGGGGCGCTATCCGCGGACCGATCCGGGGCCGGGGTTGGTTTACCGCGTTGACTTTGCGGGGCCAGGCTGAACGGGCCGGTCAGCACGATGACGCTCCGTAACCCTCTACGAGTCAGTGCAAAGTCAGGCAGAGCGGTTCGTCCGGGCGGTGACGAACCTACCCCTTGACCTGCCATCGCGCGAGTGATCGGGTCGACCAAAGGACAAGCGATTTCCCCAGCGACCGGGCTGAAGACATTGATGGATTCGCCAGTCATTGTTGGGGCGGGGCCAACTCGAGCAGGCGTGAGCGCGGCGAAGCCGATCAGGTTACTGCGGAGTGAGAACCCAACCGTTCGCGAAGGCGTGCGAACCTGGGTGGGGTGATCGGTAGGCTGCCGGTCCCAGCGGAGCGTGCTGTTCTCGTCCCACGACAGGCCGATGTCGTAGAAAATGGCGCCTTCAAGCGGTGGGAAGCCCTCGGGCAAGATGCCGAATTGAGGCGTCTGGATCGGAAAGCGCAGCTCCGCGCTTGCCACCGCGAACTGGGTGCCCACCATCCGGTCGAGCTCGGCGCAGCCGGTCTCGGTTCCGATGTCAGTGGCCCTGCGGCACTCGTTGTTACGGTACGACCCCGAGGTGTTGCCTCGGATCAGCTCGGTACTGCCGGCAAAGATGCGGAATTGCTCCGCGTCCCGGCCGATGCGGCCGAAATAGAGCAGTCGGGTGGCAAGCACCAGGGGACCCAGGAGCCCATCGTAGCGGCGGTAGTCAACAGTGACCTGGGAGTACCTCCAGTCGCCCACGGTCTGGGCAAACTCGAACCGAGAGCGCCGGCCAAAGAATGGTGACGTGTACCCAAACAATGAGTTGTCGAACACCCACGCCAGCGACGGTTGAACGTAGTTGACGCCAGGACGGTTGTCCGTGACCAGCCGGGCCTCTTCGGTGGCGTTCCCAAATCTTGGATCGTATGGCTCGAGGATCCTCAGCAGGGCGTCGTCCACATTCGCGAAGCGTACGTTGGCCTCGAGCCGCTGAAACCGGCTGACCGGGTAGTAGGCTTGCCCAAACGCCGACCGGATCACCAGCCGTCGGATGTTGCTGACGAAGGTGTTTTCACCCGGGACCGGCACGTCCACCAGGACCTGGCTGGGCTCGACGTAATAGTAGGGCTCCTGAGAGATGCCCGCGACCCAGTTGATCCGGTTGTTCATGTTGACGTACGCCGCCAGCACCTGCGCCTCATTGATCCGTCCGTTGATGTAGCCGGCAAAGATCAGCTGGTGGTTCCCCAGAATGTCGCTGAGAGAGACGGCGGTACCGCCGAAGAATCCCCGCCCGAAGTTGTCGCGCGAATAGCCGATGGAAGGGCGGGCCACGTAGTCGGGTGTGAAACTGACCTTGTACTTCTTGACGGTGAACTCGCTGGTATCCGGCAGGTTGAACGCAGCGGAATCGAGCAAGGCGGCGACCGACACCGGCGGCGTCACGAACGCCGTGTCACCAGTACGGGTCACCTCGCTTGACGAACGGAAACCGCTCTGGGTGCGATAGATCGAGCCACCCTCGCCGACCTGAGGTCTGGACTCCTCCGGTACCTGCAGCGAGCGCGTGGTGTCCACCGGTGCGGGTATGGTGCTCGCCAGCAGGCCACTGCTGTCCGGGGCCTGCCGTTGATAGGGCTGGCGCTTGAGCGACCGGGGGTTGGACAGGGTGTAGACGTCGTACTTTCCCTTCTCGAAGTACACGAAGGCCAGCCGGTCTGCCTGGGGGGCCCACGACAGGACCGGGGAGAGCGGCGTGATGCCCTGGCTGCCGGTGTAGAAGTCGGTCAGCTGGTAAGCCGCTTTTTCGTCCAGGTCATACAGGAAGATGTTGCTGACGCCGTTGCGATCGGAGACGAAGGCGATCGATCGACCATCAGGGGCCCATTGCGGGCTCACGTTCTTTCCCTGGTCCATATGGTCCAGGAGATCGATGGAACCGGTATCCAGGTCGTAGAGAGCGATCTGCATGTTGCCGATGGCGAGGGTCTTGAAGTTGGTTTCCGGGCCCCGGTCGGTCGCGAAGGCGATGGTGCGGCCGTCCGGAGACCAGACCGGGTGGAGATCGGCGTACTTATCCTCGGTCAGCCGCCGCAGCCCGCTCCCGTCCCGCTGCACCACGAACAGGTCGCTGAGGCCTCCGTCATAGCCGGTGAACACGAGCTGCTTTCCGTCGGGGCTCCAGGACGGCGTGGTGATACCGTTCAGCTTCACCTCGATCCGCTTGACCTCCTTGTTGCGCTCGACGTCCACGATCACGATGACGTCACGCGCGCCGCGCTTGGCGGCAAACGCCAGGTACTTGCCGTCGGGCGACCAGTTGGCCTGCGAGTTGATGAAGCGGTAGGTCTCGTAGTTGCTGCTGATGCCGGACTTGAGAATCCGGCGCTTGACCTTGCCCTGGTCGTTGGCCAGGTAGAGGTCGACGAAGTAGAAATCCTTTTCGCTGAAATAGGCGACCTGGGAGCCATCGGGCGACAGGGCCGGTGCCAGGTGCAGCGTGCCCTCGGAGAGCTTCTCGGTCAGCAGCGGCTGGGCCACGGCGCTGGCCTTGGTCCGGGTGCCGATCTCGGGCAGGTACTTCTTCTGCACCGCGTCGCGCCACTGGGTAGAGAGCTGCTCCATCGTGAGTCCGATGGTGCGGCGGAAGGCGCCGTCGATGCCGCTCGAGAGCGTAGCCTTGAGAATGGCGCCGACTGCCTCATCGCCCCAGCGCTCGCCGATGTAGGACCACAGGGCATGACCGAAGCGGTAGGGGAAGTACGTGTAGGGGTCGAGCGTCATCTGCTCGATGGTCGGCAGCTTCTCTTCCAGCGAGGCATCCCGGAGCCACATGGCCGTTTCCGCGTTGATCGGCCCGGTGGACAGGTACTCGGCCATGCCCTCGGCGAACCAGAGCGGCGGATTGATCGCGATGAGCGTCGACAGTCCTCCTCCGGCGCGGCCGCGCGACCAGGTGTCGTACTGGAACTGGTGCGCCATCTCGTGCATGAGGACGTGCTCGAACTCGGCGTAGGATCCGGTAAACGGCTGCACCGCCCGGTTCCGCTGGAAGTCGGTGACGCCGCCGGTGCCCTCGCCGGGGGCGGTTCCCAGGGCGTTGGTCTGCTGGAAGTCGGAGTGCGAGGCGTAGAGGATGATCGGCTTCCGCTCCCGGAACTCGTGGTTCAGCACCTTCGAGATCCGGGCATAGCTCCGCTCCGCCATGCGGGCGGCGTCCATCGCCGCCACCCGCTCCTGCTCGTAGTAATACACGTCGAAGTGTTCGGTCTGAATGATCTTGAAGTCGAACGAGCTGTACTGAACCTTGTTCCGCCCGAAGTACTGGGCGGACAGCAGTCCCGGCGCGAGCAGGAATAGAAGGAGCAGTGCCGGGGCGGCACGTCGGCGCATATCGACCTCGATCTATGAGGAGCTGATCAGCAGCTCGGGTGCATCGTACCAGAGCCGCTCCAGCTGATAGAACGAGCGGGTCTCCGGATGAAATAGATGGATCACGAAATCTACAAAATCGAGCAGAACCCATCGGCCGCCGGTGAGGCCCTCCACGTGATGAGTCAGATGGCCCCGGCGGTTGAGCTTCTCCATGACGGATTCCGCGATGCCGCGCACGTGCGCGTCGGACGTGCCTGATGCGATGACGAAGTAATCGGTGGCGTCGTTCAGGCCACGCAGGTCGAGCACCACCAGCTGGCTTCCCTTCAGATCCTGGATGGCATCCAAGGCCAGACGGAGCGCCTCGGGAGGTTGCGACACCTGCTGCTGTTCCGGGCGTGCATCTCGAATCATTCTTGCCGGGACCCCTCCGCGGTCTTCCACCTGGTAAAAGATTCCCCAGGCACCTGGACCAACATGGGTGCCCAGCACGCCGGTGGCCAGGCTGACGAAGCAGTCCTGAGGACGATACTCCTCGATCAGCGCCTTGCTGATGCGCTCTGCTGCCTCGGGAGCATCGGCGTGGGCCACGCCGAATCGGACGGTGCGAGGGCGCGGCGTCAGGCGCTGCCGCAGCAACGCCAGCACCCGGGCCTCTAGATTCTCGCGACCCCGCACCCGCTCCACCGGTACCACCTGACCCTGCTGATCGAACGACAGGATCGGCTTCACGTCCAGCATCCCCGCCAGCCACGCCTTCCCACGCGAGATTCGGCCCGACCGAAGCAGGTTGTCGTAGCGGTCGACCGTCAGCAGCATTCCCGATTGGCCTCGAAGCCGGGTGAGCTCCGCGGCAATCCGCTCAGCCGACCAGCCTTCTCCCGCAAGCTCCGCGCCTCGAAGGGCCAGGAGGCCGACCCCAAGCGAGGCCAGGCGGGTATCCACCAGGTGGACCCCCTGGAGCCCGCCGGCCCGCACCGCGGCTTGGGCCGAGCCGAACGTCCCCGAGAGGTTGGAGCCGAGCAGCACCGCCACGACCTCATCCGCTTCCTGCCGCGCATCCCGGAACGCCTGGATGAAGGCGGCAGGCGTGGGCTGGGAGGTGGTGGGCAGCTCCGGGGCCTGGCGCAGCCGCCGGTAGAACTCCTGGGGCGTGAGCTCCACCCGATCGCGGAAGGCGGAGCTGCCGAACATCACCTGCAACGGGACCAGCGCGATTCCGTGGCGGTCGAGCACCGCATCCGGGAGGTCGGCGGAGCTGTCGGTGACGATGGCGACCGAGCGGCGCGGGGTATGCGCCAGCCGCCGGTGCTGCACCCGCATGTCCTCGGCCTTGGTGGTATCCACCCGGCCCCACCGTTCAGCATAACTAAAGACGGCCTCGGGGGTATCGGTGTGCACATGGATCTTCAGGATGTCTCCCATCACCGCCACCACCGTCGACCCGCCGAAGGCATGCATCGCCGCGCGAACCTCGTTGGCCGGCGGGAGGGACCCACCCCGGACCAGGACCTCGGTGCAGTACTGGAAGTCCCGCTCGGCGCCGACGTCCACCGCGGCGGCCGGCGCCAGGGTATCTCGCTCCAACTCCTCGGCCCCCAGGCCGGCCGCGATAGGATCGCCATGGATGTAGCGCACCACGCCCTCGAGCATCCGCACGAAGCCCTTGCCGCCGGCGTCCACCACACCGGCTTCCTTGAGTACCGCCATGAGCTCGGGAGTTCGAGCCAGGGCGAGCTCGCCCTCCTCGAGCAGCCGTTTCATGAACTCGCCGATGTCCTCCGAGGTCCGGGCCACCGGCTCGGCGGCGAGGGCGGCCTCGCGGGCCACCGTCAGGATGGTGCCTTCCCGGGGGTCGTCCAGCGACTCGTAGAGCCGGTCGGCGCCCTGGCGGATCGCCCGGGCGATGTCGGGCGCCGTGGCGGTGGCGCGGTCGCCCAGCGCGTCGGTGAAGCCGAGCAGAAAATGGGCGAGCATCATGCCCGAGTTGCCCCGGGCGCCCAGGACCGCGGCTCGAGCCATGGCCTGGGCCGTCTCCGAAAGCGGCGCGTCGCCGAGCGCTCGGAGAGCGTCGGCGACGGCGCGCAGTGTGAGGCTGAAGTTGGTGCCGGTGTCTCCGTCCGGGACCGGAAACACGTTGATGCGGTTGATCTCCTCGCGACCCGCGGCTACCCAGTCGGCTGCGGCGTAGACGGCGCGCGCCAGCCGTGGACCATCCACGTAGGCGATGCCGACCGTCATGGCCGGCGAATCACTCGGCGGCGACAGCGACGCGTAACTCAGCATGAACCTCGGGGTGCAGCCGGATGCTCACCGCGTGCTCGCCCACAGTCTTGATCGGGTGCTCCAGCTCGATGCGACGCTTGTCGACCGTGTGGCCCTGCTGGGCGAGGGCATCGGCGATATCCTGCGAGGTGATCGATCCGAACAGCTTGCCTTCCTCGCCCGCTTTGCCGGTGAGGCTCAGCCGCACCGCTCCGATGGTGGCCGCCAGCCGCTCGGCTTCGGCGCGCTCGGCATCGTTGCGGGAGGTCCGGGCCCGGGTCTCGGCCGCGATCCGCTTCTTGTTCCCCTCGGTGGCCTCGTAGGCCAGTCCCTGCGGCAGCAGATAGTTCCGGGCATAGCCGGGCTTCACCCGAACCATCTCGCCGGCCCGGCCCAGAGTGCTCACGTCTTCCCGAAGGATCACTTCAATCATGGGGGTACCCTCAAGTTGTTGACGTCGCCACCAGGCGACGCCGGAAATCTAGCCAGGTATCGGCCAGGCCGAGCAGAGTCAGGCCCGCCAGGACGAACGGCAGGAGAAAGACGGCCACCAGCGAAATGGTGGCGATCACCGGGGCCGGGACCCGCCCGGACCCGACCGAAAAAACGGCGAGCCCCCGTACGGCATACAGTGCAGCCCAGACCAGCAGGAGGTTGCCGCCGATCAGAGGCCCGTTCGGGGTGAGAGGGAGCAGCGACAGCGCCAGCCCGATCACCCAGCCCCATACGAGCTGGTCGTTGAACTGGAAGGCGGTAAAGGCGATGGGCGCAGGTCCCAGCGGGCTTCGGGCGATCCGGTGATACCACCGCCACGCCAGGCGAAGGCCTGCCACTCCGGCCAGGAACAGAAACGCCGGGTACAGCGATCCCACCGTCCGCACCATGGAGGACATTTCGTCCAGCATGCTCTCGCCGCCGGAGCGCGTCCCAGCGGCTTCGCTCAGCCGCATCATCAGCTCACGGTTGTAGATCCACAGATTGTGCTCCAACGCGCGCTGCACCTCTGCCCAACCGAGATCCAGATGCCACATCCAGATGCATCAGGGCGGCTGCGGCGATCGTCGTGGCGCTGAGCGCGCGGGAAAAGCGGCCGAGGGGCGCCACAGAGTGAGGGCCAGAAAGGTGCCGGTCAGGAGCACCGCGCCCGGCCCGCGCGAACTGGAGGGCAAGACCTCCCGGCTGCGTGAGCCAGACCGCGCACCATGCGAGTGCGCCTACGATCCAGACCCATTCGCGCGTGGTGCCGGGGCGCGACAGGAGCAGCAGGCCGGCCAGCGGCGCCAGCATCAAGATGGGGGGTGCAAGCAGTAGAAAGCCCGCCAGAGCCAGCACCGCTCCCCAACCTGCGCGTTCGGAGGAGGAGCCTTGCTGTAGCGCTGCCCCGCGGCCCCGCTGCCCAGCTGTGGTCAGCCTCCAAATCCCTTGATATACGGCAGGAGTGCCAACTGGCGCGCTCGCTTGATGGCGGTGCTGAGCTGGCGCTGGTGCCGTGCGCAGGTGCCGGAGAGCCGGCTCGGGAGGATCTTGCCGCGCTCGGTGAGGAAACGGGACAAGGTCCGCTCGTCCTTGAAGTCCACCACCCGCACGCCGGATTCGCAGATGGCGCAGGTCTTCTGCGGCCGCCTCATTCGTCGTCCTCCTCGTCGCTCTTACCGGCGGTAACCGGTACCGGCTGAGCACCCTCGCTTACGACCACCAGGAACCGAAGCACCCCTTCATCGAGCTTGATGGCACGCTCGAACTCGGGCAGGGCAGTGGCTTCCGCATCGAACTTGGCGATGACGTAGTACCCGGTCTCGTGCTTCTTGACCGGATAGGCCAGGGTTCGCTTGCCCCAGTGGTTCACCTGGGGTGGCTCGACGCCTTCTTTTTGAATCAGGGAATTGAAGCGCGCGAGGCGCTCGTTGATGGCGGCCTCTTCGAGCGCGCTGTCGAAGATATAGACCACCTCGTACTGACGGGTCATGACACCTTCCTTCGGTCTGGCGCCGGCAGCAATGGCCGGCTCGGTTGCCCCGGGTCTGGTGTGGACGCCGGGGAGGAGATATGTGGGGGCGGAAGCTAACGATGCCGGGTCGCCGGGGAAAGGCGACCTGGCTCAGTGCAGCACGCGCCGATATGTGTCGATAGTTGCCTCCGCCGCCGCACTCCACGTGAAGCCGCGGGCTCGCGCCCTGCCCAGTTCGCGCAGACCCTGAGCCTCGTCCGGGAGAGTCACGCGCTCGATGCCCGCCTCGATGCTCTTGCACGGCGAACGGGTCAACCAGGATGGCCCCGCCGCCCGCGATTTCCGGGGCGGCCCCGGTATTGGAGGTGACGACCGGCGCCCCACACGCCATCGCCTCTATGATAGGAAGGCCGAAACCCTCATAGATGCCAGGATAGAGAAAGCCCGCGGCCCCGGCGTAGAGTCCCGGTAGCTCCGCCTTGGCGACGTAGCCGAGCAGTGATACGCCGTCGGGAAGCGCCACCCCGTTCTGAGCGAAGTCTGGATCCAGGGAGGTGCCGGTAATTCGAAGCTGGTACCTCGCGCGATGGCCGCCGCGAGACCGCCAGCGACTAAATGCCTCGATCAAACGGCGGGTATTCTTCCGGGGAGAGACCCCACCCACTGCCAGGAAGTAAGGGGCACCCGAGGCTGTCCGGCATCGTGGCTCGACGGCGCCGCGAACACCGGATCCAGGCCGTGATACACGACGTCGATCCTGGATGCGGGCACCGAAGCCCGGCGGACCAGATCGTCCGCGGTGTACTGTGACACCGCTATGAATCGATCCGCGCGGCGCAGGACCCAGGGAAACAGGGCCTGATACATCAGTCGCAGCTTCCTATCATATAGCTCCGGGTGCACCTGCCAGCCGAGGTCATGCACCGTGGCGACGCAGCGGTCCCGCCGGCGGAGCGAGTAGGGAAGGAAGCCGTCCATTCCGTGCACCAGCACGGCTTCAGGTGGGGCGGCGGCCCGAAGGGCGTGCCACTGGTCGAACCACAGCTTCCACAGGGTGGCGCGGAGGCCGGTGAGCTCGGGACGCACGGCCGGAATGACTTCCCGCACCCCGGGCAGGTTGAGGTCCAGCCGGGACCAGCTGAGAGCGGTGATCTCGACTCGGCCGGTGCGGCCCAGGGCCCCCAGCAGCTCTTCCATGTACACTTCGATGCCGGTTCGCGGTCCCGCCAGGTGCCGGGCGTTGACGAACAGAGCGATCGGGTCAGCGGACCGCATGCGTCTCCCGGGTCCCTCGGCGGTGCGTCGCCACCCGCTCCAGAACGTCCACTGTGCCCTGGGCGCAGCGCGTCCAGGTGAACTGGCGGCTCCGCTCCCGCCCAGCCCGATCAGCTCGGCCCGAAGCACATCGTCGTGCAGGACCCGGCGGATCCCGGTGGCGATAGCGTCAACCGACTCCGGGTCTACCAATACGGCCGCTCCTTCCGCCAGCTCCTTGGTTCCATAGCGATCCGCCGTTACCACCGGACAACCTGCCGCCATCGCTTCGAGCACCGGAAGACCACACGATTCGAAGATCGACGGCAGCAGCAGTGCCTCGGCCATCGCATAGAAGCCCGCCAGATCCTCCTGCTCCACCCAGCCGGGCCAGCGCACCCAGTCGGCGATGCCGAGCGCCTCGGGCTCCTTCAACTCGCGCTCGGAGAGAAACCGGTTCTCTCCGCCGGCCACCACCAGCGGAATCCCGTGTGACGGCCCCACCTGAGCGTACGCGCGGACCAGCCGGGTGAAGTTCTTCGGTGGGTAGATGGCGCCGGCGTAGAGCAGGAACCGTTCAGGAAGCGTGTACTTCTTCCGGATCTCGGCCAGCCGGGCATCGGTGGTGGGGCGGCGAAAGACGTCGTCCACGCCGGAGTACACCGTCACCACCCGGTCGGGGTCCACTTTCAGGTAATGCATGACGTGCTCCCGGGTCACCTCGGAGACGGCCAGGATGGCACCCGCATTCGCTGCGTAGCGCGGAACCAGGAAGCGATGGCTGAGGCGGTCGGTCAACTTGGAGCCCCAGGGCATGACGTACCAGTCCAGGCCGTGGCAGACCCAGACTGCCGGGCAGCCGGCTCGGATCGGTATCGAGTACTTGGGGTTGAAGAGGAGATCGATGCCATGGCGGCGGACCGCGGCGGGCACGGCGATCTGATCCCAGGTTAGCACCGACCTGGCGGGGAGCGCGACTTCCTGAACCTCGCTGTGGGCGGCGTAGGTCCCGATCAGCGCCGGATTTCTATATAGGAAGACGAATTCGTGGCCGGTGCGCAGCTCCAGCATGGCCTGGAGCAGTCGCTGGGTATACACCCGGACGCCACCACCGTGCTGGTCGTAGTGTCGCAGCATGATGCCGATGCGCACGACTCACTCCGCCTTAGCTGGTAAACCGGAACAGCATCACATCCCCGTCCTGGACTACGTAGTCCTTGCCTTCCGCCCGTGCCACCCCCTGCTCCCGCGCCGGCTTCCAGCCGCCCAGCCGCACGAAGTCGCCATACGCCACCGTCTCCGCTCTGATGAACCCCTTTTCGAAGTCCGAGTGGATCACCCCCGCCGCCGCTGGCGCCTTGTCCCCCCGGTGCACCGTCCAGGCGCGTACCTCCTTCTCGCCGGCGGTGAAGTAGCTCTGCAAGCCGAGCAGGTGATAGGCGGCGTGAGCCAGGCGGTCGAGCCCCGACTCAGTGAGTCCCAGCGACTCCAGAAACTCGCTGCGGTCCTCCGGCGCGAGCTCCGCGAGCTCGGCCTCGACCTTGGCCGAGAATGTGACCAACTCGGCGGTCTCCCGGTCGCGCAGAAGCGCGGCCCGGAGCGCGTCCACGTGAGGATTTCCGGAGCCGATCTCATGCTCGGCGACATTGGCCGCGTACAGCACCGGCTTGGACGTGAGCAGGTTGAATGCCCGGTAGGCCGGGTGCCTCCTCTGGGGTTGGGACCACGGTACGGGCGGGATGACCGGCAGCAAGCTCGGGGTGAAGTGCCTCCAGCAGCTTCAGCTCCAGGCGGGCCTGGGGGTCTCCCGACTTCGCGGCGCGGCCCGTCTTGTCGAGCCGTTTCTCCACGCTGGCCAGGTCGGCGAGACCGAGCTCGATGTTGATGATCTCCCGGTCGCGTACCGGGTCCACCGCGCCCATGACGTGCTGCACGTCGGGGTCCTCGAAGCAGCGGACCACGTGCACGATAGCGTCCACCTCACGGATGTTGGCCAGGAACTGGTTGCCCAATCCTTCGCCTTCGCTCGCACCTTTGACCAGCCCTGCGATGTCGACGAACTCGACCGCTGCCGGCACGGTCCGCTCCGGGTTCACGATCTTGGCCAGGGCATCCAGGCGAGGGTCGGGCACCTGGACGATGCCGGTGTTCGGCTCGATGGTGGCAAAGGGATAGTTCGCCACCAGCGCGCCCGGCGGAGGTCAGCGCATTGAAGAGCGTCGATTTGCCGACATTCGGTAGTCCCACAATTCCTAGTCTAAGCATGGATCTCTGCTCTCGAAACACGAAAGCACGAAAGAAGGAAAGCACGAAGAACAGCAAGAACTATTTCGTGTTTTCGTCTTTTCGTTTTTCGTGTTTGCTGTCGCTGCTGTACTTCATCGATTGAACCGGTTCATTGCGACCTCGATGCCATTCCGCAAGCCAGCACTCGACCGCCTCGCTCATCGGATCGAGAAGGCCTTCAATAACCTCGCGCTCTTCGCTGGTAAACGCTCCCAGCACGAAAGTCTGACAAGCTCGTCACCCGGCGGGGGCAGGACCGACCCCGATTCGGAGCCGGGCGTAGTCCTGCCGCTGCAAGGCTGCCCTCGATGCTCTTGAGCCCGTTATGCCCGCCGGCCGAGCCCGCGCCGCGGAGACGAAAGCGGCCGACGGCAGCGCGACCTCGTCGGACAGGATAAGCAGATGCTGGCTGGGATCGAAGCCGGGCAGGGAACGGAGCGGCGCGATCGCCGCCCCGCTTCGATTCATATAGGTCTGCGGCTTGAGAACGGTGACCGGGACGGGATTGCCAGCTTCCCTGGGTCTGCCGGGCCCGGTCGCCGCGGCGGAACTGGGGCAGCTTCCAGCGGGCCACCAGGCGATCGGCGAGGCGAAACCCGGCATTGTGCCGGGTGTCCTCGTACTCCGGGCCCGGGTTGCCCAGCCCCACGATCGCGTGCAGGGCCTAGGCCTTTGGTTCGACTTCGCCCTCTTCCGGCTTCGGCTTCCTGATCAGCTCGGGCTCCGTCGGGGCCGCGGCCTCCTCGACGACCGCCGGCGCCTCCTCGGTCCTCGGAGCCACGACGCTGCAGACCGGGGTGTCCGGCTCGTTCAGGATCTCCGCCTTCTCGATGCGGATGTCGCGCACGAAGAGCGAGTGGCCGATCGTCAGGGCGGTGACGTCGAGCTCCACGTGCTCCGGGATGTCGGTCGGAAGGACCTCGATCTCGATTTCTCTAAGCGAGTGGTCGAGCACGCCGCCGAAGTTACGGACCCCGTCAGGGATGCCGACCAGGTGCACCGGCACCGACAGGGTGATCTTCTCGTCCGCCCGCACCTCGTAGAGATCGAGGTGCAGAATGTCGGCTGGGCGCACCGAATCCCGCTGGATCTCGCGGATCAGGGCCTTCACCGCCGGGCGTCCGTCCACCACGACGTCGAGCACCGTGGTGCCGGCGCTGATGCCCACCAGCATCTTGTTGAGCGCGGCGGTATCGATGGCTACCGCTTCCGGGGTCCGGTTATGTCCGTAGATGACGCCGGGGACCTTGCCCTGCCGCCGGAGGGTACGCGCCGCGCCTTTGCCGGTCTCGGCGCGGGTGGCAGCCTGGAGGTTCGCTTGCTGGGCCATTTGTAATCTCGCTATGGGCTATGAGCTATGGGCTACGCCGAGTGGCATGCCGCTCCTAGAAGATCTCTCACAGGCAGAGGCTACTGGTGACCTGGTCACCCAGCCATAGCCAATAGCCTTCACTAATCAAACAACGAGCTCACCGACTGATCGCTGTGGGTGTACCCGATTGCCTTGGCCAACAGGCCGGCAATGGACAGCACCTTGAGCCGATCGAATCGCCGCTCCGCGGGAATGGCGATGGTGTTGGTGACGGCCACTTCCTTGACGCCCGATGCCATGAGCCGGTCTACCGCGGGCCCGGACAGCAGGGCGTGGGTGGCGCAGCAGTACACGTCCTCCGCACCCAGCCGCTTCAGCGCCGTAACCGCTTCCGCCATGGTGCCGGCGGTGTCGATCATGTCGTCCGGGATGATACAGTCCTTCCCGGTGACCTCACCTACCACATTAAGTACTTCGGCTATGTTCGCCGATGGCCGCCGCTTATCGATGATGGCCAGCGTGGCGTTCAGCCGCTTGGCAAAGCCTCGCGCCATCTTGGCCGAGCCGACGTCGGGCGCCACGATGACCAGCTCCCGCAATGACTTCTGCCGGTAGTGGTTCACGAACACCGGCGCCGCGTACAGGTGGTCCACCGGCAGGTCGAAGAAACCCTGGAGCTGGTGCTGGTGGAAATCCATGGCCAGCACCCGGTCCGCCCCGGCCATCGAGACCATATTCGCCATCAGCTTCGCGCTGATCGCCACCCGCGGCTGGTCTTTCCGGTCCTGCCGGGCATACCCGAAGTAGGGGATGACCGAGGTGACCCGGGCCGCGCTGGCCCGCTTGGCGGCGTCCATGAGGAGCAGCAGCTCGATCATGTTCTCCGCCGGCGGGTTGGTCGGCTGGATGATGTAGACGTCCCGCCCGCGCACGTTCTCGTCGATCTTGACGAACAGCTCACCGTCGGCGAACCGGCGAAGCGTGACCTGGCAGAGAGGCTGCCCCAGATGGGCGGCTACCTCTTCGGCGAGGGGGCGGTTGGCCGACCCGCTCAGGAGCAGCATCTGGCTGCGCGACAGCGACAGGTCCGTCATGGTTACAGCCCGCAAACGTAGCCGCGGCAACGGCCTTGCGTCAACCGGCGAGGCTGGGCGGCCGAACGTGGCTGTGTGATGCGGATTCCAGCACTTGCGCGACGACGTCGCTACCATCCCGAGCGCCGGGTATGGGCCGCCCGCCACAGTTGTAGGTACGCCGCACCGTTATGCTGTTAGTTTGAATCAGTGGGCTAGGTGTATGTGGCGCCCCTTGTTGCATGGCCGACACGGGCAGCGGCATATACTGGCCGCCGACTGGCACGGCTCTGGCGCATGCGCCGGTCGAGGTCGCGCCGTTCATTCCATCGTTTCCGCGGGCACACTGTCACTCTTTGGCTGGGAAGAGATTCTATGCGATCAATCCGTTTGCTTGCTATGGCCACAACGGTCCTGGTGCTGGGGTCTGCGTGTGGAGGCGATGATCGGTGATGGGCGGATCGGGCCATGAAAACACCGCGCCCGTGGCGGACTTCACCGCACCGACCGTACTGCGTCGCGGGAGGCCTGCGACTTTACGGCTAACTCGAGCACCGATGACGTGGGCAATCACCGGCGTTCAGCTGGGATTTCGATGGGGACTGGCACGCGGCGCAAACCCGACCACTGCCGCAGCGTCCTTTACCTTCTCCGCTGAGGGTACGTACCCGGTCACCCTCACCGTGAGCGACGCCGAGGGAATACCGACAGCGTCACAAGGATGTCGTCGTGGCCCCCGGAACTCCGGGCAACACCGCGCCGACCTCCAGCTTCGATCTGCCGGTCGACTGCGTGGCCGGGACGCCCTGCGGCTTCCACAGCACCAGCACCGATCCCGACGTCGGCGATGGGATCGCGTTCGCCGCCTGGGACTTCGGCGATACCGGCACGGGCGAGGGGAATGATGTGACGCACACGTACGCGGCTGCCGGCACGTACACAGTAGACGCTGACCGTCACGGATAACGCGGGCGCCGAGGGGGTCTCGAGCCAGCAGCTGGTAGTTCAGGCCCCGGCGGTGCAGGACTGCACCACCACAGGTCACCGTGGTCGATTGCACATTCACCCCGACGGCCCGGGTCACGATGAAAGTCACCGTCGTGAGTACGGCCTGCGAGCTGACCGGCAACAAACTCGTTGCCTTTCCGGGCCCAGGGGAGCAGACGGTCTTCTTCAACCTGTGTAATCAGCCTGATAATGCGGAATTCACCATCAGGGATGCGGGCGGTCTGCCCCTGGTGTTCGAAGCGGGAACTCCGCTGCCACTGCGGTTCATCCGGGGTACTCCGGGAGCCAGCGATCCGCCCGCAGGTGATCC
This sequence comes from uncultured Gemmatimonadales bacterium, assembly GCA_963810165.1. Lineage (GTDB taxonomy): Bacteria > Gemmatimonadota > Gemmatimonadetes > Gemmatimonadales > GWC2-71-9 > CAVVWJ01. The sequence continues at coordinate 15,940 of CAWEMG010000025.1, forward strand.
GGGCATCCAGGTGACGGGCGCTTACCCGAACTGGACCCTCAACGTGGATGATGGTGGTGCCGCGGGCACGGCCGGCGAGCCGGATTTCAACGACGCCGTTCTGACTGTCACGGCCACAGCAGCTCCGTAATCAGCAACGCAACTGACGCTGTACCCCGCCGGAGGGAAACCTCCGGCGGGCTGTCAGGAAATCGAAGACCAAGACACCGATCAGCTGAAGCGTAGAACAGCATCCCATCCGCCGGAGGCGCGTTTCCGGTGGACCAGGACGGAAGTCTGCGGCCGATCCGCAGCGAATCGAACCACAACCCTACCACGAGGCGCACGATGAGATCCACGATTTGGCTCGCAGCTGTTGTAGCTGGGGCGGGCCTGGTCACGGCCTGCAAGGATTCCGGCACCAAGATCGAGCCGGGCAATGAGAGCCCGGAGGCGCGGTTCTCGTTGCAGTGCGCGGCGCTTCGCTGTGACTTCACCGATTCGAGCACCGACGACGCCGGTGTCGCGAGCTGGAACTGGTCGTTCGGGGACCAAGGCACCTCCCAGGCCCGGCACCCGGTGCACAACTACGGTGGCGAGGGGTCGTTCGACGTGAGCCTCACCGTCACCGACGAGGAGGGCGAGTCGGCCACCATCTCGCACCAGGCTAACCCGAAGATGCCGGCCGTCACTTCACTCACCTGCGTGGACGCCTCGGCCCCGGGTGGATTGGTGGCCTGCACCCTGAGACTGGAGCAGGAGGCCGGGTTCAAGGTGGTCCTGAATGGCCGGAGCTGCGAAGCGCACGGAAACCTGTTCCGCATCACGGCGCCGGTCACCGCCACCCTGACCAGCGATGGGTGCTACGAGACCATCGGGAAGCAGTTGGTGTTCGCCGCGGCGTTCCCGGCAGGGACCGAGATCAGCGCGGAAATGGTCGCTCCTGTGCTTGCCAACCCGCCCCAGCTGCGGGTGAGCGGCAGCTATCCGGAATGGGTCCTGAGGTACGAGGATGGCGTGGACCAGGACTTCGACGACATGACGTTGACGGTGACGGCGCTTCCGACCGGCAACTGAGAGAAGTTCAATAGGTAAAACCGCCTCGGTGCTGCCGGGCTTCAAGCCGGTGGCGCCGAGGCGTCTTCACTTCGAGAACCTTTACCTGGATCGCAGAGCATGGTGTGCCGAAGCTGGGTCGTAACGGGAATCGCAGGGGTCGTCGGCTGCTCGAACCCGGCCCTCCGGGCGGAGCAGGCGGTGGCTGACACCCTGCGGGTGGAAATGTCCAGGAGGCCAATCGCTGCGGATTCAGCTGCGGAAGGCAGCCAGCCAACGGTGTTGTTCCGCTGTGAGGGCGGAAGGGTCGGCGCGTACATCGTGCCCGGCTCGCTCGACACGCTGCCGTTGGAGGATCAGCTGGTGCCCATCAGCCTCGACTCCGCGCTGGAGTGTTGAGGCAGCGACTCTCTACCGCTGCCGCGCGGATCTTGGTTAGATACGGGGAACAGGGAGGTTCCCGATGGCGACCCGTCTCGACAAGACCATCAAGCGTGAGCTGGAGCTCGAAGGCCGGCTTTACACCGTGAGCGTGAGCCCCGAGGGAGTGAAAATCGTGCCCAAGGGCCGCCGGAAGGGTCACGAGCTCTCGTGGGCAGTCGCTGATCAGCGGTGAGGCCGAGCTGCGGCGAGATCTCAACCTGTCACTACAGATGTATCAGGCGCTGGACCTCGCCCTCCAGCGATCAGTCCCATTCTTCTGAAGGTTCATCCGACTGGCCAGGTCTCCGCCTGGTGTAGTCGGTCAATACTGAGCTAGGCCGATGGCACTCAGCTCGAGTGGTCGTGAATTTCCCGCCATCCCTGCGGTCCCCGCTCCCACACCAAGGAGAACCAGCCACTCGCGTCGTCACGGCCGCCGCCGGTGAGCACGAAGCGGCCGGTCACCAGCGCGTGATCGCGCCCGAGGGCCCGCACGTTGACGTGCTCGTACCTCAGAGCTCTGAACCGGCTTGCCATCGCGCCAGAAGCCGCGGCGGAGGCTCGCCTCGATCTTGTCGCGGCCGATCATCGGCCCGCGGCCCGTCATGAACCCGGCGCTGTCGGCGTAGGGAGCGACATGGCCCGCCAGATCCGCACGATTCCACGCGTCGGCCGTCGACTGGAGCTTACGTCGCACCTCAGCGTCGTCGGCCGGGGGGAGGCGCGGGCCCGGGACCGGAGCGGTAAGGAGTGGCGGCGGCGTCGTTCGTGCCGAATCTTGGGCGGCAAGCGAACCGGCGGGGAGGAGTGCGGCCAGGGCGAAGGCGCCGGCGAGGCGCCGGGCGGCGAGTTGGTGCATCGGATTCTCACGTATTAGGGTGAATTGGGGTTGCCTACCGTGGCATGACGCAGCCGGCACGCTGCCGGTTTCGCTGATGGAACCCGCTGCTCCAATGAATTTTTGCGAACGACTCAGGCCTCAACTCGCTGTCAATCAGCGTATGCCTGAACCAACAACGCGTAGCAAAGGGAGAGGTGACGCCCGCGGAGGATTCTGAGCGTCGGCGCAGCAAGGTGGCTACGCGATGGTTCTGCTGAAGAGGTGAACTCAGGGGATCGATGGAGCAGCTTGTCGTAAGTTCAATTGGCCCTGGTGGATTCGAACCACCATTAACGGATCCAAAGTCTCCCTCCCTGTCGTCCATCTTATGGCATCATCCAGCAGAGCCAACGATTTAGCGGCTCTTTGCCTGTATACCAGACCCCCAGATACAGGACCTTCATCGCGCAAACTGGAGCAAACCTGGAACAAGGATTAGTGTCGAAAAGATCGAGCGGCCGCTCCCCGACTCACTATAACGGACCCAATGACTGTGGTAGCTAGAGGCGCTGGAGGGTCAGCCTCTAAACCAACCCTCAGACATTGGATGGGTTGAGAGACAGCAATACTATGAGTCAAGGCGCGGCAGAACAAGGCCACGTATTGCTAGGGCGGCATCTTGATCGGCATCGCCACGACGTCACCGCGCGCCAGCGACTCCGACGAGCGCCTCGCCCGCCTCGCCTACGAGGACGCGCTGACCGGGCTGCCGAACCGGGCCGGCTTCGAGGAGCAGCTCGACCGCGCGCTCGCCGCCGCCCGCGAGGCGGACGCGCGGTCGCGCTGCTCTACATCGACCTCGACGATTTCAAGCGTCAACGACACGCTCGGCCACGCCGCCGGCGACGAGCTGCTGCGCCAGGCCGCCGAGCGGATCGAGGCCGTCGTCGGCGAGGGCGACGTGCTCGCCCGCCAGGGCGGCGACGAGTTCCTCGCGCTCGTCGGACTCGGCGGCGACGCGGAGTCGCGGCCGAGGAGCGCGGCGGACGGATCGTCGCGGCGCTCGCGCGCCGTTCGTGGTCGGGGCGGAGTTCCAGCTCGGCGCGATCGGCATCGCGCTCGTACCCGCGCACGGCGCGTACCCCGGCGAGCTGCTGCGCCACGCCGACGCGGCGCTGTACCAGGCCAAGCGCGCCGGGCGCGACGCGACGCGCGTCTATCAGCCCCAGGGCGACGCCCGCGGCAGCTCGACCCTCACCGCCCGGTGCGGCGCGCGCTGGCCGAGGGCGAGTTCGAGCTGCACTACCAGCCGGTCTCGACGTCGACGACTGCCGCGTCCCGGCGGCGAGGCGCTGCTGCGCTGGCGCGACCCCGACCGCGGGCTCGTGGGCCCGGCGAGTTCATCCCGGCCGCCGAGGAGAGCGGCCTGATCGAGGCATCGGCGCCTGGGTGCTCCGAGGCCTGCCGCGCAGGCCGCGGGCTGGGCGACGGGGCCACGCGCCGCTGTCTGCCTTCAACGTCTCGCCGCGCCAGCTGCGCCGACGAGGGCTACGCGGAGCGCGTCGCCGCCGGGTCGCGCGCCACGGCCTGCCCGCGCGCCGGCTGATCATCGAGGTCACGGAGTCGGCCATGGCCGGCCGGAGCGGGTGCTCAAGGTGCTCGGGCGAGCTCCACGAGCTGGGCGTCCAGCTCGCGATCGACGACTTCGGGAGGGAGCACTCCTCGCTCAGCCGCCTGCGCGAGCTCCCCGTCGACATGCTCAAGGTCGACCGCTGCTTCCTGCACGGCGTCCCCGGCGACCCGCAGGGCGCGGCGATCGTCCAGGCGATCCCGCGCTCGCCGGCGCGCTCGACATGCACGTCGTCGCCGAGGGGATCG
>CAWEMG010000026.1:0-12058 GCA_963810165.1 uncultured Gemmatimonadales bacterium
TGCCATTGGGTCCTTCGACATCCAGCTGGAATTTGGCGAGAGCAAACTCGGGAGTGCGCTCGAGGGTCGCCGCCACCTTCAGCAGGGGATTCGTTACCGGGTAACGAGCCACCGCGATGAGCGTCGAACCCGGCGCCCCCCGACCGCGACCCTGCCGGAGGGTGAACTCTTCGCGCCCGGTTTCCCGGCCCTCCTGGGTCACTACCAGCTTGGTTTCCAGCGACTCCTGCGCCGAAGCCAGCCCAGTCGGCAGCAGCAGGAGCAGAACCGCGGCAATCCGCATTGCGACTCCCATGGGCGTCAGGCCCGAATCAGGCAGCGGCCGACCCGTTCGAGGATAAATCTATACAGGATTTCGCCTTTCTGGGCGGAGGCGAGGCTAGGATATCCCACCGATCCGGGAGAGCCTACCGGTAGGCGCCGGCTATGTCCGGGACGGTAGCGCGCCAGCATGGCGGGCGTCAGGTCAAAGTCGCGAGCCAGGTCCATGCGGACCAGATCGGGTGCCAGGTAAAGCATCAGCGAGGTATCGAGCTCGCCCCCCTGAATGGGGGTTGGTCGCTCGAGCAACGAGCCGAAGTCCAGTCCGAAGACATCCACCACCTGCACCGTAGCTTCGTCGGTACGGATGGTGCTGAGTGCTTCGAGGTGTGCTTCGCTCGATTGGGCTGTCAGAATAAGGAACTCCCGGACTCCTGCCCCCTCTTCCCACGACTCGATAAGTTCATTCATGACACGATGAAGCGTCCGCCGCCGCAGCGCCGCGCCGCCCGGGAAGGGCCGCACTGCCGCGTGCACGCCGTACTCGACCGTTGGCGCCCTGGTTACTCCGTATGCGGCCGACAAATCGTCGGCCAACCGTTCTACAATTATGGTATCGCAGCCGAGCGGCAAGTGAAGACCATGTAACTCGGTCGTGCCCACCGGCACGATCAGGGTCGGCCTCACTTGGAGGCGCTCGCCTACCGAACCGGGAGTCATTTCCTTCAAACGCCAGGGGCGCCGCTCTTGAGTCATCGCGCGCGATCGTGGGTTGTGGTCGTGTTGGCGGCTATTGCTGCCGCCGCGGAATGGCTCCGCCACCCTGCGCCGGCGTGGGTGTGGATCGCATGGGTCGCGGTTGCCGCCGCTGCCGTGGTGCTCTATCCCATCGGCGGCTGGCGGCGACGAGCGCTGGTGGAGGTGCTTGCGGGCCTGACCCTCGCGCTCACGATCACCCAGCGGCAACTCACCGCGATCGAGACTCGATGGCCTGAAGAACGGGAGCATCGGGTCACCACGGCGTCACAGCGGCTGGAAGGCGATCTTCGCACCGCGCGACGCCGGGCCGAGCGGCTGGCCGAAGCTGCGGCCGCGATGCCGTCTGACGACCGTGCGGCCGCGCTCGTGATGCTGGACCGCCTGATACCCGTCGGTGGCCCCGAAATGAGTGCCGTGGTGTTCGACGAGCAGGGCAATCCGTGGGCATGGGCTGGACGACACCGGCTGCCGCCGCGGAGCGAGGGCGACTCGATCACCTCCCGGGCCAGTGGATATTACGTCGTGGTCGAGGCCCGGCGCCACTCACGCGATGGCCGCGCCGCGGTCGCGACAGTTCTCATCTGGGCCCATCCTGCCGTTCCTGATGGCGGCCGCAGCCTGGCCGCGCTCTTCCGCAAGCGAACCGAAGTGGGGCTCGCCGTCTACCCTCCCGGCGCCGGGCCCAACAGCGCCGACGTCTTCGATTATGAAGAACCCACCACGGCCGGCCCCCGGTTGCTATTCAGCGTGCAGCCGATCCCGACGGAGCAGGGCTCAGCCAAGGAGCTCGCGTTCGAGCGCGGCAGCCGCGCGGTGATCCTGCTCCTGTTGCTGACATTCGCGATGGCCTTGACGCTGGCGCAACGACCCGTGGAACGGTTCCTCCTGCTGCCGTTGGTGCTGTGGCTGGCGGTGCGTGCGCCCGCCGGTGCGGCCCTCGGTCTTCAGCCACTGTTCTCACCGGCGACATTCTTCCGTCCGCTGCTCGGTCCACTCTCGGCATCCGCGGGCGTGTTGGCTCTGGCCGGAATTCTCCTGACGATGGCGGGCGTCTGGCTGTGGCGCCGGCGTCTCCGCCGGACCTGGTATGGGGTAGTGGTCGGGGCGGGGTTGCTGCTGGCCTCGCCTTACCTGATCAGTAACCTGGGCCGCGGCATCACGCCGCCGGCGCAGGGCGTGTCCCTCGCCCTCTGGCTGCTGTGGCAGCTCACCCTCGTGGTCTCGGTATCGGCGCTGATCGTGCCCACCGCCGCCCTCTTTCGCGGCGACGGTGCTGAGAGCCAGACCCGGTGGCGTATCATCGCGGGGGTGGCCATCGCCTTCGCGGCAGCGGTCATCGGCGTGCTGGTCTGGATGCCGCGTGGAGGCGGCTGGCCCGGCTGGTACACCTTCCTGTGGACGCCGGCTCTCCTGCTGGTCACGCTACCGGCCAGCCGCTGGGCCACGATTGCGGGCGTAGCGCTGGTGGCGGGCAGCTCCGCGGCACTCGTCACTTGGGGAGCCGAAATGTCCGGGCGGCTGCAGGTCGCGCAGCGAGACATCGCACGGCTCGGTGCCGAGCCGGATCCCCTCGCGGTCCCTCTGTTGGAACGGTTCGGGGAGCAAGTGCGGCGCTCGCCCCCTCCGGCGAGTGCGTCGGAGATGTATGCCCTCTGGCATGGGTCTCCCCTGGGCCACCAGAGGTATCCGGCACACCTCGGTCTCTGGTCGTCCGCCGGTGCGCTGCAGGATGAGCTGCCCCTCGACTCGCTGGATCTTCCGGCCTCCTTGCTGTCCACGATCGTCGGCAACCTGACCGCGGCTGACAGCCTTCGGGTTGTCTCGCTGGCCCGCGTCCCCGGCGTGCATTACGTGCTGGCAGTCCGCACCGGGCAGGACCGGATCATGACCGCGTCGGTGGGACCACGCTCCGAGCTGATTGTGCCGGGGCGGGTGGGGCGCTTGCTCGAACCTGCCCGCCAGAGTGCTCCGCTCTATACCCTGGCGCTCACCCCGCCCACGGCCACCTTCGAGGGTGATCGCCGCGGGCCCCGCTGGCGACGCGAGGGGTGGACCCTTCGGAGCGAGCAATCGCTGATGATGGCAGGGGGCAGCCGCACTGTGCACGCGGCCATTGACCTGCGGGGGCCGGTGCCGCTTCTGGTGCGCGGAGTTCTGGTGGTCCTGCTGGATGCCGCCGTGCTGGCCGGGCTCTGGTTCATCGCGGAGCTCGCTGCCGGTGCCCGACTGCGCCGCCCTCGTTGGCGGAGTCTTTCCCGGTCGTTCCGGGTCCGTCTGGCGGTAACCCTGGGCGTATTCTTCATTCTGCCCGCTGTCGGTTTCGCGGCCTGGAGCTTTTATCGCCTCACGGATGAAGCGGAGCGAAGCCGGGATCTCCTCATCACCCGCACGCTGCGGGATGCCGGGCTCACGTCGGCGGGCCTCCTGGGGCGCGATGGCCCCACGTCCGACCGGATTCGGGAGCTGAGCCGCCGCATCGACGCGGATCTGGCGCTCTATCGGGGCGGCACGCTCGTGGGTACCAGCACGCCGGTCCTGGAAGATCTCGGCGTCATGGGCCAGCTGATGGATCCTGGTGCGTTTCGCGCGCTGGCCCTGGAAGGACGCTTCGAGGTCACCGGCGAGGGCGTCCTCCCAATGTTGGCGGAGCGGGTCGGCTACCGGGTCCTACAGCCGGGCCGACCGGCGGATCTGGCGGTGCTCGCGACCCCGCAGCTGGCGGACGATTCGTCACTCGCGGCTCGGCAGCTCGACCTCGCGCTGGTACTGCTGCTGGCCACGCTGGCCGGCGTGGCCGCAGCCCTGGCAGGCGCCCGCATTGCGGCGCGGGCGCTGTCTCGGCCGGTGGCAGAGCTGCGGCGCTCGGCCCTTGCACTGGGGAAGGGCGAGCCGCCGCCGGTGCATTCGGGGCGTCCGCCGCTGGAATTCGAACCGGTGTTCGGCGCATTTGAGCGCATGGCCGCCGACATTCGATCGAGTCAGGCCGCGCTCGAAGAGGCCCGGAGGCGGACCGCCGCGGTGCTGGCGACGGTGGCTACCGGCGTGGTCGGCATCGATCCGGGGGGCCGGGTCCTGATCGCGAACCGGCAGGCTGTTGATCTGCTGGGAACCCCACTGCGCGAAGGCGAGCCCTTCCTCGACAGTCTGTCCGTCGAGTGGGTGCCACTGGCGGATGCGGTGCGCCGCTTCCTCCGGGATCCGGGGGTGGATGGGTCGGCCGAGCTGGAGGTCGGAGGGCGACGGCTCACGCTGCAGCTCGCGTCTCTGGGGCCGGAGGTGCACGGTGTGGTCATGGCGCTGAACGATGTTACCGAAGTCTCACGGGCCGAGCGGGTGCTGGCCTGGGGTGAAATGGCGAGGCAAGTCGCCCACGAGATCAAGAATCCCCTCACGCCCATGCGGCTGGGTATGCAGCACCTGCGCCGGGTCTACCGGGATCGTCGAGAGGAGTTCGACCGGACTCTGGAAGAGACCGCGACTCGTATTTTGGGCGAGATCGATAGGCTCGACACGATCGCAAGGGCCTTCAGCCGCTTTGCGGCACCGGCCGATCCGGGCCAGCCGCTCGATCGGATCGATCTCGCAGTCGCCGTAGGTGAGGTGGTGGAGCTCTATCGCCTGGCGGAGGAAGGCTGCGACGTGAGACTGGAGGTGGCCCCGAACGCGGCTGGTGCCGCGCGGGCCGATGAAGTAAAGGAAGTCGTAGTGAATCTGCTGGAGAACGCTCGCAACGCCGGCGCTCGTGTCGTGCGGATCTCGGTCGGACCAGGCCTCATCCGGGTCGAGGACGATGGAACCGGCATTCCTGCCGATCTCCTGCCGCGAGTGTTCGAGCCGCGCTTCTCTACCACAACGAGTGGATCGGGACTGGGTCTGGCAATTGTACGGCGGCTGGTGGAGAGCTGGGGCGGGCGAGTCGAGGTGGAAAGCGTAGCGGGGCAGGGGACGACGGTTTCGGTACAGCTGCGGTCCTGAGTCAGCGAAGGATCGTCCTCGCACGATCGGCCTGAGCTATCGCCAGCACATCCTCTTGGGTCGAGGCCCGCCGGAGCAACCGGACCGCAGCCTGCATCTGACGGTCGGATAACGCCCGCCGCCGAGACTCCGCGACGGCCCCGAACACCGCTCGGGTGATTTCGTAGCCTAACTGCTCGTCTACGTAGCCACTGGCACCGTCGTAGATGGCGCGCGGAAGTTCGAGCTCGTTCTCCTGCAGTCGCTCGAACACTTGGTCCCGCATCTCGGCGGTCACGCGGAAGGATTCAGACCGCGGCGGGCGGATTTTCTTCACATCCGTCGCGTAATCCGCCATCACTGCGCGGAAGATGCCGAGATCTTCGCCCAGTGCGTTCAGCAGGGCCCGCTCGGCGTCCGAGCGGGGCAGCCCCCGAACCGGCAGGTCGGGGAGGATGCCACTGGCGTCGTGGACCGGCCGGCCTGATGCGGTGCGGTATATCTGAGGGAGCTGTGCCGGCGTCCGATTCCCCAAGGCACCTTCGGAATTTGGTTTGGGGCGTTGTACTGTGCGGCCGCTCGGGGTGAACCAGCGGGCCGTGGTGAGTTTGATCGCGATCTCATCACCGAGCGGATAGGTGGTCTGGAGCACGCCCTTGCCGAAGCTGGGCGTGCCCAGAATCGCCGCGCGATCGTGATCTTGGAGTGCACCCGCGATCAGCTCGGCCGAGCTGGCGGTTCCGTGATTGACCAGCAATGCCAGACGAAGCCCTCTCCACCCGCCGGAGGTGCTTGCTAGGTACACCTTTGAGTGAGTCTGTGAGCGACCCCGCGAGAAGGCCACCGTGTCTCCCGTTTTCAGGAAGAGGCTTGCCACCCGCACACCCTCGTTGATCAGCCCGCCTGGATCGCCACGAAGATCCAGTACCAGGGAGGTCATACCTTCCGCCACGAGCCGGTCGACCGCCTGGCGAAGCTCGCCAGCCGCTCCGTCACTGATCCGCCGGAGCTCCACGTAGCCGACGCCGCCGCCGAGCAGGATACCGGGCGATGCGGCGGGAACGTGTACCACTGTTCGGGTGAGCCGGCGTACCACCGGGACATCCGACCCCTTGGGCCGAACCACGATCGTGACGATGGCGCCTGAGCCGGAAGAGAGCGCCTCCTCGAGGCGTCGGGCCGACCAGCCGCGGGTGCTCTTGCCGTCAATGCTCAGAATCTCATCACCCGGTCCCAGCTTGGCCCGGGCAATACCCACTCGGTTATCGGAAGCGAAGCCGACATCAACCTCGGTGCCGGACATCTGCCGTTGGTATTGACGGTAGCTCTCGCGGGTGAGGAGTTCGGCGTAGGGGTCGTGCAGGGACGCGACGAGCGCCTGAGCGGCGGTCTGATAGAGATCGCCTTCTCCCAGCGAATCGATATAGTGGTCGTGAATTGAGGCGACGACGTTCTCGAAGAGGCGGGCCTGCTGGTAGACACTCCCGTCAGGGGCCGCCTTCCGGCGGAGCAGCCAGCCTCCACTGATGATGGAGAGCACGAGGATGGCTAGGAGGCCACCCCACCGCGCTCTACGAGAAGGTCCCACCATGTCGGGTTGCTCCTGCGAAATGCCAGAAGGTCTGCCGGATGCCATTCCCCTTGGCACGAGGGGCGCGAGCTACAGGTACTGAAGCAGAGTAGGCGGCAAGTTGGAGGCCACCGCGCGGGCTGGCCTCCTGAGTTACGACCTCTCGTCAGTTACCCCGCGGATTGCCGGGGTCAGCGGTCAGAGTCGAGTCCCGCCAGACCGCTGCTGAGGCAACGTGACACGCGTCCACGAAAATCGAGGCCGGGTGACTGCCCCGCTGCAGCAGGGCGTGGAGCATCTCATGCCGCACCAGCCACTCCTGACCGAGCGCATTAGCCGGAAGATATATCCGGTTTCCTTCCCGAACCCACCACGCATGCGCCATCTCTCCGGCCAGCTCGATCGCGCCGGAAGGCGCGTCGACTGCATAAAAGCTGACGTCCCCCATCTGTCCCTGGTGGCCGGAGCAAGCGACCGTCTTATCCCACCATTCCTGATACAAGCCGAGCGTGGGAACGGCCCAGGAGCGGCCCAGCGGCGCCAGTGGCGCGCCGGCCGCCCGGGGGGCCGCGCACGCGCCCACTCCGAGCAGGAAGAACAGACCGTAGACCAACCGATTCATGGACATCTCCGGATCTAAACGCTCGAGGCGGCGGTGAGCTGGGGGAACTCCGCCCCGCCTGGCACCTGGCTACCGGTACCGACCGGATTCCGCTGCAGGTTTCGGTCCACATCTGCGGGACCCCGGTACCTGCCGGCGGGCGATGCCCGGGTATGTTGCCGCTCCCCCGGTCGGAGCCCACAAACCGCCATGCTCGCCCGAATCCGCTCTGCTGCCGTCTTGGGCATCGATGCGTACCCGGTGGACGTCGAAGTGGACATCACCAACGGGTTGCCATCCTTCTCGACAGTGGGGCTCCCACATGGCGCCGTGAAGGAGGGACGTGAACGGGTTAGCGCGGCTCTGGCTAACGCGGGATTTTCCTTCCCGCTCAGGCGCATTACCGTCAATCTGGCCCCGGCCGATATCCGTAAAGACGGGTCCGCGTTCGACCTACCCATCGCGCTTGGCATCCTCGTCGCCAGCGGACAGTTGCCGGAGCAACTCCTTCTCGATCACACCGTGGTGGGCGAGGTCGGCCTGGAGGGAGATCTCCGGCCGGTCCGCGGGGCCCTTTCCATGGCGCTGGCCGCGCGCAACGCAAGGGTTCGTGGCGTTCTGCTGCCGCACGCCAACCTTCCTGAAGCCTCGGTCGTCGAAGGGCTCGATGTGCGCGGGGCGCATACCCTGTTGCAGGTCTGCGCCCATCTCAGTGGCGCCGAGCCTATCGAGCCTTCCAGGGTAGATGTCGCTGCCCTGATGACTACCCTGGAGACGAGCGACACCGATTTCTCCGACGTACGGAGCCAGGCCGCGGCAAAACGGGCCTTGGAAGTGGCTGCCGCCGGGGGCCACAACATCCTCATGATCGGGCCGCCTGGAGCAGGGAAGACCATGTTGGCCCGTCGGCTACCCACCATTCTGCCATCGATGGTCCTCGACGAGGCGCTGGAAACCACCAAAATCCACAGTGTCGCCGGGACCTTGCCGGCCGGCCGCTCGCTGCTCACCCAGCGGCCGTTTCGCTCCCCTCATCACACCATCAGCGACGCGGGGTTGATCGGCGGCGGCTCCTCGCCGCGCCCCGGGGAAGTGAGTTTGGCGCACGGAGGCGTGCTTTTCCTCGACGAGCTACCGGAGTTTCGCCGGAACGTTTTGGAAGTGCTGCGGCAGCCGCTGGAAGACGGCGTAGTGACCCTCAGCCGCGCCGCCATGAGTCTCACCTATCCCGCCCGCTTCATGCTTGCCGCGGCTATGAACCCGTGCCCGTGCGGCTACTTTGGCGACCCGGTGCACCCCTGTAGCTGCGGTCCGCTGGCCATCGAGCGCTACCGGTCCCGGATCTCGGGTCCGCTCCTGGATCGCATCGACATTCACCTGGAGGTTCCTGCGGTGGCCTATCGGGACCTCACCAGCGACCTATCGGGAGAAACCAGCGCCACTATCCGGGGCCGGGTCGAGCGGGCGCGCGCTATCCAGCGGGCTCGATTTCGAGAGCAGCGCGGCGTCTACGCCAACGCGCACATGAGCGCCAGAGACCTACGGCGGCATTGCCGGCTGATCGAACCGGTTGAGACCGTGCTGCGGCAGGCGGTAGCCCGATTAAACCTGTCCGCGCGGGCCTATCATCGCGTGCTCAAGATTGCGAGGACCATCGCGGACCTGGCCGGAGAGGCGGAGCTCAGCACGGCCCACGTCAGCGAAGCCATACAGTATCGGAGCCTGGATCGGAAAATGGAATTTGCATGAGCCGGCAGTGAGACACAACCAGGGGCGGGAAGCTCGGGTCGTCCGTGGCGGTGCGAAGCCTAGGAATCTGCGGCAACATTCCGCAGCCCACGGCTCTGAAACCTCATCTGTTACGCCTATGACCTTGAAACACTGAGAGATGAGTCATGGCCCGGGTCCTGCTAGGAGCTTCCTCGACGTATTTCCCTTCAGCTACCCCGGGGGCCAGGTTGAACGTCCTGTCGAACCACATCTCCCCGGTGCGTCGATTTTTCCGCCTCGACACTGTCCGGAGTAAGATCCTCGCGTTTGCGCTCGTGGTCACCCTGATCCCGACGGGGCTCACCGCGTGGATCTCCTATACTCAAAACCGCCGGGCCCTGGAAGAAAAGATTTCCCAGGAGCTTCTCAGCGCCAGCGCCCAGACCGCTCGCGAAATGGATGTCTGGGTGAAGGAGCGGCTATACGACCTCCGGGTCTTCGCCAGCTCGTATGAGGTCACTGAGAACCTGACCGGGGTGCCGGGCAAACCGGCAATCCGGACCCGTCTGAGTGACTACCTCAACTCGGTCCGGGAGCGCTTCAGCGACTACGAAGAGCTGATCGTCGTGGACGCTACCGGTCGAATGGTGGCCAGCAGTGCCAGTGAGCCCCGGCGGCTGCAGCTTCCCCGTGATTGGGCCAGGGAGCTGACCGCCACCAACGCTCTCGTGGGTGAAGCGTTGTGGGACAAGTCATTGGGGAAGGCAATTCTCCTGGTAGCGGTTCCGGTACAGCGCGCCGACGGACGGATGGTGGGGGCGCTGGCCGCCAGACTGAACCTGCGGGGCGCGGAAGAGAGCCTGCGCACCTTCGCTCCGGGCACCTCGGGAAGGATTTATCTGCTCTCCAGTAGCGGAAGTCTGATCGTAAGCTCGCTGACGAGCTCGCCGGATTTGATGCAGATGACGCTTCGCCCGGCACTCTTTCAGCGCCTGCTGAAGCGGGAAGGCTCCATCGTCACCTACGAGAGCGTGGCCGACGTGGACGTGCTCGGCAGCCTGAAGCAGGTGCCGCGCATCGGCTGGTCGGTGTTGACTGAAATTCCCACCGAAGCGGCCTACCATCAGGTACGCCGCTTCCGCGAAATCTCGCTGGCCATTGTAGCCGCCCTCCTGCTGGCGGTCACCGCCATCGCTTATCGGCTGGCGTTGCTTATCGTCCGCCCTCTGGAGCGCCTTACCAAGGGCGCGGCCGAGGTCGCCGAAGGTGACCTGGCGGTTGACCTGCCGACGGCCACGGGCGAGGTGGGCGACCTGACGTACGTCTTCAATCACATGGTGGGCAGGCTGCGGGAGAGCCGGCAGCAGCTGGATGCGGTGAACGAGACCCTCAGAGAGCGCAATGAGGAGCTGGAACGCCTGTCCGCCTCCGATTCGCTCACCGGGCTCTCAAACCGACGGGTGCTGACTCAGCGACTCTCCGAGGAGCTGCTGCGCTCCCAGCGGCAGAACCATTCGTTCACGGTGGTCATGCTGGACGTGGACCACTTCAAGAAATACAACGATGCCCACGGACATCCGGCGGGGGATGAGGTCCTGAAGCGCGTCGCCAATATTCTGCGGACCAGCACCAGGGCGGGGGACTGCACCGCACGCTACGGTGGAGAGGAGTTTGCCGTGCTGCTCTCCGGCAAGGGCGCCGACGAAGCGCTACAGCTGGCGGAGCGGATCAGGGAACGAGTGGCGGAGGAGGAGTTTCCCGCCGGCCGAATCACCATCAGCGCAGGCATCGCTGAATTCCCGCACCATGGCCACACCGCGGAGGCAGTAATTTCGAGCGCGGACGAGGCGCTGTATGCAGCCAAGCGCGATGGCCGGAACCGGGTCGCGTGCGCCAGCACGAAGCCGAAATCGGCGAGCCGCGCCCGCTGATTACGGCCGGGCTACCAGGCTCCGGAAGATCCAGCCGCTGCGTCCATCCCCGGCCCCGATTCGAATCCACTCATCCACGTACGAGTAACCGATCAGCTCGTCGCCCGCTTCGACCGCAAACTCGATGCGGGCGCCAGTGCCGGGTCCGGCGCGCACGTTCCCCCGTCCGGACGCCTTAAGTGGAATGGGCAGCGCGAATGCCGTTTCTCCGGGTCGCGGGGCCCCCCGCTCTCCGGCGGACAACCGGCCCCGTGCCGCACCAGCCAGGGTCTTTGCCTGATTGGCGAGGTAGAGGGCGCCGCCGTAATTCTCCTTGTCAAACTCCGCGGAGCTCTCCCGCAGAAGTCGGCTGGCCTGGGTCGCCTCCGGAGGAGTTGGCTGCCCCGGGGCGGCCTTGAGCGGTTGCAGGGCTACTTCGGCTTCGGCTATCGCCGAGGCGGCCTCCGCTCGACTGGCGAGGGTCTGAAGCTTCGCCATGGCACGCACTACCTCCTGCCGGGTCTCTTCCAGACGATTCTGCAGCTCGTCAACCTGGGCCTCCTTGTCCAGAAGGCTGAGCTCGAGACGCGCGATTCGCTTTTCAAGATCGCTACGGGAAGGGCCGGTTCGTTCCGGCCGTGGGGGCGGAGTCGGCGTGGGCTTCGGTTCCGTCTTGGACGCACATCCACTGGTCAGCAGGGTCGCGGCGAGCAAGACAAAGCCTGTGCGCACGTTTCTCTACTCCTTGGATGCGCCCGGACCGAGCGGGAGGGAGAAGATGGGACAAGAGGGCAAATATCGAACGGGGAAAGTTATACCCTGACTCAGCCCGCGCCGCCAGCCTCTACCGCTCTCCGACTGTCAGTCATCACTGCTTCCCGGCGCCTTCCGCTGCCGCTTGGTTGCCGCCCGGCGTCGCTTAGCCTCCAACCGGGCCGCCTTGGCCGCGCGGCTTGGCTTCGTGGCTTTTCGCTTCTTTCTGACCGCAAGTGCACCGGCCACGATCTGTTGGAGCCGGGCCGTGACGTCTTCTTTGTTACGAAGCTGGCTCCTGGTGGCACTGGAGACGAGCCGCAGCTGGCCGGCGGAATCGAGCCGCGGTCCCAACCTCTCCAGCAGCTGCAGCCGCTGCGCAGAGGTCAGGCTGGGAGAGGCCGCGATGTTCCATGAGATCTCGATCCGGGTCGAGGAGGTGTTCACGTGCTGGCCCCCGGGTCCTCCCGAGCGGGAGGCACGATACTCCAGCTCCGACTGCGGAAGGGAAAGGTCCGCCGTGATAACCAGGAAATTGTC
>CAWEMG010000027.1:0-12114 GCA_963810165.1 uncultured Gemmatimonadales bacterium
TACCATTGGGTCCTTCGACGTCCAGCTGGAACTTGGCGAGAGCGAACTCCGGAGTGCGCTCGAGGGTCGCCGCCACCTTCAGCAGGGGATTAGTTGCCGGGTAACGGGCCACCGCAATGAGCGTCGAACCCGGCGCGCCCCTGCCGCGACCCTCCCGGAGGGTGAACTCCTCGCGCCCGGTCTCCCGGCCCTCCTGTGCGACTACCAGCTTGGTTTCCAGCGACTCCTGCGCCGAGGCCAGCCCGGTCGGCAGCAGCAGGAGCAGAACCGCGGCAATCCGCATTGCGACTCCCATGGGGGTCAGGCCCGGATCAGGCAGCGGCCGACCCGTTCGAGGATAAATGTATACAGGATTTCGCCTTTCTGGGCGGAGGCGAGGCTGGGGTATCCCACTGATCCGGGAGAGCCTACGGGTAGTCGCCGGCTGTGCCCGGGACGGTAGCGCGCCAGCATGGCGGGTGTCAGGTCAAAGTCGCGGGCCAGGTCCATGCGGACCAGATCGGGTGCCAGGTAAAGCATCAGCGAGGTATCGAGCTCGCCCCCCTGAATGGGGGCGGCTCGCTCGAGCAACGAGCCGAAGTCGAGCCCGAAGATATCCACCACCTGTACCGTGGCCTCGTCAGTGCGGATGGTGCTGAGTGCTTCCAGGTGTGCTTCGCTCGATTGCGCGGTCAGTATAAGGAACTCCCGGACTCCTGCCCCCTCTTCCCACGACTCTATAAGTTCATTCATGACACGGTGAAGTGTCCGCCGCCGCAGCGCCGCGCCGCCGGGGAAGGGCCGCACTGCCGCGTGCACGCCGTATTCGACCGTCGGCGCCCTGGTTACTCCGTATGCGGCCGACAAATCGTCGGCCAACCGTTCTACAATTAAGGTATCGCAGCCAAGCGGCAAGTGAGGACCGTGTAGCTCGGTGGTGCCCACCGGCACGATCAGGGTCGGCCTCACTCGGAGGCGCTCGCCTACCGAAACGGGAGTCATTTCCTTCAAACGCCAGGGGCGCTGCTCTTGAGTCATCGCGCGCGATCGTGGGTTGTGGTCGTGTTGGCGGCTATTGCTGGCGCCGCGGAATGGCTCCGCCACCCCGCGCCGGCGTGGGTGTGGATGGTGTGGGCCGCTGTTGCCGCCGCGGCCGCGGTGCTCTATCCCATCGGCGGGTGGCGGCGACGAGCGCTGGTCGAGGTGCTCGCGGGCCTGGCCCTGGCCCTCACGATTACCCAGCGGCAACTCACCGCGATCGAGACTCGATGGCCTGAAGAACGGGAGCATCGGGTCACCACGGCGTCACAGCGGCTGGAAGGCGATCTTCGCTCCGCACGACGCCGGGCCGAGCGGCTGGCCGAAGCTGCGGCCGAGACGCCGCCTGACGACCGTACGGCCGCGCTCGTGAGGCTGGACCGGCTGGTGCCGGCCGGTGGCCCCGAAATGAGTGCCGTGGTGTTCGACGAGCAGGGCAATCCATGGGCCTGGGCCGGCCGACACCGGCTGCCGCCACGGAGCGAGGGCGACTCGATCACCTCTCGGGCCAGTGGATATTACGTCGTGATCGAGGCCCGGCGCCACTCACGCGATGGCCGCGCCGCGGTCGCGACAGTTCTCATCTGGGCCCACCCCGCCGTCCCTGATGGCGGCCGCAGCCTGGCCGCGCTCTTCCGCAAGCGAACCGAAGTGGGGCTGGCCGTCTACCCTCCCGGCGTCGGGCCCAACAGCGCCGACGTCTTCGATTATGAGGAGCCCACCACGGCCGGGCCCCGGCTGCTATTCAGCGTGCAGCCAATTCCAACGGAGCAGGGCTCAGCCAAGGAGCTCGCGTTCGAGCGCGGCAGCCGCGCGGTGATCCTTCTCGTGTTGCTGACGTTTGCGATGGCCCTGACGCTGGCGCAACGGCCCGTGGAGCGGTTTCTCCTGCTGCCGCTCCTGCTGTGGCTGGCGGTGCGTGCTCCTGCCGGTGCGGCACTCGGTCTTCAGCCACTCTTCTCACCGGCGACATTCTTCCGTCCACTGCTCGGGCCACTGTCGGCATCCGCAGGCGTGCTCGCTCTGGCCGGAATTCTCCTGACGATGGCAGGCGTCTGGCTGTGGCGCCGACGTTTCCGCCGGACCTGGTATGGGGTAGTGATCGGGACGGGGTTGCTGCTGGCCTCGCCTTACCTGATCAGTAACCTGGGCCGCGGCATCACGCCGCCGGCACAGGGCGTGTCTCTTGGACTCTGGCTGCTGTGGCAGCTCACGCTGCGTGGTCTCAGTATCCGCGCTGATCGTGCCCACCGCCGCCCTCTTTCGCGGCGACGGTCCTGAGAGCCAGACCCGCTGGCGCATCGTCACGGGCGTGGCCATCGCCTTTGCGGCAGCAATTATCGGCCTGCTGGTCTGGATGCCGCGCGGAGGCGGCTGGCCCGGCTGGTACACCTTCCTGTGGACCCCGGCTCTCCTGCTGGTCACGCTGCCCGCCAGCCGCTGGGCCACGATCGCGGGCGTAGCGCTGGTGGCGGGAAGCTCCGCGGCACTCGTCACGTGGGGAGCAGAGATGTCCGGGCGGCTGCAGGTCGCGCAGCGAGATATTGCACGGCTCGGTGCCGAACCGGATCCCCTCGCCGTCCCTCTATTGGAACGGTTCGGGGAGCAAGTGCGGCGCTCGCCACCCCCGGCGAGCGCCTCCGAAATGTATGCCCTGTGGCATGGGTCTCCCCTGGGCCACCAGCGGTATCCGGCACACCTCGGTCTCTGGTCGCCAGCCGGTGCACTGCAGGATGAGCTGATTCTCGACTCCCTGGATCTTCCGGCGTCACTGCTGTCCACGCTTGTCGGCAACCTGGCCGCGACTGACAGCCTGCGAGTTGTTTCGCTGGCCCGCATTCCCGGCGTGCATTACGTGCTGGCAGTCCGCACCGGCCAGGACCGGATCATGACCGCCTCGGTGGGACCACGCTCCGAGCTGATTCTGCCGGGGCGCGTGGGACGCTTGCTCGAACCTGCCCGCCAGAGTGCTCCACTCTATACCCTGGCGCTCACGCCCCCGACCGCCGCCTTCGAGGGTGAACGCCGCGGACCCCGCTGGCGACGCGAGGGGTGGACCCTTCGGAGCGAGCGGCCGCTCCTGATGGCGGGAGGGAGCCGCACTGTGCACGCGGCGATTGACCTGCGCGGGCCGGTGCCGCTTCTGGTGCGCGGAGTTCTGGTGGTGCTGCTCGATGCCGCCGTGCTGGCGGGGCTGTGGTTCATCGCGGAGCTTGCTGCCGGGGCACAGCCGCGCCGCCCACGCTGGCGGAGTCTTTCCCGGTCGTTCCGGGTCCGTCTGGCGGTAACCTTGGGCGTATTCTTCATTCTGCCCGCCGTCGGTTTCGCCGCGTGGAGCTTCTATCGTCTCGCTGATGAGGCGGAGCGAAGCCGGGACCTCCTCATCACCCGCACGCTGCGAGATGCTGGGGTCGCGTCGGCGGGCCTCCTGGGGCGCGATGGCCCCACGTCCGAACGAATTCGGGAGCTGAGCCGCCGCATCGACGCGGATCTGGCGCTCTATCGGGGCGGCAGGCTCGTGAGTACCAGCACTCCGGTCCTGGAGGATCTCGGCGTCATGGGCCAGCTGATGGATCCCAGTGCGTTCCGCGCGCTGGCCCTGGAAGGACGCTTCGAGGTTACTGGCGAGGGCTTCCTACCAATGCTGGCGGAGCGCGTCGGCTACCGGGTGGTGCAACCCGGGCGCCCGACGGATCTGGCGGTGCTCGCAACCCCGCAGCTGGCAGACGAATCGTCACTCGCGACTCGACAGCTCGACCTCGCGCTGGTATTGCTGCTCGCGACCCTGGCCGGGGCGGCCGCGGCGCTGGCAGGGGCTCGCATTGCGGCTCGGGCTCTATCGCGGCCGGTGGCAGAGCTGCGGCGCTCGGCCCTTGCACTCGGGAAGGGCGAGCCAATGCCGGTGCATTCGGGGCGCCCCCCGCTGGAGTTCGAACCGGTGTTCGGCGCCTTCGAGCGCATGGCCGCGGACATTCGATCGAGCCAGGCCGCGCTCGAGGAAGCTCGGAGACGGACCGCCGCGGTACTGGCGACGGTGGCTACCGGCGTGGTCGGCATCGATCCCCGGGGCCGGGTCCTGATCGCGAACCGGCAGGCCGTTGATCTGCTGGGAACCCCGTTACGCGAAGGCGAGCCTTTCCTCGACAGTCTGTCCGGCGAGTGGGCTACCCTTGGCGGATGCGGTGCGTCGCTTCCTCCTGGATCCAGGGGTGGACGGCTCGGCCGAGCTGGAGGTCGGAGGGCGCCGACTCACACTGCAGCTCGCGTCTCTGGGACCGGAGGTGCACGGTGTGGTCATGGCGCTAACGATGTTACCGAAGTCTCCCGGGCCGAGCGGGTGCTGGCTTGGGGTGAAATGGCGAGGCAAGTCGCCCACGAGATCAAGAATCCGCTCACGCCCATGCGGCTGGGCATGCAGCACCTGCGCCGCGTCTATCGGGATCGTCGAGACGAGTTCGACCGGACTCTGGAAGAGACCGCGACTCGTATTCTAGGCGAGATCGATAGGCTGGACACGATCGCGAGGGCTTTCAGCCGCTTCGCGGCACCGGCCGATCCGGGCCAGCCGCTCGATCGGATCGATCTGGCGGTCGCCGTGGGTGAGGTGGTGGAGCTCTATCGGCTGGCGGAGGAAGGCTGCGACGTGAGGCTGGAGGTCGCCCCGAACGCGGGTGGTGCCGCGCGGGTCGATGAAGTAAAAGAGGTCGTGGTGAATCTGCTGGAGAACGCTCGCAACGCCGGCGCTCGTGTCGTGCGGATTTCGGTCGGGCCAGCGCTCATCCGGGTCGAGGACGATGGAGCCGGCATTCCTGCCGATCTCCTCCCCCGAGTTTTCGAGCCGCGTTTCTCGACCACTACGAGTGGATCGGGACTGGGTCTGGCCATCGTGCGGCGGCTGGTGGAGAGTTGGGGCGGGCGAGTCGAGGTGGAGAGCGTAGCGGGGCAGGGGACGGCGGTTTCGGTACGGCTGCGGTCCTGAGTCAGCGAGTGATCGTCCTCGCACGCTCGGCCTGAGCGATCGCCAGCACCTCCTCCTGGGTCGAGGCCCGCCGGAGCAGCCGGACCGCGGCCTGCATCTGACGGTCCGATAACGCCCGCCGCCGGGACTCCGCCACGGCGCCGAACACCGCTCGGGTGATCTCGTAGCCGAGCTGCTCGTCTACGTAGCCACTGGCACCGTCGTAGATGGCGCGCGGAAGTTCGAGCTCGTTCTCCTGCAAGCGCTCGAACACGTGGTCTCTCATCTCGGCGGTCACGCGGAATGATTCATTCCGCGGCGGGCGGCTTTTCTTCACGTCCGTGGCATAATCCGCCAGCACTGCCCGGAAGATGCCCAGATCTTCGCTCAGCGCGTTCAGCAGTGCCCGCTCGGCGTCGGAGCGGGGCAGCCCCCGAACCGGGAGATCGGGAAGGATGCCACTGGCGTCATGGACCGGCCGGCCCGAAGCGGTGCGGAATATCTGAGGCAGCTGTGCCGGCGTCCGATTCCCCAGGGCACCCTCGGAATTCGGTTTGGGGCGTTGCACCGTGCGGCCGCTCGGGGTGAACCATCGGGCCGTGGTGAGTTTGATCGCGATCTCATCACCGAGCGGATAGGTGGTTTGGAGCACGCCCTTACCGAAGCTGGGCGTGCCCAGAATCGCCGCACGATCGTGATCCTGGAGCGCACCCGCAATCAGCTCGGCAGAGCTGGCGGTTCCGTGATTGACCAGCAGTGCCAGACGAAGCCCTCTCCACCCGCCTGAGGTGCCCGCCAGGTACACCTTCGAGTGGGTCTGGGACCGGCCCCGCGAGAAGGCCACCGTGTCTCCGGTTTTCAGGAAGAGGCTTGCAACCCGCACCCCTTCGTTAATCAGCCCGCCTGGATCGCCGCGAAGATCCAGGACCAGGGAGGTCATACCTTCCGCCACGAGCCGGTCGACCGCCTGGCGAAGCTCGCCCGCCGCCCCGTCACTGATCCGCCGCAGCTCCACGTAGCCGACGCCGCCGCCGAGCAAGATACCGGGCGATGCGGCGGGAACGTGCACCACTGTTCGGGTGAGCCGGCGTACCACCGGGACATCCGATCCCTTGGGCCGAACCACGATAGTGACGATGGCGCCGGAGCCGGAAGAGAGCGCCTCCTCGAGGCGTCGGGCCGACCAGCCGCGGGTGCTCTTGCCGTCAATGCTCAGAATCTCATCACCCGGTCCCAGCTTGGCCCGGGCGATACCTAATCGGTTATCGGAACTGAGGCCGACATCAACCTCGGTGCCGGACATCTGCCGTTGGTATTGGCGGTAGCTTTCTCGGGTGAGGAGCTCGGCATAGGGATCGTGCAATGACGCGACCAGCGCCTGGGCGGCGGTCTGATAGAGATCGCCTTCTCCCAGCGAATCGATGTAGTGGTCGTGAATTGAGGCGACGACGTTCTCGAAGAGGCGGGCCTGCTGGTAGACACTCCCGTCAGGGGCCGCCTTCCGGCGGAGGAGCCAGCCTCCACTGATGATCGAGAGCACAAGGATGGCTAGGAGGCCACCCCAACGCGCTCTACGAGAAGGTCCCACCATGTCGGGTTGCTCCTGCGAAATGCCAGAAGGTCTGCCGGATGCCATTCCCCTTGGCAGGAGGGGCGCGAGCTACAGGTACTGAAGCGGGGTAGGCGGCAAGTTGGAGGCCACTGCGTGGGTGGCCTCCTGGTTTCGACCTCTCGTCAGTTACCCCGCGGATTGCCGGGGTCAACCGTCAGGGTCGAGTCCCGCCAGACCGCGGCTGAGGCTACGTGACACGCGTCCACGAAAATCGAGGCCGGGTGACTGCCCCGCTGCAGGAGGGCGTGGAGCATCTCATGCCGGACCAGCCACTCCTGACCGAGCGCATTAGCCGGAAGATATATCCGGTTTCCTTCCCGAACCCACCAGGCGTGCGCCATCTCCCCGGCCAGCTCGATCGCGCCGGAAGGCGCGTCGACTGCATAAAAGCTGACGTCCCCCATCTGTCCCTGGTGGCCGGAGCAAGCAACCGTCTTGTCCCACCATTCCTGGTACAAGCCAAGCGTGGGAACGGCCCAGGAGCGGCCCAGCGGCGCCAGCGGCGCGCCGGCCGCCCGGGGGGCCGCACACGCGCCCACTCCGAGGAGGAAGAAGAGACCGTAGACCAACCGATTCATGGACATCTCCGGATCTAAACGCTCCAGGAGGCGGTGAGCTGGGGGGAACTCCGCCACGCCGGGCACCCGGCTACGGGTGCCGCCCGGATTCCGCTGCAGGTTTCGGTCCACTTCTGCGGGACCCCGGTACCTGCCGGCCGGCGATGCCGGGATATGTTGCCGCTCCCCCGGGTCGGAGCCCACAAACAACCATGCTCGCCCGAATCCGCTCTGCTGCCGTCCTCGGCATCGACGCCTACCCGGTGGACGTCGAGGTGGACATCACCAATGGGTTGCCATCCTTCTCGACGGTGGGGCTCCCCCATGGCGCCGTGAAAGAGGGCCGTGAACGTGTAAGCGCGGCTTTGACCAACGCGGGATTTTCCTTTCCGCTCAGGCGCATCACGGTCAATCTTGCTCCGGCCGATATCCGTAAAGACGGATCCGCGTTCGACCTACCCATCGCGCTTGGCATTCTCGTCGCAAGCGGACAGCTGCCAGGGCAACTCCTTCTCGATCACACCGTTGTGGGCGAGGTGGGTCTCGAGGGAGATCTCCGGCCGGTCCGCGGAGCCCTCTCCATGGCGCTGGCCGCGCGCAACGCAAGGGTTCGTGGCGTTCTGCTGCCGCACGCCAACCTTCCAGAAGCCTCGGTCGTCGAGGGGCTCGATGTGCGCGGAGCGCATACCCTGTTGCAGGTTTGCGCCCATCTCAGTGGCGCCGAGCCGATCGAGCCTTCCAGGGCAGATGTTGCCGCGCTGATGAGTACCCTGGAGACGAGCGACACCGACTTCTCCGACGTGAGGAGTCAGTCTGCGGCAAAACGGGCCTTGGAAGTGGCTGCCGCTGGGGGCCACAACATCCTCATGATTGGCCCGCCAGGAGCAGGGAAGACCATGCTTGCCCGGCGGCTACCCACCATTCTGCCATCGATGGTGCTCGACGAGGCGCTGGAAACCACCAAAATCCACAGCGTCGCCGGGACGTTGCCGTCCGGCCGCTCGCTACTCACCCAGCGGCCGTTTCGCTCCCCCCATCACACCATCAGCGATGCGGGGCTGATCGGCGGCGGCTCCTCACCGCGCCCCGGCGAAGTCAGCCTGGCGCACGGTGGCGTGCTCTTCCTCGACGAGCTGCCGGAGTTTCGCCGGAACGTTTTGGAAGTGCTGCGGCAACCGCTGGAAGACGGCGTGGTGACTCTCAGCCGGGCCGCCATGAGCCTCACCTATCCCGCCCGTTTCATGCTTGCCGCGGCTATGAACCCGTGCCCTGCGGCTACTTCGGAGACCCGGTGCACTCCTGTAGCTGCGGTCCGCTGGCCATCGAGCGCTACCGGTCCCGGATCTCGGGTCCGCTTCTGGATCGCATCGACATTCACCTGGAGGTTCCTGCGGTGGCCTATCGGGACCTCACCAGCGACCTATCGGGAGAAACCAGCGCCACTATCCGGGGCCGGGTCGAGCGGGCGCGCACTATCCAGCGGGTTCGATTTCGAGAGCAGCGCGGCGTCTACGCCAACGCGCACATGAGCGCCCGAGACCTGAGGCGGCATTGCCGGCTGATCGAACCGGTCGAGGCAGTGCTGCGGCAGGCGGTAGCCCGGTTGAACCTGTCCGCGCGGGCGTATCATCGCGTGCTCAAGATCGCGAGGACCATCGCCGACCTGGCCGGAGAGGCGGAGCTCAGCACGGCCCACGTCAGCGAAGCCATACAGTATCGGAGCCTGGATCGGAAAATGGAATTTGCATGAGCGGGCCGCCGGCCACAACCGGCCAGCGAGTATATCTGGATCTCGGCCGCTTCCGTAAGATGGCCCGCGGGCCCAAATGCGACACAGCTGCGGTCGTCGCTGCCTCGGAAACTGCCAGAAGATTCCGCAGCCCACCGCCATTCCGACTCCACCGAAACTGCTATCGCATTGACACAGCAAGACATGAGTCATGGCCCGGGACCTGCGATGGAGTTCCTCGAGGTATTTCCCTTCAGCTACCCCGGGGGCCAGGTTGAACGTCCTGTCGAACCACATCTCCCCGGTGCGTCGATTTTTCCGCCTCGACACTGTCCGGAGCAAGATCCTCGCGTTTGCCCTCGTGGTCACCCTGGTCCCGTCGGGGTTCACCGCGTGGATTTCCTATACTCAAAACCGCCGGGCCCTGGAAGAAAAGATTTCCCAGGAGCTTCTCAGCGCCAGCGCCCAGACCGCCCGCGAAATGGATGTCTGGGTCAAGGAGCGTCTATACGACCTCCGGGTCTTCGCCAGCTCCTATGAGGTCACCGAGAACCTGACCGGGGTGCCGGGCAAACCGGCAATCCGGACCCGCCTGAGTGACTACCTCAACTCGGTCCGAGAGCGCTTCAGCGACTACGAGGAGCTCATCGTCGTGGACGCTGGCGGTAGAATGGTGGCCAGCAGTGCCAGTGAGCCCAGGCGGCTGCAGCTTCCTGGTGACTGGGCCAGGGAGCTGACCGCCACCAACGCTCTCGTGGGCGAAGCGTTGTGGGACAAGTCATTGGGGAAAGCAATTCTCCTGGTGGCGGTACCGGTACAGCGCGCCGACGGACGGATGGTGGGGGCGCTGGCCGCCCGACTGAACCTGCGGGGCGCGGAAGAGAGCCTCCGCACCTTCGCTCCGGGCACTTCTGGAAGGATCTACCTGCTCTCCAGCAGCGGAAGTCTGATCGCAAGCTCGCTGGCGAGCTCGCCTGATTTGATGCAGACGACGCTTCGCGCGCCACTCTTTCAGCGCCTGCTGAAGCGGGAAGGCACCATCGTCAGTTACGAGAGTGTGGCCGACGTAGACGTGCTCGGCAGCCTGAAGCAGGTGCCGCGCATCGGCTGGTCGGTGTTGACTGAAATTCCCACCGAAGCCGCCTACCACCAGGTGCGCCGCTTCCGCGACCTCACGCTGGCCATTGTAGCCGTCCTGCTGCTGGCGGTCACCGCGATCGCTTATCGCCTGGCGCTGCTCATCGTCCGCCCTCTGGAGCGCCTTACCAAGGGTGCGGCCGAGGTCGCTGAAGGCGATCTGGCGGTTGACCTGCCGACGGCCACCGGCGAAGTGGGCGACCTGACGTACGTCTTCAATCACATGGTCGGCAGGCTTCGCGAGAGCCGGCAGCAGCTTGATGCGGTGAACGAGACCCTCCGAGAGCGCAATGAGGAGCTGGAGCGCCTGTCCGCTTCCGATTCGCTCACCGGGCTCTCCAATCGACGGGTGCTGACTCAGCGACTCTCCGAGGAGCTGCTGCGCTCGCAGCGGCAGAACCATTCGTTCACGGTGGTCATGCTGGACGTGGACCACTTCAAGAAATACAACGATGCGCACGGGCATCCGGCGGGAGATGAGGTCCTGAAGCGGGTCGCCAATATTCTGCGGACCAGCACCAGGGCAGGGGACTGCACCGCGCGCTACGGCGGCGAGGAGTTTGCCGTGCTGCTCTCAGGCAAGGGCGCGGAGGAAGCGCTACAGCTGGCGGAGCGGATCAGGGAACGAGTGGCGGAGGAGGAGTTTCCCGCCGGGCGAATCACCATCAGCGCGGGTATCGCCGAGTTCCCGGACCATGGCCACACCGCAGAGGCGGTAATTTCGAGCGCCGACGAGGCGCTGTATGAAGCCAAGCGCGAAGGTCGGAACCGGGTGGCGTGCGCCAGCAGAAAGCAGAAATCGGCGAGCCGCCGCCGCTGATTACGGCCGGGCCACCAGGCTCCGGAAGATCCAGCCGCTGCGTCCATCCTCGGCCCCGATTCGAATCCACTCATCAACGTACGAGTAACCGATCAGGGCGTCGCCCGCCTCGACCGCAAACTCGATGCGGGAGCCGGTGCCGGGTCCGGCGCGCACGTTCCCACGCCCGGACGCCTTGAGCGGAATGGGAAGCGCAAATGCCGTCTCCCCGGGTCGCGGGGCCCCGCGCTCTCCGGCGGACAACCGGCCCCGCGCCGCGCCAGCCAGGGTCTTCGCCTGATTGGCGAGGTAGAGGGCGCCGCCGTAATTCTCCTTGTCAAATTCAGCGGAGCTCTCCCGCAGGAGTCGGCTGGCCTGGGTCGCTTCCGGAGGAGCTGGCTGCCCCGGCGCGGCCTTGAGTGGCTGCAGGGCTACTTCGGCTTCGGCTATCGCTGAGGCGGCCTCGGCTCGACTGGCGAGGGTTTGAAGCTTCGCCATGGCACGCACCACTTCCTGCCGGGTCTCTTCCAGACGGGTCTGCAGCTCGTCAACCTGCGCCTCCTTGTCCAAAAGGCTGAGCTCGAGACGCGCGATTCGCTTTTCAAGATCGCTGCGGGAAGGGCCGGTTCGTGCCGGGCTCGGGCTCGGGCGCGGACTCGGCGTGGGCTTCGGTTCCGTCTTGGAGGTACATCCACTGGTGAGCAGGGTCGCGGCGAGCAAGACAAAGCCTGTGCGCACGTTTCTCTACTCCTTGGATGCGCCCCGACTGGGCGGGAGGGAGGTGACGGGGCAAGAGAGTAAATGTCGAACCGGGAAAGTTATACCCTGACCCAGCCCGCGCCGCCAGCCTCTATGGACTCTCCGATTGTCAGTCCTCACTGTTTCCCGGTGCCTTTCGCTGTCGCTTGGTTGCCGCCCGGCGTCGCTTAGCCTCCAACCGCGCCGCCCTGGCCGCGCGGCTTGGCTTCGTGGCCTTTCGCTTCTTTCTGACCGCAAGTGCGCCGGCCACGACCTGTTGGAGCCGAGCCGTGACGTCCTCCTTGTTACGGAGCTGGCTCCGGGTGGAACTGGAGACGAGCCGCAGCTGGCCGGCAGAATCGAGCCGCGGTCCCAACCTCTCCAGGAGCTGCAGCCGCTGCGCGGAGGTCAAGCTGGGAGAGGCTGCGCATGTCCGATGAGACCTCCACCCGGGTCGAGGATGTGTTTACGTGCTGGCCGCCGGGCCCTCCCTTCGATGCGGGAAGGCGCGATACTCCAGCTCCGACAGCGGCAGGGAAAGCTCCTGCGTAATGACCAGGAAATTGT
>CAWEMG010000028.1:0-21969 GCA_963810165.1 uncultured Gemmatimonadales bacterium
GAACCAGGAGGTCCAGGTTCCGGCATTGAAGCCGGGAGAGACTCAGCCGGTCGAGGTTAAGGCTGAAGGGACGGGTATCGCGGCTTGGAGATACAAACAGAAGTAACAGGGGGACTCATGGCAGGAGTTCGAGCTGAGCACGCGGCCGGCAGCGGCCTGACGACGACCAAGGCGCCGTTCATCGAACAGGCCCAGGAGGAAGGGCGGCTGTATATCCATCAGCCCTACGAGCTCTACTCCGAAGCCAACCACGATGCCTGGCGCCGGCTGTTCTCCCGGATGGAGGACCGGTGGCGGCGGTACGCCAACCCGCGGTTTCTTCAGGGCATCGACAGCCTGTGCCTCGATCCCACCCGAATGCCGCGGTTGGAGGACGTCAACCGATTTCTCAGCCCGCTCACCGGGTTCAAGGCAAAGCCGGTGAGCGGCTACATCCCCTCGTTTCTATTCTTCGATTGTCTGCGAAATCGCGAGTTTCCCACCACCATCACCATTCGGGACGGCTCCACCCTCGACTATCTGCCGGAGCCAGACATTTTTCACGACATCGCCGGGCACGTTCCGATGCATACCGATCGTGCCTTTGCCGACACCCTGGTGCGGTTCGGCGATTGCGCGCATACGGCGGCCGAGATCGTAGCGGGCATCGGGATGAAAAGGAGAAGATTCGCCGGGTCACCAGCATCTTCAAGGCGATGGCCAGGTTCTTCTGGTTCACGATCGAGTTCGGCCTGATGCGGCAGGGCGGAGAGCTCCGGGTGTATGGCAGTGGACTGCTCAGCTCCTACGGCGAGATCGCTCACTCCATAGATTCGCCGGACGTGCAGCGCTACCCGATGCAGCTCGAGTGGGTCATCAACCAATACTTCGAGATCGACCGCTACCAGCCGCTGCTGTTCGTCGTGGATTCGTTCGATCACCTGTTCGACCTGGTGGGTGAGTTGGAGCGGTGGATGCGGGAGGGCCGGCTGGACAACGTGCTCGCCGGGAGAGCCGGCCATCAGCGAGCCGGATCTGCGAAGCTTTCTGGACGCCTGGCGGGGAAGGCCGGAAGGGCGGTCAGTACCTTCCGCCCCTGTCATCTGCCGCCTTACAGTTCCGCCCTTGATCCGCGGGCGTAATTCAGTGGTAGAATGCCAGCTTCCCAAGCTGGACGTCGCCGGTTCGAGTCCGGTCGCCCGCTCTCGGTGCCAGTCTTCGCCGAGTCACCATCCTCCTCTCCCTTCGCCATTCTCGGCCGTACGCCGCCGTCCGAGCGCCGTTGCTCGGGGTCTGGGTCACTGGCGTGTGCCGGAACACAGCGGGATGCGCCGGTCGGGAAGATGTGCGTTGCTTTGGCAGGCCGGCGTCGGCTTGGTTAGGCTTCTCGTGGCGTGCATGCAACGAGCGGTACGGTCGATGTTTGTAATCGACTCGAATACAACGAGTTACAACTTAACTGTTCGTCCAGTCGAGCAGCGGCCCGGTACCTGCATCCTGCCGGCTTCGGATCGTTCTTGACCTTCTCGCGCCCGATGATCGGGCGCTTGTGACCATGACTCGGATCTCGCAGCTACGGCTGGCGTTCTCGCATATCCCTCGTCGCGCCGGCTCTCTGCGCTGGCGAATGACGTCGCTCCCCCGGATGGGGCCGGCGCAATCGAGATGCGGGCGGGAACAACCAGACGGCCCCGTCGGCAAGCGCTCCCGAACCCGCTCGTCGTGTCCGTCACCGACGACACCGGCGACCCGGTTGGCAGGCGTCAGCGTGAGCCTGGAGCGCTCAGGGCGGGGGCAGCGTATCGGCCTCGGCGGTCACGACCGGCTCCAACGGGCTTGCCTCGGTAAGCAGCGATGCTCGGGCCCACCGCCGGCGCCCAGAGGACCACCGCAACGCGCAGCCGGCCTAACGGGCTCGCCCGTGACATTCGTCTCGACCGCCACGAGGAGACGGTGAGGGCGGGAACATCGAGATACTCGACGAATCCGCCGGTATCGGCGCTGACCGGCGAGGTGTTCGATCCCCTGGTGCAGCCGGAGGTCATGTGCAGGACGGCATCGGCAATCCGGTCGGCGCGGTGCAGAAGTGACCGCCAGCATTGCCTCCGGCGGCGGCACCCTGGAAGGGAACGCGACAGCCACTACCGACGCCAATGGCGTGGCGAAGTTCGGAGACCTGGGCATCAGCGGAACCGGGGAGCAGACCATCGAGTTCACCTCCGGAACTGCCTACGTCACCTCCTCTCCGGTTGACGTTGTCGCCGCTGCCCACTGAAGCCACGACGGGCAAGTGGGGGCCGGTGGTCGACTGGGACATCGTGCCGCTGCACATGAGCCTGATGCCGAACGGGAAGATCTTCGCCTGGGGCAAGACTGACGTCGCCGATACCATGGGGATGCCACGGATCTGGGATCCGGCAGCGGGCCGTCTCCACGGGCTGCCCGAGATGACACGTGCGATGGACATGCTGTTCTGTGCCGGGCACACGCTCATGCCCGATGGCCGTTTGATGGTGTCCGGTGGTCATCACATGGATGATGCCGGCATCAAGACGACCTACTTCTTCTCCCAGGACGGGGCGTCCGACCAAGGGGCCCGACATGGCCAACGGCCGCTGGTATCCCACCGTGACCGTGCTGACGGACGGCAAGTGCTCACCATGGCCGGCCGCAATGAGGCGAAGCACGTCGTGAGAACGCCCGAGATCTGGAACGGCGGAGCCTGGTCACGAGCTGACCGGCGCGGGCACCCTGGAGATCCCCTACTACCCCCGGAACTTCGTCGATCCCAAGAACGGCCTGGTCTTCTACGCCAGCGAGCGGGTCCAGTCGCGCTGGTTCAATGTGGATGGGACCGGGCGGTGGTGGCCGCGGGAGCTGGAGTGCTGGCCCGTCGCACATCTGCCGTTACAACCGGGACTACGGTTCCGCCGTGATGTACGACACGGGAAAGATCCTGTATGCCGGTGGCGGGGAACACCGGCTGGCCCACGCCGGACGCACAACCGGCCACGCCCACGGCCACGGCAGAGATCATCGATCTGAATGCGACCTCACCCGTCCTGGCAAAGCACTGGCTCGATGGCCATCGGCGGCGGCACATGAACGCCACCATTCTGCCGGACGGACAGGTGCTGGCGACTGGCGGCACCAGCGGTGGTGGGTTCGTCAACATCGAACGAGGGACTGCGGTCAAGGAGGCCGAGCTGTGGAACCCGCAGACAGGGCAGTGGACGACGCTGGCAGCGAAGCAGCGTCATGCGGGTCTACCACTCCGTGTCACTGCTCCTGCCCGACGGCACGGTGCTGCACGGTGCCAGCGGCGATGCGATGGCCATCCAGCCCGGTGGGGGAGTCCGGTGCCACCGGAGCGGAACCACGAGATCTTCTCGCCGCCCTACCTGTTCAAGGGCGCGTCCGACCATCACCTCGGCCCCGAGCACGTCGGATACGGCGGGACCTTTTCGGTGGCTACCCCGAACGCGGCCCAGATCACCGAGGTTCGCTGGATCCGGCTGGGCTCGGTCACTCACGCGTTCGACATGGGGCAGCGGGCGAACACACTGCGTTTCAGCCGTACAGCGACGGGACTGCGAGGTCGACGTTCCCGCAGACTCCGAACGAGGCGCCGCCGGGCTACTACATGCTGTTCATCCTGAATCGAAACGGCGTGCCCTCCACCGGCGTCGATGGTGCGGGTGCAGTAGCGAGTCAATCGTCGGAGTCCGCCAGCGAACGGAGGCCCGCAAACACCGCGAGCCCGAGCCCTGCCGCCAACAGCGCCTTACCCGGAGAAAGTGCCACCCGGGTATAGGCGCTGGACTGCATCACGTGACCGCTGTACTGGCCCCGCTCCCGTCCCTCCTCGGCGAGCGTGCACGAACAGGTTATCGGGACGCTCGCCCGCCGGAATATCCGAGCGCTGTGAGTCGAACATGGCGCGCTCCATGTAGAGGTCGGTCAGCCGCGGCATCGCCGTGCCCACTGCGGTCAACAGCCGGCCGCCGCCGCCGATGGTGATATCCCGCACCGGGTGCTCTGCTGCGCGCAGGATGGCGTTCGCCACCAGCTCCGGGGCATACACCGGAGCCGGCGGTTTCGGCTCCGTCTCCATGTAATTCTTCGCGTGCTGAAAGTAGGGCGTGTCGATGGCCGACGGCTTGATGAGGGTGACTGCGATCGGTGCCTGCTCCTCCTCCAGCTCCATTCTGAGCGCGTCGGTGAATCCCTTGACGGCGTGCTTCGACGCAGAGTACGTGCCCTGCAGCGGAATGGCACGGTCCGACACGATACTGCCGATGTTGATCAGCGCGCCTCCGCTGCGGCGGAGGTGAGGGACCGCCGCACGGGCCCCGTAGACGGTTCCCCAGAAGTTGACCTCGAACAGGCGCCGCATGTCCTCCACCGCAACCTCGGTCAGCTTGCCATAAAACGACACGCCGGCATTGTTGACCCACGTGTCGATGGTACCGAACGCCTCGATGGCCGTCGCCGCCAGGCGTTCTACGTCTTGCTGGTTGGCCACGTCGGCGACGACAGACCGCGCATGTCCGCCGGCCTTTTCGATGGCGGCCACCGTTTCTTGAAGCTCCGGCTCGTTCCGCGAGCAGAGCACGACCCGGGCACCCCGCATGGCCGCCCGCTTCGCAGTCGCCAATCCGATGCCGCTGGTGCCGCCCGTGATCACAATGACTTGATCCTCTACCCGCTTCAGCTTGATGCCCATGTATGGCTCCTGTTGATCCAGCACTGGAGGTCTCTCCCTCAAGATGCGAGGGAGCGTCCAAGAACCCAAGAGACCGCGTGAGACAGCTCAGAAGCTACTTTGGCCTCTGGAGGCGAAGTGATGTGACTCTTGAATTTAGCCCCTGACGCATAGATCTTTCCGGGCTTTCTCAGGAGCGCACGGTCCCCAGCGGCCCCTACCTGGTGCAGGATGATCCGAGTAACCGCAGTACAGCCCGATTCGATTGCGGCGGAGCTGGGCCTCCAGCCCGGCACCGAGCTTGTCTCGGTGGACGGCCGCGAGCTGGAGGACTTTCTCGACTGGGAGTTCCTGACCGCCGAGGAGGCGTTCACCCTTCATGTTCGTCAGCCGGGTGGCGAGGAGATCGAGTTCGAGATCGAGCGGCCGCTGGGCGAGCCTATGGGAGTCTCCCTCGAGCCGGCCCGGATCCGGCGCTGTGCCAATCGCTGCGACTTCTGCTTCGTCGACGGACTGCCGGATGGCCTTCGCGATGTGCTCTACATCCGGGATGACGACTACCGGCTCTCCTTCCGCTATGGCAACTTTGCGACGCTCACCAACCTGAAGCCTCACGACGTCCAGCGCATCATCGAATACCGACTGTCACCTCTGTATGTGTCGGTGCACGCCACCGACCCGGTGGTGCGCCGCTACCTGCTGCGGAATCCGACGGCGCCTGAAATCATCCCGCAGCTGAGAGAGTTCGCTCAGCACGGAATCGAGTTCCATACCCAGATCGTAATGTCTCCCGGCGTCAACGACGGGGACGTCCTGCGGCAGACGCTGACCGATCTATACCAATTCGGGGCCGCCATCCTGGGCTGCTCGGTGGTGCCGGTGGGCCTGACCGAATATTCCAAGCACCATCTGGTCCGTGAGCCTACAGCTGACGAGTGCCGCGCCGCCATCGTTCTGCTGGAGGAGCGGGCTGCCATTGCGCGGGCAGAGCGGGGAATTCATTGGGCCTTTGGCGCGGACGAGCTGTACGTGCGCGCCGGTGTGGAGCTGCCGCAGGCCGAGATCTACGACGGGTTCGATCAGGTGGAGAACGGGGTAGGCTCGGTGCGATGGCTCCAGCAACGCATACAGGCGCTGGGTGAGGTTCACGGTTGGGCGGGACGCAGGATCGGCGTGGTGACGGGTACCGCGATGGCGCAGCTCATGCCGATGGTTCTCGAGCCGCTGACCCAGGCAACCGGTGCCGCATTCGAGCTGATCCCAGTCGTCAACACCCTCTTCGGGCCGCGGGTTACCACCGCCGGGCTGCTGCCGGGGATGGCGCTGCAGGAGGCGCTGAAGGGGCGCCGGGATCTCGACCTGGTGCTGCTTCCCGGAGAGTGCGTCAATGACGATGCGCTGTTCATCGACAGCATGAGCCTGGACCTGCTGAGTGGCTCGATCCCGGTCGAGATCCGACTCTCTCACGATTTCACCGACGTGTTTCAGGTTCCGGTGGCGGCATGAGCAAACCGACGGTGGCAATCGTAGGTCGGCCCAACGTAGGGAAGTCCACGCTGTTCAACCGCATTCTGGGCGGCCGTCCCGCCATCGTGTCGGATCAGCCCGGCACCACTCGCGACCGGCACTTCGGGGACGCCGAATGGCAGGGGCGGAGTTTCTGGGTGGTAGATACTGGGGGACTGCTGCCGGACTCTCAGGACTCCATGGACCGCGCCATTCGCGCCCAAGTCGAGTTCGCACTGGACGAGTCCGATGTGGTGCTCTTCGTCGTGGACGGCCGGGAAGGTCTCAATCCGGTCGACCGCGCCATCGCCGAGCGGCTGCGCAAGGCTGGCCGTCCGGTGCTGCTGGCGGTCAACAAGCTGGATAACCTGGAACAGAGTACCGAGCAGTACGCCTTCTACTCGCTGGGCTTCGGGGATCCGGTAGGAGTGAGTGCCGCAGTGGGGAAGGGCAGTGGCGACCTGCTCGATGCCGTGGTTGAACGCCTTCCTCCCTTCGATCCGGCTGAATCCGAGGAGATGATCAATGTGGCGGTGGTCGGCCGGCCCAACGTGGGCAAGTCCTCCATCGTGAATCGGCTCCTGGGAGAAGAGCGTCACGTGGTGGCTGCCCAGGCGGGCACCACTCGCGACGCCATCGACTCCGTCTTGCGGTTTCAGGGTAAAACACTCAACTTCATTGACACTGCCGGGTTACGCCGCAGAGCTAAAGTAGAAGATGATCTGGAATTCTACTCCTCGCTACGGACCGAGCGCGCCATAGAGCGGGCTCACGTAGCGGTGCTGGTAGTGGACGCCGCCCTAGGCCTCCACAACCAGGATCTCCGCATCGCGACCCAGGCCTGGGATGAGGGCGCCGGGCTGATCATTCTGGTGAACAAGTGGGACCTGGTGGAGGAAAAGGATGCCAACACCGCGCGCCAGGGTCAGGAGGCGCTCATCGCCAAGGCTCCGTTTCTTCGCTATGTGCCTTTCCTGTACGTCTCGGCCCGCACCGGGCAACGGGTGCGCAAGCTGCTCGACCTGATCGTCGAGGTGGCCGAAGGTCGGGAACGCCGGGTCCCGACGGCGGAGGTCAACAAAGTCCTGGCCTCCCTGGTCGAACGTAATGCTCCACCCCAGAAGCCGGGTGAGGAGGTCAAACTGTTATATGCCTCCCAGATTGCCACAGCGCCGCCGACCCTCGCCATTGTGAGCAACCGCCCCGAGGAAGTGCCGGAGTCCTATCAGCGCTACCTGGTGCATGGATTCCGGGAGGCATGGCCTTTTACCGGGTCGCCGCTGCGGCTCAAGTTCACCCGACGAGGATCTCGCCGCTGATGCCTTCGGCCGTTCTCTGGCTGCTCGCCTCGTATCTCCTCGGGGCCATACCGACGAGCTATCTGCTCAGTCGCTTCTTCGCGGGAATCGATCTTCGTCAGCACGGCAGCGGCAATCTCGGCGCCACCAATCTCTATCGTGTGCTGGGCTGGAAGTACGCAATTCCGGCCGCGCTCGTCGATATCGCAAAGGGGTTCATCCCCGTGCTGGTCTTCGCGCCCCGGGTATCCGATTCCCAGCTATTTGCGCTGGCTTGCGGGGCCGCCGCCATCGTGGGACACGTATTCTCGGTATTCGTGGGATTCAAAGGGGGTAAAGGAGTAGCGACGGCCGCGGGGGTCATGCTCGGGCTGGCGCCTGTCGCGCTGGCGGTCTCGGCAGTTGTGTGGGCCGTGCTCGTTTGGCTTACCGGGTACGTCTCCCTCGGAAGTATCGTGGCTGCTGCCGTGCTCCCGTTGGCGGTGTACACACTGGAAGACTCCGGCACACCGGCCTTGTTCTGGATCGCGGCCGCCATCGCGGCGGCTGTCATTATCCTGCATCGACGGAACATTCAGCGGCTTCTGAAGGGAACTGAGAACCGCTTCGGGCGGAGGGCGGCGAGTACGCCGCAGCCATGAATCCCATCGCGGTGCTTGGGGCGGGGAGCTGGGGCACGACCCTGGCAAACCTGCTGGCAGCGAAGGGCGAAACGGTCCGCCTCTGGGCCTACGAGCGTGAAGCCGTTGAGTCCATCAATCGGGAGCACCAAAACGCGCTGTTCCTCCCCGGCGTGGTGCTCGCGTCCGGACTCCGCGCGTACGAGGATGCACGGGAGGCGGTGGCCGGCGCTCCGATCATCGTATCCGCCGCGCCGAGCCACGCCGTGCGCTCAGTCATCAGCGGCCTACGGGGCCGCGTCAAGGAGGGGGCGCTCGTGGTAAGCGCCACCAAGGGTATCGAGACCGATACCCTTGCGCTGATGTCCGGGGTGTTCGACGAGTGCCTGCCAGAAGTGCGCTTTGCCGCCCTGTCCGGTCCCAGCTTTGCGGCCGAGGTGTGCCAGGGCCAGCCTACGCTGGTGGTGGCGGCCTCGCGGGACGAGCAGACTGCACGCGAGGCGCAGAGCACCTTCGCCACGCCTCGATTCAGGGTGTATTCGCATGACGATGTCATCGGGGTCGAACTGGCGGGAGCGCTCAAGAATGTCATTGCCATTGCCGCGGGGATTCTCGAGGGACTGGGAATGGGTCACAATCCGAGGGCCGCACTAATTACCCGCGGCCTGGCTGAGATCACCCGGCTCGGCGTTGTACTTGGTGCAAGCCCACACACCTTCGCCGGCCTGGCCGGAATGGGGGATCTCATCCTTACCACGACCGGAAGTCTCAGTCGCAATCGCGCGCTCGGGATGGCACTCGCGGAGGGCCAGACCCTGGAGACGTACCGCGCCGCGCATCGTAGCGTAGCGGAAGGGGCGAACACGTCGAAAGCCGGAGCGGCCCTCGGGAACAAGATGGGTGTGGAGCTTCCAATCATCGAGAAAGTCTGTGAAGTTCTGTTCAGCGGCAAGCCGGTGCGGGAGGGGATAGGCGAGCTCATGGCACGGGAACTCAAGTCGGAGCAGTGGAGATGACCACCACCCGACCAGTCCAAGAATTCTATTCGATCGGCGAGGTCTGCTCGCTGACCGACCTCAAGCCCCATGTGCTACGGTACTGGGAGAGCCAGTTCCGCTTTCTGAATCCGGCCAAGAATCGGTCCGGCAACCGGGTGTACAAGGGCCGCGAGGTCGAGCTCATCATGCTGGTGAAGCATCTCCTGTACACCGAGAAATTCACCATCGATGGCGCGCGGCAGCGAATCGACCACTACCGCCGCACCGGCGAGCTCAAGGTCTCAGCACGCCGGGCCTTCGAAGCGGAGATGGCACAGGAGATCCGCACGACCGTGGAGGAGGTCCTCGGCATTCTCGATGGGAAAGCGATAAAGCGGGACAGCGGGGCAGGGGGGCAGCAGGGCAGCAACAGCACACCCCCTGAGCCAAAGGCGTAAGTGCTGACTGCCCCGCAGCCCCCTCGCTCGATTGCTCGGGGCAGGCTCCGCGGCCCCGCGGCCCCGCTTTGAACATCCTCGTCAGCAACGATGATGGCGTCCTGGCTCCCGGCATCGCCCTCCTGGCAGACGTGTGCCGGGAGGTCGGAAACGTGACGGTGGTAGCTCCCGACCGGGAGCAGAGCGGTACCTCGCACTCCCTCACCCTGCACCGGCCGCTGCGCCCGATGCGTCGCCCCGACGGTGGCTGGCAGATCGACGGCACTCCGACCGACTGCGCCATGCTCGCCATACAGGCGCTCATGCCGGAGCGGCCGGACTTCGTTTTTTCCGGCGTGAACCATGGGCCCAACATGGGTGAGGACGTGCTGTACTCCGGCACTGTGGCCGCGGCGATGGAGGCGGTGACGCTCGGGGTTCCGGGAATCGCCATCTCGTTTGCCGGGAATCAGCCCGAGACGATGGCTACCTACCGCGCGCTACTGCTGGAGCTGGTGGAGCGGATCACCCGGGTCCACGATTTCCCCGAGCAGATGCTGCTCAACATCAATCTTCCACGAATCCCGGCCTCCGAGGTCAAGGGAATTCAGGTGACGAAGCTCGGGAGCCGCTACTTCTCCGAGTCGCTCACCCGGATGAAGGACCCGTGGGGGAGGGAAATCTTTTGGATCGGCGGCGGAACCATCACCTGGACCGGGGGAGAGAACTCCGATCATCTTGCGGTGGCGGAGGGGTTCGTTTCGGTGACGCCGCTGCACATGGATCTGACCAATTACTCTTTGCTGGAAACGGTTCGGGGATGGTCACTGGAGGGGTAGGGGAGGGCGACAGCTACGGCGGCTACCGCGCCCGTCTGGTCGAAACACTCCAGCGGAAGGGAATCCGGGACCTCGCGGTCCTGCGCGCCATCCGAATGGTCCCCCGCCACATATTCGTCCCGGAAAGCGTGCGTCACCGCGCCTACGACGATGCCGCACTCCCCATCGGCAGTGGTCAGACGATCTCTCAGCCGTATGTCCAGGCGAAGTATCTCGAGCTGATCGGTCTGACTGGCCAGGAAAAGGTGCTGGAGATAGGGACCGGCTCCGGCTATCAAACGGCGTTGCTGTCGCTGGTCGCCAGCATGGTCTTCAGTGTGGAACGGGTATCGGGGCTCGCTCAGAGCGCCCGGGCGGCACTCTCTGCCGCTGGGATCCGGAATGTCACGGTCCTGGTGGGCGACGGCACGTTGGGTTGGCGCCCATTCGCCCCGTACGACGCGATTCTGGTCTCAGCCGCCTCACCTGAGGTGCCCGCGCCATTAGTCGATCAGCTGGCGTCCGGCGGCCGCATGGTCATTCCGCTGGGCGATCGCACATCCCAGGTGCTGACCCTGGTCGAACGTCGACCGGATGGGGTCCGGACCAGCACCATCGCCGACGTTCGCTTCGTACCGCTCGTCGGTGAATTCGGGTTCCGCCAAGAATAGCTCTCTGGAGACCGCGCATGGATCTGCTGCACCGCATGGTTGACCTCTTCCTGCACCTGGACCAGCATCTGGGGCAGCTCATCTCGGAGTACGGTACCTGGACTCACCTTATACTGTTCATGATCGTGTTCTGCGAGACAGGTCTGGTGATCACACCCTTCCTTCCGGGCGATTCGCTGTTGTTTGCCGCGGGAACGTTCGCGGCGCTCGGAGCTCTGGACCTCTGGTTGATCGTGGTGCTGTTGATCATCGCGGCCATCATCGGTGACACCGTCAACTACTGGGTGGGGTCCTACATCGGACCGAGGGCGTTCCGGGGCGATATTCGATTCCTGCGGAAGGAGTATCTTGACCGGACCCATGCCTTTTACGAGAGGCATGGCGGCAAGACCATCATCATGGCGCGCTTCATCCCCATCATTCGCACCTTTGCTCCGTTCGTCGCGGGGGTCGGCGCCATGAGCTACGGCCGATTCCTGACTTATAACGTCGTCGGTGCGGTGCTGTGGGTCGGGCTCTTCGTATTGGGTGGATACTTCTTCGGTAACATTACCGTGGTGCGAGACAACTTTACCCTCGTCATCCTCGCCATCATCGCCATCTCGGTGCTGCCCATCGCGGTGGAAGCGCTGCGCGCCTGGCGGGGCCGCCCTGCGTGACGGTGAGGTTCGTGGTCTTCGGCATCGTACAGGGTGTGGGGTTCCGTTGGTTCGTCGCCCGCCACGCCAGGGCACTCGGGTTTCATGGCCACGCCAGAAACCTTCCTGACGGCAGCGTCGAAGTCGTCGTGACCGGCCGGGACGAGGCGCTGCCGGAGCTGGAGCGTCTGCTGCGTGAGGGACCCGCCAACGCCAGCGTCGAGCGCCTGGACCGGACGCCGCAGCCGGATGGCGCCGTTGCCGGTAAGAGCTTCGATGTACTGTAGGGTCTGACCCGAAACCCCGAGCCTCTATGACCAGCGTGGCCGAGCGCGTCGAACAGAGCCTGCGCGCCATACCGGACTACCCGAAGCCCGGAATTCTGTTTCAGGACATCACTCCGGTCCTTGGCAACGGACCGTTACTGCATGACGTCATCGACGAAATGGTTCGTCCATTTCGCGACCATGACGTCACCCATGTTCTGGGAATCGAAGCCCGGGGATTCATTCTCGGTGGAGCGGCGGCAATGGCCCTCGGCGCCGGATTCGCGCCGGCGAGGAAGCCCGGCAAGCTGCCTTGGGAGCGTGCCAGCGAATCGTACGAGCTCGAATATGGGAGCGACGCGCTCGAGGCTCACCGGGACTCCTGGGCCCGAGGCAGCCGGGTTCTCGTGGTGGACGACGTGCTGGCCACCGGAGGGACGGCTCGTGCCGCCGCCCAGCTGGCACGCGGCCTGGGCGCCGAACTGGTCGGCTGGAGCTTTCTGCTCGAGATCCAAGGGTTGGGAGGCCGGGCACGCCTTGAGGGAGCGCCCTGTCAGGTGATCGCACGCCGGTAGGGCCGCGGATACCGACGGCAGGGCGGGGTTGCATCGGCCCGTCCGGCAGTGCCATTTTTCCGAGTTCCGGACTGTTCGGGCTTGTTTCATCGAGCTTGCCGGGGAGCCATGCCGGGCCGCTTCGAGAACGTGCTTGAGATGAGTCGCTCCATGACAATAGCGGATAGGGAGTTAGCCGGCCCCCGTAGCTCAGATGGATAGAGCAGCAGTTTCCTAAACTGTTGGCCGCGTGTTCGAGTCACGCCGGGGGCACTACCGCGCCGGCCCAGCCGCCGGTCAATCTCAACCTTTTTGCCGGACCCACATGGCAACGACAGTGGAACCCACGCGTACCCAGCCCGCCGCCGTTCCTGCTCCAGCCACGCCGTGGTACCAGAACCGCCAGCGGCACCTCATCGTCGGCGCCGGGATCCTGGCGGTGTTGGCCTTGGTCGCCTGGTTCGTGATTGCAAGCGGGAAGCGCAAGGAGGAATTCGCCGCCCGAAGCCTCAATCAAGCCCGGGTAGCCGCGGAGGCGGGAAATCTCCCACTGGCCTCGAGTGAGCTACAAAAGCTCATCTCGGCGTACCAGGGCACCGATGCGGCCAACGAGGCGGTCATCACCCTCAATCAGGTCCGGATGATCAACGGCCAGAACGAGCTCGCCGTGGTCGGATTGCGGGAGTTTCTCGACAGCAAGCCACCAGAGCAGTACCGAACGCCAGCCTCTGGATTGCTGGCAGCCGCGCTGGAGAACTCCAAGCGGTGGGTCGAGGCCGGGAACGCGTATACCCAGGCAGCCAACGGGGCCGAAGTGGAGTATCTCAAGGCGAAGTATCTGGTGGACGCCGGACGGGCGTTTCGTGAGGGCGGCAAGATCGAGGACGCCGCGCGCGCCTACCGGACTGTGCTTGAGAAATATCCCAAGTCGGCCAGCGTTACTGAGGCGCAGGTCCGGTTGGCTGAGCTTACCGACGGAAAGATGTAGCGGTAGGCGGGTAGGCGGGTCAGCCAGTAACCTCGACAGGGCTCCAGATTCTCGGTGGGGCCCTTTTCTTCAGGCCTAACCGAATGACGTATAAGATAGATTATGTTAAGTAGGGTTGGGGAAAACTGTGGAGAAGTGTGGATCAGTGCGACCCGATGCAGCTTAACTAATGTGTTTGCAATTGTTTGTGAGGTATTCCACGGCAGGAATTCCGGCGGCGCTTTTCTAGTCGTCCAAGCCCTCCCACACCCCTCGAAACACCAGTCGGCCTTGTCCGCCCAGCCAGATCTCCCTGGCGCGCGAGCCCTCCAGGCTGGCTCTCACTGTTAGATGAAGCCCTCCCCTGCTCAGGAGTGACAGCGGCAGCGGGGCTTCTCTCCGGGCGGCCAGGGTCAATGCGGCCGCCACTGTTCCGGTACCGCACGCCAAGGTCTCTCCCTCGACCCCGCGCTCGAAGGTCCTGATCGACCAGGGCTGGCCAGGCGTCGATGGCGGCGCAATGAAGTTCACGTTGGCCCCGACCGGGCCCAGCCGTCGATCCCATCGAAGCTGCTTTCCCCGGTCCAGCACATCAACCGTTTCAATGTCCTCGACTCGGACTACCAGATGCGGCACGCCTACGGTTCCGAGCGCGTGCCAATGCTCCCCTGGGGAGCTTTCGATCGACAGTTCCCGTGGCAGGTCAACGTCGGGCAGCTGGATCTCCGCCCGGTCGACTTGGGCCCGTGAGATTACCCGGACCATTCCGGCGTCGGTGAGAAGGCAGAACTCGCCCGCCTCCACGAGCTCCAGCTCCACTGAGAGTCGCCCGCTACACAACGCCGCGTTGCCGCACATGGCCCCGTGTGATCCGTCGGAGTTCCAGTATGACATTCTTACTATGCCGGCTTTCTCCGGGGTAAGAATGACGAGGCCATCGGCTCCGATGCCGTTCCGGCGGTCGCAGATGGCTCGAACCCGGTCCGGTGGCCAACGGTCGGGGCTGGTGGCACGGCCATCGAGCATGACGAAATCGTTGCCCGATCCAGTCATCTTGTAGAAGAGTGTTCCCCTCACAGCCGGCCTATGAGCGATTGAAGACGCAGCCACCAGACCATCCAGATCGCCTCCCGAACGATGCGCTTGTTCATCTTGCTCTGCCCCTCGACCCGATCGGTGAACACGATGGGGATTTCTTTCAGCCGGAACCCCTTCTTCCACGCCCGAAAGCTCATCTCGATCTGGAAGGAGTAGCCATTGGATCGAACCTTGTCGAACTCAATGGCCTCGAGGACTTCGCGGCGGAAGCACTTGAAGCCTCCAGTCGAGTCCGCCAACGGGAGCCCGGTAATCCAGCGGGCGTACTGATTGGCCCCGATCGACAGCAGCAACCGCGAGATCGGCCAGTTGATCACGTTGACCCCGGTTCGATACCGGGACCCGATCACGACGTCGGCTTCATCGGTTGCCCGCACGAAGTCCCCCAGGAACTTCGGATCATGTGAGAAGTCGGCATCCATCTCGAAGATGAGATCATACTTCTGCTCCAGCGCCCACCGGAATCCCGCCAGATATGCCTTCCCCAGCCCGGATTTAGCGGGACGATGCAGGACATGAACCCGCCCCGTGGAGCCCGCCAGCTCGTCGGCCAGCTGCCCGGTCCCATCGGGCGAGTTGTCGTCCACCACCAGCACTTCGAGCCGAGGATCCTGCTGGAGAATTGCAGGCACCACGAGCGGGAGATTGACCCGTTCGTTGTAGGTAGGAACCACAACCAGGAACTGCTCAGCCACGAGCACCACGGAGGTGGAGGACGGCGGCCAACACTGTGAGCAGAAGCACGGCCGCCCAGGTGACCAGGCTGATTCCGGCGGCAAGCCGGACGATCGCTGGTTGGTACCGCAGAACTACCCGGTGCTCGCCGCTCCGGGTAAGCGGCACACCCATGAGGGCATGGTTGACGCGGACGACCTGGGCGGGCACACCGTCGACTTCCGCGGTCCAGGACTGATGATAGCTCCGGCTGATGTGCAGGAGTGCCGGGCCGCTGGTGCGCGCCCGGACCGCGAGGGTGTCGTCGCCATTGCCCTCGATCGTGGCGGTACCGGTGCCCCCACCCTGGCCCAGCGCGAGAACGGGCTCCTCGA
The DNA here is from genome assembly GCA_963810165.1 of uncultured Gemmatimonadales bacterium. Lineage (GTDB taxonomy): Bacteria > Gemmatimonadota > Gemmatimonadetes > Gemmatimonadales > GWC2-71-9 > CAVVWJ01. Next base: position 15,584 of record CAWEMG010000028.1, read on the forward strand.
GAATAGCCGTCCTGGCCGGATCGAACGTTGGCGACCAGAGGCTGGCCATCCTGCGGGTCGAATCCGGCTCGACCTGCACGTCGGGGACCACCGCGGCGCCGGGCATCGCCGCGTCATTGGCGTAGACCGCCACGCGCTGGTCGGCGCCGAGCAGTCGGAGCCCCGGCAGCTCGACCTGTCCCGGTAGGAGCACGTACTTGGCGGCGAGAGCTCGGAGCGCACCACTGCTCAGGAAGCTGATCCAGTACTGTTCCAGCTCGGTCGTGGTGCGGGCCGACTGCCGGACAGGGTACCGGGTGAGATCGTTGTACCACCGCAGCTGATTGCCGTGGTACCCGAAGACTTCGGGAACACCGTAGCTCGCTAGAAACCCGTCCGAGTAGACATTGCCGATGGTCAACACCCGTTCTCCGGGTGCGAGCCGGGCGCGCAGGGCTTCGATTCCGGGGTCGTCGGGAAAGAACTCGTCATAGCGGACCACTTGGATATACCGGCTGTCCACCCGCATGAGATCGACAACGGTGAGGACCATCAGGGCGATCACCACATGCGATGCCCCGAGCGTGCCCCGGCTCCACAGATATATGGCACCCCACGCCGCCGCGCACATAAGGGCTACGATCAGGGCACCTGCGGTGAGCCGCGGGGTGTTGGCGGCAAAGGCCACGGCTCGGTCGGAGTCCGCGGCGCCGAAGATCGAGGTCCAGCCGGCGTACAGTCCGGTGCCTGTTGCCAGCGCCAGCACGGCGATGAGCAAGGCGACCGCCGCACCCGCTGCCAGCCCTACCGACATCGCTCGGCGGGCCCGGATATCGCCCTCCGCCAATACCCGTTCGACCAGCAGGGCCGCGAGAAGCGTGAGGGCCACGATGGCTAGGTACGCGGCCAGGCTGGGAGCGCGGAAATTCTTCAGGCCGGGCACCACGGTGTAGAGCAGTCGAAAGACGGGGGTTCCCGCGCCCAGGGAGTACAGGAGCGCCACGCCCGCGAGGGCGGCAAGACCCCACCTCCGGCGATCTCCCTTGAGCCCTGCCACGCCCGCAATGCCCAGCACCAGCACGAGCGCACCTCCGTACTCCGAGTTGTGCTTGAACGGGTTCTTCCCCCAGTACGTTTCCGACTGCACGTCGGTTCCGGAGAATTCAGGAACGAACAGTGAAAGGGCCTCCTCCGCGTGGAGCGACCAACTGGCAGAGTACTCGAAGCCACGGCCGGGACCGGCCCGGGGAGAGTCCTCGCGGAGATACCGGTACATAGGCAGCAACACCACGGCGGCAATTCCTGCCGCCGTCACCATCGCCACCATGCCTCCGGCGAGACCATGTGCCAGGAATCCCCCTCCCTGATGTCGGCGGCTCCAAAGGCTGGCCAGAGCGTACAGAGCCAGTGCCAGGTAGGCGTAGTAGGCAAGCTGAGGGTGGGCGACCACCATCAATCCTGCCACCACTCCAAGCCACACAAACCGCACCCATGAGTGCCGGTCCAGGGCGGTGACCAGCAGCCAGAGTCCCGCGGGAAAGAGTGCGGTGACATACATCTTGCCGTCCTGCCCTCCCCACACCAGGCTCACCAGATTGGCCGAGAGGAGGTAGGCCGAGCCGGCAAAGAGCGCTACCAGGCGCCGGGTGCCGAAGGCTCGCGCCGCGAGGTACATGAACACGCCGGCCAGATACACATGGAGTATCAGCTTCCAGGCCAGTGCGCTGGTCAGGGGCAGCACAAAATGGAGCACCGATGCCGGATACAGGATGTCTCCGCTACCGGCCTCTATCGTGGGCACGCCCCCGAAAAGGTAGGGGTTCCAAAGAGGCAAGCGTCCCAGCGCGCGGATGTGCTCCACGAAAAACTTTCGAAACATGATGCCGGCCGCGATGGTGTCCTGACCCAGCAGCATCGAGCCCTCGCCACTGAGCAGGTACTCGCGGAACACGAGCAGCGTGAGTACGGCCATGACCACGAATGGAACCCAACGGGGAAGCCGATCGAGGTCGGACGATGGCGGCTGTTCCAATCAAGCCTCGCGCCGAAACAATAGAGGAATGGCGGGCAGCACTTCAGTTCCGGTGAGCAGCAGGCGGCTGGCAAGCGCGAGTGCAGCTGCGGGTTTGAGACCAATTTCGCCCGCCAGCATCAACAGAAACACCGACTCGCGCGGACCCAGTCCACCGGGGGCGAACAAAGCCAGGAAGCCGATCAGATACGAGCAGGTGAAGACGCCGACCGCCTGGGGCAGGCTCAAGCCGACGCCGGGCAGCAGACCTCGAGCCAGCATGAGCAACGCCAGACCATAGCCGGACCAGGCTGCAACGTTGGCGATGAACGCGCCCGCCACCACGACGGGTCGGATGGCTCGAAGCCGAGGCCACGAGGCGGGCAGCAGGCGGCCGATGCGGTCCAACACCCGTTGCGAGGTGAGCGTCGTAACCCCGAGCAGTGAGAGGAGAATAACAGCCCCGAGAATCGGCTCCGCCCCCTGCCCTAGCGATTGGAACGCCTCGCGTGCCGTCAGCGCCACTACCGCCGCGCCGCTCGCCAGTGCGAGCACCTGCAGGATAACCGCTCCCGCGACGGCCACCGACGGGTCTACTCCCGCCCGCTTGGCCAGCACCGCTGCGCCGGCCAGGGCCCACACCTTGCCGGGCACGTACTTTCCCAGGCTGGCAAGAAACCAGATGCGGGTTGCCGTGAGGAAAGGGAGGCGCTCGCCCATGCTTAACACTACTCGGCGCCAGGCTTCGATCAGGACAGCATAGCACGCGAATACCACTGCCACGCTCGCCAGGATCCAGGGTGGAGACAACTGCCAATCGATGGACTGGGCGCGCAGGCTTTGCCAGTTCAACACCACCGCTCGCACGGCGAGACCGACCAGCAGCGCACCAGCGATGAACTGGAGTGCGCGCCAGATTCTACGCGACGCCACTGGACCGGTTCGCTTTCACTTGAACCTGAACCGTCTCCCCAGCCTCGTCCTCGATGGCGATCACCGCACGCTGTCCCCCGAGCGTGCTCAACAGCACCCGGCCATCGGCCGAGACGCGGGCAGCCCGCACCGAACGACGAAACCGCCGCCACTGCACGATTTTGTGAGCCGTGGCAAAGTAGGGCCGGTCATCGGCCAAAGCCTGCAGCAGGCTGACGAATGCCGGCTCTCCGCCGGGAAAGCCCAGGGCTTCCATGGTGTTGGGATGCCACAATCCGACCCAGACGCCTTCGGCGGCCTTGCACTCCCGCGCCAGCTCCCGAGCGTCTTCGATCCACCGCCCTGGCTCCTCTATGCCGGCATACTTGCTGAGGGCCCGATCCATCCAGATCAGTGGGAGGAGGTCCAATGGTAGCGGTGTCTCGCGGCCGGCGTCCCATGCGGGAACCAGGTCGGCGACCCCCAGTCGAAAGCCGTTGCGGTCGGCAAAACCCCAGGTGGCATCGTACTCAAAGCCGGCTTCGACCATGAGCCGCTGGGTACGGACCGGGGCGCATGCGCAGGAAATGCTGGCGGGTTCCCTCGATCGGAGCGTCGGCGATACGGGCCAGCATGCGGCGCTGTTTCACCATTGACTTGGCGTCGCCGGCGGTAGCGAAGCTTCCGTGCAGTCCCAACCTCATGTCCGGCGTGAGTGAGCGCCGTCAGAATACGGCGCGCAGCCGGGCCGTCCGGGCGATAGGTGGAGTCCCCGGCCAACATTGACCGGAGCGTTGGCTGGGCGCAGATCACGAACCAGGTCGCACGAATCCCATGGTGTGCCTCGAGCTGAAGCAGGGAGTGCACTCCTCGGGTGACCGGCTCCCGGCCCAGGCTGCGGCGCGCGGCCGACGCGATCCGGGCGAGGAGGTTCCAGTCTCCCTTCCTGCCCAACTGTGCCATGCGCAACATCGGAAAGAGCCCCCACCAATCCACCACGTCGAGGTCGTGAGTCACCAGCGCGGCCCATCGGTGTCCCTCCGGCCACGGCGCCAGTGACCGCACCGGACGCCGCCCGGCGACCGCGAGCACGGCTCGCCGGAGCTCGTTGGCAAGAAGGGAGACGATCGGACGCCGGCTCTGTCCGGCCGCCACGAGGGGATTCTCCGACGCCGGGACGCGGCCGTGGCGATCGCTGGCGGTCGAGCGTTGCTCCATGGCTCCGCCTGCGATCTCCGCGATTGCTCGCAGCGCCACCCCGTTCACCCGGACCTCGCCATCCGCCAGCTCGAGTGCTGCCCGGGAGCTCAGATCGGCCGCGGCGGAGCCGGCCGATCCACGATCGGAGACGGTGAGTCGAACCAGATCGCATTCGGCACGTTCGGCCACCAACAGCCGGGAGAGGTCGAGTATCACGTCCAACCCATACCTCTCGGCCGGCCCAAGGCGATCGCCGGGAACGTCGACCAGTATCACTGCCAGCCCGCTTTCGGAGCCAGCTCACGGACGGTGCGGGCCGGCTGTCCGGCGACCACGTGCAGCGCCGGCACATCAGACAGCACGACGCTGTTGGCGCCGATCACTGCGCCACGCCCGATGCGAACGCCGGGAAGCACGACGCATCCCAACCCGAGCCAGGCATCGTCCTCGATCACGATGGGGCCCTCGGCCAGCGGGGGCGAATCCGCGAATGCGAGAGTGATTGGGATGAGAAGAGGTCACCAAAGTAACCCGCGGCGCAATGCTGACCCGGTCGCCGATAGTGACGTTGCCCCGCTCCGCCAACTCTTCGACGACCAGGAAATCATCGGCGATGTAGACTTCTCGACCGATACTGAAGCCGCACCACCGCAGCAGGGTGATCCGCCAGGCCGGGAAAAACGCATTCCGAGCCCAGCGCTTCAGGATCTTCTTACGAAGCCGCCACGCGAAGCTCACGAACTTATCCCAGATAGCGGTAGAGGCCTGAACCCAGGCGGGCGACCCCGGCCGGCAGGCGGGACCAGATGGCGCCCACCGCGCGCATCGACCCGCGATCACGCGGAGCGAGGTTCAAGCCGGCAGGGGCCGGCCAGTAATCATAGGCCAAGGGTAGGGCCTGTCCACCCCATCGCCGCTTGAACTCCACCAGACCTTCCTGCTCTGGAGCCGCACGGCCCATATCGAAGTGGCGGCCGGCTGCGATGGCGTCTTGGATGGCGGTCCACAGGAGCACGTGATTGGGCCGATGTTCGAGATGCACCGGGTCAGATGCGCCAAAGGCATAGATCCAGGAGCGCGGGCCCTTCCACACGGTGATCGCCGCGGCGCGCTCCCCCGCAGTGGTGAAAGCCAGATACAGGTCGGCCAGACCGGCACGCTGGAGCTCCCGGCAGCCTTCCACGAAAAACCGCCGAGGTGGTGCCGGCAGCCCGTGGCCGTGGGCGGTGCCCTCCTCCAGCTCGGCCATGCCACGCCAGTCGTCAGCGCTTTCTCCCCGCCGAACCTGCACTCCAGCTTTGCGGCCTTTCTTGATGCTGCGTTGGGTGCTGCCGGCGTGGAGTCGACTCCACACCTGCGATTCTCCACCATCCACTGGAATCTCGTAGGTGGAGTAGCGGCAGACACGCTGATAGCCCGGCGCAGGTGGATGCTCCCCCCGGCTCTTGATCTCCACCCGGGCAATGCCCCGCTCCCGGGCGCGCTCCCGTGCCGCTTCACCCAGCGCCGCCGCCGCCGCGGCGTCCCGTGCTAACGGACCGGCGGCGTAACTGAACGGAAGACTGACCAATCGGCGCGGCCCCAGCAGCCCCGGAATCTCCGCCACAGCCAGAATCCCGCGGAGCTCGGCGCCGGCGCGCGCCGAGTAATAATCGGTCTGGAACCGGTACATGTCGGCCAGGCAGCGGGCCCATTCGGGGCGATGGTAGAACGTCCCGTAGGCTTCGGCGAATGCGGCCCAATCCGGCGGCGCTTCAGCGGTGCGTGTGAGTGTCAGCGGCGGCATGGTAGATATCGAGGAATCGCCCAATTGCCACGTCCGGGGCGTAGGTGGCCAGTACATGATCTCTGCCGCTGTGGGCCAGCCGGTCGCGCAGGTCCGGATTGTCCAGTAATCGCTGGAGCTGATTGGCGAGGTCGATCGGATCACCGTCCCTGGACACCAGACCGGTGCGCTCGTGAATGACGACCTCGGGGATACCTCCCGCAGCGGTGCCGACCACGGCTGAGCCCGCGAGCAGCGCCTCCACCAGCGTCAACCCGAGACCTTCCGCATGCCCCCGGCTGGAAAGGACGGTGACGGCGGCGGCGGCGTATTCCGGGGGCATCTGCTCCTGCGACACGAAGGGTGACCATGTCACTCGTCCGGCGATGCCGAGCTCATTGGCCAGAGCCTGGAGCTGCGATTTTAGTGGTCCCTCACCCAAGATCTTGAGCTGGAACTGCAACCCCCGTCGCTGCAGCTCGCCGCCGGCGTGCAGCAGCACGTCCACCCCCTTGCTCG
>CAWEMG010000029.1:0-62950 GCA_963810165.1 uncultured Gemmatimonadales bacterium
AGGGCTCTCGCAGGCCCGGGTCATGAGGGAGTCCGGCCGGGCCGCGCAGCCGCGCGCAGCGACCAGCAACTCCTCCACCGATTGAAAGCCGGATGGCCCGCCACTGATCTCGATGTGAGACCAGTCCCAGGATCGCTCCGGTGTACCGATGATTCGGAAGTTCCCCCCGCCATACGCCAGGAGCCAGCGCCGAAACGCAACCCATTGTCGCCGGGTGCGTCGGTGGCGAAGATTGCCGTCGCCCACGACGACGTCCACGGCCCAGCCCCCGGTATGGTGCGATGTGGCGGTGAACGTACGGCGCCCGCGTCGTGACAGGAGGTATGCCTGGCGCTCCGGCGACCGGTTGGTTTCCGCCACGCGGACGCGAAATCCGGCTTGGCGTGCGGCGGCCAGCATGCTCTCGGTGCGCGAGCGTACCGCCGGATTCAGCGAGACGAGCGACGTGTCCGGCACCCGCACCGATGGGTCAAAGCTCGAAGCGCGCATCCGCCGCACTCGGCGCTCGAGCTGCTCCCAGGACTCGCCCGGCCTCCGCACCGACGCAGCCCCCACGCGGTGCGACATCACTACCACTCCCTCACGGTCGTGCTGGGTATCGTACACGAGGTAGCGGTGCGAGGACGAGTCCGAGAGATAGAGCCGGCTCGGATCCTCGATCCCGAATTGCTCCCGCAGGAGCTGCCGCTCTTCAGCCGAGAACGGGCGCTGGATGTAGTGCGGCACGCCGTCCCCGTCCCGACCCATGTAGCTCTCGGGCTCATGCTTCCGGTCCAGGGCGGCAGAGTCTCGGGAAGGCTCACAGCCATAACAGGTGTAGGCCCGGGGGGCGTCTTCCATCTGGGCCGGCAGCGCAACCGGGCTGCAGATCGCGAGCAGCGGCAGTCGAAGACAGGCGATCAGGTATCGAATCGGCATCAAGAAATAGGCGAGGGCGGTAAAGGCGGGGATCCGGCTAGAAGGCCGCCAGTTCCTCCATGGCCGCGCGGAGTGATTCCACCTGCGGCAGTATCACATCCTCCAACTGAGGGGCGTAGGCCACGAAGGTGTCGGTGGCCGCAATGCGCCTCACCGGGGCATCCAGATACGCGAACGTCTCGTCGGCGATCCGGGCGGCGATCTCGGACCCATAGCCCCATGACAGCGAATCCTCGTAGGCGACCAGGACCCGGTTGGTCTTCCGCACCGAGTTGTAGATGGTCTCCCAATCCACCGGCGCGAGAGACCGGAGGTCGATAACCTCCACACTCACCCCGTGCTGATCTTCCATGGCCTTGGCCGCCAGCAGGGTCCGCTGCACCACGGCGCCATATGTCACCACGGTCATATCGGTGCCTTGCCGCACGATCTTCGCCTTGCCGAACGGGATCATGAAGTTGGGGCCGGGGTTCGGCGCCTTGTTGTAGGTCTGGCGGTACAGGTGCTTGTGCTCCAGAAAGAGCACCGGGTCCTCGCAGCGAATGGCGGTGCGGAGCAGTCCGTTGGCATCCAGCGAGGTCGAGGGACAGACCACCCGCAGGCCGGGTACCCCGGTGAACACCGCCGCGCCGGTCTGGGAGTGATACACCGAGCCACCCTTCAGGTAGCCGCCGTAGGTCACCCGGACCACGACCGGAGCCGCGAAGGCATTGTTCGAGCGCCAGCGCATCAGGGCCAGCTCGTTGCGAAGCTGCATGTACGCCGGCCAGATGTAGTCGAAGAACTGGATCTCGACGACCGGCTTGAGGCCCCGGGTAGCCAGTCCGATGGCCCGGCCGATGATGTTGGCCTCCGCCAGCGGCGAGTTGTAGACCCGGTCGCCGCCGAAGACGCGCTGCAGCCCCCAGGTAACCTTGAAGACCCCGCCCTTGCCTTTGACCTCGCCGAGATTCTCCTCCCGGCTGCAGTCGGCGACGTCCTCGCCGAAGAGCACGATCCGGGGATCACGGGTCATCTCATCCCGGAGACAGATGTTCAGCAGATCCACCATGGTGGTGGGATCTCCGGTAAAGCGGGGATCGTCCTCGGTATCGAACTGCTCCGACGTGGGATCGACGTCAGGTGAGTAGACGTAGTTGTAGATCGTGTCGGTCCCGGGCTGGGGCGAGGCCAGCGCCACATCGGATGCGGCCTGGACCTCCTCCTCCACTTCGCGCACGATAAGGTCGAGCTCAGCCTGGGTAGCGATGCCCTGTTCCAGCAAGTACTTGGGAAATCGGACCAGAGGGTCGCGCTCAGCGTCGGACTGGCGCTCGACCGGAGGGCGATAGTGCACCTCGTCGTCCGAGAGCGAATGGCTGTAGGGCCGGATCACGTGAGCGTGGACCAGTGCCGGACCCTTGCGGGCGCGGGCGTAGTCCACGGCCTTGCTCAGTACATCGAAGGAGGCGAGGGCGTCACAGCCGTCGACCTCCTGAATGAAGAGCCCGGGGAAGCCGGTCAGGAGCTTGGAGATGGAGCCACCGGGGGTGTTGACCTCGACCGGGACCGAGATGGCGTACCCGTTGTCCTCCACCAGGAAGACGACCGGCAGCTTCAGATTGGTGGCGGTGTTGAGCGCCTCCCAGAACTCCCCTTCACTGGTGGTGCCGTCGCCGGTGGTGCAGAGCACCACCTCGTCCCCATGAAACTGCTCCGCCTTGTCCGCAATCCCTTCGATGCGGGAATAGCGTAGCCAGGCTTCGGCGCACCCGACCGCCTGAAGAAACTGGGTGCCGGTCGGACTGGAAGCGCTCACGATATTGAGCGCCTTGTGGCCCCAGTGGGACGGCATCTGGCGGCCGCCGGAGTTGGGATCGTCCGCAGCACCAACCGCCGACAGGAGCTGCTCGGTGGCGGTCATGCCGAGCCCAAGGCAAAGCGCCCGGTCGCGGTAGTAGGTATAGAACCAGTCGTATGTGGGGCGGAACACCTTGGACGCGGCCGCGAGCACGGCCTCGTGCCCGGCACCAGAGATCTGGAAGAAGATCTTGTTCTGGCGCTTGAGCTGGATCTCCTTGTCGTCGATCCGGCGCGCCAGCAGCATGATCCGGTAGAGATCCAGCAGCTCCGGCTTCTCCAGCTTCGTGGCGGAGCTCTTGGCGCGTCCCGAAGTGCGTGTGGCCATGGAACTCGGGGTCAGGGTCGACGGTCACCAGCAAACGGACCATCAAAGATAGCTCCGCACCGGCCGAGCCGGACAGCGACCGGGGTCACGCCGGCCTGGGTCTCAAACCGCCGGGCGAGCTTCACCAGCCTACCATCTTGACCTCTCCCAGAACGCCGGAAAGATCGTTGAAACGGACCGCTTTGGGCTTGGCCGGCATCAACGGCAGATCCACCTCCGTCAGCGCTCCCCGAACTTTCACGCGCAGCCGGGCGACACGATCGTTCCCTAGATCGAGCGCGACGGGCACATACGCCTGAAACGAGTCGGCCACATTCTCCTGGCGCACCCTGAGTTTGATCCGATACTGGCCGTTTTCGGTCTCATCGGTCCGGTAGGCCACACGATACGTCGGAATTTCGGTTCCATAGATCCACTGATCGAAGAACCAGCCCAGATCGAGATTCAGGTGCTGCTCCGCAATGCGGCGGAAGTCTTCGGTCGACGCCCGCTTGCCTTGATAGGTCCGGTAGAAATCCCGCATCATCTCGGTGAAGCGGTCCTCGTTCATGGTCTTGAGATCCAGCATCATGACCCGCAGCATGTGCACCACCCAGGCACCCTTCTGGTACACCAGCACCCCGTAGCCATTGCCGTCCTCGGAGGAGCTGGCTCGATAGCCCAGCCAGACCGGCGCCGGCTGCTCCCCCGGTTGAGAATGGCGGTTCGCCAGCGGTCCAGCATCCCAAAGTACTTGGCGTTGTCCTTTCGCACCGTTTGCAGGTACCAGAGACCGGAGAAGTTCGAGAAGCCTTCACTCAGCCACTGGTCGTGGTAGCTGGCGAAATCCACGCCCACGCCCCACCACTGATGGGCCACTTCATGAGCGCGGAACACTTCGTCCTCGCCCGTTTGATCGGTCTGGTGAAAGGTGACGAATGACAGGTGCACCATGCCCGGGAAGGCTTCGCCATGGAACGCAGGGATTTCGGTAGCGTAGAACTGCTTGGCCGGAAGCGGCCGTACGCGTGCTGGAAAAACCGAATACTCTTCGCGACGTCGGCGCCGACCGTTTCCTTCATGTTCTTCTGCCGGAGGCCGCCCAACTGCCGGTGCGCGTCTTCGGATATCAGCACGGTAATCGGAGGAATCCCTTCTTCCTGGATCTTGTAGTCCTTGAAGATGCCGAGGTTGAACGACGCATTGCGAACCGGCCCCGGCGTCACCCAGCGGGAGGTTGTCGTCCGCCCCGAGGTGCTCTGCTCGACCTTGTCGCCCACACTGGCGAGCAGCTTGCCTGATGGGCTGTGGAACGTCAGGTCGAAGGTCGCCAGGCTCCTTCCTTCCAGCGAGCGGGGATACCACTCTGCCGACGATTTGATGAAAAAGAAGTCGCCATAGCGGTCGATCAGATCGCCGTGGTAAAACAGGTTTAGAGCACGGGCTTCGCCCGCCGGTAACGGCTCATCGAGTCGGATCCAGAGCAAACCGCCGTCGCGCCCCTTGAAGAGGGTGGCGGGAGCGCCGCTCTCCCACCGGGCGGAATCCACCTTCAGCTTCTCGAAGAGGGTGAACGCGAGCCAGGGACCTTTGCCCCCTGCGCTAGTGATCTCCACTTTGGCATGGGCGGCAAAGCTGAGATCTCCGCTGCCGCTTTCTTTGAGTTGGGTCGCAATGTTGTAACTGCGGATCGCGGCCTGGTCGATGCGACTGCCCGTGACGGCGGTGTCGCGTGGCTTCAAGCCGGCCGCGAACCGGCAGATCACCTCGGACCGTCTGGTCCAGCCGACATGACGCACGCGCTGAGACAGCGTCACGCCTTCGACCTCGTGCGGGTTCACCATGAACATGAGCGGCCCGCCGCCGGTCCGGTCGACGTGGGCGTAGAAAAGGTCGCTCGATTCCCCATTGAGGAAAGCCGCCATAAGATCGGGATCAAACGACTTGCTGGCATCCTGCCCCAGAAAATCGGCGGCTTCCTTGAACCGCTGCCTGGGCTCGGAGGGAGGCTGCCCGGGTCCAAAGGTCAGCTTCGATTCCAGTTCGGCCAGAGTGCTGTCCGCAAACAGGAGGACCACGCTCGAGAAGGGAACGTCCAGGGTCCGGGTCTTCTGAAACCGGACCAGCCGATCCTGCTCCGTGGCTGTGGGTGGAGCAAAGGCGAAGTTGCCGCGGCCGATGAAGACGGCGCCCATGATCCGGCCGCCGATCGGGGTGAGCAGGTAGAAGGTCCCGTCACTGAAGGTGAACTGCCCGGCGTCGCGCTTGAGCACGAGCTGGGTCGCCCGGGCAATGCGATTGGGCGCGGCCTGCAGCCCCCTCAGCTCTTCGTAGCGCTGCTCGTAGGAAACGTTGTCCGACTTAGCCAGTTCGGGGCTCAGCTGAGCGGCGAGCGTACCCACACCTACGAGAGCCAATAGCGGCACCACCACTGCTGGGCAGTACCGGAGAACGGGGCGCGGGACCACTGGCATGCGTCCTCCCGACGGTTTGTGGACAGGAGCCCAGCAGCAGCGCGCAGCAGGCGCACCACGGGTTCGCGTGGGTTCGATGTCTTCGGTTGTAATGGGTGAGATACGATGGGACACAGCAAGTTGCGAAGTGGGACACGGCGGGTCAAGGCCTGGCTTAGTAGTAGCTCAGCATACCCCTCCTATTATCGCATTGCCATGTAGGCAGATGTATTACGGCTTGGAGTAGACTATGCGACCCCCCACAACAGTCGCGCGGACCTGCGCCCGGTCAATCGCCTGGGCTGGAATCCTGGTCAGGTCCTGGTCCAGGACCACCAGGTCGGCCAGGTAGCCCGGAGCCAGCTTCCCGCGCTGACTCTCCGCGAACACTCCGTACGCATTGGCGGAGGTGTACGCCCGGAGGGCTTCCTCGACCGTGATCTTCTCCTGCGGGATCCAGCCCTCGGGGTTCTTGCCATCAAGGGTCCGCCTGGTCACGGCCGCATAGATGCCGAGGAGAGGGTCCAGCGGTGCCACTGTCCAATCCGAGCCAAAGCCCAGGCGGGCGCCCTGGTCCAGGAGCGAGCGGAAGGCATAGGTGGTCTTGATGCGCTCCGGGCCGATGCGCTTCTGAGCCCAGCGCCCATCATCGATGGCGTGGTATGGCTGCATGGAGGCCATCACCCCGCTCTTGGCCAGCCGATCGATGTCGGCGCGTCGCAGATGCTGGGCGTGCTCCACCCGGAAGCGGCGATCACGTGGCCCGTGGGCCTTGGCGACGCTGTCGAAGATGTCGAGGAGGACCCCGTTGGCGCGCTCGCCAATGGCGTGAACCACCACTTGGAGGCCGGCGGAGTCCGCCCCACCGATCCAGGCGCGCAGGGAGTCCTCCGGGGTGACAAACAGTCCTGAAGTGCCCGGAGCATCATTGTAGGGCCGGTAGAAGAGAGCCGTGGTCGACCCGAGCGACCCATCGACATATCCCTTCACGCCGGCCACTCGGAGCCACCCATCACCGATGCCGTGCTTCCGCACCGTGTCCGCCATGCGCCGCCAGTCCCGCAGCGGTACGTAGACCGATACCCGCGTGGCGAGCTTGCCGGCGGCGTGGGCGCGGCGGAGTGCGGCCACCTCGTACCAGGGGACGTCCACATCGGCGATGGCGGTCACGCCTTTGCTGGCAGCCCAGGCGATGGCCCGCTGAAGCGCCGTGTCGCTTTGGATGACCGATGGGATGGGAATGACGGCCCACATGGGGTTCTGGGCTTCATCCTTGAGCACGCCGGTGGGCTCCCCATCGGGCCGGCGCACGATCGCGCCCCCCGGAATTTCGGGACTGCCCTTGCTGAGCCCCGCCAGCTTCAGGGCACTGCTGTTCGCCAGCGCCATATGCCCGTCGAGGCGATCGATGAAGACAGGATTGTTCGGAGTAACGGAATCGATCCAGCTCCGGTCCGGCAGCGGTGCGCCAGGCCAGTTTTCATGGTCCCAGGTTCCGCCCAGGATCCACTCGCCAGGCCGCTGGGTGGCTGCAAAGGCCTTGATCCGGGCTACGAACTCCTGGGGGGAAGCGGCGTCCCGCAGGTCCACGTTGGAGAGCTGAAAGCCGCCGCGCAGGAAGTGGGCATGCCCGTCCATGAAGCCGGGCGCCACCATCGCCTTTCCGTTGGCGATGACCCGGGTATCCGCACCGGCCAACCGGGCCACGGTGGCGCTGTCGCCGACCGCGGCAATCGTATCCCCCTTGACTGCCACGCCCTGAGCCCAGGGCCTGGTGGAGTCTCCGGTCCAGACCCGTCCATAGACGATCAGGTCTGCCCCGCTCGACTCGGCTGATTTCTCCGCCCCGCAGCCCGCTGAGAGGATCGCCGCCACCAGCCAGATCGGATGCACCTGCATAAGACGCCTTTCAGCGAAGCTTCGTGAGCCGCCGGATCGATTCCAGCTTCTCCAGGGCGCTGCCCCCGGCCGCAGCCGGCGCAACCGAGAAGAGGTCACGAATGTCGAGGAGGATTTCCAGCATGAGCTGGTCGCGCATGTAGCCGCTCTCGAGATCCATCATCCGACCATCGTCGCCGGCCTTCTTGGCCCGATCATACGATTCTCGGTAGAGGGTTTCGAGGTTGCCGAGAATACGGTCTCGCGAGCGCATGATGATCCGGGGTTGGCGAATGCTCAAATCTAGCAACCACCCTGAAAACAGCGCGCCCCCGGTTGTGCCGGGGGCGCCGAGCTCCGACCGCGCGGGATTACGCTCCGATGCGAGGATACCAGTAGAGCACCCGCCGCTTGTTGAACACGTTACTCGAACAGTCGAAAGTCAGCTTGAAGTTACCGGACACGGTGTGGGTGACCGCGTGCTCGATCGCGCCCAGCGGCTGGGGCCCATTGGCGCACAGCAGCTGTCCGAACATCGTCGCGTTACCAGTTCCGGTGCACTGAGCCCCAGCGTACACCATGCCCTGGTAGCTGAGCGCGCCGGCCGATGGATTACCGGCAAGGTGAACATCGCCGCCGGCCATGACCAGGATGCCGTCCTCGTGGTCCGCGACCAGGTAGGGCGTTCCCTCGATCATGACGGACTTCGTCGCCAGGATCGAGATTCTCCTCGGAGCTGCCGCGGAACCGGTGCTACCGCCCACGTAGACGTTGCCCTCAACACAGTAGGTCCCATCTATGGAGCTCGGACCATTCAGGGTCCAGAGCTGAGTACCTGGGTTATAGCTCCAGCCGGGAGGCACTGCTACCAGCATTCCGGCTCCGTTCGTTGCGCCGCCGGTCGAAAGCAGGCGGAACTCGGCGCCCACGCAGTAATCCATCGGATTCAAGTCAGGGATCCCCACCTCAGGCTGAAAGCTCAGCACCGGCGCAAGGCTGCCGTCCGGGAGCCTCCAGGTACCGGTCGCGGAGCCGGTGGCAGTTGCCTGCGTCGAGATAATCGGCCCGCCACCAGACGCGTGGATGTTGCCGTTGGCGTGGGCACCTCCGCAGGCGCCCATGATCTGCGGTGAACCGGAGAAAGCCACATTCCCATCGGCCGCCATCGCCGGCATCGGGGTGGCTCCCAGGATCGCCGTGACCTCGAGCGAGGCGCCTTCGTTGGTCAGCACCCTGCAGCGCACCAGCACGCGGCCGTTCAGGTCGGTGGAGGCATTCATGTCACCATCGGCCGGATCGTCCCGGACGGTGACGAAATAGCTATGGCCCTGGAAGGCCTTGCCGGCGAGCGATATCTCGTCGTCGGCACCCAGACCATAGTTGATGAAGAGGGAATCATCGGCGGTGGGAACGATGTTGTCGCCGCCGCGGAGAATTCGGGTGAAGCTGTGCGACTTGAGGCCGCCGCGGAGCAGGCTCAGCGCGTGGGCCACCCCGGCGTCGGCCACCTGCACCGCGCGAGTGGCGCGCTCCTGGTTCACCGTGGCCTGGGTGCTCAGATTCGCAAAGGCGAGCATCCCCGCACCCATGATGCTGGCCGCCACGATCGAGAACATGGCGGCGGGGAGGGCGATACCTGCCTCCCCCTCGGGGACGATCCCATGCACATGAACCAGATCCCTTCTTGTCGCTGACGACATAGGGCCTCTTCACTTGCATGTTGGCGTTGGAGCCTGGGCAAAACGGGTCAAGATCCTGCTGCGAAGTCCTGCATTGACGACGTTGATGGAGATGCAAACCAGCGTTAGGGGCGATTCGGAGAAATAGGATTGCGCAGAAACAGTGCCGCCTGCGCCAGTGTCCCTGTAGCGTGAGGCGAAGGACTCGGACCGCTGATTTTGGTGGGCGTCATCGAGGATGCAAGGGCGGAATGCTATGCAGTTTCAGCGCCGTGCTAGTCAATCCGTTGCAGTCGAGCCGGATTCACAAATTGCATGCGCACCCGGTTGCATCGTCAAAAGGAGATCCATTGGTGGTGAGGAGGACAATGCCGATGTGACCAGCTGGTAGCGAGCCCGGGCCGGCGGGTCAGAACGATTGGGTGAGACCCACAACGAGCCGGAAAGGGCTGGTGTCATTCACGAAGGTCCAACGAAACTCCGCGAACGGCCTACGACGCGCTTCAGGCCTTGACAGACGCAGTCCGAAAAAGAGGTTGTAGCCGGTCTTCACTGATGACAGGGCCCGCACGTGGGTGAACGCCGCCCCGCCGCCGCCATATACGCTGCGTTGGGGCCCAAAACTGTAGATCAGGTCAGCATTGAGCTGCCAGCGAAAAGCAGTCTGGTCCCCGAAGTAGTAATCGCCACTGGGCCGGATCTCGAGACGATCCCGGAGCTGATACCCAGCGTGCGCTCCAAGGCTCCAAGCGTGGTTCTCGAAGTCGCGGCCAGCCTGGATTCCTGCGCTCAGACCGCTCGGGCCGCTGCGGCGGCGCAACTGGGCCTCCCCGTCTGTTGGCCCCCAGCCGCAATACATCACGATCATCCATAGCCCGGCGGCGAGCGGACGCAGCTTCCGCGATCGGGGGTAGCCCGGACGCGTTCGGGTCAGGGTGGCGATTTGACCTCGCAGGTCAGTGGGTCCAGCTGTATGTCAGGGGCGGCCATGATGCTCGGCACATCGAGCATGCACGTGCCTGTGGGCGATACCAGCAGTGTCAGCGGCGCAGGCAAGGACTCCATCCGTCCCACCAACCGCGAACCGGATTCCCCTGTGGCAGAGCTGCCGTCGATGCGCCACTCACCTGAGGAACCAATACGCAGGAAAACGGTCTCGCCTCGCCGGATGGCGGCTTCGCGCGCGCTGATGACAAGAGTCTCCAGGCCTGGGTCGGGATCGCGCGGCCGCAGCAGAGTCGGGAGGGCAAACGCGGCCGCCATGCCGATCAAGACGAGCACCCTCGATCAGCGTGAACCCGGTCGGGGGCTTACCCGCTCCATGGCGGCAGTCACTTGGCTCAGCTGGCGCTCCATCTGCTCGCGTCGTAGTGGTTGTCGGGTGCGGCTTACCCGGAAGCTACCTGCCAAGCCGGCGGATGCCAGTCGTGCCTTACCGGAGATGCGCTGGGATCCGGATTGGAGTCTTCCCGGAAGTTGAAGGACGTGCTCGGCAGCGGGAAAAGAAAGCGCCCCGGATTCGTCAGCGGGGCGCCCTCGAGAAGTGATCGGCGAGAGTTAGGCGCCGATTCTGGGATACCAGTAGAGCACCCGACGCTTATTGAAGACGTTGCCCGAGCAGTCGAACCTGATTGTGAAGTTACCGGAAATATCGTGTACCGCGGTCCACTCGGTGGCACCGGCCGGCTGGGCGTTATTGGCGCAGAGGACCTGGCCCACGGCGACGAAGTTACCCGTCGCGTAGCACTGAGCCCGGGCGTACAGCAATCCCGAGTAGCTGACCGCTCCGGCGGCGGCGTTACCGGCCAGGTAGAGATCTCCGCCGGCGAGCGCCAGGATGCCGTCAGGGTGGTCGGCCACCATGTACGGGGTGCCTTCGATTCTGATCGAGCCCGTGGCGATGACGGACATCGCCCTGGGAATAGCGGCAGGTACCGACGGCTCCCTGTACGTAGGCATTCCCGGTGACGCAGTAGGTCCCGGCAACCGGAACGCCAACAGCGCCGGTAGCCGTCCAGGTCAGCGTACCTGCGTTGTACACCCAGCCCAGAGGGACTGCGATACCCACACCCGCCCCGTTCTGTGCCACACCGCCTGCAAGCAGACGGAAATCGGCGTCGGCGCCGCAGTAGTCCGCGGGGTTCAGATCGGGAATGTCGATCGGCGCTGCGTTGGGCACCTTGGGAGCGTTGCTCCCATCGGGCAGGTGCCAGCTGCCGGTCACGGTTCCAGTTGCGCTTACCTGGGTGGCGATGTCCGGACCACCACCGATCGAGCTGATGTTTCCATTGGCGTGGGCACCGCCACAGGGACCAAGAATGTCCGGTGAACCTGCAAACCCGGCATTTCCGTCGGCCGCAAATCCCGGCTGCGGTACGGCTCCCACGATCGCGGACGACCTCGGCCGTGGCACCGTCGCTGGTGAGCGACCGGCAGCGCACCAGGACCCGGCCATTGAGGTCGGTCGAGGCATTGGCGTCGCCGTCGGACGGATCGTCCCGGACAGTCACGAAGTAGGTGTGCCCCTGAAAGGCCTTGCCGGCGAGCGGGATCTGGTCGTTCGCGGCCAGACCGTAGTTGATGAACAGCGAATCGTCCGCCGTGGGAATGAAGTTGTCGCTGCCCCGAAGAATCCGGGTGAAGCTGTGCATGCGGAGCTGACCGCGGAGCAGGCTGACGGCGTGGCTGATGCCGGCATCTGCCACCTGCATGGCCCGCGTGCTCCGCTCCTGGTTCAGCGTGGCCTTGGCGGACAGGTCGGCAAAGGCAAACACGCCGGCCGCAAGGATGCTCACAGCCACGAGGGCGAACATGGCGCTGGGCAGGGCGATTCCGCGATACCCGAGCGCGCCGGGTAGCACCGCCTTCATCTGCGATTGCGCATGTACACCCACGAAATCCTCCTTGCGAGCTGGTCGGTGCGGGCGTGCTTCGGGGCCTCCAGGGTGACTCTCACGCGCGTTGCGGCGCGGGCCACGTCGGCGTTCGTGGCCAGAACGGTTCCGCTCGAATCGAACTGAAACGCCAGGCGTCCGGACCGGCCAGGCCACCGGCGCCACAGCGGCACCCGCCTGCCAGCGGACGTACAGGGTGTCGTTGACGGCATAGACCAGCACGTCCTCCAGCAGATCCGCAACGTCGGCGTCGGCCGGGTTGAAGTCGGCCACGATCCGCAACGTGTCAAAGGGCGGCTGGAGCGGATCCACCCGGGGAGCGCCCGCGCCGGTCATATTCCGCGAGTTGGCCCCGGCATAGCGAAGAATCGAGGAGATGGTCAGCTCCGCGTTCCTGAGGGCGTCCTCGCTCCGGGCCGTCTCACGCTGGCGGGTATAGCCCCGCTGCATGCTGACCATGACCGTGGTCAGTCCGCCCATCACGATGGCCAGCATCGTGAGGGAGATCATCATTTCTATGAGTGTGAAGCCGGCCCGTGCCTGCCGTGGCATCGTCTCTCCCTACATCGTGATGAGGGTATGGAAATCCCGGGGCTGCGGCGTTCTCGGTCCCATGGCCGGAGGGGTGATCCGGATGGTCACGTTGCGAGTTCCACCCACCCCGACAGTGACCAGCCAGAGGCGGGTGTAGGTCCGGCCCCGTTCAGTCACCGCGTCGTTGTAGTTCGCCGTCGCGACGGTCAGGGAGCCGCCGGGAACCAGCTGCATCGTATCGGCGGTGCGCTGGACCGCGCCCGCGATCCCGCGCAGGTCCTCGAACTTGTTGTCGGCCAGGGCGGCCATGTCGGTGCGGGCGGCGGTCACGTCCTGTTGCCGGATCGTCGTGGCGGTCACCGACGACATTCCGGCGACGCCGATGACAATGACGACGATGGCGATCATGAGCTCGACCAGCGTGAAGCCGGCCTCGGACTGGCATCGCGAGTGCATGGGGACCTGGCTCATTGGACGGTGATAATGCCGTTGGCGCCGACCGTGACCGTCTTGGTCCGGCCGCCGAACGTGATGGGGAAGGCCGCTCCTCCGCCGATGGGCGGACCGAACGACGCGAAGCTCACCGTCATCGCCCCGGCGGCGAACTCGACGCCTGGCTCAAAGGACCGGCTGTAGAGGACGGTGACCGCCGGGGTGAGCGACTCGACGTCGTATGTCGAGGCCGCCGTCTTGGTGACTCGGATCGTCTGATTCCGCTTGATGGCCTCGATCTGGGCCCGGCGCAGCTCTCCCGCCAACTGGTAGGCCGCGGTATCCAGCTGGTATCCATTCCGCATGGCAGTAAAACGCGGCGCCGCGATGCCGATCAGCATGCCCGCGATCACGATGACAAGCGCAGTCTCCACCAGGGTAAACCCCCGGCGAGACCCGATTCGAGCTGCAGCCATCCGGCCCTCCCTTTCAGGACATGGCTCACTCAGCACGTGGTGTGCCGCGTACTAACGCCTTATGTGACGGAGACTTGAGTGCGGAGGGGATAGCCGCGGGTCGTGCAGATAGCGAGGGTTGGGACTTCCGGACCATGCAGCAACCTGCGTGATCTCATCACTGCAACGGAGATATACTTCTCCCTCATGACACTTCACGACAAGACGGTTCTCTTCTTCGCCGGGCCGCTCTACGAGGACCTGGAGCTCTGGTACCCCAAGATCAGGCTGGAAGAAGAAGGCGCCCGAACGGTGGTCGCCGGCACCGGAGAAAAGACCTACCAGGGGAAGCGGGGATATCCCCTCACCGTGGACACCGACGTCGACCGGATTCAGGCTGCCGACTTCGATGGCCTGGTCATTCCCGGTGGCTACGCCCCCGACATCATGCGGCGGTCCCAGAAGCTGCTGCAGCTCACCCGGGAGATCTACCAGGCCGGAAAGCCGGTGGCCTTCATCTGCCATGCCGGGTGGGTCCCCATCTCGGCCGGCATCGTCCGCGGCAAGCGCGGGACCAGCGTGGGTGCCATCAAGGACGATCTGGTCAACGCCGGCATGATCTGGGAGGACAGCCCGGTGGTGGTGGATGGGAACCTGATCTCGTCGCGAACGCCGGCGGATCTGCCGCAGTTTTATAAGAGCGCATCATCGCGGCGCTGAACGAAGTCGGGAGTCAGGACTCAGTCACCAGACGCCAGGAGTCGTCATCAGCCGAGCGAAGCGAGGGATCTACCTCCGCCGGCTCACGAACTCGGGTGACAGTAGTCCTCGACTGCGCTCGGACTCCCGACTGCCTATGTCACTCAGACGACGCCAGCAGCGGGTCGACCACTGGATCAGCCAGTTCGAGGAGGGCTACTTCCATCCCCTCACCAACATGGCCCGGCTGTCCGAGGAGGTCGGCGAGCTGGCCCGCGAGGTGAACCACCGCTTCGGCCAGAAAACCAAGAAGGCCGAGGAGCCCGAGGGCGATCTGGGCGATGGAGATGGCCGACATCCTGTTCGTGCTGATCTGCATGGCCAACCGGGAGGGGATCGATCTCGACGCGGCGTTTCAGAGGATGATGGAGAAGGTCGAGACGCGCGATGAGACGAGATGGACGAGGAAGAAAGCGTAAGCGGGACAGGCGATCGTGAGCGGGCAGCGAGGGATCTCTCTGTATTCGAGAAGATCCTTCGCTTCGCTCAGGTTGACAGTCCCGCTTCGCTCGCTGTCTACTCCCACTCCTCCGGCTGGCCTTCCAGCTCCTCGAGCAGTATCCGGTAACTCTCCCAGCGATCCGACCTGATCTGTCCCGCGTCCACGGCGGCTCGCACCCGGCAGCCCGGCTCGGTCATATGGCGGCAGTCGGCGTAGCGGCAGTCACCGATGAACGGCCGCATCTCGGGAAAGCAGGTCGGAAGCTCGCGCGGAACCACCCCCCACAAACCCACCTCGCTGAACCCCGGCGTATCCACCAGGTAGCCCACCGGTCTCCAGCGGGATCATCACCGCTGACACGGTGGTGTTCTTGCCCCGGCGGACCTTGGCGCTGATTTCTCCGATCCGGAGCTTGAGTCCCGGCTGCACCGCGTTCAGGAGGCTCGACTTTCCGGCACCGGACGGTCCACTGACCACGGAGATCCGGCCGGCCAATGCCTTGGCAAATGCTTCGATGCCCTCGCCGGTCTTGGCGCTGGTCGGGTAGACGACGTACCCCGCGGCGCGGCAGCGTTCGATCAGATCGTGCCCCGGATCGAGCTCGATCTTGTTGACGACGACAGCGGCCTGGATCGAGTTGGCTTCGGCGACGACGAGCAGGCGGTCGATCAGCTGGGGAATGGGAGCGGGGTCTACCGTCGCAGTGACCACGAAAACTTCATCGATGTTCGCGGCCACCGGGCGGCTGCCCCGGCCTTCCGGGACTCTCCGCTCCAGCAGCGTGGTGCGGGGCTCCACGCTCACCACTCCGTAAAGATCGCCGGTGGGCTCCGGCTCCAGCATGACCCGATCGCCGACGACGACGCGAGGAGTGTCCCTCTTGGCCTTGCCCCGGAGCACCGCACGCACCTCGGTCCCGCCGGTGTCTACCCGGTAGACTGCCCCATCCCGCTCCAACACGGTGCCGAGGAGGCCGGTCACCAGGCCGGGGGCGCCTGCGAGATGGCCTCGTCCAGGGCGGCCTTCACGTCATACAGGGAGAGGGCGGCCAGGCGGGACTCAGCCTCCGCCGGTGTCCTCCCCCACGCCAGCGTCTCGGTCTCCACGTGACCCAGGGGCCGGTCGCCGCCGGGAGACCATCGAACGAACAGCAGGGCGGCGCCGTACAGGCCGCGCACATCGGGCTCGTCTTCAACGTAGATCGCTACCGAGTAGGCCTCCCCGTCGCGGCCGGCAAAGGCCGCCGCGCGGTCGTGCTTCTCCATGTAGCCACCCAGCGTGAACTCGCTCACCGACGCGGTACCGATTCCCGGATGAGGTTTCCCAGTATGAAGGCAATATTGGCGGGTCGCTCCGCCAGCCGCCGCATGAGATAAGGATACCACTGAGTGCCGAAGGGGATATAGACCCGCATGTTGTAGCCGGTCTGGCGCAGCCGCGCCTGGAGATCGCGCCGCACGCCATACAACATCTGGAACTCGAAGCGGTCGGCTCCGATGTTCTGCCGCCGGACGAACTGGCGGGCGTGGTTGAGGATCGTTTCATCGTGAGTGGCGATGCCGGGATAATTTCCCTGCGTCAGCAGCCGCTCCATCAGCAGTACGTAGTTCCGGTCGACGTCGGCCTTGTCGGGGAACGCCACCGCGGGGGGCTCCAGGTAGGCTCCCTTGCAGAGCCGGACCCGGGCCTTCATGGCGATGAGATCGGCGATGTCTCGCTCCGATCGCCGCAGAGCGGACTGAATGACGACCCCGCAGTGATGCCCGTAGGTTCCGAAGAGCCGCTGGGAGAAGAAGTCCAGAGTGCGCTGCGTGTACTCCGAGCTTTCCATGTCCAACCGCACGAAGCCCCCGAATTCGCGCGCCTTGTCCAGAATCCGGCTCATGTTGACGTAGCAGAGGTCTTCACCGATGTCGAGACCCATCTGGGTCAGCTTGACCGAGACGTTGACCTCGACACCCTGCCGCGCCATCTGGTCCAGCATGGCCAGGTACTGATCTCGGGCGGCCACCGCCTCCGCTTCCACCGTGACGCTCTCCCCCAGCAGGTCCAGCGATGGAGTGATTCCCGTTGCCTGAAGGTCCCGCGCCGCCTTCACCGCCTCCTCGATCGTCTCACCGGCAACGAACCTCGAGGCGAACTTTCGGGCAATGCCATTGCGCCGGACGAAGTTGAAAATCCTCTGCTGCTCGGAGAGCCAGAGGAGCCCCTGTCGCATGATCAGATTGGTACCCTGGGTCTCAGATGACCGCCGCCCCGTAATCGCATCCGAAGCTAGCGCAGGCAGGTGTAAGGAGCCAGTCATTGCGAAGGGCGGTGAGCCGCGTAGTCATTGCTGATACCTGGTGTGACTTCCGTCACGCGACATTGTCTCATGAATCGATATTCTCAGTGCCTCAGTCACGGCGTCACCCCAAAGGACCAAACTGATGGCCACACGACAGCGCCGGAAGCGTACCCCGAAGGCTGCGCGTCCTCGCCCGCGGAGCCGGCCCCCGGCAACCGCGACAGTCAACGATCCGATTGACGCGGCCGAGGCGGCCGGGCTTCGCTATGTCAGCGACACGATGCCCGGCATACGTCGCAAAAAGTCCGGCAGCGGCTTCAGCTATGTCGCCACCGATGGGACCACCATCAAGGACGCCGGCCAGCTGGCTCGCATCAAGGCTCTGGCCATTCCGCCCGCTTACACCGACGTGTGGATCTGCCCCTCGCCCAACGGGCACATCCAGGCGACCGGCCGGGACGCGCGGGGACGGAAACAGTATCGCTACCACCCGAAATGGCGTGAGACCCGGGACGAAACCAAGTTCGGCCGAATCCTGGCCTTCAGCGAGTGCCTCCCCCGCCTGCGCCGGCGGCTGGATGAAGACCTGGGCAAGTCAGGGCTGCCTCGCGAAAAGGTGCTGGCCACGGTGGTAAGTCTCCTGGACTGCACCGGTATCAGGGTCGGGAACGATGAGTACGCCCGGGCCAACCGGTCGTTCGGGTTGACGACGCTTCAGGACCGCCATGTGGAGGTATCCGGCTCCAGCATCCGCTTCGAGTTCAGGGGAAAGAGCGGCAAGAGCCACAAGGTCGCGCTCAGCGATCGCCGGCTGGCGCGGATCGTCCAGCGCTGCCAGGAGATTCCGGGCGAAGACCTGTTTCAGTACCTCGATGACGACGGCGTCCGCCAGACCATCAGCTCGGGCGACGTGAACGATTATCTGCGAGAAATTTCGGGGCAGGACTTCACCGCCAAGGACTTTCGCACCTGGTCGGGAACCAAGCTGGCTGTCGCCGCGCTGACCGAGATCGGCGAGTGCACCTCGCAACGGCAGGCGAAATCGAACATTCTTCGCGCCATCGACCGGGTGGCCGAGCAGCTCAACAACACCCGGGCGGTGTGCCGCAAGTACTACGTCCATCCCTCGGTCTTCCAGGTATACGCCGCCGGCACGATGCTCGAGATCCTTCAGAATGGAACGAAGGAGATCGGAAAGAGCGATCTGGAGCCGGACGAGGCGGCGGTGGTCTGGCTGCTCCGCCAACAGCTGGAGCTCGATAAGGCCTCCTGACCCGAGGCCCGACGCCCTGTGTCGGCGCGGCGCGACTCCGGCGTCTCCCCTCAGTCATCCCCGGTGGTTTGAATCGCCTCGGCGCACGGTGCGCCGACCGCCCGCCGTCCGTACCACCGAACCAGGGTTCCGTACCACTGGGCCTGTCGCTCATGCCGCATTCGTTCGTGGGGCCAGACTTTTTCTTTAACGTAGGTCGGCTCGGTTCCCACCGGATCGTATGGGGTGCCATGTCTACTTCCCCGCCAGGCCGTCCCGGACGCCCGCGCCGGCACCCATTGGATTTGAGTGCGGTGGGGCCTGCCGCAAGGATGGGGGGAGCCCTCTTCATCGGGTGGACCCTGTTTGGTCTCTTCTCCTTCGCCGGCTGTCTGGTGGCGGACGCCGCTACCGGAGGAGGGTCGATGCCGTGGCAGAGTCTGTTGGCCTACTCTCTTGGCGCCGCATGGGTCTGGGCCGCTTTGACGCCGGCCGTGCTGTGGCTGACCCGGCGGTGGCCGTTCACGCGCGGACAGCGGATCCTGAGCGGAGTGGTTCACGCAGGAGCCGGCGCGGTGTTCGTGCCCGTCTCGATCGCCCTTCAGACCCTGGTTGCAGTGGCTTACGGGAATCGACATCTCCGGCTCCAGCCTGCTGCTTCCCCGGATCGAGAACAGCCTGCTGGCGTTCGCGGGCCTCACGCTCCTGGGACAGGCTACCCGGTATTTCACGCTCTTTCAGACCCGCCAGCTGCATGCATCCGATCTGGAAGCGCGCCTGGCGAAAACTCATTTGCAGCTGCTGCGGACTCAGTTGCAGCCGCACTTTCTCTTCAACACGCTGAACACCGTGGCTGAGCTGGTCCACACCGATCCCGATACCGCGGATCAGATGATCACCCGCCTGGGCCGCCTGCTCCGCCTCTCGCTGGATCACGCCGGTCATCAGGTGGTGCCGCTGCGACAGGAGATCGATTTCCTCCGGATGTACGTCGAGATCGAGCAGGTTCGGTTTCAGGACCGGCTTCAGATCATCTGGAATGTGGCGCCGGATACGGTGGACGCCGCGGTGCCGACACTGCTCTGGCATCCGGTCCTCGAGAATGCCATCCGGCACGGCGTGACTCCGCTGGCCGGCCGAGGACGGATCGTGATTGCATCGCAACGGCAGGGAGACGATCTCGTGCTGGAGATCCGGGACAACGGGCGGGGGCTTCCCAACGGCCGGATTCCCCGGGAAGGGGTCGGCCTCCGCAACATCCGCGAGAGGGTGCAGCAGCTCTACGGCGCCAAGGCCCGCTTTGCCCTGGAGCCGGCCCTGGGAGGCGGAACGGTCGCAACGCTGCGGATTCCCTTCACCCACTGCGACGCGGCCCACACGCCGGTACCGCTGTCCCAGAGCGACCTGGAGAAGCTGGTAGGATGACGCTGAGAGTTGTCGTTGCCGACGACGAGCCGATCGGCCGGCAACGGCTGGTCCGGCTGCTTCAGGCCGAGCCCGATACTGACGTGGTCGCGGCCTGCGCCGACGGAGAGGAGGCAGTCGAAGCGATCCGGGAGCATGCGCCCGACGTCGTGCTGCTGGACATCCAGATGCCCCGGCTCGATGGCTTCGAGGTAGTGGCGGCGCTGGGCGAGGCAAACCAGCCCGCCGTCATCTTCGTGACGGCGCACGATCAGTACGCTCTGCGCGCCTTCGAGATTCACGCCTTCGACTATCTGTTGAAGCCGGTAGACGGCGATCGGCTGCGGGAAGCCATCGAATGGGCGGTCTCGACCACGGGCCGGCTTCCGCAGGGCAGCAGCACGCGGCGGGTCCTGGCCTTGCTGGAGGAGCTGAACGCCCGGGATCGGGTACGGGGGCGGGAGCGCGTCGTCGTGCGCACGCCGGAGCGCGCCATCTTCCTCCGGACCGATACCATCGACTGGATCGAGGCCGCCGGCAAGTTCGTACATCTTCACGTCGGCCGGACGGTGCATGCGCTGCGCGAGAGCATGGCCGAGCTGGAGCAGGAGCTCGACTCTGCCCGCTTCCTGCGCATCAGCCGCTCGGCGATCGTCAATCTGGACCGTATCCAGGAGGTCCAGCCCTGGTTCCAGGGGGACTACGTCCTCATCCTCACCGACGGAACCCGGCTCACTTCTACGCGGGGCTATCGGGAGAACATGCGGAAGCTGCTGGGGAGGTCGGCGTGACGGGAAGGACGGGAAGGCGGGGCAGGCGGGAGGACGGGCAAGAGAAGGAAACTACTGGATGGAATAGTTGGAGCGGGTGATCGTACCCTCGACGTTGAGCTCGATGATCTGACCCGGCTGAACCACGAGCAGGTCGGACGCGTACCGGGTCTCGTCGCCGATGGGCTCGAACGATGATCCGGATGGCGCGGGAATGTCCCAGCATCCTGAGTGGAAGGACCAGCGATTGGGCGCTGGAGGACGTAACGGTGGCAATGCGGCCGCCTGGCCGTCGTGTTGCAGAAAAAGTTGACGTCCAGTCAGGTGATGCTTGTTCAGGATCCTGGGACACTCCCGCGCCATCCGGTTCAGGGCCGACGCCCATGGCGGGGGCTGGCGCAGGCGATGATCAGAACAAGGCTGATCAAGCACGGGAAGGACGGCAAGACGTCGAAGGAGCGTCGCCCGCTCCAATCGTCGAGCCCCACCAGGAACTCTTCCGGGTTGTCTTTCCATCCTTCCCGTCCTTCCCGTCCTTCCCGCCCTTACCTCGCGCCCCCGGCACTCTGCCCCGGATTGCCCTCGAAGAGCGCATCTCCGCCCAGTACGTGATAGATGGCATAGAGTCCCGCCACAATCGCGCCGCCCATAAGACCGGTGCCTCCAGGGGACAGACGCCGCTCCTGGAGCCCGGCCACCGCCTCCCGCGGCAGCCGGACCTGCTCCCCATTCCAGTCGGAGCGAATGCCGCGGTAGGACTCGATCTCTTTCACTTCCAGGTCGAGCCCGGCGGAATCGGCATGGAGCACCTTTCCTTCGACGTGCAGTACATCGGGTCCGATCTCGGCCACGAGCTCCTGGGAGCCGGAGCTGGTGAGTTGGGCGGACACCCGGCTCCCCGCCTCCGGCTCCGTGGTTTCGAGTGGCCGGTAGGTGTAGCAGGCCGCCAGGTTGAGGGCGGCGCAGAGAAGCAGAATCCGCCGCTCAGTTCCCCAGCGGTGTCGTAGTCGCATAATCCAGCAACGGACAGGCGTTGGGATCGTTGGGGTTCTGGCCCGTAGCCGAGACGTTCGGCGTGTTCGGGTTGGCGTTGGCCTCGGTGATTCCATAGGGCAGCCGGCCGGGTATCGGCTGGGAGCCGGGTGTGGTGTTGCCCAACGACGCCGGAGCCGGAGCCAGCGCCGGAAGACAGGTGCGTTTGTAGTCGTTCCAGGCCTCGATGTTGAGGATAGAGCGTCACGTACTTCTCCTCCATGATGCTCTCGAGGGTCGCCGGGACCGGCGCGAGCGGGGTAAAGACGATCGGGGTGGCGCCCCTCGCGCCGTACGAGCGGTTGGCCCGGGCGGCATCCAGGAACGGCTGCGCCGCGCCCTGACCACCGGTCTGAAAGGCCGCTTCGGCGCCGATCAGCTGGGTCTCGGCATAGGTGATTACCGGCATCCTGACATCGCCGGGATCGGTGCCATTGTTGATGAAGTTGAAGGCGGAATATGCCGCCGGGGCGGTGCCGGGCGCTCCGTTCCCGTTATACACCCCGGGGGCGGTCTGAAGATTGGTCGATCCCCCTGGGCGGTAACCGAAGAACCCGGGCGCGCCTACAGCCGGGACCGCCGGAGTAAAGTAGAAGTTCAGGCGTTCATCGGTTTCTACACCCGCGGCAATCCGCCGCTTGAGGATCTCGATCAAGCCGGCTCCCGGCGCGATGTCGCCCCGGGCACCCATGAATTGCCACCACACGTTCTGGCCGGTCGGAGATTGATCGTGGTACCACAGCATGTCGTCTGCCGGCGTGCTGATGCCCAGCGGCACCTCGGCCAGCGCCAGCGCGTAGTTCGCCGGATTGGTCTCGGCCAGGTGCATGTAGTACCGGGCCTTGAGGGAGTGAGCCACCTGGGTGTACACCGCCGCCAGTGCGGCGGTGTTCGCTCCCGCGGTCGAGATAGACCAGCTCGGAGTTGTCCGCGGGAGGTCCGACGTTGGGCGGCCCCGGGACCGCGGCCAGGAACAGAATCGCGGAATCCAGCTGCGCGATCATGTCGCCATACACCTGGAGCTGCGGGTCGAACGCCGGAATCTCATTGGTGGAATCGGCGGCCTCCCGGTAGGGGATGTCTCCCCAGATCGACGCGGCCATTCCGATCACCAGCGCCTCGTACACCTTGCCGATGCCGATGTAGATCGAATCGTTCACGGCCCGGGCCAGCTGCTGCATCTTGTGAATGTCCAGCAGCCCTCCGCCTCCCTGCACCGCGATGGAGGATCCGTAGACGGAATAGAAGTGTGGATCGATCGTCACCGGGTCCATCTGATACAGGTCGAAGCCGATCTGCTGGCGCGAGTTTCCGGCGATCTGCTGCACATACTCGGCCGCGCTTCGCGCCAGCTGCCCCTCGAACTGAACCGACTGTAGCGCCTGGATCCCGACGTAGAGCGGACCCGGGCGGGTCAGCGTGGTGATGTTGTTCGGGTCGGTGTCGACACCGTCACCCGAGAGAAAGTCGTTGCAGCCTGTCACCCCCACGGCGAGGGCGGCGCTCAGCAGCAACGTGAGAGAGTTTCTCATGGCTGATATCCCTGTCGCGTGAGGGTTAACGGTTGAGCGTGAGCGAGAACACATACGACCGGGTTTGCGGATTATTGAAATAGTCGATCCCCCGCACCGGGCTGGCCGAGCCCAGCAGCGACGTCTCCGGGTCCACGCCGGTGTAGTCGGTCCAGGTGTGCAGATTCCTGCCCGCGACCCGCAGCTCCATGCTGCTGAAGCCGAGCACCCGGTTGATCCAGGGCTGGTCGAAGGTGTAGCCCAGCGAGATCTCGCGGAGCTTGACGAAGCTGCCGTCCTCCACGAACTGCGACGTGGGGCCGTTGAACGTGCCGCCGTTGCCGGTGTACCACGCCTCGCCGATCGGGACCGGCGTGCCGGCGCCGGGACCGGCCACGGTCTCGTGACCGAAATAGTTCTCCCCGAAGACGAAGTTTCCCGCGTCCCGGTTCTCCTGCGACTCCTTCGACGTGCCGAAGTGGTGCAGCGCGCCCTTGGTGCCGTTATGGGCGTCACCACCCTGGCGGATGTCCAGCAATCCGCCGATCGAGAACTTCTGAATCCGGAATGAGGTGCGAACCGCCCCGGTCCAGTCCGGCTCAGGGTTGCCGACCACGTACGTCCCGCCGACGTCCAGCTGGGGGTAGCCGTCCGCCGCCACATACAGCGCGCCGCTCGGGGCCCCCTGGCATTCGCCGGCGGTGTTGTCGAGATCCACACCATTGAAGGAGAGTCCCCGGCCGCAGCGGATGAAATCGCTGCCGTAGTACACGCCGATGGGCAGTCCCTCGATGGCCACGCCCTGGATGCCGAGTCCGTTGGTCCCGCCGCCGATGGGCATGGGGACGAACTGCACCCCGGCCAGGTCGGTCACCTGATTGCGATTGGTGGAGAACTGAAGCCCGACGTCCCAGGCGAAGTCGCGCTTGGTGATGGGACGGAGGTTCAACGCCACTTCCACGCCCGCGTTGCGGATGGTGGCGGCATTGGCCGGCTTCTGGGTGTACCCCGTGCTGCCGGCGGTGGGCAGATTCAGGATGACGTCGCTGGAGATGGCGCGATACCAGGTGAAGCCGATGTCCGCCTTGTCTTCCCAGAGCCCGATGTCGAACCCGGTCTCGAACTCCTTGACCCGCTCCGGGCCCAGGTCGTCAGTGGGCAGGATGTAGCTGGTGACCAGGCCGCCGACGCCGTTCTGGCCGGACGAGATGGCCGGCCCCCAGCCGCCGTCGTTGCCGTTCCAGGCGCCCAGCAGCACGCTGTTCAACAGATACGGAGCCGGCTGGGTGCCGCTCTGGCCGTACGCCGCGCGGAGCTTGCCGTAGGTGAGGAAGCGCTCGGTTCCTTCCGCGCTGCGGAAGAAGGTCCACGCCGCGCTCCCCTTCGGATACCAGTTCCGCCGGCTGTCGGCTCCGAAGGTCGAGGCGCCGTCGTTCCGGATGGCCGCCGTGAGAAACAGCTGGTCCCACAGATCGGCGCTCACCTGGGCAAAGTACGATTCGAGCCTGATGGTCTGCTTGTAGTCGTAGGGCGGCAGCTGCGCCGCCGTGTTGCCGAGATTGTACGGCTCCGGAGCGATCAGGCCGGTCCCCAGGGTCTGCCGGGTCTGATAGTCGTTGGAGTTGAGGTTCTGGCCCACGGTGACGGATCCACTGAAGGCTGGACTCACCGTGTAACGAGCGGTCGCCGTGAGGTTATGGTCGATCTGGAACGACTTGATGTAGCCGGCGTTGACACCGCCCACGCCGTTGACGCCGACCACGGTGGTATTCGACGTGCTCCAGGGCCACGCCTGGGTCCGCTCATCGTTGGAGTAGTCGGCCCCCAGGGTGTAGGCAAAGGTGAGCCAGGGAACCGGCGTGAACTCGGCGTTGATGCCGCCGAAGGTGCGGCTCACCTCGGAGTTGTTGAACGACTCATTGGCTACGAAGAACGGATTGTCGTACAACCGGGACTGCTTGCTCCGAGCCGGCCGCGGGGTTGGGAAAGCGGTAGGCCCGGTGCAGCCCCGAGGTCGGGTCCAGATACACCTGGTTGTCGAAGTTGGGCGGTGACCGCCAGGCGCCGAGCAGCAGTCCGTCGGTGCTGTTGCGGCTGGTGATGAACCCGCCGGTGCCGTCCACGTACGCGATATTCGCTCCCACCTTGAGGTTGTCGATCACCCGGTGGGATCCATTGAAGCGAATCGAGATCCGGTCGAACTTGTCGTTGTTGCCGGTGATGATGCCGCGCTGGGCGGTGGCGCCGCCCGACAGGAAGAACGTGGTCCGGTCGTTGCCTCCCGAGATGGTCAGAGCGTTGTCCCAGGTGTTGCCGTTCTGGAACATTTCGCCCGCATGGCTGATATGTGGGCGTGCCCGCGGGAATCTCCGGGCCCCAGCTGCCGGCATCGGCGAATCCCACGGCGCAATTCGGCGCGGCGCCCGCGACGCAGCCCGGGGTCACGCCGGCCCGGCCCAGCCCATACTTGGACTGGAGCTCCGGCAGGCGGCCGACTTCATCCACCGAGATCGAGCTGCGGAATGAGTACTTGGTGGGACCGGGCCGCCCGCGCTTGGTGGTGATGAGGATTACGCCCTGCCCCGCGCGCGAGCCGTAGATGGCGCCCGACGCCGCGCCTTTCAGCACTTCCACGTTCTCGATATCGTTGGGATTGATATCGACGGCGCGGTTGGAGGGGGCGGCGCTGGAGTTGACCGACGCGAAGTTGGGATTGTTGTAGCTGATGTTGTTGTCGACCGGGACGCCGTCGACGATGAAGAGCGGCTGGGCGTCGGCCCCGCTGATCCCGCTGCCGGCGCTGATCGTGGTCTGGCCACGAATCTGAATGTGAGAAGAGGCGCCGGGATCACCCGAGCTCGAGACGACGCTCACATTGGGTGCCTTGGCGGCCAGGGCGCTGACGACATTGGGCTCCGCACTGCGGACCAGCGTCAGCGAGTCCACGCTGCTCCGCCCGGTGCCCAGTTTCTCCACCTCACTGACGGTGCCGGCGCCGGTGACGACCAGCTCACCCAGTTGGAGCGGATTGTCCGGCAGGGTGAAGTCCTGCACCGCGGTGCCGGTGCTGAGGTTCACTTGCGCCGAGCGCGCCTTGTAACCGACCAGGCGAGCGGTGACGGTCACCGGGCCCGATGGCACCCGCGCGGCCGGCACGACGATCGTGTACCTGCCGTCGGAGCGGGTCACCCCGCCCGCGCTCAACTGTTCTATGATGACGCCGGCCGAGCCGAGTGGCTGGCCGGATTCGGCCGTGACCCTGCCGGTAAGAGTGGCCGGCTGCTGTGCCAGCGCCCGGCTCGGCAGCATGGCCAGCGCCGAGAGGGCGAACAGGGGCAGAAGTCGGAGAACTCGCAATAGACCGGACACTGATTGTGGCATGTTTCCCCTCCGGATAGCGGCACGAGCGCTGTGACGACGAATGCATGCGGCCCAGGGCGCGTCACCCGCCCAGGCCTGGCGTACTAGGGCCGAAAGCGATAGCCCCACGCGAGAGCGGTCAGGATGTGGCGAGGATTGGCCGGATCTTCCTCCAGCTTTCGCCGGAGACGCGCGATGTGGGTGTCCACCGCCCGCCGGCTCACCGCCGCGGTGGATCCCCATACTTCCCGCAGCAGCTCCATCCTCGAGGCGATGGCGCCGCGGCGTCGCATGAGCGCCAGAAGGAGCCTGAACTCGGTTCCGGTGACCCGCACCGGCTGGCCTTCGCGCAGCACGGTCTGGGTCGCGGGTTCCAGGAGCACGCTGCCGAACCGGATGGTGCCGGCCAGTCCAGTCGTGGCGCCCGCAGGAAGACCGCGGGTCCGGCGCAGCAGCTCCTCCACTCGGGCGATCAACTCCCGCACTACCGACGAGTCAGGGTGGCGGCCGTTCATTTCAGCGGGATCAAGGGCGAGTGCCTCAGGATCCGGCGGCAGCGGGGTGGCCACCTGGAACTCATGGATCACGGGCACGGGACCGGCGGCGGCGCTGAGTTCCCGGCCCTGGTCGGTCTCGCCCGCGATAGCGGAGGAATCCCATTCCTGCCCTGGCTTGTCCTGGTCATCGATGATGAGGATTCGCGTAACACCTCCGGAACGCCGGTCCGGGTAAGTGGCAGTAAGGCGACGTCGGCGGACCTCGGTATGTCGGCAGCGACACCGACGGAGACCGAGCTACTCGGGGGTTACGATAGAGTGCGCCGGCGGGACGAGGAACAGATCGGGAGTGGAATGCTTCTCCGCGACCGTGAAGTGCAGGTACTGCGGTATGAAGTGAGAAATGCGGGGGGAGGAGGCGGAGATTTCGTCACACCGCCGGTGTTTCAAAACGAGCGTCTAGGCGGAATCTTCGGGGTTAGCCGTCTCACCTTTCAACGACGAGAGATGCCTCGCAATCACATCGGCTCGCAGATCGAAGTGGGAGCCGTGCCAGGCCGGAACGCCGGCGCGAAGGATGATCGCCTGGGGGGACGCGTGCACGACGCCGACCCGCTCAGCGATGTAGCGGGAAAGCGGCCGGGACTGCACCACGTCGACGAGATACACCGGAACGTCGCCGTGGAGCCGACGCAACGAGCTCATCTCCTCGAAGGCGATGCCGCTGGTAGGACAGATCGGGCTGTGCTTGTAGACAATGGCGAGCGGCTCGGAGAGGGCGGTTGCGACATCGGCTTCGCTGGAAATCTTGCGCATGCTAGTAACCTAGCGGACTGCGCGGACGGGCGGACGGGCGGACGGGCGGACAGACAAGCGGAAAAGGCGGAAGGCGGAGGCGGAAGGGGCGGACTAGCGTTACGGCACCAGTCATTGCGAGGGGCGTAGCCCCGAAGCAATCCCGCCGAAACCCAGTGCGCGGAAGAGAGCCCCATCTGCCGTTAGGGGGGCTTGGGTGACTATGTCAGCCGCATCCGCTCCAGCAGCCGCTGAAACCGGAGATCGGCCCGTATGGGTTCCAGCATCGGCTCGATCCTGAGATAGGCCAGCCAGCCGCGCCGCTCGGCGTAGGCGCGCTCCAATCCTTCGAAGGCCGCCTCGGTTTCTCCCAGCGCCACATGGAGACCCACCATGGCCACGGGTGAGACGTATCCAGTCCGGGCCCGCTCCTGAAGCTCCGCGAGAACCTTTCGCGTCTCTTCCGGCCGGCCCCGCCGCGCCGCGACATGGCCCAGCCCGGCGAAGGCGAGCACCGCATTTTTTGAGTTCGCGATGGACTCCCGGAACGCGGCAGCGGAGTCGTCATACCGGCCCTGTTGCAGATAGACCAGAGCCAGCAGCCGGTGGGTCTCCTCCGCGGTGGGGTCCATGGTGAGCGCCCGCCGCAGGTTCTCCAACGCGGCCTCATACTGGCGGGAGTAGTACTGCAGCCACCCCAGGCTCCGGCGTATGGAAACGGAGCCGGAGTCCAGCTCCACGGCGACCCTGCCTTCCGAGAGCGCTTCGTCGAACCGCCCCATGGCCATCAGATACCAGGCGTACCACTGCCGAGCCGTGGCGTAGCGGGGGTTCAGCTCGATGGCGCGGCGGAACTCGCGATCGGCCCCGCTCCAGTCCCAATCGTAGATGAATGTCACCCAACCGAGCGAGGTGTGCGCCTCCGCCAATGTCTCGTCCAGCTCGATGGCTTTCCGCGCCTCGGCCTTGGCGCGTTCCATCCCCTCCTTGACCGGAGCGCCCCGGTAATCGAGGTCCAGCGCATAGGAATCGGCCAGTCCGCTGTACGCCAGCGCGTAGCCCGGATCCTCCGCGATCGCCTGCTCGAAGTAGCGGATCCCCTCTGCGATGTCGCCCTGGGTGCGCCGGTTCCACCAGAAGCGGCCTTTGAGATAGAGGCTGTAGGCTCTGACGTTCTCGGTGTAGCGCACCGGTGTGGGGTCGCCCAGGTGGCCGAGGAGGGTCGAACGCAGGGTGCGAACGATGGTGTCGGCGATCTCGTCCTGAATGGCGAACACGTCGGCCATCTCGCGGTCGTATCGCTCCGACCAGAGCGCCCGCCCGTCGGTGATGCTGGTGAGCTGAACCGTGATCCTGATTCGGTTGCCTGACTTTCGCACCGTTCCCTCCAGCACGGCGGAGACGTTGAGCCGGGCCCCCAGCGTGCGAACGTCCTCGCGCACCTGCTTCAGCGCGAACACGGAGGTACGCGAAGCCACGTGCAGTCCCTCGACCTTCGTCAGCGCGGTAATCAGCTCGTCGGTCATGCCATCGCTGAAGTATTCGTTCTCCGGATCAGGGCTGGCATTCACAAAGGGAAGGACAGCGATGGCGCGTGTGTCGGGCTCCGCCGCTACCGGCAGGGCGACCGCCGTGGGAGTGACCAGCGCGTCGCAGAACTCGGCCATGTCGGCGAACCGGTCCTCGGGGGCTTTGGCCAGGGCTCGCTGCAAGGCCAGCTCGACGGCCAGTGGAACGGTGGGTCGCAGGGCCCTGATAGATGGAGGCGGCTCGATGGCGTGCCGAGCCATGGTGGCCCGCGCACCGGAGCCGGCAAAGGGGGGCTGGCCGGTGAGCATCTCAAACAGGACGCAGGCGAGGCTGTAGAGATCGCTCCGGCCATCGAGATCCCGCTCCGCGCTGGCCTGCTCGGGGCTCATGTAGGCCGGTGTTCCCACGGCAAAGCCGCGGTCGGTGATGTAGATGTTCTCGCCGCCCGCGGCGGAGATGGCGGTCGCGACGCCGAAGTCGGCTACGACCGGCTCTCCCTCCTGCAGCAGGATGTTCTCCGGCTTGATGTCGCGGTGCAGCACGTTGAGGCGATGGGCGTAGCCGAGCGCGGCGGCGACCGCCCGGGTGATGCGCAGCGCCGCGTCTATGGGAAGAGAGCCTTCGCTACGCAGCCGGTCCCGGAGCGTCTCGCAGCCGGCGTAGGGCATGACGAAGTACAGCAGTCCGTCGAACTCGCCCGAGTCGTGCACCGGAAGGATCTGGGGGTGCGAGAGCCGGGCAGCGATGCGGATCTCGCGCAGGAAGCGCTGCGGTTCGTACGACTGGGCCACACCGCTGGGCACCAACACCTTGATCGCCACTTTGCGGTCGTGCTTCAGGTCCTCCGCCAGATACACGGCCGCCATTCCCCCGTGACCGATCTCTTCCTCGATGCGGTATCGATCAGCTACGGCTGCTCGCAGGCGTTCAGGAAAGGGTGGCACGCGGCTTAGCTCCTTCCGAACTGCTTTACCACGAAGGCACGAAGGTCACGAAGTTTCACGAAGGATGGCGCCGGGAACAGCTGGCATTCAGTACAACATACAACTGTTGTTGGTTGTTTCCTTTGTGCCCCTCGTGTCCTTCGTGCCCTTCGTGGTAAACCTCTTACGGAGCTCAATTCGGAGACGCGTGGAAGCGCCCGACGGTCAATATCTATCGAGGCGCTGGGAGTGCGGCGAGGAATTTCGCGATACTTCCGAAGTAGCTGGCGGAATCGACATCGAACGCGTCGCCATGACTGCCTTCCAGCTCGACGAAGGTCTTGGGCTCCCCCGCCGCGGCGAAGAGCCTGCGGCCATGTGCCAGCGGGATCACCTCGTCCCGGCTCGCATGCAGGAAGAGCTTTGGAACTGTAATGCCCGACACCTTGTCGATGGAGCTGAAGCGGTTCCGGGCCATCCAGCGAACCGGTACAAAAGGATAGAGCTCCTGTCCCCGCGTGAACCGCGGAGGTGAGAGCGCCCTCGACGATCAGGCCCGCCACAGGGACGCGGCTCACCAGGTCTATTGCGACGGCCGAGCCGAGCGAGTGTCCGAAGACGACGATCCGGTCAGCGGGGACTCCGCGCTGCTCGCGCAGGTAGCGATAGGCTGCGTCGGCATCCCGGTACAGGCCGGACTCGCTGGCCGAGCCCTCGCTTTCTCCGTAGCCCCGGTAGTCGAACGCGAAGAGGTTGAGCCCGAGCCGAGTGAGACCCGGCGTAGTGCACCGGCCGGTCGAACTGGGAGAGGTTGCCGGCGTTGCCGTGGCAGATCAGCAGCCAGTAGGGACTCGATGCCGACGCGGGCATACCCAGCCGACCAGCCGCACACCGTCGGCCGCTACGAACTCCACCCGCTCGGCGCGCAGACCGAGATCGGCCCGCGCCGGAGTCAGACGTCCGCTCTAGCACCGGGGAAATAGACGAGACGGGATTCAGCCAGCCAGAGCACTACCAGGAGTGCCACGTACAGCAGCGCTGCCGTTACCAGAGCCCCGGTCATACGGCGCGGCCACTTCGAGCGGCGACCTTCAAGCGGGATAGTACCGGCCTCCCGAGCGGGCCATCTCCAGCAGCGAGGGGGCCGGACGAAAGCGCTCGCCGAACTGCTCCTGCAGCTGGTAGAGCGTCTCGACCACCCGGGTGGGCCCGATGTCGTCAATCATCCGGAGCGGCCCGCCGCGAAACGCGGGAAACCCGATGCCGAAGATGGCGCCGATATCGGCGTCGCGCGGACTGCGGACAACCCGGTCGGCGCAGGCCAGCGCGGCCTCGTTCAGCATGGAGTAGACCAGCCGCCGCTGCACCAGATCTTCGTCACCCCCATCGCTGGGGCGGACGCCGAGCAGCTGATAGACGCTCTTGTCCACTCCCGCCTTGTGTCCGCCCTTGTACTGGTAAAAGCCGCGACCGTTCTTCCGTCCCAGCCGGGTGGCGCCGAGCATCCGGGGCAGTGACGCGGCCGGCTTCATCCGGTCGCCGAATGCCTCGTGCATCACGCTTCCAGCCTTCTGGGCCACGTCGAGCCCAACCTCGTCGAGCAGCGCGACCGGCCCCACCGGGAACCCGAACCGGGTCATGGTCCGGTCGATCAGCTCGATCCCCACACCTTCCTGGAGCAGGTGCCCCGCCTCGTTCAGGTAGGGCGAGAGGATGCGGTTGACCCAGAAGCCGGGACGGTCCGCCACCACGATCACCGTCTTTCCCATGCGCCGGCCGAAGCGGACCGCGGTGACGATGGTGTCGGGGCGGGTCGCCTCCGTGGGAATGACCTCGAGCAGCGGCATCCGTTCCACCGGCGAAAAGAAGTGCATCCCGAGCACCCGCTCCGGATGGCGGGCCCGGGCGGTGATCTGGTGGATCGGGATGGTCGAAGTGTTGGTGGCGATGATGGCGTCGGGCCGAAGCTCGGCCTCGAGCTCCGCCAGGACCTGGCGCTTGACCTCCAGGTCCTCGAACACCGCCTCGATGACCAGATCGGCCTGGTTGAACCCGCGATAATCGACCGCGCCGGAGAGCAGGGCACTGAGTCGCTGGTACTGCGGCTTGGTCAGGCGGCGCCGCTGGAGTCGTTCCTGGAGCAGCGAGGTCGCCGCCTTGAGGCCTTTCCCCACCCGGGTCAGATCGGAATCCTTGAGCCGGGTATCGACCTCGACGTTAAGCACCGCGGTGCCGGCGATCCCGGACGCCCATGAAGCCGGAACCCACGATACCGAGCCGGCGTATCTGGCGGGGAACGGCGGTGCCCGAGCGCACCCCATCGTCTTTCTTGAGCGCGGTCGTCGCAAAAAAGATCTGGACCAGCTTGCGGGAGACATCGCCCACCGCGAGCTCGCCGAAGGCGCGATGCTCTTCCGCCAACCCAGCCGCCACGCCCTGCTCCAGGCCGATCTGGACCGCACCGAGCGCGGCCAGCGGGGCCGGATAGTGGCCCCCGGTCTTCTTCAGCACTTGCTGCCGCGCGCCGCGATACACCAGCCGCCGTCCCGGACCGGTGCGATCGAGGAACCTGCCGGCCACGCCACCCTTCTGCTGCCTCCTGGGAAGGCCCTGACGAGCCAGCCGGTCCGCGGCGGCGACGGCGACCTGGCGGAGAATGCTGGCCGGCACCACCTCGTCCACCAGTCCCAGCCGAAGCGCCTTGGCCGACCGCTCGGTCTTGCCGGTGAGGATCATGTCGAGCGCCTCTCGCGCTCCGATCAATCGCGGCAGGCGCTGGCAGCCACCCGCTCCGGGAATGAGCCCCAGCTGCACCTCGGGAAGGCCAAGCACCGTCTTGGGATGATCCGAGGCGACGCGGTAGTGGCAGGCCAGGGCCACCTCCAGCCCTCCTCCCAGACACGCGCCATGGATGGCGGCGACGATCGGCTTCTGGGATGTCTCCAGCCGGCTGACGGTCTCCTGTCCCTCGAAGCTGAGCCGCTCAGCTTCGCTCTGATTGGCGATGGCCGTGAACTCCTCGATATCGGCCCCGGCGATGAAGTTGTCGGCCTTGCCGGAGATCAGCACCAGCGCGCGGACCGCGGGATCCTCACGCAGGCGCGGCAGCAGCGACTCCAGCTCACGCTTGACCGCGGCGTTGAGCTTGTTGACCGGCTCACCGGGGAGGTCGAAGGTGAGGACGGCGATGCCGTGTTCGATCTGGGTCGTGAAGGCCGAGGCGCCTGTGCGAGGAGTCTCGAGTCGCGAGTCGCGAGCGATCTGTTCAGTCATAGCTTGACTCGTGACTCCGTGACTCGTGACTCGCGACTCATACCCTCTCCAGAACCATCGCATACCCCATCCCGCCCTGGGCACAGATCGACAACAGCCCGAACTGCACATCGCGGCGAACCATCTCGTTGGCGAGTGTGGTCACCAGCCGCGCGCCGGTGGCCGCGAACGGATGCCCGATGGCGATCGACCCGCCGCTGACGTTGGTGCGCTCCCAGTTCACCTCCCCAACCGGGCTCGGCAAGCCCAGCCGGTCAGCCCAGGCCTGAGACCCCCACGCCTGGACGTTGGAAAGGACCTGCGCCGCGAACGCCTCGTGGATCTCCACCAGCCCGAGATCCTTCCAGCTGAGCTCGGCCCGCTCGAGCGCCTTGGGAACGGCAAAGACCGGCCCCATGAGCAACTGCCAGCCGGGATCAACCGCACTGACGGCGTAGCTTCTAATGAAAGCGAGCGGCTTGTGTCCCAGCGCCTTGGCCTTCTCCTCGGCCATGAGCAGCACCGCGGCCGCCCCATCGGTCAGCGGCGAGGAGTTGCCGGCGGTCAC
Source organism: uncultured Gemmatimonadales bacterium (assembly GCA_963810165.1). Classification (GTDB taxonomy): domain Bacteria; phylum Gemmatimonadota; class Gemmatimonadetes; order Gemmatimonadales; family GWC2-71-9; genus CAVVWJ01. The sequence goes on from CAWEMG010000029.1 coordinate 33,772, forward strand.
CGAGCCGTAGCGGCGGTCAAATGCAGGCTTGAGCTTGGCCAGCGCGTCCAGGGAGGTGTCCGACCGGACCCCATTGTCTGCCGTGATGACCTGATCCATCTCCGGACCGCTGAACCACGGCGCGATCTCGGCAGTGAGGCGTCCGTCGGCGGTGGCGGCGGCCGCTCGCTGGTGGCTCATCAGGGCGAGCCGGTCCTGCTCCTCCCGGGAGATCCCGTTCTCTTTGGCCATCTTCTCGGCCGACTGCCCCATGGTCTCGCCGGTGGAGGGCTCCGCGATCGCGGGTGTGACCGGTACCAGATCCCGGGGACGCACCCGGCTGATAACCGCCATCCGGCTGCCGAGGCTCCGAGCCTTGCTCGCGTCGACCAGGGTCTGGCTGAATCGGCGAGAGTGGAGGATGGGAATGTCGGAGAGTGATTCCACGCCCCCCGCGAGGATGGCGTCGGAGTGGCCCAGCAGGATCTGGTCCGAGGCGTTGTTGATCGCCTGGGCCGCAGAGGCGCAGGCGCGGTTCAGCGTATAGGCCGGCACGCTGGGCGGCAGCTGCGGGAGAAGGCTCACTTCGCGCGCCACATTGGGTGTCACGGCGGAGGGGACGACCTGGCTGAAGATCACTTCGTCGATTTCCCGCCCGTCGACCCCGCTGCGGTAGAGCAGCTCGCGCGCCGCGTGCCGGGCGAGCGTCACCGCCGACACGTCCCGGAAGACGGTGCCACTCTTTACGAACGGAGTGCGAACGCCGGCGACGATTGCAACCCGTCGCCCGCGGCGGGAATCGAGCATGCTTCTCCCAGTGAGAAGTGAGAGGTGAGAAGTAAGAGGTGAGAAGTAAGAAGGGAACTGGGGGGAGGGGGGCCTTCCCCTTCTCACCTCTTACTTCTTACTTCTTACTGCGCACTCTAACTGCGATCACGCTGGCCACCGCGCGCCATCGCTCGGGGTCTACCGGCTCGAACACCTCGCGGCCATGCACCGTGGTCAGCGGGGCCACCAGGCGAGCCAGCTCGCCGGGACGCAGCAGGTGACGCTCCGAGGTCGGGCCCCAGCCCGCCTCGCGCTGCGCCTCGAGGAATGTTTCCATCATGAGCCGGCCGCCGGGCGCGACCAGCCCAAGGATTCTGGGCATGCTGGCTCGGTCAAGATAATTGAATACCAGGACTGCATCAAAACTGCCCATTTCCGGCCACGGCCCTTCCAGATCCAGCTCGCGCCAGTCTACAGCCAGTCGCGCCGCGTCCGCACGTTCCCGCGCCTGCGCCAGCTTTGCGGGATCACGATCCACGCCGATGACCGTGGCGCCGAGGGCGGCCGCGGCAAGACTGTGGCGTCCCGCCCCACAGGCTAGATCGATGACCTTCGTGCCGGGACCAAAGAGATGACTGTGCCAGAGAAACCAGGTGCTGGGCCGGGGAGTGCCCGGGAGAGCGCTCAAGCCCACGGGAAGCGGACCTCGGATCGGGCGACACTGGGGGAGCTCACCATGCAGCCGGCGGACCTCCTGGTAATCGGGGGTGGCATCAACGGGGCAGGGATCGCTCGCGACGCGGCCATGCGTGGGCTGCGAACCATCCTGGTGGAGCAGAATGACCTTGGGTCCGGCACCAGCTCTCGCTCCAGCCGGCTGATCCACGGCGGGCTGCGGTACCTGGAGCAGGGAGAATTCGGCATGGTGCGGGAGGCAAACCGGGAGCGGCGCACGCTGCAGCGGATCGCGCCGCACCTGGTCTGGCCACTGCCCTTCGTGTTTCCGGTGCACCGCGGCGACCGGATCTCACGCTGGCGCCTGGCCGCCGGGATGTTGCTGTACGATGCGCTGGCACTGTTCCGCAATGTGCGGGTGCACCGGATACTGGGCAAGCGCGGCATGCTGGAAGCGGAGCCGATGCTGCGCGATCGGGGTCTGCTGGGAGGGGCTCGCTATTACGACGCCCAGTGCGACGATGTCCGGCTGGTCGTGGCCACGGCCCGATCGGCTATCCATCACGGAGCCCTGGTCGCCAACTACATGGCGGTGACTGGGCTGGAGCGCACCGCGGGCCGAGTGGTCGGAGCACAGCTGCAGGACCGGCTGACCGGAGAGCAGGGCGTCATCCGCGCCAGCGTCGTGGTGAACGCGAGCGGCCCCTGGGCCGACCAGGTGCGGCGGCTGGAAGACGCCGGCGCCGTCCCACTGCTTCAGCCCACGAAGGGGGTGCACGTAATCGTGGACCGCGCCCGCATCGACCACCGGGACGCGATCGCTTTTACCAGCCCCATCGACGGGCGGGTGATGTTCGTGCTTCCCTGGGGCGATCTCTCCTACATCGGAACCACCGACACCGACAGCGCCGAGCCGCCCGAGGACCTGAGGGTGACCGGCGACGATATCATCTACCTGCTCCGGTCGGTCAACGCCCGTTTCCCCAGTGCCCGGCTCGGCATGGAAGACGTGCGGGCGTCCTGGGCAGGGTTGCGTCCGCTGCTGGTGGACCGGCAAGGACAGTTCACCTCCAAGCGCTCACGGGAACACGACATCGTGCACGGCTCGGGAGGAATGCTGACACTGGTCGGAGGCAAGCTCACGACCTACCGCTCGATGGCCGCCGAGGTCGTGGATCATGCGATGCGCGAGCTGCGGCATCGCGACGGCCGGCCCCGCCACGGCGAGGCCCGGACCGAGGAGGAGCCGTTGCCCGGCGGCGAGACCGGGGACCTGAGCCAGTTCCGCGACCGGGGCATCGAGCTGGGGATTCCCGACGGTGAGCATCGACCACCTGCTTGCGCCACTACGGCACCGAGGCGGCAGGGATCTTCAATCTGGGAGGCGCGGACCGGCGGCTGTTCCGGCGCCTGCTGCCCGATCACCCCGCCATCGAAGCAGAGGTGGTGCATGCGGTCCGAAGAGAGCTGGCCCAAACGGTAGAAGACGTCATGGTGCGCCGCTTCCACCAGTACTACGAGCACGGGAGAGCACGGCGTCCCGGCCGCGCATCGGGTCGCCGAGCTGATGGGCGAGGAGCTCGGCTGGGACGCGGCCCGGGTCGAGACGGAGGCGGAGCGGTACTTGTCGTTTGTGAGTGAGAGAAAGCCCTGACGCTATCGGACCACGATGCGGCCCCGCATGCCCGACGTGGGCAGTCCGTGGAGGGTGCAGTAGTAGCTGTAGGTGCCGGGACTGGTAAAGGTCACGGTGAAAGGCGGAGGATCGACGACAGTGGGCTGGCCGGTGAATCCGGCGTGCCGGTAGACGTCACATTGTGGGGGTTGGCCGGGGGAGCCCAAGTCCAAGTCACTGGCCACCCACCGCGACGGTATCTACCGCGGGATTGCTGGTGCTGTTTCGAACGCTTACAAAGCTGCTGCTCCGCACAGATACGTTCGCGGTGGCAGGCGCAGGCGGCAGCCCGATGGTCGCCGTCGCGGTGAACAACACCGGCGACCCGATGGCGCCGTCCACTGTGGCTTGCGCCGTGTTGGCGCCCTCGGCGCCCAACGTCCACGTGGCGCTGGCCATTCCGTTGCATCAGTGGCGGTCAGGGCCGGGATTATCTGACCGTTGGGCACCGACGTCGACCAGACCACGTTTATCAAGGGTGCTGCGGTCCCATTTGTGGTCACCCTGACCACGATCGGTTCGGGCAAAGCCGTTCCTACCGTTCCCTCCTGTTCGTTTCCACTGACGGCCTCCAGACTCAAGACCTCGGGTTGCACGTCGCCCCCGCCTTCGTTGCAGGCAACAGAGAAGAGGCTCGTGGCCACAAGACACGCTCCGAGGTGCCGTCGCATTCCCTTACAATACAGTGCCTTGGGGGACTTGCAAGACTCCTCGGCGCCCTGCGGCCAACCGGTGCAGCCGTTATCTTTCAGATACTTCTCCAATTGAGATAAGGCTCGTGGATCCGAACGTGTTCGAGACGGCCAACGCGGGGTTCGCGCAGGCGATGTATGAGGAGTTCCTGCGGGATCCAGCCGCGGTGGGGCCCGAATGGCGCCGGCTGTTCGAGAGCGGGGTAGTTGGGGAGAGGAATGGCCGGAAGCGGGGCAGGCCGACCGCGGGACAGCGGGACGGCGGGACAGCAAAGCCACTCCAGCTCCGTCCGAGGCGGACAGCCAGCGGTAGCTCCGCAGCCCCGCTGAACCGCTGACCCGCCGACCCGCTTCCCGCTGTCCCCTGAAGGGCCCCGCCGCCAAGCTGGTCGCGAACATGAACGAGAGCCTGACCGTTCCCACCGCGACCACCTTCCGCGAGCTGCCGGTGGCCGCCCTGGAAGAGCGGCGCCGGGCGCTCAACGCCGCGCTACAGGCCGCCGGCCGCCGCGAGAAGATCTCGTTCACCCACCTGATTGCCTACGCCATCGTCCAGGCCACGAAACAGCAACCCGTCATGGGCCATACGTTGGTCATGCGCGACGGCGTGCCGTTCCGGGTGCAGCCGGAAGGAATCGCGCTCGGCCTCGCGGTGGATGTGCAGCGCAAGGATGGCAGCCGCGGACTCGTCGTGCCGGTGATCAAGCACGCAGAGTCCATGGACTTCGGAGCGTTCCTGGCGGCCTACGAGACGCTGGTGGAGAAGGCGCGCACCAACAAGCTGATGCCGGACGATTTCGCCGGCGCCACCATGTCGCTCACCAACCCGGGCGGGCTTGGCACGGTGGCCTCGGTGCCCCGGCTCATGGCCGGCCAGGGAAGCATCATCGCGGTCGGTGCGATCGGTTACCCGCCCGAGTTTGCCACCCTGCCGGAGAATCGGGTACGGGAGCTGGGCATCAGCAAGGTCATGACCATCACCAGCACCTACGACCATCGGGTCATCCAGGGCGCCGAGTCGGGCGCATTCCTCGGGCTGGTGGATCGGCTGCTGCAGGGCGACGAGAGATTCTACGAGCTGGTTGCGGAAAGCCTGAAGGTGTCGCCGTCGAGCGCTCCGGCGCGTCCGTCAGGCAGCGTCAAGGCGGTGCAGGAGCCGGTCGGATCCGAGATGCTGGCGCACGTGGCCGCCGCCATGGCGCTGGTGAAGGCGTTCCGGATGCACGGCCACCTCGCCGCGCAGCTGGATCCACTCGGCACCGACCCCATCGGCGATCCGGCGCTCGACCCCGCCCTGCTCGGGCTCACGCCGGAGATCATGGCCGCCATCCCGGCGAAGGTCCTCCGCATCGCCGTGCCCGGACGCACCCTGGCCGAAGCGCTGCCCTATCTCCAGGCCACCTACTGCGGAACCATGGCGTACGAGATCGAGCACATCTCGACCCATGAGGAGCGCGTCTGGCTGCGAGAGAAGATCGAATCGGGCGCCTACCGCCAGCCGATGCCGCCCGAGCGGCAGCGCTGGCTGCTGCACCGGCTGACCGAAGTCGAGGCGCTCGAGCGTTTTCTCCACAAGGCGTACCTGGGGCAGAAGCGATTCTCGATCGAAGGCGTGGACATGCTGGTCCCCATGCTCGACCGCACCATCGAGAGCGCAGCCGAATCGGGAGCCCGTGACGTCGTCATCGGGATGGCCCATCGCGGCCGGCTCAACGTGCTGGCCCACACCGTGGGTCGCCCCTATGAGACGATTTTCGCCGAGTTCGAGGGAGGACGGCAGGTGGAGGGCGGGCATCCCACGCCCGAGGGCGGCACCGGTGACGTGAAGTACCATCACGGCGCCGAGGGCGCGTACAAGACGGCGCAGGGCAAGGCCATCACCGTCAGCCTGTCGCCCAATCCGAGCCACCTGGAGTACGTGTCGCCGGTAGTGGATGGACGCGCGCGCGCCAAGCAGACCCAGCGGCGCGGCCGGGAGCCGCATCACGATCCGACGGCGGCGCTGCCGGTGGCGATTCACGGCGACGCGGCGTTTGCGGGACAGGGCGTGGTGGCCGAGACCCTGAACCTGGGAGCGCTCAAGGGATACCGCACCGGCGGAACCCTGCATCTGATCACCAACAACCAGGTCGGCTTCACCACCGACATGGAGGATGCGCGGTCCACCCGCTACGCCTCCGATCTCGCCAAGGGATTCGACATCCCGATCGTCCACGTCAACGCCGACGATGCAGAGGCCTGCCTGTCGGCCGTCCACCTGGCGATGGCCTACCGGGACCGGTTCCATCAGGACGTGGTCATCGATCTGGTCGGATACCGCCGGCACGGTCACAACGAAGGCGACGAGCCGGCGTATACCCAGCCGCTGATGTACGAGAGGATCCGGAACCTTCCCTCCGTGCGGGACCGCTACGCTCGTACGCTGGTCGAGGCCGGCGTGATCACCCAGGAGGAGGCCGACCGTCAGGCCGAACAGGCATACCAGCGGCTGGTGGAGATCCAGCAGGCGTTCAAGTCGAGCATGGCCGGGGCACCCGCCCGGGAGCGCCAGGTTCGGCTGAGCGGAGCGGGTCAGGAAATCGAAACCGCGCTGAGCCCCGAGTTTTTGCGGGCCTTGAACGACCAGCTGCACAGCTGGCCCGAGGGGTTCACGGTCCACCCCAAACTGCGCAAGCAGCTGGAGCGGCGCCGCACGGCACTGGGACCGGACGGCGGGATCGAGTGGGCCCACGCCGAAGCGTTGGCGCTGGGCTCGCTGCTGACCGAAGGCATCCCCATCAGAATGACGGGGCAGGATACCGAGCGCGGCACCTTCAGCCAGCGCCACCTGGTGCTGCACGACGTGAATACCGGCGCGCAGACCGCGCCGATCAGGAATCTGCCCGGCGCCCTGGCACCGATGGAGCTGCACAACAGCCCGCTTTCGGAGCTGGCAACCCTCGGATTCGAGTACGGGTATAGTGTGGCCGCTCCAGAAACGCTGGTGCTGTGGGAAGCCCAGTTCGGCGACTTCATCAACGCCGCCCAGGTGATCATCGATCAGTTCATCTCGGCGGGTCTGGCGAAATGGGGCCTTACGACCCGGCTGACTCTCCTTCTCCCCCATGGCTATGAGGGACAGGGTCCGGAGCATTCGAGTGCCCGCATGGCGCGGTTCCTCCACCTCGCCGCCGAGGGCAATATCCGGGTCGTCAACTGCACCACGCCGGCGCAGTACTTTCACCTGCTCCGACGCCAGGCCAAGAGGTCGAGACAGCGGCCGTTGATTCTGTTCACGCCCAAGAGCCTGCTGCGCCATCCGCAGGCCACGTCCAGGCTGGAGGACCTCTCCCGAGCGGCACATTTCAGCCGGTCATAGACGATCCCTTCTTTGCCGGCAAACCGGAGCAGGCCCGCCGGGTGCTGATGTGCACCGGGAAGGTGTACTACGACCTGCTGGCCGAGGCCGACAAGCTGGGCGACGACCGGCCGGCAATCATCCGGCTGGAGCAGCTCTACACCTTTCCCTGGAACGAGCTGCGTGAGGTGTTGCCGCGCTACAGCAAGGCCACCGAGCTGGTATGGGTGCAGGAGGAGCCGCTCAACATGGGAGCATGGCGATACCTGGAGGCCAAGCTGCGGGAGCTCCTGTCCGAGGGTCATCCCATGGAGCTTCGCTACGTCGGCCGGCCGGAGCGGGCCAGTCCGGCGGAAGGGTATCCTGCGGCCCACCTGGCGGAGCAGGGGCGCATCATCAGGGAGGCGCTGGGAGCGGGGTCGGCGAAGGCGGGCACCACTACCGCAAGCAAGGCGGGGTGAGAGGGTCAGGGCGGTAGTAGAGAGGCGGAAGGTGCAGAGGCGGAAGGTAAGAGGCGGTAGTAAAGAGGCGGAAAAATTCCGCCGCTCACTTGCCGCCTCTTCTTCCGCCTCTTACCTTCCGCCTCGCTTCAGTCCCTGTCGGTAATAGGCCTTTCGGAGGCCTGTCGCGCCAGCTCCCTCAGCGGCTCGGAGAGATGTTCTCCGTAGTGCAGGAGGAAGACTCCCCGGGCGCGGCGCTGCATCAGAAACGCCACCAGCGGCGTGTCTGCCTTGGCAGCGTTGCAGTCCTTGCAGGCCAGCACGAGGTTGTCGGGACGGTCGTAAGCCGTCTGACCTCGGCGGGGACGCACGTGATCGAGAGTGATCGCGTGGTCGGGCGTCTCGGTTCCGCAGTACGCGCAAACAGAGCCGTGTTGTGCAAGGAGCCAATCGCGGTGCGACTGCATGGAACGACCAGGGGAACGGCGGAAGCTAGGGATGTGAGCTGCAGGATGTCTTCGTGATCGACGTGCCACAAGATACCAAAATCAGGGTGAGACATATGACCTGTCATCCAGGTCGCGAAAGTACGTGTGGAAAGATAGCAAGATTAGCGCCAGAATGACAGGAAGGGCAGAAATCAGCGGGGCGGCGGGGCAGCGGGGCAGCACCTCGAAGTCATTAGGGAGCAATGGAATGTCGTTCCACGGCAGGCGCCTGGGCCCGGTATTCCCCCTCCAACAGCCAGCCCCAACCCCATTTGCCGTCATAGGGATGCACCACCTGCACCGGCCGGTCGCCACGGTACAGGGGGTGGCCCTCGTTGGCCCACTGGAACAGGCTGCTTCCCAGGTTTTGAACCTTGCGGAACCCCTGCTGGCCCAGCCAGTTGGCCACCCGCGCCCCGCGGTAGCCGGCGGAGGAATAGACCACGATGGGGGTATCCCGCGGGAGCCCGGACAGGCCCGCCAGGTCGGGGCGGTAGGGGTCGATCCGCCGGGCCCCCTTCAGGTGGCTGACCTCGAACTCGGCCCGGCTCCGGGCATCGAGAATCACTGGCGGCGCCCGGGTGGAATCGTCGAGCCAGCGGGCGAGGTCCTTGGTGACGATCCACTGCACCCGCGGGAACTTGTACGAGGTACCCCGCTGCAGCAGCTCGAACATCAGCGGACGCCCGGCGGCGACCATGACCACGGCGCCGATCAGCGTCGGGAGGACGAAGAGAGACGAGGAAGAGCCGGAAAAGTCGGCGCATGGTTGAAGATAGGGCGGTAAGGCGGTAAGGCGGTAAGGCGGTACGGTAGAAGGCGGTCATCCGAGCGAGCGACAGCCGATCTTCCCGCCCTTCCCGAGTGGGATTCTTCGCCGGCTCGAATGACCTGTATGTCCTTACCGCCTTACCGCCCTACCGCCTTCCCGCCTATCTTCCCTCTCCTCCGCGCGGCCCGGTCCTCACCTCCTAAAGGAGTCGGTCCTGAGCGTAGAGAGCACCCGCACCCGCCCGGTGCGACCGGATCCCATGACGCCATCCCGAGAGCCCGACCCCCCGCCCGCCGTGGCGTGGCGCAGCATCAATTCCATCCGCGCCCTGGCCATGGACGCCGTGGAGCAGGCCCAGTCGGGACATCCTGGCACCCCCATGGCGCTGGCGCCCGCCGCCTACGTGCTCTGGACCCGTTTTCTCCGCCACAACCCCGCCAACCCGGACTGGGCCGACCGCGACCGCTTCGTGCTGTCCTGTGGCCACGCCTCGATGCTGCTCTATTCGGTGCTGCACCTGAGCGGGTATGACCTCTCGCTGGACGAGATCCGGAACTTCAGGCAGTGGGGCTCGCGTACCCCGGGCCACCCCGAGCGGGGCCATACTCCCGGTGTCGAGACCACCACAGGACCGCTGGGGCAGGGCTTCGGGAACGCCGTCGGGATGGCGATCGCCGAGCGGTTTCTGGCGGATCACTTCAACCGTCCCGAGCACACGATCGTAGACCACCGGACCTGGGTCTTCGCCAGCGACGGCGACCTCATGGAAGGCGTAGCCAGCGAAGCAGCCTCGTTGGCCGGACATCTTCGGCTGGGCAAGCTCAACGTGGTGTACGACGACAACCACATCACGATCGACGGCGACACCGCGCTGACGTTCTCGGAGGACGTGGCCCGCCGATTCGAGGCGTACGGCTGGCATGTGGTGCGGGTGGGCGACGGCAACGATCTCGCCGCGATCGGCGCCGCGTACGAAGCGGCGCGCGCGGAGACGTCGCGTCCCTCGCTCATCATCCTGCGAACCACGATCGCCGATCCCGCCCCCACCAAGCGCAACACCGCCGACGCGCACGGTAGTCCGCTCGGCGCCGAAGAGGTCCGGCGCACCAAGGAGCTCATGGGCTGGCCCCAGGAGCCCAAGTTCCACATACCGGAGGACGCGCTCACCGACTGGCGCCGGGCGGTTCCCCGCGGCGCGGAGCTGGAAGCCGAGTGGCGCAGTCGGTTCGAGGCGTACGCCGCCCGGGAGCCGGCGCTGGCCGGCGAGTTCGAGCAGTGGCTCTCGGGACGCTTGCCGGAAGGCTGGGACCAGGCCTTGCCGGCGGTCGCTCCCGGAGCGGGGCAGCTCGCCACCCGGCAGGCCTCCGGTCTGGCACTGCAGGCTATAGCGGCAGCGGTTCCCAATCTCGTCGGCGGCTCCGCCGACCTCGGCGGCAGCACCGGCACGACCCTGAAACAGGGAGGTACGTTCGGCCCCACCAGCAGCGGTCGCACCTTTCATTGGGGAGTACGCGAGCATGGCATGGCTGCATGCCTGAACGGTATTGCCGCCCACGGAGGACTGCGCCCCTTCGGCAGCACCTTCCTGGTGTTCTCCGACTACATGAAGCCCGCGATTCGGCTGGCCGCCATCATGAAGCTGCCGGTGATCTACATCGGCACCCACGACTCCATCGGCTTAGGCGAAGACGGCCCGACCCACCAGCCGGTCGAGCACCTGGCGATGCTGCGCTCGATTCCCAACCTGGTCACCATCCGTCCCGGCGATGCCGCCGAAACGATCGAGGCGTGGCGAGTGGCGATGGAACGGCGAGACGGTCCCACCATGCTGGTGCTCACCCGACAGAAGCTGCCGGTGCTGGACCGAACCGTGATGGCCCCGGCTGAAGGAGTGAAACGGGGCGCCTACGTGCTGCTGGATCCGCCGGGCACCGGCAGCCTGGACACGATCCTGATCGCCACCGGCTCGGAGGTAGGTATCGCGCTCGGCGCGGCCCGCCTGCTGCAGGCCGACGGGGTGCGGGCCCGGGTCGTCTCCATGCCCTCGTGGGAGCTGTTCGCCGCCCAGCCGGAGCACTATCGCGACGTGGTGCTCCCGCCCGCTGTGCGGGCCCGCGTCGCGGTCGAGGCGGGCGGGCCATTCGGCTGGTCCCGCTGGACCACCGACCAGGGCGCGATGGTCGGAATGGAAGGGTTCGGTGCGTCGGCCCCGGGCGAGCGACTCTATCAGGAGTTCAAGCTGACGGCCGAGCAGGTGGCGGCGACGGCCCGGCGGCTCGTGGCCGATCGTGATGCGTCCAACACCGCGAGGTCTGAATGACGAACCCGCTGCTGAAGCTGGGCCAGCTGGGCCAGAGCCTCTGGTACGACTACATCACCCGCGATCTCATGGCCTCGGGCGAGCTGTCCCGAGCTGATTGCTGAAGGACGGACTGCGCGGCATGACGTCCAATCCGACGATCTTCGAGAAGGCGATCGCGGGAAGCCGACTTGTACGACGACGACATCCGCCGGCTGTCCGACCAGGGGTGCACTGCGGGCCAGATCTTCGAGGCGCTGAGCGTGGCCGACGTGCAGGCCGCGTGCGACGTCTTCCTGCCGCTCTACGGGCACTCGAACCGCGCCGACGGGTTCGTGTCGCTGGAGGTCTCACCCACGCTCGCCAATGATTCCGACGGCACGATTCAGGAGGCCCGCCGGCTCTGGGAGGCGGTGGACCGGCCCAACGCGATGATCAAGATTCCGGGCACCCGCGCGGGCCTCCCGGCAATCACCCGCTGCATCGCCGAAGGGATCAACGTCAACGTCACCCTGCTGTTCTCCATCGAGCGCTATGCCGAAGTGGTCGAGGCATTTCTTGCCGGGCTCGAAGCCCGGCTCGAGGACGATCTTCCGATTCAGGATGTGGCGTCGGTCGCCAGCTTTTTCGTGAGCCGGGTAGACAGCAAGGTTGACGCGCTGCTGGATAAGTCGCCCAGGGCCACGTCACTTCGGAGCACCATCGCCATTGCGAATGCGGCGCTGGCCTACCGCATCTTCGAACGTACCCTGGAGACCTGGCGCTGGCAGCGGCTGGTCCACGCGGGGGCCCGCCCGCAGCGGCCGCTATGGGCGTCCACCAGCACCAAGGATCCGCGCCTGCCGGACGTGTACTACGTCGAGGCGCTGGCCGCGCCGCAGACGGTGAACACCCTGCCGCCCGAGACGTTCGCCGCCTATCGGGATCATGGAGAGCCGGCGGTCCGGATCCACGAAAGCGTGGCCACGGCGCCAGCCCGGCTGGATGCGCTCGGGGCAGCCGGTATCGACCTGGCAGCGATCACCCGCGAGCTGGAAGAGGAAGGGGTGGCGAAGTTCGCCGCGTCCCACGCGGCGGTGCTGGCCGGGATCGACGCCAAGACGGGAGCGCTGGCTTCCCGGTGAGAGCTCTCTGGAGCGCCCTCCGCAAAATTTCCGTCACGAAGTGGATTCTGATCTTCATGGTCCTCGGTGCCCTGGTCGGGTGGCTGAACCCCGAGCTCGGCACCAGCCTGAAGCCGCTGTCCACGATCTTCCTGCGGATGATCAAGTCGATCGTGGTGCCGATCATCTTCGGCAGCCTGGTCATCGGCATCGCGGGCCACGGCGACGACATGAAGCGAGTCGGCCGACTCGCCCTCAAGGCCATCATCTACTTCGAGGTCGTCACCACGCTGGCCCTGTTCATCGGGCTGGCCGCGGTCAACCTGACCCGTCCGGGCGTCGGCGTACGCCTGAGCGCGTCGGCGGAGGCGGGGGAGCAGCTGGCGCAGAAGACCACCACCTTCAGCGGCATTCTCGAGCATCTGGTGCCGCAGAGCTTCTTCGAAGCGGCGGCGAACAACGAGGTCCTGCAGATCGTCTTCTTCTCGATCCTGTTCGGCGTCGCCCTGTCGCAGGTCAAGGGCCGGCCCAAGGAGGCGATGCTCGGATTCGCCGAGGGGCTGGCGGAGACGATGTTCAAGTTCACCGGCATCGTGATGAAGTTCGCCCCGATCGGCATCGGTGCCGCGATCGCGGTGACGGTGGGCCACAGCGGCGTGGGCGTGCTGATCAACCTGGGCAAGATGGTGCTGACGCTCTACGGCGCCCTGATCGTGTTCATCCTGGTGGTGCTGGTGCCGGTGGCAATTCTGGCCCGGGTTCCACTGCGGGCCTTCATCCAGGCGGTGAGGGAGCCGGCCCTGATTGCCTTCGCCACGACGTCATCCGAGGCGGCCCTGCCGAAGGCGATGGAAAACATGGAGGCTTTGGGCGTGCCCCGGCGCATCGTCGCCTTCGTCCTCCCCACCGGCTACTCCTTCAACCTCGACGGCTCGACCCTGTACCTGGCGGTGGCATCGATCTTCGTGGCCCAGGCCGCCGGCGTGGACCTGACCCTGGGCCAGCAGCTGATCATGATGCTCACGCTCATGGTGACCAGTAAAGGCGTGGCCGGCGTGCCCCGGGCGTCGCTGGTCATCCTCTCCGGCACCCTGCTCCACTTCGGGCTGCCGCTCGAAGGGGTGGCGATCATTCTGGGTGTGGATGAACTGATGGACATGGGCCGCACAACCGTCAACGTGATCGGCAACTGCCTGGCGACGGTGGTCATGGCCCGGTGGGAGGGCGAGTTCAATCCCTCCGAAAATGCGCTGGTAACTTTCGCGACGTGAAGCCCGTCGAAGGAATCAGAATGAAATCCACCCTGTTGCTGCTCGTCCCTCTCGCACTCCAGGCCCAGCAGCAACCCCAGTCGGCGCCGATCACCAACCTGCGCTACGACCTGACCTTCGACTCCACCACGGCGAGCCGGCGCACCATCAACGTGGCCATGTCGTTCGATGTCGCGGGTACCGGGGCGGTCCTGCTCTCACTCCCCGCCTGGACCCCGGGCGCATACGAGATCAGCAACTTCGCCCGCTCGGTGGTTGGGTTCACCGCCTCCGGTGGTGCTGCCGGCCCTCGCGTGGGACAAGCTGGACTACGACACCTGGAGGGTTCAGCCGGGGAGCGCCAAGGCGATCACGGTGCGGTTCGACTACATCGCCGATTCGCTCGACAACGCCATGGCGTGGGCCCGTCCCGACTTCGCCCTGTTCAACGGCACCAACATCTTCTTCTACGCCGAGGGACGAGGCTTCAACTTTCCCGCGGCAGTTACGGTCACGACGGAATCGGCGTGGCACGTGGCGACCGGCATGACCCCGGGCCGGACCCCGCGATCCTACACCGCATCGAACTACCACGATCTGGTGGACCGGCCGTTCTTCGTGGGGCGAATGGACTACGACAGCCTGCAGGTGGCCGGACGCTGGACCCGCCTGGCGACGTATCCGGCGGGGTTGCTGACCGGCACCAGCCGCCAGCTGCTCTGGGACCAGATCGCCAAGATGATCCCGCCTCAGGCGGCGGTGTTCGGCGAGACTCCGTGGGACAGCTACACCAATCTGCTGATCTTTGACCAGGACTACGGCGGCGGAAGCGCGCTGGAGCACGCCAACTCCCACGTGGGCATCTACAACCCCCAGTTCATCGGCAGCCCGCTGCTGGCCTCGATCACCGCGCACGAGATATTTCACGCCTGGAACGTCAAGCGGCTGCGTCCCGCGGAGATGGTGCCCTACGACTACGACTCGCCCCAGCCAACCCCGTGGCTCTGGGTGAGCGAGGGGATCACCGACTACTACGCCGATCTGTCGCTCTCGCGCGGCGGCATCATCGACTCCTCGCAGTTCATGGCGCTCACGTCGGCCAAGGTCGGTACCGTGGCTGAGGCTCCGCCGACGGCGCTGGAAGACGCATCGCTCTCCACCTGGATCCATCCGATCGACGGCAGCGGCTACCTGTATTACCCCAAGGGGTCACTCGCCGGCTTCCTGCTCGACATCATGATTCGGGACGGCAGCGACAACGCGCGGTCGCTGGATGAGGTTCTGCGGGAGCTCTATCAGGGCACCTTCAAGCGCGGGCGGGGCTTCACCGGCGCGGACTGGTGGGGAGCGGTCAGCAAGGCGGCCGGCGGCCGCTCCTTCGCCGATTTCAATCGTCGCTACATCGACGGGCGGGAGCCCTTCCCTTACGGTGAGGTTCTTCCGCTGGCCGGCCTCAGGATGGCTACAGACACCATGCGCGATCCCAGACTGGGCATCTCTACCAACGCCGACTCCAGCGGCATCGTGGTCAACGGGGTCCAGCCCGGCGGGCCGGCGGAGGCCGCAGGCGTCCGGGCAGGAGACCGCCTCCTGGCGATCGGCGACCTGTCGGTGACCGACCCCAACTTCGGGCCCGCGTTCCGAAGCCGATTCGGAAAGGAGGAAGGGGCCCCGCTGCCGATCAAGGTGCTGCGCGGAACCGATACGCTGACGCTGAATGGGAAGGTGGTCCTGGCGTCCCGCGTGGAACGGCGGATCGAGCTGGATCCGGGTGCGTCGGAGAAGGCGGTGAGGGTGAGGAATGGGATTTTGAAGGGACGGTAAGGGAAGGCGGTAGGACGGGCGGACGGTAGGTAGGCGGCGGTAGGTACGGCGGCGGTAGCGTACGGCGACGGTAGGGACGGCGGCGGTAAGGCGGTAGGCGGGATGATAAATGACGATGTTGACTTGGCGCTCTCTGCCGCCGGAGCAGCTACCGCCGCCGTACCTGTCCGCCGCACCGTCTACCGCCGCCGTCCTTCCGCCCTACCTCACCCTCGTAATATTCAAGATCCCAATCGGCGGGTTCAACCGCTGCTCCTGAGCTCGCGCCGTATGGATAAGGCGAGCCACCTCGCGCCCGCGAACGACGCGACCGAACGGAGTGAACCCCTGGCCGTCGGGATCGAGGCGTCCGAGTTCGGGCTGATCCCCGACGCGAATGAAAAAATCCGCGGTTGGCCTCATCCATCCCGTCAGGCGGCGTGGAAGACGCCTTGTCGCCGAGCGACAGACCTGTGTCTTTCTTACCGTTCAATGCCATCGGGGCAACGTCCTTCGAGCGTGAAGGATTCAGTCCGCCCTGAATGCCTTCGATCTCGGTCTTGCCTTCCGCCTGCCTCTCTGCCCGAACAGTCCGATGAAAACGCCCACCCTGGTACGCGCCGTGATCGACGTAGATGAGGAAGTCGCCCGCAGCATCAGGAGTCTTGATGGTGTCGACCTCCACCTCCATGCTCCCAAGCTCGGTCTGAATCATGACGCGGGGAAGTTGTGCCGAGCCACGTCCCGGAGCGAGGGCACAGAGGAAGAGTCCAGCGGCAAGCCAGCGGCCGGTGCGGGGCATAGTGGATGCTAACTCTGTCGAAAGAAGTGAGCCAAGTCCCGAACCGTCGAGATCGCGCGGTGAGTCGATCAATCCTGCGCGGTGCGCCGCCTGTCCCAGCACCGCTGCCGGGGTGAAGCCGGCCGCCCGCAACTCGCGAATGCCGGTATCGCGGTTGGCCTTGCTGAGCTTGGCACCGGAGCCATGCCGGATCAGAGGATGGTGCAGGTACGCCGGGGGAGCCGCCCGCCCCAGCATCCGGGCCAGCCGGATCTGGCGGCCGGTGGACTCCAGCAGATCCTGACCCCGGATCACCAGATCGATTTCCTGATCCAGATCGTCCACCGTCACCGCGAACTGGTAGGTCCAGTTCCCGTGCCGGTCCTTGAGCAGCAGATCGCCACACTGCCGGGAGGGATCCTGGCTCTGCGGTCCCAGCAACCCGTCGTCGAACCGCTCCTCGCCCGCTTCCATCATCACTCGAAGCCCACGGCCGGGCCCCGGACTGAGATTCCGGTCCCGACATCGGCCAGGATAGCGGGTTTCCTGATCCGGAACGTCCGACTCACCGGCGATTTCCTTGCGGGAGCAGTCGCAGGAATAGACCCGGAGGCTTTCGGCGAGCCGCTCCAGCGCAGCCTGATAGCGATGCTCGATTGTCGCTCTGGCGATACGCCGACCTTGCCGCCCGGAACTCAGTCCGGCGTGCCTTGATCGGGCTCGAGTCCCAGCCATTCCAGGTCTTCCAGGATCGCCGTCTCGTACTCACGGCGACAGCGGCCGCGATCATGATCTTCCAGTCGGAGCAGGATCCGCCCCCGGCGGGCCCGCGCGATGCCCCAGACGTAAATGGCGTTGGCCACATGCCCCAGGTGCAGGTAGCCCGTGGGGCTCGGGGCGAAGCGGGTGAGCGGACCGGATGGCGAGCCACTCAGGTGTCGTCCACCCGGCTCAGGATTCCACTCCAGTAGCTGTCCCGGGGACGGCCTCCCCTGAACTCGAAATGCTCATCCACCAGGATCCTGCGGCTGAATTCCCAGCTGGGATGGTCCTGGAGACGGTGGCGCAGGACTAGCGGGACCAACTGCGAGGCGACCATCCACACGCCCGGAGCGAGGCCCGGATACAAAGAGGCCCACTCGGCCCGAAGTCGAGCTTCTCGTAACGCCATTCTGCTCCGTCCCAGCGTTGATCTCCGCTGCCGTCCGGCCGGCGCCGGGCCGCATGCGGGCTGTCTCCAGGCATGTTCGAAGCTCCGGTCTCCTGCTGCTAGGATGTATGTCACACCACTGAAAGGGCTTTACATTCCAGCCACGATGTCCATTACCGAAGTCAGGGTCAACAGTCTGGGCGACTTGATCGACAAGGTAACGCCACCGGAGCCGGACCCGCGAACCGGGCGGCGGCGGGACAGCGGTGTGTACCGCGGCGACCCCAAGGATGGCTGGCCTCTGCTCACCAGCCTCGACAAGCTCGGCGGCACTCCGCACTCCAAGGCTGATCTGGAAGAGCACATCCTCCGGAACTTCATCCGGTATTCCCGGCCCCATTTCCAGACGCCGCCGGTCAACGAATGGGAAGTGCTGGTGACGGCCCAGCATCACGGTTTGCCCACCCGATTGCTGGACTGGACCTACTCGCCACTGGTAGCCGCACATTTCGCGACTGTCGGAGAATCACGACTCCGACCGGGTCATCTGGCGGCTGGATTGGAAGAGCGTGCACCGCTGCTTTGGGTTACCGGAGCTGGCGCTGCTGATAGAGGATCTGGAGGGGATTCTCGGCGGGGAGCGACCTCTGACGCCCTGGAAGCTCTTCTCCAGAGCAGCGGGCGCCCAACCGTTCGCCTGCATGTTCGAGCCGCCGTCGCTGAACGCCCGCATCGTGGCGCAGTCAGCCACGTTCACCCTGTGCTCCGACAAGAGGATGCCGTTCGACCGCTTCCTGGAGAGTCACGGCCTGGGCTCGACGCTCACGAAGTTCATCATTCCAGCCCGGGAGGCCGCCCGCTTTCGCGACCAGCTCGACCTGGTCAGCGTAGACGAGCGGCGCCTGTTTCCCGATCTGGATGGTGTTGCCGCTGAGATGAAGCGCTACTACTCCTGATCCCGCGGGATTGCTACTGCTGCCCCGCTGCCCCGCTGCTGGGCTTCCGGCCCGCCAGCCTCGCTTCGGCTCGATCGTTGTCGCCCCGGGCCAGCAGGATCTCGAACCGGTCAACCGGCGCCAGCACGTTCCGGACTTCCACGAAGTCACCCGGCTGCCAGCTCGACGCTACCGGGCGCTGGGGGAGTCGTATTTCCCAAATGCTTCCATCTTCGAGAGTTACGAAGCTGCCGTCATCATTGATTTCGGCGATGCTGAAGCCGAGCGGGAGGTTCACGCGGCTGCACTGCCAGGCACAGTCGTTGGCGGTGGCGGCCTGCGCCGCGGCCGACCCGGCCGGCAGCACCAGAGCTACAAGGAGAGCGGGGACCAGCTGGAGCATCTTCACGGGGGCACCCTCAGGAAGGTTTGTCTCTATAGCTTACACCCAAAATCGCGAGTCCGCAGTGACCTGGGACGCGCCAGGTAAAGGGCGGGAGCCTTCCGAAGAGGCTCCGATCCGACTACCATATGTGCTGGTAAAACATCTATTTCAGGGCACAGGAGACAAGATTGTGAACCGCAGGGGACCCAAGGTAAAGCTTTCCCGCCAGCTGGGCATCGCGATCACCCCGAAGGCAGCAAAGGTGATGGAGAACCGGCCCAACCCGCCGGGCCAGCATGGCGCAACGCCCAGACGCAAGATCAGCGGCTACAAGAAGCAGCTGATCGAAAAGCAGCGGCTGCGGGCCCAGTACAACGTCAGCGAGCGGCAGATGGAGAACTCCTTCGCCGAGGCCACGCGGCAGACCGGAAACACCGGTGTGCGCCTGCTTCAGCTGCTGGAGATGCGGCTGGACGCGGTGGTGCTGCGCGGTGGGTTCGTCCGCACCATCTATGCGGCCCGGCAGGCGGTGACTCATGGCCACATCTATGTGAACGGCAAGAAGGTTGATCGGCCCTCATATCGCCTGAAGCCGGGAGAGGTAGTGTCCGTGGCTCCCAAGAGCCGGGACATGATCGCCTTTACCGCACCGCTCGAAGTCGCGCACCCGCCGGCTTACCTCGAGCTCGACCGCGATGCCAAGAGCATCCGGGTCCGCGAGCTGCCGGAGCGGGAGCAGATCCCGGTGCAATGTGAGACCTCGTTGGTGATCGAGTACTATTCGAGATAATCGCGCGGGTCGGGCCTCGACTATAGTGCAATAGCGCGCGCTCGAGGCCGATTCCTATTGTATGGGCCGGTGATGTCACCCCATCTGGGGGAGGCTCACCGGCTCGATGGTTTCTACCATTTGGAAGCTGGAGCCGGCGAGCCTGCCTCCGCCAATGTTTTTCAGGGCAGGAGCAGGAAGTTGAGCTTGCCAGGCTGGAATAAGCGATCCGGGCGCATTACCATCGTCGCCCTTGTGAGCTGGGCATTGGGGATATTCCTGGCTCTGGCCGCGGGCTCTTACTCCTAGATCCCGGCGTCATAAGAGCACGCGGGCCCGCCATGGTGGCGGGCCTTCTTGTTGGGGGTGACTTCAGGTTCCTGCGGGTGCTGGTACGGGGCCTATTGAATGGCGTTTCAGCCAGGCTAGATAGGGCTTCGCAGCCAGCGCGCTGACCAGCAGGTACAGCAGCATCGCCGCCGGGGCCAGCTTCTCGTCAGGAAAGTTGACAGCGGCGATTGCGATGGCGATTCCGGGGTGCCGGGTTGCGGTCGAAAGCGCCAACACGGTTCGCTGTGGGGTATCGGGCCCGCCCAGCAGGTGACCGGCAGCCAGGCCCACCAGGGCGAACACCACCATGACCAGGATGGTGCCGTTGCCGATGAGGGACATCATCGCCGGCCATACTTTGACCAGCACCGGAAGCAGCGCGAGAATCAGGAGAACAGCCCCCACCAGGGCAACCGGTTTGCCGGCCCGCTCGGCAAAGGCCGGAGCGAGACGGTGGACCCCGACGCCAAGCGCCAGCGGCAGGAGCAGGGTCCAGAACACCAGCGCCAGGACTGCGGCCGGCCTCATCTGCAGCGGAATGCCAAAGACTCTTTCGAGTAGCTCCAATGCCACCGGTATGAAGACGATGGAGATGAGCGTCGCCGCCACCAGGAGCCCGATGGTGTAGGACCGTTCCCCTCCCGCCTTCAGCGCCTTATTGGGGAAGATCGGCGGGAGCGGCGAGATCGCGAGCAGGATCAGCGACCCTCTGACCACCGGGGTAAGATCGAAGCCCTTGGCGAGGAGGGCGGCGAAGACCGGCATCACCACATACATCGACAGCAGCGAGCGGAGGAGCAGCTTCGGTTTCCGAAACAGATAAGTCAGGTCCTCGACCCTGGTGCTGAGCCCAACGCTGAGAACCATGAGCGCAAGACTCAGCTGGATGACGAGCGGGAGCAGCGTCGGCACATCGTCATAGATCACGATCGCCTGCCCGCCGTCATGGCACCGGTGTCAGGGTGAAACTGGCCCGACCCCGAGCTGCCGCGAGGACCAGTATGACCGTCCAGTCGCCCGGGGTGCCAGTGCGGGTTGAGTCCTCCAAGCTGTACTCGAGCAGTGTGGAATCAACGACCTGGCCCACGGCATCGAGGACCACCAGGATGCCGTAGCCGTGATGGATGAAGCTGCCATGGGCCAACACGGCCTTCGGCGCCGGGTTCGGCCAGGTCCAAACCAGCCGGTCATTGACGTTGCGCAAGTCAGTGGCGGTGAACTGAAAACGTTCCGGCGTGTTGACGGTCTGAGGATTGTTCTCCGGTTCCAGCAGCCGAACGATGGAGTCGGCGCACCCCAGCACGAGTCCCGCTGCGCAGAGCGTGAGTAGGCCCGCTCGGCGGCCGGTCATTCTACCCACCGCGGAATCGCAAGGGAGAGAAACACGCGCGCCTCCGACAGGTCCTGGTTCACGTCGGGATTGAAGGTGTAGTTGCTGAATCGCCACATCCGGGTATAAGCCAGACCGGCCCCGAACTTTCCTTTGAGATAACCCCGTGCCTCGGTGCTCAAAGTCCAGAGCTGGTGGTTTCCGGGGAAGCCGCTGACGACCGGGAGAAACACATAACCGAAGGACGCGCGAACCGTGGACTTCCCCGTCCACAGGGCTCGCCCTTCCAGGCGACCGCCCAGCCCCACTCCATAGTCGTAGTCCCGACCCTCGGCGGTTACGAAGTAGTCGGACCGGATCGCCGCGACCGGATTTGCCCGGACCATGGCCTCGCCGTAAAGGCTCATGCTCCGGCCCGGCTTCGACTGGGCGGCTATCAGACCACCTTGAAAGCCCTGGGCGCCAAAGTCCACCACGGGATTGCTGATGTACTCGTAGGTCATGAAAGCGGCGAGCCGACTACTGCCACCCTCCGCCAGCGGCTTGGCGGCAAGGTTGCCCCGGACCCGCAGCTCCTGAAGCGCATTGGGTCGGCGGTTTTGCTCGCCACCGTTCCGAACAGCTGAAAGGCGGAGAACGGCTTATCTCCCAGATCTGCCAGCTGGCTGCCGTAGAAAACCGAAAACTGAACGAAGGTCTGGTCCAGCGCGCTGGGATCATCGAGCGAGGCCGAGCTGGAGAAACGGCGGTAGCCGACATCCATGGACGCCTGGATCCGGGTGGGGCGCCAGTCCGGCGGGGTCTCCGAGATCCGGCCGGTCTCGCCCCGAATCAGCCGGTTGAATCCCCGGACCGGATTGATGAGTCCCGCCCCAATTTCCCGCACCACCCGGTCGGAGCCGGTTGCTTGGTTGTCGAGGGTCAGGGAGGAGAACCGGAACAGCATCTCGCCCAGGGTGATCCCACCCATCGTGGTCATGGCCAGATCGTTGGGTGACGGGGCCCACACCTCTCCGAACAATTCCCACATCAGACTGCCACCGAAGGCCCAGGGCACCGACTCCCAGAAGTTGTACCCGTTGGCTCGTCCGGCGTTGAAGTAGAGGCTGCCGTGGTAGGGGTGGGCGAACTGGTTGTTATTGAACTTGTTGTTGTCCCACTGCCAGGGAAATTTGATGTTGTCGAACCAGGTCCGGAACGAAATGTTCGACCACTCGCCTTCAGTGACGTACTTCGTGTAGGCCCAGGGAACCGCCTGGACTATCATCAACTCACCGGCCCCGGCCCAGAACCGCTTGGGCGGGTTGCAATCGGGACAGGGGTCTTCCGGTGCCGGGCGAGTGGGCGCTGGGGGAACCAGGGTATCGCCGGGCAGGTTGAGCGACGCCCACTCCGGCTGCCGCGCCTGGCTGGAGGCGGGCTCCGGGAGGGCGACCAGGGCTGCGGCGGCCAGCGCAAGGGCGCCGGATCTGCGCGAGTAGAGGATGGCTCGGGTCTCCCAGCAGTCTGGCAGAGGTGGGGCACCGAAGGGGCCGCCACGGCCCCGCACTATGACACGCCCCTGTGAGTGCGAGCCATTGGACTTTGGTGCAATCCCCGGGAGCGCCGGCCCCGGGGGGTGCACCAAAGTCCAATGGCTCGGCAGCCCCCGGACCCCCAAGCTAGCAGGGATTCCACAACCTCGTCCCGAACCGAATAGACCCAAGGAGTTTCCCGATGCAACTTAGGCATGGTGTGCTTGCCGCCGCCGTTCTCCTGGCCGGCTGTGCCACGACCAGCACGGAGCTGGTGAACAGCTGGAAGGATCCCGCGGCCAGTGGCGTCCGCTTCAAGAAGGTCCTGACCGTCTGCGCCTGTAAAGACGACGGCATGCGGCGCACGGTCGAGGACCGGCTGGCAGGTGCCATCCAAGGCTCGCAACCGTCGTATTCCGTCCTTTCGGATGACCAGCTCGGCGACCAGGCACGGACCAGGGCTGCGCTTCGGGACGGAGGCTTCGATGGCGTGGTCATGTTGCAGCTGGTCAGTGTCGACAAGTCACAGACCTACGTACCGGGGTCGGCCTACGTCGTGCCCGTGGGATACCACAGCATGTACGGAGGGTGGGGCTACGGCGGCTACGCCGGCTATGGCGCCGTCTACGACCCGGGATATGTCCGGGAGGATCAACTGGTGAACTTCGACACCAACATTTATCGCGTGGCAGACGAGAAGCTCCTCTGGGCCAGCCGGAGCCAGACCAGCAATCCCAGCGACATCAATGAAATGATTGACGACATCATTGCGGAGACGGTCAAGGAAATGAAGCAGCAGAAGGTGATCAGCTAGGTTGCGATCCACTCGAGTCCAGGGGGGCCACACGACAACCACAGCGAAGCTTCTCGCCGCCGTCCTCGCGGTGGCACTGGGACCCGGGCTCCTCGAGGCTCAGGAGGTGCCCCGAAGCCATCTCTACGACCGGTTTCAGGTGAGCGTCTCGGGTACCCTTCTGGTTCTGGGAACCACCATCCGCATCGACCCGGACAGTGGGGAGGGTACCGAGTTCAGCCCTGGGGACGATCTGGGCGTGGGCAGCACGACCTTGCAGCCGCGCGTGGCACTGCGCTGGCGGCCGGGACGGAAGCACGAGCTCGAAGGGGGCTACCAATGGGCCAAGCGCTCGGGCGAGACGGTTCTCCGCGACACCATCGTGTTCCGCGATACAGCGTACTCGGCGGGGCTCAGAGTCAATTCCTCGTCGGGGACCAGCCAGATGTTTCTGACCTACCGCTACGCGTTCAAGGCTGACGAGAGGACTCAGATCGGGGCGGCGCTTGGGCTCGGTATGATTTTCCTGCGGCAGGAGATCGCGGCCACCGCCGGAGCCACCACCGGCGGACCCGACACCGCCATCGTTCAGTTCTCCCGCAAGGGAGAGATCAACGGTCCCACCGGCTCCATCGGGGGCTACGGCCGTTTCCAGCTGGGTGACCGCTGGTACCTGGAAAGCGACCTGCGGGCGATCTACCTCAAGATCGACAACATCAAGGCAGGCGTGATAGAGGCGGGGCTTGCAGGCCGCTATTTCCTCTCGAGCAAATTGGGACTCGAGCTGGGCTACAACCTCGGCTTCTACCAGATAAACATCGAAGCGCCCAACAATTTTGCCAGCATCGATCGAACCGGCAAAATCAGATACACAGTAAACGGCTGGCGCGCCGGCGGGGTCTACGCGTTTTAGGCCAGGGACCTCGGTCGCCCGCCTCGCAGTATTGGGTATGGATCATCACTGGCGGCGCCAGCGCCTGGGCCCAGGGGGTGGAGACAGCCGACATCCCCTCGATCGAGCCGCACATCCGAGGTGGGGAAGGGCACGGATCAGGGAGGCTCCGGGGTCACGCCGCTCGTGGCCCCGCTTCCGTTTCGAAACTCGCAGATCGGCTGGGGCGCGGCCCTGGTGCTGGGCCTGATTCACCGGTTCGATGCCGACACCACCGTCAAGCCTTCCACCGGCGCGATCGCCGGTCTCGTGAGCGAGAACGGAAGCTGGGGCGTCATGGGGCTGGAGATGGCGCGGTTCGGTGGGGACACCTGGCGCGCTCGCGGCGTGGCCGGCTACATGGACCTGCAGTACGACTTCTACGGCATCGGCATCGATGCCGGAGAATCCGGCCAATCGGTTCCGCTGGAGCAGACGTTTTTCCTGACCTCGGGTGCCTTGCTCCGCCATGTCGTGGGCGGACTCTACGTCGGCGGCCAGATACTCTGGATGACGACCACCGTCACACCGCTCGAATCGGCGGGACCGAACCAACCCGCGGTCCCCGACCAGGCACGCACGGATCTTCTGGCGGGGGGCCTTCAGGCCGAATTCGATACCCGGGACGACGACTACTGGCCCCAGCGCGGATCGTTGGCGCAGCTCAAGGGAAATTTTTTCACCACCACGACGGGGCAGTCGGGCTCGTTCCAACGCTATCAGGCGGCCTGGTCGTGGTATCACGGATTCCGGGGCCCGCGCCTGGTGCTCGCGACGAACCTGCTCGTCTGCGGAGCGCCGGGAGACGCCCCTTTCTATGGCCTGTGCTCGCTCGGAGCGGGCCGGTTCTCGGTCCGCGGTTACACCCAGGGACGCTACCGGGACCACTACAGCACCGCGGTCCAGGTGGAGCTGCGCGGTCACACCAAAGGTCGTCTGGGCGCGGTCCTCTTCGGGGGATTCGCCCAGGTAGCCCCGGAACTATCCGAGATTCTTGGCGCAGAGCTGCTTCCATCGGGGGGCGCTGGTCTTCGCTTTCAGCTGGCGCGGAAGTTCCCGATGCACCTGCGGATGGATTACGCCTGGGGACGCGACGGTGGCGTGCTGTACTTCTCGGTGGGAGAGGCTATTTGACGCGCGGTCGGGGTCACCGAGAAGATCTGCTGACCGTATCAATCGCCGCCCGCACCACCCGCAGCAGCTCGTCGAACACCGGCGGTTTCTGCACCATCACGATCCCGGGTGCCGGTTCGGCCTTCCCCAGAGTTCCCCCCTCTGGATAGGCGGACAGAAGCACGACCGGCAAGCCCGGCTGATCGGCCAGCAGCTCGGCCACGAGCTCGTGCCCGCTCCGGCCCGGCATCGTGAGGTCCGAGATGACCAGCCGAATGTCGTCCCGGCGCGAGCGGTAGGCCTGGAGTGCCGAGTCGAAGGACTCTGATTCGAGCACCTCGTACCCCTGCTGGTGCAGCACCCGAGCCAGCACCTTCCGCACCGCCGCCTCATCCTCCACGATCAGCACCGTCTCGTCTCCACCCGGTGCCGGGAGTCGAGCTGCCTCGTCCGCCGGCTTGCGAGGAACTTCGGGGTCCTGGCTCGGTAGCCGCACGGTGAAGGTGGTTCCACGTCCAACCTGGCTTTCGACTTCGATCCGGCCACCTAGCTGGCTCACGATGCCGTGGACGGTCGCGAGGCCGAGGCCGGTGCCCTGCTCGCCCTTGGTGCTGAAGAACGGCTCGAATGAGTGCTCGAGCACCTCTGGGGCCATGCCCGCGCCGGTATCGCTCACCACCAGCACCGCCGTACCCGGCGTCTGCTCGGTCCGGATCGTCAGCTCGCCTCCGCCAGGCATGGCGTCGCGGGCGTTGGCGCACAGATTGAAGAGCACTTGCTCCAGCTGCGCCGGATCGGCGAACACCCAGGGGGCGTCCTCCGAGAGGTCCAGCGATAGTTTGACGTCGGTGCTCACCAGCCGGGTTGAGCAAACCCAGATTGGTGATCACCAGCGCGTTCACGTCCACTGCTCGAGGGAGCGTGGCCTGCCGCTGGCCGAAGGCCAGCAGCTGGCGCACCAACAGGGCCGCTTTCCGGGTGGCGTTGACCTGCTCGTCGAGGATTGACGCTGCCGGTCCGCCCTCAGGGAGCTCCTTCCGGAGGCTGGCCACGCAGCCGTACACCACCGTGAGCAGATTATTGAAATCGTGGGCCACGCCGCCGGCGAGGCGTCCGATGGCCTCCATTTTCGTCACCCGCTGCAGCCCCTCCTCCAGCCGGCGCTGCGAGCGTGATGTCCCGAACCACGCGTGACCGCACGGTCCGCGCCGAGAGCGGAATGATTCTCGCTTCGTAGTGGCCGCGGCCGCCGGGAAGCGGGAGGGTGTATTCAGTCGCGGTGGTTCGGTGCTCCCTGTGGCAGGTGTCGATCGCCGATTGCAGGCGGTTCCCGGCCTCGCCCCCCAGGGATTCACTGCACCCGGACGCCGAGAAACTGTTCCGGCGGGATCCGGAGCTCCACCTCGCTGCCGGCCTGGTAGTCCAGCACCCGCCCCTCCGCGTCGGTCCAGAAGAACAGATCGGGAAAGGCGCCGATGATGCGCTGGAGCTCGCGGGTGCGCTGGGCGAGGGTGCTGGCGATGGTCTGGTGCCGGGGGGTCGGATCGATGAAGAGGACGGCGGTGGGTCGGGCGTTCGGCTGAGTCCCGGAGCCCCGGCAGGACAGGGTCAGTTCCGTCACGGCGCCGGATTTTTGCCGCAGCATCACCGGCACGGCCTGGACCACATCGCCCAGGAGGGCCGCTCCGATGTAGCGCCGCAGTGGGGAGCCAGGAGGGCCAAGCTGATCGACCACGTCGTTCCCCCGTATCTCCGACGCCAGCCAGCCGAAGATCCGTTCCGCGCCGGGGTTCCACGCCAGGATGCAGTGGCTGCGGTCCACCACCACCACACCGGTGTCGGTCTGGGCAAACAGCTGTTGGAGGATGGCCGCCATGGGTGGGACTGCTTTCGCGCCAATGGGTCGGGGGACTGTGGAGTCTTGGCCCCTTCCCCCTCGCTACGCTCGGGGTCAGGGTGACATCATCCCGACTCGTGACTCGTGACTCCCACTCTGCAGATCCGGACGCGTTGCTGCCACTGGACCTTGGTGCAGCGCTCAGGGCCGCCGCTGCGCCTCCTCGACGGCCCGGCTGGGCCCGTTGGAGCTGGTGGGTGCCCCGTCGGCAGGGGCGATGAACCACTGCTCCTGGGGGACGACTTTCGGCCGCTCGGGGTCGCCCTCGTAGGCGGGCGTCATGATCTGGACTCCGTATTCGTTGAACACGTCCAGGATGTTCCGGTGCAATACGCTGTACAGCGGAAACATCACCCGAGGATCGTCGCAGTAGGCGTTGATCTCATAGTCCACGGCGAAAGTCCCCAGTTTTTTCTGCAGCACGAATGGGGCAGGCTGCGGCAGGAGTCCCGGGGTCCGGCGCGCCGCCTCGAGCAGCATTGCCTCCACCTGGCGCCAGGGAGTCTGATAGCCGATGCCGACGATGGTGTGCAGGATCAGGCCCGAGGAGTTCTCGGGCAAGGGTGCTGAAGTTCACCACCTCGCCGTTGAGGATGAGCGCGTTGGGGATCACGATCTCCTCGTTCTTGGGCGAGCGCAGATAAGTCGTCAGGAGGCGCATCTGCGCCACGTCACCGACGTGCTCGCCGATCTTCACCCGATCTCCCACCTTGAAGGCCCGGCGGAATGCGAGACTCTGCCCGGCCACCATATTGCCGATCACCGAGGGCGATCCGAGAGAGAAGAGGAGGCCAAGGATGAGCGTAATGCCCTTGAATGCCTCCGATCCGGAGCCCGGTATGTGCGGGTAGGCAATGACCAGCGCAAAGGCGATGACCATGAGCCCGCACGATCCGCTCGGTCGGCGTGGCCCAGTCGGCTTCGAACCCGGAGAGCGTAAGGGTTCCGTCCCTCACCCCGCGGAAGAAGAGGCGGATCAGTTTCAGCAGGTATCGGGTGAGCAGCGCGAGGATGACCAGGAACACAAGATTGGGAATGAAGCGGATCGCCCCGGCGCCGAGCGTAGCCAGCGGCCCCAGCAGGATTGAGGCCAGGCTGTTGCCGAGCGCCCTGGTCCAGGGGAACAGGAGCAGGACGTAATCGAGATAGAGATAGCCGGCGAGGAGCGCGAGCAGGACCAGCGGCCATCCCGAGGGCCCGGTGCAGGCCCTGCCACAGCTGTTCGGCGCGCACGATCTCGACTGTGCCGAACTGGACAGTCCGAACCCTGGACCGGTAGCGCTGGTCCAGCGTCGTGCGGACCAGGCGCAGCGCCCTGCGCGCCGAGCCAGAGCGCCAAGGCCAGGGCAAGGGTGGCTGCCAATGCCCTGGCTGCGTTGGGCCAGAGGACTCGCCTCTCGCGGTCGCGGCGGAATCTCTCGATGGCTTCCGCGACGCGTCCCTGGTAGACCTCGGCCAGCACCTGGCGGCTCGCGCCCTCGAGCCGGGCATCGGCATCCAGTACTGCAAAGAGCCTGCGTCTGCCGGCGACCAGCTCGTTGCCAAACTGGTGTGTCTCGGACCACCAGAGACTCGGCGGGGAAGGTCCGATCCGCGGCAACGCGCCTTGATCCGGCGCGAGATCTCGGCGGCACGCCGCTCGGCCGGGAAGGCGGAGACGCCGCGGACCTCGGAAGAGGGTGACCCCATCCAGGACCACCGGCGCGGTGGGTTGCTCGGCGACGGATTCGTCGGGAGCGGGACCCTGAGAGGGTATCCTGCGCCAAGGCCGGAGCGTGCAAGACCAGCAGCCCGAGCACGAGCTGGAAAAGGCGACGGGCAGATCGTCGAGCCGTCAATTCAGCTTCCTCTTAACAGAGGACGAGGCAACCCATCTGTAGGGTAGAACGCCGTCGGAGCAGCGGATACTGGTAGTTCTGACAGTCTCTGGGGCTCCGGGATGGCCGATAGATTACCCACCTTCATGCCCA
>CAWEMG010000030.1:0-29873 GCA_963810165.1 uncultured Gemmatimonadales bacterium
ACATCGCCCCGGTGGCGTTACCACCAACGGTACGGCCCACCCCCGAAACCGGCGGAGGATACGGCACCGGCCGCCTGCTTCTCGATGTTCGGCGATACGCCCGCCTGACTCCGAAGCTGCAGATGAACGTCCGACTCCGTACCGATAGCTGGATCGAAGGAGACCGGCTCCCGATGCAGCGCCGATTCTCACTGGGCGGCCTGGACCTCCTCCCGGGGTTCGATTTCCGCGCTTTCACCTGCGCCCCCAGTGGATTCACTGATCCCGCCGACCCGGCTCTCTGCGACCGGATGATCATCACCCAGGTCGAACTGCGGAGCAGGGTGAGTCTCAACCTTGGCTACCGAATGCCCGACCGGGAGGGCACCCCGGGACGCTTCATCGGAATCAAAGAGGCGGACCTGGTGGTCTTCGGAGACGGAGGTAAGGCGTGGCTGGCCGGGAGTGGCCCGGGCCAGGTGCCGGTCAATAGTCTTCCGGTCCTCAAGGAATGGGATTTCGATGCCGGGGTTGGGCTCGACGCGGGCGGAATCGGCGCTTACCTCGCCAAGAGTCTCTCCGATGATGAGCCGGTCAAGTTCGTAGTCAGGCTGCAGCGCCGGTTCTAGTGTCACACCGGCGCCTTTCCCGGTTCCTGGCGCGCCATTGGCGCGGCTGGATAGTCGTACTGGCGGCGCTCGCCGGTGGGCTGCCCGGTAACCTGCGGGCACAGAGCAACCCGGTGCGGCTACACGTGAGCCTCACGCCGGACTCCGCTCCCAGCGGGGCGCGCGCCCGATCGTGCGATCGGAAAACCTGCTCGGATCCGAGAGCCGCTGGCTTGCGGCGCTGCGTTCGGGGCTCCCGGTGCGGCTGCACTACCGGGTGGAGACATGGCGCTCGCGCGATGGCTGGTTCGACGACTTTGCCCGGCAGCTGGAGTGGGATGTCGTGGTCCGGCACGAACCGCTGCTCGACCATTACACACTCCTGACGCTGGTCGGCCAGCGAAGGCAGGAACGCCGCTATGCGACGCTCGACGCGCTCGGCGCCGCGCTGGCCTTCGCCTACCAGGTGAATGTCAGGCCGGACGAGCCTGGAGGGTATTACTATGCCGCCTCGCTCCAGGTGTCGACGCTGTCCGACTCGGATCTGGATGAGTTGAAGCGATTTCTTGCCGGGGACATCGAAGAGGCGGCACAGGGAGGCGAGGGTATCGGCGATGCTGTGGGACGCGGCACGACGCGGTTTCTGCTTCGGCTCGCGGGACTGCCGAGTCTCCGGCTGGAGGCGCGCAGTCCGCGATTTGTGGTGCGGCAGAATGGGCAGGCGGCACCGCGCTGACTAGATGGTGCCTCCGAGTGCCCGGAGCGCCTCATCTCCGTAGAACAGCTTGATGTACTTGGCCTGAGTCACCGACAGGCGGCGCACCGCCCAGGACAGATGCACGAAGTGCGGCTCGCGTGGCGCACCCAAGGGATGCATGCCGCACTCCTCAGGAAGATGGTTCCCCTTCCGCGTATTGCACGAGCTGCAGGCCGTCACCACGTTGCTCCATTCGTTGTCGCCGCCGCGGGACAGCGGAATCAGATGGTCTCGCGTGAGACACTCCCGGTGTCTGAGGTCTCCCTGGCCCCGATGGCAATACTGGCACCGGTAGCCATCGCGAGCGAAGAGGAATGTATTGGTGACTTGACGGCGAAAGCGGCGGGGAACGTGGACGAACTTGACGAGTCGTATGATCGCCGGTTTGGGAAGCGTCAGCCGTTCACTGCGAACGATGTCGCTCCCGTCCGATTCGACGATCTCGGCCTTGCCCTCTATGACCAGACGGAGGGCACGCCGGACCGGGACCATGGTCAACGGCTCAAAGGAGGCGTTTAACGCCAGACACCGCAAGGGACTTCTCCAGCGACGCGATGAACGGAGATAGGCGGAACCCGAAGAATCGTAATGTGCGCCTCCGGCAGTGCGCAAGTGAAGCCTGCTTGCTATCTTGGCTCTCTCTCAGCCTTCGAGCTGTGGCACTCATCGCGCTCAAAGTTTCGGCGCTTCGGGCCCGCATCTTTAAGGCCTCTGGCATCGCCTGCGAAACAGTCAGTTCTACTTCACCAGCTTCTGGATCCGGCCAGCAATCTCTTCCCGCAGGCGCTGGCTGCGGGTGATCACCAGCACCGTGTCGTCGCCGGCAATCGTGCCGATGATCTCCGACCAGCCCGCCTGATCCAGCGCCTCCGTCACCGCGCCGGCCGAGCCACTGGCGGTCTTCAGCACCAGAAACGGTCCCACCCCATCCACGCTCACCAGCAATGCGGGCAGCACCTGGCCCAGCTCCGGCCGCACCGCCGAGCGATGGGGATGGGTGTAGTAAGCCCCTCCCTGAGGATCGGCTAGCTTGGCCAGCCCCAGCTCGCGAATGTCGCGCGAGAGGGTCGCTTGGGTGACGACGAATCCGTCATCGGCGAGCGCCCCCCGCAACTCGTCCTGGCTCTCGATCCGGCGCTCCCGCACAACTCGCAGGATGGCAGCGTGACGTTGGATTTTCATAGGGCTCGGTAGACGTCCCTCCCTGCCAGGCAAGTGAGCAACAGGTCTGCGGAAGTAGTGCCCAGTACGCGCTCGGCCGGCTGCCGGTCAGACCCGGGGCCGGTCGGCTTGATGACGATACAGTCCGCCCACTTCCCCTCGCGGAGGCTGCCGGTTTCGGCATCGAGCCCCAGGGCCCGGGCTCCTGCCAGGGTGGCGAGCTCGACGGCCTCGTCGGCCGTAAGACCAGCCAGCCCGGCCGCGGCACGCGCTTCGGCCAGCAGGTGCGGGCGGCCCACGCTGACCTCCGAGTCGGTACCCAGGCCAACCCGGACGCCGGCGTTCAGCAGTGCCGAGAGCGGAGCCTCGCCGTGGCCGTGCGCCGCGTTGGACAGCGGGCAATGCGCCACGGCGGCAGCATGCCGTGCCAGTAGCTGTATATCAGCCGCTCCGGCCTGCACCGCGTGAATGCACAGCGTTCGCTCCGTGAGCGCCCCGTGCGTCGGCCAGCCACTCGATCGGTGTTCGCCCCGGGGTTGGCGGCAGCGGAATTCCCCGCGCCCGCCACGCCTCGGCAAAGGGACCGGTCCCGCTCGCCAGAAGTTCGGATTCCGCGGGAGACTCGGCCACGTGTACGGCCAGCGGGAGCCTCTCCGACCTGGCCCAGTTCGCCACCGCTTTCAGGAGCGGTTCACTGACGGTGTAGGGGGCGTGGGGCGAGACGCCGATTCGCACCCGGTGGACCGCCCACCGACCCGCCTGGATCACCCGGTCCCGCAGCCCCGCCAGACTCTCCTGCGCCTGCGATGGGTGCGGCCCAAAGACTTCCTGGTACGCCACTCCGGATCCGTCCGCCTCCGCCAAGGCCTGAATGGCGGAGCCGGAGTCACCGGTATCGGCAATGGTGGTTACTCCCGCGGCGTAGCAGGCCTGGAGCCCCCGCCGCGCCGCGTCAACGTATTCGGCCGCGCTGCGGGTCGTTTTCAGCTCCCGGAGCCGCCGGATCCAGGTGGCGAAATCGGGCTCTTGGACCTGGTCCGCGAAACCGGTGAGTTCCAGATGGGTATGCGTATTGATCAGGCCGGGGAGGATGACTGCTTCACCAAAATCCTCGACGGCGATACCGGCAGGTCTTGGCACTTTCGAGTCGGGGCCCACGGCCTCGATCCGGCCGTCGGCTCCGATCAACAGTGCGCCGCGCTGGATCGGAGCCCCCTCAACCGGAATCAGCCACCGGGCGGCCAGCCGGCGCGCCCGCATGTCAGCGCGGCGAGTTGGGCGCCGGGCCCGTCCCTCCCATGACTCCCGTAGTGCCGCCGGTCGCGGGGGCACCCTGCGTACTCGGCTTGGGAGCAGGTGATCCCACGGCCGGAGCAGTCGGCGGCCCCGGCGTGGTGGGCTGCGGCTCAGGGGGCGGCTCGCCGCCCATCACGCCGATGGACCCGAACGGCGAATGCACCGGGCAGAACGCCGCCGGCTCGGTCCCCGGAAGGAAGGACTCGATGTAATGCACGTCCTTGGGACAGAACGGCGTCGCCTTGTAGCCGGTGGTCTTGTCCACGTCCAGTGCGCTGAGCCCCGCGGGTCGGGACCACCCCGCGGGGACGCTCCTGCGTTCATACACCTCACTCATCATCGCACTCCATGCCGGTGCAACCAGCACGCCGCCCTGCGCGTTTGCTTTGATCTTGCGCGGCTGATCGAATCCGACCCAGAGCCCCGTCACCATATCGGGCGTGAACCCGATGAACCAGACATCAAAGCCGTCGTTGGTGGTGCCGGTCTTGCCGCCTGCAGGAAAGTTGATTCGGGCGCCAACCGAGCCCACCGCCGTACCGCGTCGGACCACGTCCCTCAGCGCGTCGGTCATCAGCCAGGCATGCGAGGTGTCCATCACCTCCACCGTTCGCACCGGCGGCTGCCACACGATCTTGCCGCCGCGATCTTCGACCCGCAGCACCGCATTGGGAACGGTGCGGGTCCCCAGATTGGCGAACGTGGTATAGGCCGCGATCATCTCCAGCGGAATCACGTCGGCCGAGCCGATGTGAATGGACGGGAATGCCGGCACCCGGGTGGTGAGCCCGAACTTCGTGGCCTCGCTGATGACCGCCTGCTCTCCCAGCTCCATACCCAGCTTGATGGCGATGATGTTGCGCGAGAGATATAGCGCTCGGCGCAGTGTCATCGGCCCGTCGAACTCCAGATCGTAGTTCTGGGGAGCCCAGGGCGGCTCGGCAGGATCCAGCTCCACGCTCAGCGGATCGTCCACCATCACATGCGAGAGCGGATATCCGGCCTCCACCGCAGCGGCGTATACGATGGGCTTGAATGTAGAGCCGGGCTGCCTGAGGGCCTGCGTCGCCCGGTTAAACTTGCTATCCTCGAAATCCCTGCCGCCCACCATCGCCCGGATGTAGCCGGTCTTGGCCTCCAGCGTGACCGCCAGGCCCTGCAGGTAGGGGGTGGTCGTCCGGCTGTTGTCCTCGACGTTGTCCGAGCGCGAGTCCATGTACTGCCGATAGGTCTCGTGGGTGAACTTGCCATCAGCCCCGCTCTCGATGGCTTCCAGGCGCGCCTCGAGCGCGCGTTCGGCCGCTTGCTGAATATCGAGGTCCAGGCTGGTGTAGATGCGGTAGCCCATGGTGTAGAGTTCCCGGCCGAACCGGGCCTCCAGCTGCTGCCGCACGTATTCCACGAAGTATTCGGCCACGCCGCTGTAGTCCGAGTGGGACGAGAGCAGCAGCGGGTATGCCTTCCAGCGCTCCGTCTCGCTCCCATTCAACAGGCCATTGTCCCGCAACAGATTGAGCACAGTGTTGCGGCGCTGGATGTTGAGATTGGGATTGCGGCGGGGATTGTAGCGGGTGGGAGCCTTGGGAATAGCGGCGAGGGTGGCCGCTTCAGCGACGTTGAGATCGCGAACCGACTTCCCGAAATAGCGCTGGGACGCGGCCTCTACCCCGTAGGCTCCGTTCCCGAGCGGAATCTGATTGAGGTAGATCTCGAGGATCTTGTCCTTGGGGTATTTCTTCTCGATTTCCCGGGCGACTTTCGCCTCGCGCAGCTTGCGGCGCAGGGACTTGTCTGTCCCGCTGATGTCCTCGACCCAGATGTTCCGGGCCAGCTGCATGGTGATGGTCGAGAACCCTTCGGCGAACCGGAGCTGGAAGACGTTGGTCTTGATGGCTCCGAAGACGCGGAACCAGTCGATCCCATGGTGGCTGTAGAACCGCTTGTCTTCGGTTGCGAGGAATGCGGTCTTTACATAGGGCGACATCTCGCCCAGCGGTATGACCGTGCGGCGCTCGAGGCCGAGATCGGTAATCAGCCGTCCGTCAGCCGCGTAGACCTTGGAGGCCTGGTCGGGGTCGTAGCCCCCCAGCTCCTCGATCGAGGGACATGTGTTCCCGGCGCAGGCCCGGCTCCACGCCGCGGCCAGCACGGCCAGGCCGAAAGCGACCACCGCGAGGAATCCGACCAGAATGTTGCGGCGCGCCCGAGGCGACAACCGCGAAGGCTTCAAGCGAGACAGCCGGCGGCCCATCCTTGAAGGACCTTGGGCATTCGGAGGATCCAGCGGATCCTGTGGGTGGGTCATGTGCGCAAGCTAGCCAATTGCGAGGCTCTATTCCAGCGGGTACCATTGGCGGCTATGACCGAACTGCTTAAAACTTTGACGGCCCGCGGCCTGCTCCAGGATGCGACCTCCGGGCTATCCGAACGCCTTCAACAGGGACGGATTACGGCGTATGTGGGATTCGATCCCACTGCCGACTCGCTGCACGTAGGAAACCTTGTTCCGGTCATGGGTGCAGCCTGGCTCCAGCGGTTCGGACACACGCCGATCATCCTCGTCGGCGGCGGCACCGGCATGGTAGGAGACCCCAGCGGCAAACGCTCGGAGCGTCCCATCCTGCCGCTGGAGCAGATTGATCGGAACGCCGGCGCCATCCGGGATCAGCTGTCCCGGTTCCTGTCGTTCGAGGCCTCGGAAACCAATGCCGCGCGCATGCGGAACAATGCCGACTGGCTCCGGGGACTGCCGTTGATGGATTTCCTGAGGGACGCGGGCCGGTACCTGACGGTGGGATGGATGCTCCAGAAGGAAAGCGTCCGAAGCCGCATGGAAAGCGGCCTCAGCTACACGGAATTCAGCTACATGGTGCTACAGGCATATGACTTCTGGCACCTGTTCCGGGCGGAGCGATGCGAGCTTCAGATCGGCGGCAGCGACCAGTGGGGGAACATTACGGCGGGCATTGAGCTCATCGGCAAGCGCGAGGGAAAGCAGACGTACGGGATGGTCTTCCCCCTCATTACGACGGCGGCGGGCACCAAGTTCGGCAAGAGCGAAGCCGGCAACGTCTGGCTCGACCCTGCGAAGACGACGCCCTACCAGTTCTATCAGTTCTGGATCAACACCGACGACCGCGACGTCGAACGGTACCTGAAGCTGTTCACCTTTATCCCGCTCGAGGAGATTGCCGCGCTCATGGCCGGCATGGGAGCGATCCGGGGAAGCGGCTGGCGCAACGAAAGCTGGCCGAAGACCTCACGGTGCGGGTGCATGGCGAGGCGGCGGCCGACCAGGCCATCGAAGACGAGTCAGTCTCTGTTCAGTGGTGGCTCTCTCAGCGACAGCCTCACTGGCGTCGAGCTTCCGGAGCGCCGGGTCTCCCGAGCGGCGCTGCCCGCGCTATCGGTCGTGGAGCTGTTGCTTGCGAGCGGGCTGGCCACTTCCAAGGCTGACGCGCGACGCGGGATTCAGGGCAGAGGCTTCTATCTCAACGACAAGGCCATCGAAGCGGTGGACCGGGAGCTCGAAGAGGACGAGCTGCGAGGCCCGCCGGAGGAGCGATACGTCATTCTGCGGAAGGGAAAGAAGAACTACGTCCGGTTAGTACTGGAGCCTTAGCGCACTTCACTCTCCAGCAATGACTGCCCCGCTGCCCCGCTTTCCCTTACCACCGCGTTCGTCGCGTGGCAGGCCGGCGCGGCGGCTTGGCGCCGAGTAATCCGAACAAGCCCCGCATGACCTCACGCACCACGGTTCTGCCTACGGGCGACGACACCGCATCCCGGGCCATGTCGCCCATCGTCTTTTCCGGCTGCGGTCTGGCTCCCCGCGCCGCCATTTTGATCCTGCTCGACCGGCTCGGGAACCGTACGGGCCATTCTGGCCGCCAGAATCTCCCGCGCGCTCTCCCGGTCCAGCTGCTTTCCGTACTCCACCAGCAAGCTGGATTCTCTGATGTCTGCCTGCAGCTCCTCCGGGCTCAGCGGCGCCATTCGTGAGGCCGGCGGAATAAGCCGGGTGGCCACAACCGGCGTCGGCGCTCCTCGGCTATTGAGCACGGTAACCACCGCCTCGCCGATCCCCAGCGAGGTGAGTGTCTCCTCCAGGTCGTAGAAGGCCGTTTTTGGAAAGGTGCGGACCGTGGCTTTGAGCGCCTTGTCGTCGTCGGGCGTGTGAGCCCGCAACGCGTGCTGGATGCGGTTGCCCAGCTGGGCGAGTACGCCCTCCGGCACATCCTTGGGGGTCTGAGTCACGAAGTACACCCCCACGCCTTTCGACCGGATCAGCCGCACCACCTGCTCGATCTGGTCGAGAAACGCCTTCGATGCGTCGTCAAAGAGCAGATGGGCTTCGTCGAAGAAGAACACCAGCCGGGGCTTCGGCAGATCGCCGGCTTCGGGCAGGTTGTGATACAGCTCCGCCAGCATCCACATCATGAAGGTCGAAAACAGCATCGGTTTGTCCGCGACGTCGGGCAGCTCCAGGCATGTGACCACGCCCCGGCCGTCGGAGGTCAGCTGGAGCATGTCCTTCACGTCGAACTCGGGCTCGCCGAAGAATCGCTCGGCACCCTGGGATTCCAGCTCGACCATTTTTCGCAGCAACACCCCGACTGTAGATCTCGACATCCCTCCGTACTGCGTCAGCGCCGCCTTCCCCTCGTCCGAGCTGAGAAACTGGAGCACCGCCCGGAGGTCGAAGAGGTCGAGCAGCGGAAGCTGATTGTCGTCGGCGTACTTGAAGACCATCGTGAGGACGCTGGTCTGGGTGTCGTTCAGCGAAAGGACCTTGCCCAGCAGCAGCGGTCCGAACGAGCTGACCGTGGCCCGGAGCTGGACCCCGAGCGCACCGGTGAGGCTGACGAACTCCACCGGGACACCTTTCGCTTTCCAGTCCCACCCGATGTCGCCGGCGCGGGCTGCGACTTTGGGCGCGGTCTCACCCGGCATGGCCAGGCCGGAAAGGTCGCCCTTCATGTCGGCCACGAATACGGGCACGCCCTGGGCCGAAAGCTGTTCGGTAAGGAGCTGGAGCGTTTTGGTCTTGCCGGTTCCGGTAGCGCCGGCCACCAGCCCGTGCCGATTGACCATCGCCAGCGGGAGCCGAACCTTCGGCTCCTGGTGAATCTGGGTTCCTTCGAGTGCCGCGCCCAGCACCAGCGAGGGTTCCTCGCTGGCATATCCGGCCGCGAGCATGTCGGTAAATGCGGTCATGCCTTCTCCAGTATGTCGACCACTCGCTCCATCTCGTCGAGCGTGTTGTACAAGTGCGGGCTCAGACGGATGGCGCCCTCCCGCATGCCGCAGATCACCCGGGCGGCCTTGAGGGCCCGGAAGGCGCTCCCGACGTCCGCCGGCGCTATGCATAGAATTCCCGATCCATTGTCGCCCACCGGCGACACCACGCGCACTCCCGAGCGGGAAGCCCACTCCAGCAGCGGCGCATGCAACGCCCGAAGATGCTCGGCGATGGCAGGGATGCCGACATCGAGCAGCAGCCGGACAGAGGCATTCATGCCGGCGAAATCCTGGTACGGCAGCGTGATCAGCTCAAAGCGCCGGGCATCGCCCCGCAAGGTATCGTTGTACTCGGTCAGCCGGGTGAAGTCATCGGTTCCCTCGAACGCCATCCAGCCGGTCACCGCCGGCCGCAACTCGTGAATCAGCTCCCGCCGGACGTACACAAACCCCGAGCCCCAGGGAGAGAGCAGCCACTTCTGGGCGCCGCAGGCCAGCACGTCCACAGGGGTTTTTCTCAGGTCCAGTGGCACCTGCCCCACTCCCTGGATGGCATCGACCACGAGATAGGTGCCGGAGGCCCGGGTGGCAGCGGACAGTTGCGCCAGATCTACCGTGTATCCGTTGCTGAACTGCACCAGGGAGATAGCCAGCACCCGGACGCGCGGGTCCCGGAGCCGCTCCAGCATGCGGGCCTCGTCGGGCCATCCCTCTTCCGTGGTGGGCGTCAGCTCGAGGGTGATGCCGCTGTCCTTGAGCAGCATCCAGGGATACACGTTGGCCGGAAACTCGCGGTCGCTGGTCAGAACGATGTCGCCAGGCCGGAGCGGCAACGCCCGGGCGGCCAGGCTCAGGCCGAACCCCGTGTTGATCGTGAGCCCGATCTCCTCCGGCGTTGCGCCAATGATCTCGGCCGCCAGGCGGCGGGATTCGGCCATGGAGGCAAAGAGCTCTCGGTCCGGCAGCTGGAAGGGAGCAGCCCGCTTGCGGTTGAATGCCTCGAGGACCAGCCGGGTTCGCTCCGGCAACGGGCCGATGCTCGCGTTGTTCAGATAGGTGGTCTCGGCCGTCCAGGGGAATTCCGTACGGCGGAGTTCTCCGAGGTCGTACGGGGGTGAGAGGTGAGACGTGAGAGGTGAGAGGGTACCCGCCTCCCCCGTCGCTTCTTCCGACCGCCTTCCCTTCTCACTTCTCACCTCTCACTTCTCACTGCCTCACCTCTCACTTCTTAGCTTGGGATCGTACGCCTCCCGCAGCGCGTCGCCCACCAAGTTGAACCCCAGCACCGCCACGCCGATGGCTAGGCCGGGCGCAAATGAGATCCAGGGCGCCACCCGCAGCAGATCCCGCCCGTCGGCCACCATCGCCCCCCAGCTCGGGGTCGGCGGCTGGGCGCCAAGACCCACGAACGACAATGCCGCTTCGGCCATGATCGCCCCGGCAATGCCGAGGGTCGCTGCAATGATCACCTGTGTCCGAACGTTGGGTAGCAGGTGACGCAGAAGGACACGGCGGTCACGCGCCCCGAGGGCGCGTGCCGCCAATACGAACTCCGAATGTCTGAGCACGAGCACCTGGCTGCGAACCAGCCGGGCCATCCCCGCCCAGCCAACCACGCCGATCACCACAAAGACGACCGGCAGCGATGGCTTGACCGCGGCCGCCACTGCGATGAGCAGTAGCAGCGTGGGGAATGCCAGAGTGATGTCGGCCAAACGCATCACCAGTGCGTCAACCCAACGGCCATAGTAGCCCGCCAGCA
Source organism: uncultured Gemmatimonadales bacterium (assembly GCA_963810165.1). GTDB lineage: Bacteria > Gemmatimonadota > Gemmatimonadetes > Gemmatimonadales > GWC2-71-9 > CAVVWJ01. The sequence continues at coordinate 10,805 of CAWEMG010000030.1, forward strand.
GACCCAGGAGCACGCCGAGTGTGACCGACACCGACTGCGATATCACCCCCACGGAGAGTGACAGCCGGGCCCCGTAGAGTACCCGGCTGAGCACGTCACGCCCCTGGGTATCGGTTCCCAGCAGGAACCGGGACCCCGGTTCTACGAGGTAAGCGTTCCGCAGGTCCCCTGTAATAGGGTTATGGGGGGCCAACCAGGGCGCAAAGATCGCGGCGATAACGACCGCCGCGACAAAGAACACCCCCAGTTGAAAGAAGTGATCGCGCCGGAATCTTTCCCCCAACACCCGGTCTGGCATCTCAGTCCTGTGACGTGGGTTACGCCGTCTGCTGGTCAGTCGGCCAGACCCGGCCGACAGCCGCTCTTACCGCGCGGAGCGCACGATTCTTGCACTTTTGCTCCAGCGGAACATCACTGCAACCTTTGGCAGGTATCCCCTTGATACCCAACAGCCCCTTCACCCTGGTCCTCAGCGGCGGCGGCTTGAAAGGCCTGGCGCACATCGGTGTGCTCAAGGCCCTGGAGGAGCGGGGGCTGGTGCCGAGCCTGGTGGTCGGGTCCAGCATTGGATCGCTGATCGGCGCCGCCTGGGCTGCCGGGGTACCTGTCAAAACCATGGAAGCTCGGGCCCGGCTGGTTCGCCGCCGCGATGTCTTCCAGGTCGCCCGGGTGGACGTTGCCTTCCGCCGTCTGCTCGCGCCGTCGCTCTACCGCCGTGAGCCGCTCGAACTGCTTATCAGCAGCCTGGTCGGAAACGCCACCTTCGGAGATCTCAAGCGCCGCCTCCTCATCAACACGGTAGACCTGCACTCGGGCATGCAGGTCATGTGGGGGTTGCCGGGGCTCCGCAGCGCGAGAGTTTGCGACGCGGTGGCGGCCTCTTGCGCGCTCCCCGGCATCTTCCCTCCGCGGGAGATCGACGGGCGCTCGTACGTGGACGGCGCTATCGTAGAAAACCTGCCGGTGCGCATGGCTGCTTCGCTGGGCCAGGGGCCGATCCTGGCGGTCAACGTCGCGGCAATGAGCGTCCGCCGCTCCGCGCTCGAGACCCAGGGCTTTGCCGCAACTTACAGCCGCGGTCTCGAGATCGTCATGCAGACCCAGATCGAGACCCAGCTTCGCGACTGGAAAGGCCCACCGCTGGTGCTGGTGCAGCCGCGCGTGGAGCACATCTCCATGTTCGCCTTCGATAAGACCGAAGAGCTGATCGAGTCCGGCTACCGCGCTACTGCGAATACGCTCGACCAACTGGGCACGCAGCTCAGTGGAGTCGCGCGCGGCATGTATCCCACCCGCCGGCTCAGGGTTCTGGTCGATGAAGAGCGCTGCGTAGGGTGCGGCTCCTGTGTCGTTCAGGCCCCTCAGGTGTTCCGCCTGGATCAGCGGGGCAAGGCGGAAGTGTTGACCCCGGTCCAGAGCTGGTCACCTATCGATGGCGCCTACGTCCTCAATTGTCCCACCTACGCCATCAGCGTGCGACCGGAAGACTCCGCGGCCTGACCTCGAAGATGAAGACCGCCGCGCCGTGCTGGCTGATGGGCAACAGGTTGCGCAGCGGAGTGCGATAGTAGCGGCGAATCCGGACTGCACCCCACGGGGACAGTGCCCGATCCAGGGTGGCCGCGTCATACTCCCGCTTGTGGTCCGGGTCCCAGAAGTACCGTCCCACCGGCGTGGTTCCCACCAACAGTCCTCCGGGCGCCAGGAACTTGACCAGCTCCCCTACAAACGCCACGTCATCTTCGACGTGCTCGAGGACCTCGTTGCAGTACACCAGCTCGAACTGGCCCGGCCCGGGCGGTACCGTCGTGAATGTCGGATGGGCGGCGGCACCGCGAAAGCGTTCGGCCTGCGCGATGGCGTCGCGGGAGATGTCGTAGCCTACGGCTTTCCCCCGAGCTGCTGCAACTTCAGCGTGAAGACCCCGTCCATGCAGCCAAAATCCAGCACCTGTTTGCGGTGGGGCGGAAATCGTCGCAGCAGAACGCGCTGGCGCCAGAGCAGATGGGCCAGCCGCCACTCGAGATCGAGCGCGCGCGCGCCCTGCGTGTCCAGCCAGGCGTGATACTGACGATCGTAGTGCGCGTTGGGGGAGGAGGGTTGAATGGTCGCGCTCATGAGCTCCGCACTCCCAGCTCCGCGCCCATCCGCGCCACGTCGGCCGCCACCCGGTTCCAGTTGTAGAAGCTCTCCACCGCGCGCCGTCCGCCGGAGCCCAGCCGGAGCGCCAGGTCACGGTTCTCCAACAGCTGGCGCACCGCGGCCATGACCGCCTCGGGCCGGTGGGCATCGACCAGGAGTCCGGTCTCGTCTTCCCGTACCGCGTCGGGTATTCCTCCATTCGACCCACCGACCACGGGAATCCCACAGGCGGACGCTTCGCTGAGCGAGATCCCGAATCCTTCCATCATCAGCCCCGCGGCACGCGACACGCCCAGATACATTTCCGCGTTGTTATACAGCCCCGGCAAATCCGCGTCCGGAACGTTGGTCAAGAAGCGAACACGGTCCGCGATGCCCAGATCGCGCGCGAGGGCTTCCAGTTGGCCGCGCATCGGTCCCGACCCAACGACGGCATACCGGAGACTGGGATATTCGTTGGCCAGCGCGGCAACGACGTGAAGTACGGTATCGACTCCCTTGTGGGCCACCAGCCGGGCAACCGTGAGCAGCCAGCGACCTTGCTCGAGCCCGTAGCGCGCCCGTACGGACGTCGGGTCGATCCCCGGGCGAAAATGATCGGGATCGGTGCCCAAGGGCAGGATGCGCACATCGATTTCGTCCGGTCGAAAGCCCAGCTCGGTCAGCACGGTGCTGGCGAGATCCCTGGTCCAGCGGCTGATCGTTACCACCACCGCGGCAGACCTGATGATGGCCCGGGCGGTCCGACGTTTGAGCGCGGAATGGCGGAGCCGGTGTTGCAGCAGAAGAAGATCCGTACCATAGAGAAAGATTCCGTACGGCGTTCCCGAGCGCTGGTGCACCCAGCGAGCCGGATAGCCCGCGGGCTTGAAGTTGCCACACCAGATGAATTCCGGCACGAATTCCCGGGCCAGAGCACTGGCCCGGCGAGACCATGAGACCAACCCCTGAATGGTCCTGAGCCGCCGGCTGGAAACAGTGAGACGATCTACCCGGTTTGGCAATCCTGCATCCACTTCCGGGCTCCCGGGCCACTGTCCGGTGGAGACGACCAGCGTCCCCGGTGGGTAGCGCAAGGCCAGCTCGCCCATCATGCGGGCGATCCCGCCACCCATGGGCGGAAAATCGAACGTGAGTAGCATTTGGGTCGGGGATCGCATGATCGACAAAGTAGTGGGGTCACTATCTTTCCGCCTCAACCGCAGTCGGGAGATAGATATATGCCTGGCTCCTGACTCCCGACCCTCGAGGCCATTCTGCGCGTCGTCGTTATTGGAGCTGGACGGAGTCACAAGAATGAAGCGGCGATCGCGCGGGCGGTGCGGTCCCTGGGACACCCCTGCCGGCTGGTCAATGCGGTCACCTGGACCCAGAACCTGGGCCGGTTTGCAGCGCCAATCCTGGAGCGGCAGGTACGATCCTTCGAGCCGGACACCGTGATTCTCGCCCGGCACGCCACGCTGCTCGGCGAAGAGCGCCTCAAGAGGCTGATCCGGGGCCGATACTCCGCGTTCTGGTACTTCGATCTCCGAGTTCCCCCGATCCCGGACGTGCTGACCCTGGGCCGCATGGCCGACGCAATGTTCGTGACGTACCTCCCGACGGTGGAGACGTACCGCGCGCTCGGGGTGTCGAACGTCTTCCACCTGCCGCAGGGAATGGATCCCGAGCTCGACCATCCCGCCCGCTCCATCCCGCGACAGTATCGCTGCGAGGTGGCGTTCATTGGAGGCAATTCACCCCACCGCAACACGGTGCTTCGCGCGATGGCGAAACATTACGATCTGCAGATCCGTGGCCCCGGCTGGCGCCAGGCTCCGCCGGGCCTGCCCATCAGCGGCGGGCCGATCTACGGTAGAGGATACGCGCGGGCTGTCGGTGGGGCCGCGATATCGCTCGGCGCGCACTCGTTGCCTGACATGGCGTCGCAGACCGCCTCGGCCTCGAACCGGATGTGGAAGGTGATGGGCTGCGGCGGCTTCTATCTCGGCGAATGGGTGGAGGGGATCGAAGTGTTCGGCGGGGACGGAGTGCACTGTGCCTGGTACCGCAACCTCGAGCACGGCATCGAACAGGTCCGGCATTATCTGGATCGCCCCGAGGAGCGGGCCCGCATCGCAGAGGCCGGGCGGCGCCACGCCCTGGAGCACCACACGTATGCCCACCGGGTTCGTCTTTTGCTCGAAGGGCGAGGGTACACCCTTCCTCAGACGATCGTGTAGTTCCGGAACTCGAAGACGCGGGCGCCGGTCAGGCGTTCGATAGCGGTGGACACATAGTAGCGCAGAAATCGCCAGCGGAAGCGCCGCGGTCCGATCACCCGTTCGGGATCGAAGCTGCGGGTGCCGATCCAGCGGCGGGCGACCTCAGGGTGAGTTCCCTTGAACCGCGTCAACCCGGGCATCCAGGCCAACAGAGGCAGGTTCTCGCTGGCGTCGCGCCAGGGATACATGGTCCGGCCCAGGTCGCGCTTCTCCCGCAGCGCCTGCGCAGGGCGAGCCCAACCGTAGTGGAACATCTCGGCGCCGGTCAGGCGGGCCCTGATCTTTCGGTGCTCGGGCCCCACCCGAAACCCCTGAGCACCCTGGTATGGCCGGATATCCAGCTCCGGCGCCAGGCGCACCGCCCGCACCTCGCGGCGGTACCAGCGCCGGTGCGTGGCGACGGTGTCGAAGCCTCCGTAGAAGTGGATATACCGGACCAGTAATCCCTCGATACGCGGGTCTCCGTCCCACTTCTGAATGGCATCCGCCAGCTCTTCGGCACCGTCCTCATGCAGCACTTCATCGGCCTGGATGTATACGCCCCATGGGTGGGCACAGGCGCGCATGGCCCGATGGGTCTCATGCCCGAGCACGGTGTTTCGCCGCGACATGTCCCACTCGGTCTCCAGGATGCGAATCCTGGGATCGTTGATCGATCGAATCAGCTCGAGGGTGTCATCCTCCGAGCGGCCCACATTGACCACCACTTCGTCGCAGATCGGCAGGATGGAACGGATGCTCGCCTCGACCGGAAAGTCGAGCTTGATTGCGTTGCGGACGATCGTAAAGCCGGACACCTTCACCACGGGACCGCTCCGAGAAGGCCAGTTCTAGGCTGAGGGGAGCGGGTCAGCACGGCATCGTACAAACGGGCGGTCCGCTCCACGGTGTGCTCCAGCGAGAAGGTCACTCGCGCCGTGTGCCGGCCGGCCGCTCCGAGACGGCTCGCCAGCTCCGGCTGCGCCAGCAGCTCGTCGACCGCAGCCGCCCATGCCTCTGGCCGGAGTGGCGGGACCAGCCGCCCATCCACCCCGTCAGTGATCAGATCGAGGTTGCCGGTGGCGGCAGAGGCGATCACCGGCTTTCCCAGGGCCATGGCCTCGAGTAGCCCCTGCGACAGGCCCTCGGAGCGCGACGGCAGCAGCACCAGCTCCAGCAGGTCATAGAGCCCACGAATATCGGGCGAGAACGGCAGGCAGACTACCGCGTGCCGTGCCGTCGCGCGCGATGCCACGCGGCCCAGCGCGCTGTTGGGGTCCACTCCGGCCAGCACCAGCCTCACCGGCGTACGCACCGCGTCCAGGGCGCGCAGCAATACTTGCTGATCCTTGGGCCGTGCCACCACGCCAATCGTGCGGCGCGATGGCTCCCAGGCGATTCGCCTGCGCCACGCATCCTGCTCCACAGGGTCAACCGTCCGGTCGATCCTCTGGGTGACCACACCGTTGGGAATGACGCTCAGCTTGCGCCGCGGAGTGCCGCGGCGAGCCAGGGCCTCGGCGACCGCGCGGCTCACGGCGACCACCTGCGCCGCGGCCACGCCGGCGAGCCAGTTCTCCAGGATAAAGGTTCGCGGCATCTGGCGTCGAGTCAGCACCAGCGGGGCGCGCAGGCGTCGCGTCAGTGCCAGCCAGGTGAGTGCTTCCCGGTCTCTCGCGCTTTGGGAGTTTATCAGGTCTACCGGATAACGATCGAGCAGCCCGGCCAGCGCGTCCGCGTTGGCGCGTCGGCGGTGGGGCAGCAGGGCGAGTGGATGCACCTCCAGACCGGCGTCTCGTGCAAGCGCCTCCACTTCGGACCCGGGCGGGCACACAAACCGCACGTGCAGCCCCGCACGGGCCAGCCCCAGACTCAGGTGCAGCGTCGAGGTGACTGAGCCGGCGCCCCCGCCCTGATGGAGTACCTGAAGGACCGTGGGAGAGCTCAAGGCGCCGGAAGACCGTAGGGCGTCCACACCAGCCGCAGGGCCCGGTTCTCGTCGTACAGCTTCTTGTTACGCGCGAGCTGCACCGGGTCGGCGTAGGGGCGTGAATGCTCCACGTGCATGACGGGGTTGCTGTAGCGAATCGAGCGACCGTGGACGCCGAGGGCCTGAAGCCGGTGCCCGAAGTCTGCGTCCTCGAAGCCATAAGTGAACCGCTCGTCGAAGCCGCCGACCGCCCGCATGTGCTCGGCCCAGGCCGACGAATTCCCGCCCCGCCAGCTCGGCTCTCGTGGGACCCGGCGGTTCATCAGGTCCCGGATTCCCGGCAGATGGCGGACCAGGAGCCGGCGCCGCTTGTTGACGCGGGCCCACCAGAGCCCGGGCCGGTCCAGTCGGCCGGAGGAAACGTCTTCCGGGGTGAGGCGCTCCGACAGTCGACGGTCCAGGTACACCGCGCCGCCCGCGAGATAGCTGTCGCGCCGCGCGGCCCTCACGTGGATATCCAGACAATGCCGGCCGGGGATACAATCTCCGTCGAAGAAGACCAGGTAGTCGCCCGCCGCCTCCACGATGGCCCGGTTGCAGATGGTGCACTTCCGGAACCCCTCGTCGGGATGCCACACATGTCGCACCGGGAACGGGGCGCGAGCGGCAAACTCCGCTACCAGCGTGGCCGTGTCTGGGCCGCTGCCGTCGTCCGCCACCAGCAGCTCGAACTCCTGAACACTCTGACGCAGCAGTCCCGCGAGCACCAGCTGCAGTCCCCGGGGATTATTGTAGGTGGTGACGACCACCGAAAGCCGCCTCGGCCCCGGAGTCACAGCTTGGCCCCGAGTGCGGTTTCCTCCCCCCGGAATTGGAGATCGTACAGCCTGCGGTAGAGTCCGCCGGTGCGGAGCAACTCCTCGTGGGTGCCGCGCTGCACCATGGCGCCCGCATCGAGCACCACGATCTCGTCGGCGTCGCGCACCGTGGCTAAGCGGTGGGCGATGACGAGCACGGTACGGTCCTGCACCAACCGTTCGATCGCCTGCTGCACCTGGCGCTCCGACTCGGTGTCGAGCGCGCTGGTGGCCTCGTCGAGAATGAGAATCGGCGGATCTCTCAGAAGCGCCCGCGCGATGGCGATCCGCTGCCGTTGGCCGCCCGACAGGCGAGTGCCCCTCTCCCCCAGCACCGTGTCGAGCCCCTGCGGAAGGGCCGCGAGAAACGCGGCCGCGTTGGCCGCCTCCGCCGCCGCTTCGATCTGCGCCGTTGTGGCTCCAGGCGAGCCGTAGGCAATGTTGGCTCGAACCGTGTCGTTGAGCAGGACCGTATCCTGGCTCACGACGCCCATCAGGGAGCGGAGCGACCGCCGCCCGATCCGGGTGAGCGGCACGCCGTCCATCGTGATCTGGCCGCTGACGGGATCGTGGAACCGGGGGAGCAGGTCGGCCAGAGTGGTCTTCCCCGCCCCGGACGGTCCTACCAACGCCACGATCTTTCCTTTGGGCAGGGTAAAGGAGACGTCGCGCAGCACCAGGTCGCCATCGCCGTATCTGAAGGAGACCCGGTCGAAGACGATCTCACGCTCGAAGCGGGCGGGCTGATCACCCCGGCCATCGATCTCAGAGGGAGGCTGATCCAGCAAGTCGAAAATTCGCTCCGCACTGGCCATGGTGACGGCGAAGACCGCCGGAAACGACGCGATGGTCTTGAGCGGTGAGGTGAGCTTCAGGGCTGCCATGAGGAAGACGATGATGACCTCGGGGGCGAGCGGTGCACCCAGGCCCACCAGATTTGGCTTCGTGCCGGCCCAGATGATCAGGATCACCAGGAAGCCGGAGAACACCTCCGTCAGCGGACTGGTGAGGGAGGAGAACCGCTGGGTGCGGATCACGTGCTTGCGGTACCGCTCCGCCCGGGATTTGAAGTGCGCCGTTTCCCGGGCTTCTTCTCCGTAGGACCGGATTAATCGGATGGCGCCAAGCCGCTCCGCCACGGTAGCGGTGACCTCGCCCCGCTCGTGGGCTCTCGCCCGAGCATGGGCCCGGAGCCGTCGCAGCAGAATCTGGAGGCCGAATACCAGAAAAGGTACAAACGCCAGCGTCAGTAGCGTCAGACGCAATGAAATCTGGCTCAGGATAAAGAGGGTGACGGCGACGACCACCAGGTTCTGAAAGAACGAGAGCAGAGACGCCGTGATCACCGTCTTGGTCTGATCTACCTCGGTAATGATCCCGGAGATCAGCTGCCCGGCGCGGGTCCGCTGAAAGAAGCCCAGGTCCAGGGTGAGCAGGTGACCGAAGAGGCGGGTGCGCAGATCCCGCACCAGCCCCTCCTGAGCCCGTACCGACACTTGGGTGGCCGCATAGCTCATGGCATTCTTGAGCACCAGGCCCAGGACCAGGAGCAGCACCAGCCGAGCGGCTGCCTGGCCGGGACTGAGACCCCCCACCAGGGGCTCTACCATCCGGTTGATGAGCGACTCCAGCTGGGTCGAGCCGGCCCGGAGGCTCCCGGCGCGTGCCGAACAGATGTTTCAGGAGAGGGACCAGCAGGACCAGGGTGAATCCATCGAGCAGTGAGGCCAGCATCGTGGCGCTCAGCCCGATCAGCAGCAGGCCACGGTAGGGAACGACGAGCCGAAGGAGCCTGAGCTCGGGCCGCACCTTAGCCGTGCCGCGCCGTGAGCAGCGCGATCGGTAGGACCACCTCTTCGGGCGACACGCCCCCGTGCAGGAACGCGCCGCGATAGCGGGCCTGGTACTCGCGGAGCTTGGTGGGGTAGACGAAGAATCGGTCCCCCGTGGCGAGCAGCAGGCGGGTACCGGGTGTACGGCTGGGCAGGCCGAAGCTGGCAAGGTCGTTCACTACCAGCGCGGAGTCGGGATCCTGAGCCCGCAAATCGTCGCCGAACTTGTACCGCAGGTTCGACGTCGTGTCCCGCTTGGCGAAGACCGTAGCCGGCGTGTGGCAGTGAATCGAGCCGTGGTCTGTGGTCAGCAGCACCGGTACCCGCCGGCGCTCCGCTTCGCGCAGAGCGTCCCACAGCGGCGATCGCTCGAACCAGGTCCGCGTGAGGTTCCGCAGCGCCGGGGTGTCGCGGGCCACTTCGAACAGAGTGGAGTTTTCGGTGCGGCCGTGCGTCAGCTGATCGATAAAGTTGAAGACCAGCGCGGTGACGCCGTCTTGCGCCAGGTGCGCCGGCAACCGTTTGAGCAAACCCTCGCCATCAGCCGCGGTGAAGACCTTCTCGTAGTGCACCGGCACATGCCGGCCGGTAAGCTCCCGCATGTGCTCGGTCAGCAGCTCGGCCTCGTGCGCATTGAGGCTCGCATCCTCATTGTCTTGCCACCACTTGGGGTAGCGCGCCTTGATCTCGGCCGGGAAGAGGCCGCTGAAGATGGCATTCCGCGCGAATGGCGTGGCCGTGGGCAGGATCGAGAAGTAATGCGCCGTCTCGATATCGAACCGGGCACTGATAAGCGGGCGGATCATGGCCCACTGATCCAGCCGGAGGCAGTCCACCACCACCAGCATCGCCCGCCCATGGAGGTCCAGAATGGGCCGCAGGAATTCCGCTCCGATGTCCACCGACAGCGGCGGCCGATCGGTGTCGCCCTCGTGCAGCCAGTTGGCGTAGTTTCGCTGGAGATAGCGGGCAAAGTCCTGCCGCATGCTGTCCTGCAGCGTGCGCAACGCGTCCTGGAGGCCGGGCTCATCCGCCTGGCCCAGACGCACTTCCCACTCCGCCAGCTCGACGACGACTTCGACCCACTCGCGCCAGGCCAGAGGACTTCCCCGCCGTGCCTCCAGTTCGCGGAAGCGGGCGGCGAAGTCTCGCGACAGCCGCTGCTGCCGGATCCGGTCGCCCTCGAGCAGCCGGGTGACGACCGATAGGATCTGCCTCGGGTTGACCGGCTTGATGAGGTAGTCGGAGATCTCGGCCCCGATGGCGTCCTTGAGCGTCTCGGGCTCCTCACTCTTGGTCACCATGACTACCGGCATGCCGTGGTCGATGGCACGGATCGCCTGGAAGAGATCGAGGCCGCGCCGCCCCGGCATCTGCTCGTCGAGCAACACCACACCGTAGGGCTGACGCTGGAGCAGGACCAGGGCGTCGTCCCCGTGCGGGGTGGTCTCGACGGCAAAACCTTGCTCTTCCAGAAACAGGATGTGAGAGGTCAGACTCTCTACCTCATCATCCACCCACAGTATGCTCTTGGGCCGGGACATGCCTTAACCTAACCGGCGTGACCGGTGAGCGGTAAGCAGTGAGCGGGCTACGCTGATCCTGAGAGCCACACTACAACTTTCCCTCTCACCGCTTACCGCTTACCGCTTACGCTGGTACTTTCTCCCCGTGCCCCGCGCCTCCACTTCTCCGAACGTCCTGGCGGTTCGTTTCAGCTCTATCGGGGACATCCTCCTCATCACGCCGCTACTGCGAGCGATTCGGCGCGCCCACCCTGGCGCCCGCATTACCGTGCTCACCAAGCGGGAGTACGTACCGCTGTTGAGCCACAACCCGCACCTCCATCGCGTGCTTGGATTGGCCCCGGACCGAAGCCTGTTCAGCATGGCGACGGAGCTGAGGGGCGACCGGTACACCCATCTCCTGGATCTTCACGACAACCTGAGAACCCGAGCGTTGCAAATCCTGGTGCCAGGCCCCTGGCGGTCCTACCCCAAGCACCGGCTGGCACGCGCCTGGTTGATTCGGGCCAAGCGGAATCGCTATCGCGACCGACGACCGGTGGCGGAGCGGTACTTTGCCGCCGCCCGCGATCTGGCGGTGAAACCCGACGGCGGCCCTCCCGAGTTCTTTCTCGGCCGGGAAGCGGACGACCAGGTAGCGGCGTGGCTGACGTCGGTGGGCCTCGAGCACGAGTCTCGGATCGTGGCGGTGGCGCCCGGGGCAGCGCATGCGACCAAGCGCTGGCCCCAGGAACACTGGCGAAGCGCTGGTGGACCGTGCCGTCATGGATGGATTGGCCGTGGTCGGTCGTGGGCGGCCCCGACGATGCCGACCTGGGCGCTTCCCTCGCTGCGGGCAGCAGCGGCCGGGTGGCCAGCGCTGCGGGAAGTTTCGGGCTCCAGGCCACCGGAGCCCTGCTTCGGCGAGCCCGCGCACTCGTCTCGGGTGACACCGGTGTCATGCACATGGCCACTGGTGTCGGCACGCCAGTGGTGGCGCTCTTCGGACCTACGGTCGAGGCATTTGGTTTCTTCCCCTATTCCGCCAAGGCGGGGTGGTAGAGCTCCCGCTCCCGTGCAGACCTTGTACGGCGCAGGGAAGCGCCCGCTGTCCCCTGGGCCACCACCGCTGCATGATCGACATCCAGCCGGGCGTTGTATACGACGCGCTGCGGAGCCGGTTGGCGTGACCGGCTGGGATCCTGCCGCGAGCGCGCTGCTGACTCTGCTGTCCCAGGCGGGCCGCGGGCCCAAGCGCGGGGGGATCTTTGCCCTGTGGCTCACGGTGCGGGTTGCTCAGGATCTCCTGCTGGATCCGCCACCGGCAGAGCGAGCGCAGCGCCGCAGGGTGCAGGCGCTGGAACACCGGTTGTCGAGCCTCACCATGCCGCCGCCACTGAGGCGGGCGTTGGGCGCGGCGGTGCAGCAGCTGCGCGATGCGCGACCGGACACGGCGGCCCAGGTGCTGAGTCAGCTGGTGGCACCGGCGCGAGATACCGGGGGGCCGGAAGCGGGTGAAGCAGTGGCGCTGGCGGCGCGGCAGGCACGGGAGGCGGCGGTATCAGGCCGGGTAAGTGGGTAAGGCTCAGTCAGCCCGGAGTCGATCTGGCACAGTCGGGCCGCCTGCCTACCCCGCCGCACCCGCTGTACCCGCCTATACTCCGCCATGCCACGCCTTACCAAGAAGACCCACCACGCTTCCGCTTCAGTGCTGGAGAAGTTGGTCGCGGGGATCGACGAGCGCATCGGTGGGGCAGCCCCCGCGGACACCGTCCCGACCGGCTTCGCCTCGCTCGATCGGCTCCTGGCAGGTGGACCGCGGCGGCGGGACCTGGTCGTGCTGGCGGGCGACGTTGGCAGCGGCAAGTCCGCACTGGCCCTGGGCATTGCCATCCGGGCGGCGGCGGCAGGGTCCCCTACCATGTACTTCTCGGGCGAGATGGGTCCCGAGCGCGTCATGGAGCGCGCCCTCGCGTTGGAGGCCAAGGTTTCGGTCGATGATCTTCGTCAAGGCCAGCCTCGACGACGTCAGCCGAGCCGCGGTGGGCGCGGCCGCGGTCCGGCTGCGAGATGCCCCGCTGCTGGTCAAGCCCCTCCTCGGGACCGACTTCGCGGAAGTGAGCGAGGCTCTCGACATCGTGCCCCGACGCCAGCTCCTGGTAGTGGACTCACTGCAACTCACGACTCCGCCGCGGGCCGCCGCGCGTCTGGAGGAGCGAGTGGCCCAGGCGGTCCGCGCCCTCAAAGCCCTGGCTGTCGCGCGAGACCTCGTCGTGCTGGTCACCGCCCAGCTGCCGCAGCTGCGCGCGACCCGACCCGATCCCCGTCCGACCCTGGACGATCTCGGCGGCGCTGGGCGCGATCAAACAGAACGCTGATGTGATCCTGATGGTCTATCGGGAGGAGATGTATCGGTCCGCGCAGGGCGTGGAGGGCGCCACCGAACTGATCCTGGCGAAGAATCGCAACGGGCCCACCGGTTTCGTGGACCTGTACTTTTATCCTCGCTGGCTCCGCTTTGTGGACATGCTGGATGCGGACTAGGAGCGAATCCTGCCTAGCTGCCGGCCGCCCTCGGCTCCGCGGCTGCGGCCTTCGCCGAATCTGCTTCTCACAACCGCTCCCGCCAGCTGCACCATGGTTCCGGCGCTGTCGGTGGTGGGCCACACACTGACCCAGAGGGGCGGGCCGTCCTGCTCGGCATACAGCACGATCGTGCCGTCCGGCTTCTTCATATCGCTTACCAGCCGCCACTTTCCTTGACTCAGCACGTCCCGATAGTACTCGACCACCCTGGCCGCCTGAGCGGGGGTGTACAAGGTGAGCTGAAGCGCATCTTCGCTGCCGGCGCGGGAGACGAATTTGGCGTCCGGGAGGCATGGGAAGATTGGGAAAGACGCTGAAAGCGTCGGGCGGCTTGGGCGGCGGAGCAGACTCCGAGCCGCAGGCGGCAACCAGGACGCAAACCAGCACCGAGAAGATGTCTGAGAGAAGGCATAGGGGGTGAGCTTAGCGGAGCCGTTGCGTTGCCGCAAGCGGGTGCGGCCCTTATGTTTCCGCATGCCGCAGCGATCTTCCCACAACATCCGGCCCCCCGCTCCAGAAGGAGTTCGGCCATGGCCGGCCATAGCAAATGGAAGCAGATCAAGCGCAAGAAGGCGATCACCGACGCCAAGCGCGCTTCGTCCTGGACCAAGGTCATTCGGGAGATCACCGTCGCGGCCCGAGCCGGCGGCGGCGATCCGGCCGGCAACCCGCGACTGCGTACCGCCATCGATGCGGCCAAGGCGGTCAACATGCCGGGCGAGAACATCGATCGCGGAATCAAGAAGGGTACCGGCGAGCTCGAAGGGCAGCGTCTACGAGGAGCTGACCTACGAAGGCTACGGGCCTGGCGGCGCGGCCATCTTCATCGAGGCCACCACGGACAATCCCGAACCGAACCGTGGCCGAGATCCGGCACGCGTTCAGCCGAAACGGCGGCAACCTGGGAGCCACCAACTCGGTGGCCTGGATGTTCGACCGCAAGGGGCAGATCTATCTCGCAACGCTCCCGGCACGACGAGGACACCGCGCTGGAGGCCGCCCTCGACAGTGGTGCCGAGGACTTTTCCCGCGAGGGCGATCAGTATCTCGTCACCACGACGCCCTCGATGTTCCACGCGGTGCAGGATGCGCTTCGCGGCAGGGGCTTCGAGATCGAATCCGCCGAGCTCGCGATGGTGCCGCGGAATACCGTGCGGGTCGAGGGCGCGGATGCCGAGCGCATCGTGCGGCTGATGGACGTGCTGGAAGAGCTCGACGACGTCTCCAAGGTTTTCTCCAACTTCGATATCGACGCAGCCCAGCTGGCCGAGGCGGAAGCCTGAGGCTCAGGCCATTGAGGGTGCTCGGCATCGACCCCGGAACGGCCGTCATGGGCTACGGCGTCGTGGAGAGCGTGCCCGGCCGACCGTCCCGTCTGCTCGAGTGCGGGACTCTCACCACCGGCGCCCGGGATCCCCTGCCCTCCACGGCTTCGCGTGCTGCACGACGGAGTCACCGCCCTCATCGCCCGGCATACACCCGACGCGGTGGCGGTCGAGAGCGCCTTCTATGGCAAGAACGTGCGCACCGCGGTGGTGCTGAGCCATGCCCGCGGCGTGATCCTGCTGGCCGCCGAGATGGCCGGTGTCGAGATCGCCGAGTACTCCCCCGCGCTGATCAAGAAGACCATCGTCGGCCGCGGGGCGGCGCTGAAGCCGCAGGTGGGATACATGGTGGCCCAGCTGCTGCGACTGAAGGCGCCGCCCGCCCCCGCCGATGCGGCCGATGGCGTCGCCGTCGCGCTCACGCACCTGATGATCGGCGCCGACCGGCTGATTTTCGGCCGCCAGATCCGGCTGGCATCCGATGATCGCCACCCTGACCGGCGTCATCGCCGAGCGACACGGCGAGACGCTCGTGGTGCAGACCGATGGCGGCGTGGGCTACGCGGTCACCGTGCCGGTCGGGGTCGCGGTACGGCTTCCCGCGCGCGGGGCGCGGGTCAGCCTCTTCACCGAGCTGGTGGTAAAGGAAGACGGCTGGGCGCTGTACGGATTCGACACCGGCACCGAGCGGCAGGTCTTTCAGCGTCTTCTCGGCGCGAGCGGTTTTGGTCCCAAGCTGGCGTTGTCGCTGCTGTCGGCCCTGGGTCCGGAGCGCACCGTCCGCAGCATCCTCGCTCGCGACTCGCCGCGCTGAGCTCCGTCAGCGGCATCGGCAGGAAAAAGGCTGAGCGGCTGGTGCTGGAGCTGCAGGATCGTTTCAGCGACGTGGTGGTCGAGCCGGCCATGCACGCGGGCAGCCGGGTCCGAGGATGCGGTGCAGGCGCTGATGGGCCTGGGCTACGGAGTGGCGGCCGCCGACGATGCCGTCCGTGCGGCGCTGGCGGCCGGCGCCCCGGCCGAAACGCCCCAGCTGATTCGCCGCGCCCTGCAGCAGCTGGCCGCCACTCGAGGAGCGACCTGAGCAGATGAGCCGTACCCGCCACGACCGCCGAGTGGATTTGCACCCGATGCGGCGCCACTAACCGCAAGCTGGTGGCGCTCCGCACCAGCCGGACAAGTGACCGCTGCGTGACCTGCCATGCCCGACACATCGTCGAGCCGGACGCCCGGCCGGTGCGGTGGAAAGCGAGGCTGGACAAGTGAGAGGTGAGAGCAGTGAGCAGCAGGTGCGTAGGCAAGAACCAGCCCTCTCACTTCTCACCGCTCACCTCTTACCTTTAGTCATGACCCGACTCCAGGTCACCACTCCCGAAGCTCTGCCCGAAGAGACCAGCGCCGACGCGGCGCTCCGGCCTTCCCGGCTGGACGAGTTCGTGGGGCAGAGCCAGGTCAAGACCTCGCTCCAGATAGCGATCGACGCGGCCCGCCAGCGGCGTGATACGCTGGACCACACGCTGTTCTTCGGCCCGCCCGGACTGGGAAAGACCACGCTGGCCATGCTGATGGCGCGGGAGATGGGCGTTCAGCTCCGCACCACCTCCGGGCCGGTGCTCGAGAAGCCGGGAGACCTCGTCGGTCTGCTCACCTCGCTGACAGCCGGCGACATGCTGTTCATCGATGAGATCCACCGCATGAAGCCGGCACTGGAGGAGTTTCTCTACCCCGCCATGGAGGATTTCCGGATCGACGTCCGGATCGCGGACGGACCCAATGCCCAGACCATCCCGATGGCACTCGAGAAGTTCACCCTCATCGGTGCGACAACCCGGTTCGGGCTGCTGACCCCGCCGATGCGGGCGCGCTTCGGGATCGTCGAGCGTCTGGGCTTCTACCCCCCGGAGGATCTGCAGCGCATCGTCAGCCGGTCCGCCGACATTCTCGGCAGTCCGGTCGAGCCGGAGGGTGCCGCGGAGATCGCGCGGCGGAGCCGCGGAACCCCGCGAGTGGCCAACCGGCTACTTCGCCGGGTCCGCGACTATGCCCAGGTCAAAGCGGACGGCCGCATCACGTGCCGGCGTCGCGGACGCGGCGCTGGGGCGGCTCAACGTGGACGAGTTCGGGCTGGACGACATGGATGCCCGGATTCTCACCACCATCATCGAGAAGTTCGGCGGCGGTCCGGTGGGACTGGGCACGGTGGCCGTGGCGGTGGGCGAGGATGCCGGTACCCTGCAGGACGTGTACGAGCCATACCTGATTCAGCAGGGATTTCTGGAGCGGACCCAACGGGGCCGCTGTGCAACGCCGCTCGCATACCGACGCTTCGGCCTCACCCCGCCCGGTCGGCAGGCAACGATCTTTGACGCCTGAGCCCACTCCGCACCGCCGACTTCGATTACGAACTCCCGCCCGAGCTCATCGCCCAGGAGCCGCTGACCGATCGGGCCGGCAGCAAGCTCCTGGTGCTGCTCAGGAACGACCGACGGCAGGGACCGGCCGACCGGCGGCAGCTCCCGAGAGCCGGAGTGCTTGCCTCGCCGGATCAGCCTGCTGGGGGAGCGATCCCTATCGGCACCTCCGCCCTGGTGGACTCGGCTTTCAGGAACTGCCGTCTCTGATCGCTCCCGGCGACCTCGTGGTTCTGAACACCACCAAAGTCCGCCATGCCCGCTTACTTGGGGAGCGCGCCGGTCGGGCGCGCCCGCCGAGGTCCTGCTGATTCATCCGGGCGTGGGTGACACGTGGGTTGCGATGGGCCAGCCGGGTACGGCACTGCGGCCCGGTAAGCAGGTCGAGCTGGGCCCGGGAGCATGGGTCGAGACTATCGAGGTATTGCCCGATGGACAACCGGCGTGGTGCGGTTCATCGGCGTGACGGCCGAGGAAGCGATGAGGCGGTTCGGGCAGCTGCCACTGCCCCCGTACATCACCCGGCCCCCAACCGAGCTCGACGAGTCGCGTTACCAGACCGTCTACGCCCGGGTCGAGGGAAGCGTCGCCGCGCCAACAGCGGGACTTCATTTCACCCCTGCGCTCCTCGACACATTATCGGCAGCCGGGGTTGATGGTGGCGGGACTGGATCTGGAGATCGGTCCGGGCACATTCAGGCCGGTCGAGACCGAAGATCCGCCCAGCACACCATGCATCCCGAGGCATACGAGATATCGCCGCGGCTGGCGGCGCTGGTCGAGCGGGTACGTGAGCATGGTGGGCGGGTATGGGCGGTGGGAACCACCGTGGTGCGGGCCCTGGAAAGCGCCGCCCGCGACGACGGCACCATCAACGCCGGGCCGGGGCGAGACCCGCCTGATGATCACCCCGGGATATACCTTTCGGTGGTGGACCGTCTGCTCACCAACTTCCATCTGCCGCGGTCAACCCTTCTGATGCTGGTGAGTGCCTTTGCCGGCCGCGAGTTGGCTGCGGGCGCATACCGCCACGCTGTGGCGCATCGGTATCGCTTCTACTCGTATGGCGACGCCATGGTCATCCTGTGATGTGGCACCAGCATGACATTCTCGAACCCGGCCGGTGCAGCCGCCGCCGGGGCCACCGCCTACACCAGCGCGCTCCTCGAGGTCCTGGGCGATCGCGACCCGCTCGAGGTGCTCGGCCAGCTGCTTCCCTGGCTCACACCCCGCATTGCCGCCCTGGATGACACCACGCTTCGGCGCCCTGAAGCGCCGGGAAAGTGGTCGGTCATCGAAGTGGTCCAGCACCTGGCCGACTCCGATCTCGTGTTCGGCTTCCGGCTCAGAATGATTGTCACCGAGGACCAGCCCCGCGTGCCGGGCTACGATCAGGACGCATGGGCCCGAACCTTCCGGTATCGGGCCGTGCCACTCGACACCGCGCTCGACCAGCTCCGCGGCATGCGCGCGGCCAATCCGGCGTGCTCCGCCAATTGGCTCCCGCCCAGCTCGAAAGGGCTGGGCTCCACCGCGAACGTGGCTCCGAAAGCGCCGGATTTCTGCTTCGGCTCATGGCGGCGCACGACCTGGTACACCGGCGGCAGATCGATCGCATCCTGCGATGTTTGACATTTCGAGCTGCAGCGTACCAAGGGATCGCGCGCGCCGGCGTGTTGACTTTGTCCCACGGGAAAGTGGAAACTCCGGCGTTCATGCCGGTGGGGACTCACGCCGTGGTTCGGGGGCTGAGCGCCAACGATGTGCGTCGCACCGGGGCGCAGATCATCCTGGGAATACCTACCACCTTCATTTGCGGCCCGGCGAAGAAGTCATCACGAGATGGGTGGGCTGCACCGGTTCACCACCTGGGACCGTCCCATGCTCACCGAATCAGGCGGATTTCAGGTGTTCTCCCTCCAGGGCCTGCGTCGCATCTCCGAACACGGCGTTGAGTTCCAGAGCCATATTGACGGCACCAGCCGCTGCTCACTCCCGAACGCGCGATGGAGATCCAGTGGAAGCTGGGTGCCGATGTCGCCATGGCGTTCGACCATGTTGTTCCGGGGCAGTCATCGGCTGAAGCGGCCTGTGAAGGAATGGAACGGACGCTCCGATGGCTGGATCGGTGTAAGGCGAGGCACACGGAGCTGCTGGAGCGCAGCGGGGCAGCGAGACAGCGGGACAGGCAAGGGACACCGGCGATGCATCAACCGTTCACGCTGCCCCCCTGCCCCGCTG
>CAWEMG010000031.1:0-35621 GCA_963810165.1 uncultured Gemmatimonadales bacterium
GCCTACGCGCACGCGCGCGGCATCGTCCACCGCGACATCAAGCCAGACAACGTCCTGCTCTCCGGCGGCAGCGCCACAGTCACGGACTTCGGCATCGCCAAGGCGATCACCGCCGCCCGCACCGACGGCGGCGAACACTCCACGAAATTGACGCAGGTGGCACCTCCATCGGGACACCGATCTACATGGCGCCGGAGCAGGCGGCGGCGGATCCGAACGCCGACCACCGGGTGGACTTCTATGCATTCGGGGTGATGGCGTACGAGCTGATCGCCGGCCGGCCGCCGTTCCAGGGCAGCACCCCGGCGCGGCTGCTGGCGGCGCACATGTCGGAGACGCCGCGCGACATCCGGTCCATCCGTCCCGACATGCCGGCCGCCCTGGCCGAGCTGATCATGACGTGCCTGGCGAAGGACCCGGACGGCCGCCCGCAGCAGGCGCGCGAGCTGGTCCGCGTGCTGGAGACCGTCACCACCAGCGGAAACGCGGACGCGGTTCCGGCGGTCCTCCACGGCGGCCGGTTTCCCCTCGGCAAGGCGCTCGGCCTCTGGGCAGCGGCGACGGCGATGGTCGGCGTGACGGCCTGGGCCGCGACCGAAGTCATGGGCCTCCCCGACTGGGTGCTCCCGGGCTCGCTGGGCGTGATGCTCGCGGGGCTGCCGGTCATCGGGCTGACCGCCTACGTGCAGCGCGCCGCGTATCGGGCGTACGCCATCACGCCGCAGCGCACGCCGAGTGGTGGCGTGCCCCCGCAGGGAACGCTGGCCACACTCGCGCTCAAGGCGAGTCCCCACGTTTCCTGGCGCCGAACCTGGATCGGCGGCGGCCTGGCGGTCGGCGCTTTCGCCGTGCTGGTGGTGGGGTTCATGGTCACCCGCGCTTTCGGCATTGGGCCGGCGGCGTCGCTGCGCGGCAAGGGCGCCTTCGGTGCGCAGGAGACCGTGGTCGTCGCCGACTTCCGCTCGCCCGCGGGAGACTCCGCGCTCGGGCCCACCGTCGCCGAGGCGCTACGCACCGACCTCGCCCAGTCCAGCTCGCTCAAGGTCCTCACCCGTGCCTCGGTGCGCCAGATCCTCGGGCTCATGCAGCGGCCGACGGAGAGCGTCGTGCCGTTCGAGCTGGCGCGCGAGATCGCGACGCGGGAGGGCGCCAAGGCGGTGCTCGACGGCGAAATCGTGCGGCTGGGACAGAGCTACGTGGTCTCGGCGCGGCTGGTCGCGGCGCTCGACGGCCAGGAGCTCGCCACGTTCCGGGAGACGGCGGCGAGCGAAGACGAGCTCATCGATGCGCTGGGCGAGCTGTCCCGCGCGGTGCGGGAGAAGGCGGGCGAATCGCTCCGCACCATCCGCGCGAGCTCCGAGCTGGAGCGGGTGACGACGCCTTCCCTGCCGGCGCTGCGGAAGTACGTGGAGGGGTCGGCGCTGGCCGACGAGGCGGGGGACCCGGAGCGCGGGCTCGCGCTGCTGGGGGAGGCCGTGACGCTCGATACCGCCTTCGCCATGGCCTGGCGCAAGATCGCGGTGCTGCTGAACAACGAGGGCCGGGACCGCACCCGGGCGCTGGCCGCCACCACCAACGCGTACCGGCACCGCGAGCGCCTCAGTGAGCAGGAGCGACTCCTGACGGAGGGGTACTACTATACCCTCGGCCCGCGGCCCGACCCGGTCCGAGCCCTGGCTGCCTACGAGGAGGCCGTCCGGCTGGACTCGACCAGCACCAGTGCACTGAACAACGCCGCCGTGGTGCTGGGCCAGCAACGCGAATACGAGCGCGCCGAGCTGCTGTATCGGAAGGTGGTCGCGCTGCCGCGCACGTTCGGCGGCGCGTTCACCAACCTCATCGGCGAGCAGATCCGGAACGGGCGTATCTCCGCGCTCGATTCAACGGCGGCCGCCTACCGGGCGCGGTTCCCCGACAGCAAGGACCTCTGGGCGATAGACTGGTTCGCCGCGTGGGGGCAGGGGCGGCTCGACCGGGCGGACAGCATCTCGCGCGCCGTCTTCGCGCAGGCCCGCACCGCGCGGCAGGCGATCCGGGCGGCCGGGGTGACGGCGGCGCTGGCCTACCTGCACGGCCGGCTGGATGAGGGCCTGCGCTGGGCGGCGTTGCGGGCCGAGGCCGAGATGCGGGCAAATCCGTCGGCCGCCGGCCGGCTGGCCTTCTCCCTCGACACGGCAATCCATGCGCTGAAACGCGGCGATGTGTCCGCCGGCCGGGCCGCCATCCAGCGCGGGCTCGCCCGGCATCCCACCGACTCCATGCCTCCGGACGAACGACCCTGGGACAACCTGGCGGAGCTCGCCGGCTCGCTCGGTGATGCGCCGCTGTCCCGCCTCGCCCTCGCGGGTTACGAGCGGGACCTCGCCTTGACGTCATCATACCCGGCAGGTGAGCGCGCGTTCTTCTCGGCCCACGTCGCCCTGGCGGAGAAGCGGTGGGACGATGCGGTGCGGATGCTGCACGAGGCGGATGCGAAATTCGGGATCGAACCCCGCTACGCGATGTCCCAGCTCGGCCGGGCCCACGACCAGGCCGGCCGGAGCGACTCGGCCGTGGTGTACTACGAGAAGTTCCTCGCCACTCCGGATCCGTTTCCGATCGAGGATGCCCGCGCACGGGCGGAAATCCACCGGCGGCTCGGCGAGCTGTACGAGGCGGCCGGGAACACCCGGCAAGGCGATGGAGCACTACGGGCGAGTTCGTGAAGCTGTGGGCCCGGGCCGATCCGCCGCTGCAGGCGCAGGTGGCGGAGGTGAGGAAACGGCTCGAGCAGCTGAGGCGGCAGGTGGGCTAGGCCTACATTGCGCCGTACGTGTGTCGGAATCCAGGGCGGCCGCATGAGGGGCCGGTCAGCGGGGAGGTCGAAAACAAGACCGCCGCCGATAGATCCGGACTTTCGGCGGCGGTCGTTTACTGCGCTCCCCCACCTAACGTGGCTCGACGGCTCGATTTGGCGAGCGTGGCACGAAAGCCTCCGAGCAGAGCCGAAACTCTGGTCCAGCCTTTGCTGTTACTATGTCACATGACTGACAAGACCAAGACCGAGCCCCGTCCGCTGTTCACCCCCAGCACGCTGCCGCAACCCGGTGCGCCGGATCCGGTAGTCATGGCCATCGAGGCGGCCCTTCTCGAGATCGCTAATCGTCAAGAAGAGGCGCGGAAGCGAGCCGCCTGACGAATGCGGCACCCCGCGGACAGTAACCTGGCGGGTCGCGCACTGCCCTGAGCTCTGTCAAACATCTACATCTTCGATCCTCTCATCCCTCCGAAACCCTGGTGGCCGCATTCACAACCTGGGTTGGGGCGCCGTCGTCCGTGAACCGGGCGTAGCGCTGCTGCGCCGAGGCCATCAGCTCCTGGAAGCGCCGGGTCGGCCGCAGGCTCTCGAGAAAACGATCGTGCCGGGTGAAGTACACGTAGTCCACCCAGCCGCGGACCGTGACCGCATGCTCCAGCCAGCTCAGCGCCTGGTCCGCCTCGCCGACCAGCGCATACGCCCCGGCCATCAGGTACGACCAGTACTCGTCCGATTCCGCCATCGCGCGCTCTGCCGCACTCGGGGGCGATAGCACCGCCTCCCGGTCGCCGGTCAGGCCGCGCCGGAAGCGCAGCGCGACCGCCGCCAGGTGATCGTCCGAAGGCTGGCGCTCCAGCCACTCGAACTGGCCTGCCGCCTCGTCGTCGCGTCCCGCAGCCACCAGCGCCACCGCGTCGCACACTCGGCAGATGGTGCTCCGCGGATCCAGCTCGACCGCCCGCCGGTGCGAGGGCAGCGCCCCAGTGGCGTCGCCGCCCAGCAGGTAACTCATCCCCAGCAGGCAGTGATTGCTGGCCGTCAGCGGGTCCAGCTCGGCCAACCGGGTCAGCACCTCCCGCATCGGGCCGATCCGCCCGCCCAGCAGATATGCCCCGGCGAGCTGATGCATCGCGTCGGGATTGTTGGGGTCGGCGGCGCAGGCCAGGGTCAGCAGCCGAACAGCTTCCCCCGCCTGGCCTCGCCGGTAGGCCACCTGGCCCATGATGGAGAGGCCCTGCGCCGAATTCGGGTTCAGCTCGAAGGCGCGGCGGGCACAGCCCTCCGCCTCCCGCAGCGCCGTCTCCTCGTCGCCGCCGAGCAGGACCATGGGCGACCAGGCGTACACCGTCCCCAGCATCCCGTACAGCGCCTCGTTGGGGCCCACCGCGGCGAGCCCGTGTTCGGCGAGGGCTCGGGCCGCTGCCATTCCCTCCGCGGTATAGCGGTAGTACTCCTGCCGGGCGCGCTGGTAGTACTCGAACGCGCGGATGTCCGCGATCGGCCGCGCCGCGATCTCGCGGTCTTCCGGCGGCGTCAGCGTGATCCGCAGCGCCTCGACGATCCGGCGGGAGAGCCGCTCCTGCAGGTCGAACACGTCGTCCACCGTGCCGGAGTACTTCTCGGCCCAGAGGTGGGCATCGGTCTCGAGCTCGATCAGCTGGGCCGTGATCCGGAGCGCGGACCCCGCTCGGCGCACGCTGCCCTCCAGCGCGTAGCCGACGTTGAGCTCGCGCCCGATGCGCCGGAGGTCCCAGTCGGTCTCTTTGAGCTTGACCGAGGAGGTCCGCGAGATCACGGTGAGCGCCTGGACCCGGGAGAGGTCGGCGATCACCTCCTCCATCAGGCCGTCGGCGAAGTACGCGTTGTCGGGATCGGGGCTCAGGTTGGCGAACGGCAGCACCACGATGGCCTTCTTCGGCGCGGCCGCGGGAGCCTCCGGGGCCTCCAGGGCCGCCAGGAACTCCAGCACCGTCCCAAACCGGTCCGCCGGGACCTTGGATAGTGCCCGCTCGATGGCCCGTCGCAGCGACCCCGGCACGCCGGGGCGGAGCGTGGTGAGTGGTGGCACCGGGTCGAATACCTGGCGCGACAACACCGCGACCGCGCTGGGCCCGGTAAAGGGCGGCTGACCCGCCAGCAGCTCATAGAGCACGCAGGCGAGGCTGTATTGATCGGCTCGGGCATCGACCCCGCTTTCGCCCTGGGCCTGCTCGGGACTCATGTAGGCTGGGGGTCCCCATGCTCAGCCCCGGCCGGGTCAGCCGGTCGGCGGCCGCGACGCCCGCGGCCCGCGCGATGCCGAAGTCCGCCACCAGCGCGTGGCCTTGGGAGAGCAGGACGTTCTCGGGCTTCACGTCGCGATGAATCAGCCCTTCCCCGTGGGCGTAGTGGAGCGCTTCGCCGGTCTCGCGCACCAGGCGTATCGCTTCCGCCTCGGGGAGCGGCCCCTCGCGGGTGAGGCGCTGGCGGAGGGTCTCGCCATCCACGTACGGCATGACGTAGAATGGACGGGGCGACGCCTCGTCGGTGGTGCCGGAATCGAGCAGGGGGAGGATGTGGGGGTGCTGGAGCCGGGCCTGGATCCGGATCTCCCGCAGGAAGCGCTGGGCGGCTTCGCCGGCGACGATCTCCGGGCGCAGGATCTTGATGGCGACGGGGCGGTCGTGCTTGCGGTCGCGGGCCAGATATACCACGGCCATCCCGCCCCGACCCAGCTCCCGGTCGATGGTGTAGCGATCGCCTACTGCGATCGGCTCGAGGACGGCTCCCTTGCCTCGGCGAAGCATATTGGAAAGTACGATGGAAGTGCCCCTCCTGCCTGGCTGGTGTGGTCTCCATCTACTTGACGAACGAGCAGTGCCCGGATCGACGGCTCCCAAGCTCGGATGTCATCCTGAGGGAGCGCTTCGACCGGTGAGCCAGGGCAGCGCTTCGGCGCATTCGAATCGCTCAGGATGACAATGGGAATGCCGAAGCTCAGCCCCGGACCCGGGCGGCGATGCGCCCCAGAGCCGCCTCCCAGCCGGCGTCGAAGGGGTGGCCGGGCTGGTCGAGGTCGATCACCAGCGGCGCGTGGTCCGACGGGATCGGCTTGCCCTTCCGGGCCTCGCGATCGATCTCGGCCCACACGGTGCGCTCCGCCACGGGGCGGGTGACCAGCAGGTGATCGATCCGCATGCCGAAGTTCTTGTGGAACATCCCCGCGCGGTAATCGTACCAGGTGTAGCGATCGGTCTCGGTGCGACGGAGACGGTAGGCGTCCACCAGTCCCCAGCGACACAGCCGAAAGAACGCGTCCCGCTCCCGGGGCGACACGTGGGTCCCGCCGTGGCAGGCGGCCGGGTTCCACACGTCGGTGTCGTCGGGGGCGAGATTGAAGTCGCCGCCGAGCACGAGGGGCTCGGCGGGATCGGCGGCTTGCTCGAGCCAGCGGGCGAGACGCTCGTACCAGAGCAGCTTGGCCTCGTAGAAGATCGAGCCGACGGACCTGCCGTTGGGAGCGTAGAGCGACACGACGCGTACGCCGCCGCAGGTCGCGGCCATCATCCGCGCCTCCGCCAGCGGCTCGTCGTCGCCGACATCGGTCGTCTGCGCCGGACGGAGCGGCTCGCCGAAGTTGGTCACGACGTCGGCGATCCCGACGCGGCTGGCGATGGCGACTCCGTTCCACTGCCCCTCGCCATGGTGAGCCAGCTCGTAGCCGGCGGCGCGAAACTCGGCGACCGGCGCGGCTGCATCCGCGAGCTTGGTCTCCTGCATCAGCAGCACGTCGGGCTGCGCCCGCTCCAGCCACCAGGAGACTTTCTCCAGGCGGGCTTTGAGAGAGTTGACGTTCCAGGTCGCGATCCGCATGACGGAAGTTACTAGGGGATTGGTTGGCTCAGCGAAGAATTCCGATGGCCCAAACCGGCAGGTGGTCGCTGGAACCGCGATTCTCGAGTACTGTGCCGGCGGCGGCGCTGTCGGGACTTCTGAATCCCTTGAAAAGGATGTGGTCCAGCCTTCCAACGGGGGTGGTGGCAGGCCCGCGCTGGGTCGGCCATAGGTAGCCAACGTCACGGGCGATCGCTCCGAGACCTGCGTCGTTCAGGTCACCGCCGAGCACGACGCGGGGGTATCGCTCAGCATCCGCCAGGACCGCCTTCAGCTGGTCGCGACGCGCCGCCGGCGACAGGCCCGCCATGGTGCCCAGGTGGAGTGAATACACGCGCACCAGCGTCTCACCCACCCGAATCGTAGCTGCGGTCGCCGCTCGCTGGCTGTGCACAACGCGGGAGAGATGTGGCAGTATGATTTTTCGGTCTTCTACGATGGGCCAGCGGGTCAATATCGCGTTGCCGAGGTCACGCTCGATCTTATAGCGGAAGACGGATGGGTAGTACACGTACCACATGCCGAGTGTGTCGGCTACCCGCCTGGTGGCTTTCTCGTTCATCTCCTGAAGCAGGATCACATCGGCGTCTCGCAGAGCGGGATCGCCTGCAAGCACCGCGATGGCGCTGTCCATTTGCAGCGCATATTCGATGTTGAAGGAGACGACGCGCAGCGCGGTAGTGTCGGTACCGGGTGCAACAGCGGTGCCCCCCGCGTAGCGCGGGCCATCTGGATCGGCGTAGTTCCGTCCAGTCGAGCACCCGAGAAGCCCAGCCACGAGCATGAGCCGGATTGAGCGGATTACGGAGCTCTTTGGCGGGATACCTGCCTCCTGAGCTTTGCGCACGGCTCGACTCCATGCGGGAGGATCATTATGCGACTGGCTTGTCTTCTCGTTGTGGCTATTAACGTCAGAACTGCTTATGTGCGGTTACCGGAAAACCTTCTCCATGCAAGCTTTGAGCGAGTTCACGTCCCAGATCGCCATCCGCACGACGCAAGTTAGTTGACCGTTGCTATCGGTAGTCAAGCTTCAAGGTTCTTCAGGTGCTTCGGCCTTCAACCACCCATCAAATTCATATACGGGTTATAAGACAAGGACGATTTTGCGGTTCACCCCTAGCTCAATCTGAGCTCCGCGACTGCGTGAGCGAGCACCCAGTACCCAGTACCTGGTAACCCAATAACTGGTGCCCGGTGCCTGGCGACTGTAACTGTCTAGAAGGTGAAAGAGACTGAGTAGAGTGCGCTAAAGGTCTGGACGCTTACATCGGTGGTCGCCTCCAACCCACCAAGCGACGGGCCGACCGCCCGTTCGGAAGTCGTGCCCCATGACGAAAGGATGCCCAGGGAAGCGGTCAGTCGCCCGGACCCCAAGGATACGCCGCCGGAGACACCAGTCAGGTCCACCGCCCGAAATGTCGACTGCGAGGGTGCGCTCACCGGCGATGGATCGGTGAAGAACCCGGCGTGCAGCCGGAAAGCCGGCGAGAGAGAGAAATTGGCCCCCAACGCCACGCTCACGATGGAGCGGGCCTGGTTGAGCACTGGGGTAAAGGCTGGATTGGTGATCGTGGGGGTACCCGTGGGATCTGTGGTGATCTGAACGCCGGTGGAGTCGCTGGAGAACATCTCATACTCGTCTTCTGCCCCGTGGTAGCGAACGTCCAGCTCGACCTGTCCCCGGGAATAGCGGAAAGTTGCCCCGGCCGTCGCCCGTAGTGGGACCTTGAAGACAAACTTCGCGTCGGGGTCCCGGAAAGCGAGATCATCCTGGACCCCGCCTGCCTGGAACAGGATGCGAGAGAATTTGACCTTGCTGCTGCCGCCGATCCGAATGCCGGGCGAGCTAACCATCGCACCCAGGGTGAACGCTGGCGCGAGATCCCACTGCGCGCCGGCGCTAAGGAAAAGATGGTGAGCACTGCCGTCGGTCGAGAACGTTCGGACCGCAGTCGTGACACCGGTCGGGAGCACCAGCCGGTCGTTAATAGTCTGGTCCTGGTTGAGGTCGGTAAATCCGTAGCCGACTCCTATCCCGACTCTGATGGTTTGCGACAGCCGGTAGGCGCCATTCAGACTGGGGATCTCGGTCCCAAAACTCATGGATGAGTTGTAGCCAAACGCCTCGGTAGCCCCTCCGGCCGGCAAGGTAAAGGCGCCGTCCAGGCTGCTGGGCGACCAGCCGATTGGCTTGGCATAGCCGAAGCCGAATCGAAGACGCGGGTTCTTGGCAATCGGCGCTCCCACGACGATGCCGAAGAAACCCCCTACGGGCCGAAACTTCGTGCCCGAGCTCTTCTGCCCGATCCCGTTCAACGTCGTCTTGGTCAATTCATACGCGTTGGAGCTGGCGTTCAGGGCAGTCTTCTCGCTCGATACCAGGCCTGCTGGGTTGTACCAGTTGGCCAACGCGTCGTCGGTCCGGGCCACATAGGCGCCTGCCTCGAGCGCCTCCCGCTGGCCGATCCCGATGCGATTGTAGTTGGGAATGATGCCGCTCGGGGGGATGGTGAACTGGGCCACCTGTGCCTGGAGGAGGTGCGGCAGGAGAAGCCAGGGAATCAGACTCAGGATTCCTCGCGCGGCGGCTGCGGCCGCGTTGGCAGTTCGGTCGGATGATCTCATCCGTTCCCCTTCCATGACTATCTATGTGCCTGGGGGCGGTCCGAGTGCACTGTCCCGCACGATAGCGTGTAACCGTCTACTGTTGGGGGTTCAATCGCTACGGGCAGGTGGGTGATGGAACAACATCGGAGAAGCTGGCTCCTTCTCCTGTGATCGGACCATGATCCAAGCATGTCCTATGATATGTAAGAAGGTTGTTAACGGCCAATCGATAGGTGAGTAACCATCCTGCACATTGCGCGTGCATAGTTGATCACCGAGGAAATACGAACCGCGTCGCCGCCGACCTAACCGTCTAAACCCTCCGAGCAACAGCCACCCACCGACGAGCCAGATTGAGCCAGGGGTGAACCGCAAAATCGTCCTTGTCTTATAACCCATCAAATTCATATATGGATCTGGGAGACGTTCGAGGCAGATCGCCGTACGGGTGTTCGCCTTCTGCTTATGGGCGAGAAAGCCAAGTGTCGAGTACTATAGCAACTCGTCACTTTGGTATCGCTCATATCTCATGACTCGAAGCCGTTTGCTGACGAATTCATTAAAGGCTTGCAGTCGCCACCCCCATGCCTGCCTTCGTACGAGTTCGCGCAGATCGGGATCCCGTGCGGCTACCTCTATCGGTTGATATGAAGGCTCCAAGCTATCGGCCAATGCTTGGGGTAGCGCCTGGCATGCTGGCTGTCGAACTGCAAAGGAATGCCTCGCCATGATCGGAGGACCCGCCGCGCCGGTCAGCTGGTCACCCCGAGGAGGCGCTCGCCACCTGCCTTGGCAAATGCCTCAGCCGCGTCGGCCATCTTCGCCTCTGCCCGGTGCAGTACCCGAATGAACCGGGGCTCGGCACGAAGCGAATCGAACCAGGGATCGTGCACCAGCGACCGGGAACAGGAGAACCCCCCATCCACCACCTGATCGAGCAGGGACAAGGCGAAATCCGAGGCCTGGACCCGGGCCAGGCTGCGGGCGCAGAAGAGCAGCCCCTCGGGATCGTGGAAGCCTATCGCCAGGACCTGCCGAGTGGCCTCGACGCACCCGTCATGGTCGCCTTCCATGGCCGTGCGCAGTGCGGTGACATACACGCGCTCGCCCGTGGGCCATTGCGACTCGATGGAACGGATGCCCAGCAGCGCCTGGTCCTCAGATCCAGACATCCAGAGCGCCGCATGCCGCAGGGTCTGAATCTCCTCCAGATCGCTGAGGACAGTCTGCTCGTAGTCGCCCAGCATCCAGTACGTATAGTGGACGCTGGTTCTGACACCGGGGTCGATCCGCCGAGCTCGTTTGTCCGCTGCGAGCGAGGCGTCCAGTAACCCGCAGAACCGGCAGGCAACCACCAGACCGGCGTACAGATCGGGATCGGCCGCGCGGGTACTCGCCAGGCGGAGGAGCCGCACCATCGCCTCGCACGCCGCGCCATACTCCTCGATCTCGAAGTAGGTGTACAGACTGTGCGCCAGCGGAAGATCGGGATTGAGCTCCAGCGCCTTCCGGAACGCTGCCTCGGCCGCGCGCCGATCTTCCTCGACGTTCCCGTGGGCGTACTTCGCCAGAACCCGATAGACCCGGCCCAGCCGAGCCCAGGCGGGCGCGTACCCGGGATCGAGCTCGACACAGCGGCGATACAGATCCCGCGCGGCGTTCAGGCGAGCCGGCGTGGACGCTCCTTCACCGATGTGGGTCGCACGAAGGTAGAGCTCATACGCCTCGGCGTTGGCCGACACGTCCTGCTGCAATACCTGATGGTCATGGGCGGACAAGGGAATCTGGAGCGCATCCACGATCTGGCGGGTGAGCTCGTCCTGCAGCTGGAAGATGTCGGTCAGGGCGACCTGGGCACCGCTGGCGACGAGCACGGTGCCCTCGGGCACCTTCACCAGCTCGGTGCTGACGCGTACCTGGTCTCCCGCCCGGAGGAGAGTTCCCATGAGCACGACGTCTACGCCGGCCGAGGTGGCAATGGTCTTGAGATCGGGCGCGTCGCCCGCAAGCCGGGCAGCGGCAGAGGCGGAGCGTACCGTCAGGGACTCCAATCCCATGAGCGATGCAGTGATCGCCTCCGGCAGGCCGGACGAGAGGAACTCGATCTCGGAATCGGGACGCAGCAGCCGGAACGGGAGGACGATGAGGCGGGTGATGGTTCTCACCTGGCTCCTGGGTCCGGTGTCGAGCAGGGTGAGCGCCTGTCGAACGTCCTGGGCCATCGCCGCCGCATCGGGGTAACGATCGCGGGGCTGTTTGGCGAGGGCGCGCTGAATGATGCGATCGACCGCGATGATGTCCGGACCACCGACCAGCGGCGGTGGCTGCGAGTTCAGCAGCGCGCCATAGACCTCGACCACCGTACGACCATTGAACGCGGGCGTGCCGGTGAGCATCTCGAAGAGGATCGAGCCCAGGGCAAACTGGTCCGCCGCAGGACCGACCGGCTTATCGCCGAAGGACTCGGGCGCCATGTAGCGGGGGGTTCCCGCGACCGTCCCGGGACTGGTGAGTGTCACATACGCTTCAGCCTGGTGGGGCCGAGCCAGCCCGAAATCGAGCAGCTTCACGCCGAGGGGAGTGAGGAAGATGTTCGACGGCTTGAGATCGCGGTGGATGATGCCGCGGGAGTGCAGCGCCTCCAGTGCGCCAAGAATGCCGAGAGCTGCCTGCAGCGTCTCAGCCAGGGGGACGGTGCCGCGCTCGATCCGCCCGGCCAGCGTCTCTCCCTCCAGCAGCTCCATGACGACGAAGAGCTCACCGTTCTCCTCGGCGAGCTCGTAGACCTGGCAGATATTCGGATGGCTGATCTTGGCGGCGACCCGCGCCTCGCGGAGCAGCCGTTCCTTCAGGGAAGGGTCGGTGTCCATGGAGCGGAGGCGTTTGATGGCGACGAGGCGGTCGAGCCGGTCGTCCCGGGCCTCGAACACCACGCCCATGCCGCCTTCGCCGAGCTTACGGGTGAGGCGGTACTGTCGAACAGTCCCCTGCTCGGGGAGCCCGGGGCGAGTCCCAGGCGATGAGCGACGTTTGAGCCACTGCAGCATGGTACCTGTAATCAATCACTCGATCGGGATCGGCGCTATTGAGTTCTCGTCCAGCTGGCTGGTCGCGGCAGGACTAAAGGTCCACCCAGGACGGGAAACCGGCCCGGCGATGAAAGTACCGCTCCCGCTTCGGCTATCGTCGCTCTGCGTGATCCGGCTGGGGGCTCTCCGCGAGCACCCGTTTGGCATACTCCTCAACCGACGTGAGCGCAACCGGCAGGCGCGCAAGGGTAGTCTGCATCGGAATCGCGTCGCCCTTGGCGTAGGCCAGCATGAGTGAAGCGAAGGCCTGCTCCATCGAGTCCTTCGCGGCCGCACGCTGGGCCTCGAGCGCCGAGACCGGCAGGTACCGGACGTCGAACTGGTCGCCCGAGGCCTGCTCGAAGAGGCGCAGCACCTGGTTCGGGTTCAGCGCCTCCGGCCCGCCCAGCTCCAGTACCTGGTTCAGGGCCGCGCGACTGGTCAGGCTCCGGACCGCGAACTCGGCGACGTCGCCCAACGCGATCCAGCTGATCGGCGCCGAGCCATCGCCGTAGATCGTGGCCCGCCGGTTGGGGTAGTCGAACCCGAGGTGCGGGCCAAGCCAGGCCTCCATGAAGTAGCTGGGGCGGAGGATGGTATAGCCGAGGCCACTCTCGCGGATCCGCTCCTCATTTTCACGCTTGGCCCGGGTGAGCGGATCATCGCCCCCGATCTGGCGGGAGAAGGAGACGAAGACGAAGTGGTCCACCTTCGCTTCACGGGCGGCGGTGATCAGGTTGGCCTGGCCCTGCTGATCGGTGGACTCCAGGGTTTCGCCCGGCTGGCGGGAGCGGGTGACGGTGGCGGTGGACACGACTGCGGTGGCTCCCCGCACCGCGCGTCGGAGGGATTCGGGGTCGCGCAGGTCGCCTTCGAGCGGCTCGGCGCCGAGCTCGACGAGGTTCTGGACCGCGGCGCGGTCGGAGCTGAGGCGGACGAATGCCCGGACCGGCAGATTCCGCTGGCGCAGGCGGCGGGTGATCTCTCCGCCAAGATAGCCGGTGGAGCCGACGACCAAGATCATCGTTTCCTCATTTCGGTTTCGGCTTCCGCAGGCAGCGTTCTTCCTGAGGATATGCCTCCGCAGACGGACCGCAAGCTGAGTTCTCAGAGCGAATCGCTAGAAAGTACGCGTTGGTCGTGTTTAAGTCGATAACCCCAGTTATCTCAGGAATGCTCGTTCCCTTGGGAGAGAAAATTCAAGGAAAAATTGGGGGGGATTGCTTCCGCTCCGGCGACTGGGACTAGCCGACCACCAGATTCAGCAACCGGTTCGGCACGTACACCACCTTCCGAATCTCCTTCCCTTCGGTGAACCGCCGTACCGCCGCATCCTCCTGCGCGGCAGCGACCACCGCACCCTGCTCCGCGCCCCGCGCTACGGACACCTTCGACCGGGTCTTGCCGTTCACCTGCACCGCGATCTCGACCGAGTCCTCTACCGTCAGCCGCTCGTCCCAGCCAGGCCAGGTCGCATGGAAGATCGAGCTCTCGTGGCCCAGCCGCTCCCAGTTCTCCTCGGCGAAGTGGGGCGCGAAGGGGGCCAGCATGACGATCAGCTCCTCGACCAGCTTCCGGTCCCGGCTGTTCTCCGCCCGGAGCGTATTCACCAGCTCCATCAGAGCGGCGATGGAGGTGTTGTAGCGCAGCTCCTCCAGACCCTCGGTGACCTTCTTGACAGTCTGATGCCGCTTGATCTGGACGGCGTGGTTAAGCGAGTCGACCAGTCGCCAGTCGCGAGCCATTCCCGCTGCTGGCGGCGACCGTCTCGGTCACCAGATTCCAGACCTTCTCCAGGAACCGCCTCGGCCCGCTGATGCCCTCGTCGCGGAAGTCGCCCCCCTCCTGGAACGGCCCCAGGAACATCAGATACATCCGGAAGGTGTCGGCGCCCCAGCGGGCGATGTACTCGTCCGGCACCACGACGTTGCCATGGCTCTTGGACATCTTGGAGCCGTCCTTCACGATGTGCCCGTGAGCCCGGAACTTCCGGAACGGCTCGTCGAAGTGCAGGTAGCCCTGCTCCTGCAGCACCATGGTGATGAAGCGGGAGTACAAGAGGTGCAGCACGGCGTGCTCGTTCCCGCCGATGTACGAGGTGACCGGCAGCCACTTCTTCGTCCGATCGAGATCGAACGGCTTATTGTCGTACTCGGTGCTGGGGTAGCGCAGATAGTACCAGGACGAGTCCAGGAAGGTGTCGCTCACGTCGGTCTCGCGCCGGCTGCGCTTGCCGCAGACCGGACAGGGGACGTAGTACCACTCCTCGTGCCGAGCCAGGGGCGAGATGCCGCTGTCGTCGGGCTGGAAGTCGTCGATGACCGGCAGGGTGACCGGCAGATCCTTCTCCGGCACCGGCACCGCGCCGTGCTCCTCGCAGTAGATGATGGGGATGGGCGGGCCCCAGTAGCGCTGGCGGGAGATGCACCAGTCGTGCAGCCGGTAGTTGACCACGGCCTTCCCTGCCCCGCGCTCGGCGAGCCAGGCGGTGATGGCGCGCTTGGCCTCGGGCACCTTGAGGCTGTCGAACTGGCCGGAGTTGCAGAGGATTCCGTTGTCGTTGTCGACGTAGGCGGCTCTGCAATGGAGTTTCGGCCCCTTCGCTGCGCTCAGGGTGACAATTCTCCTCGCTGCTCTCAGGGGGACAGACGACGCGGACGATCGGCAGAGCGAACTCTTCGCGAACTCGAAGTCGCGCTGGTCGTGGCCCGGCACCGCCATGATGGCACCGGTGCCGTACTCCATCAGCACGTAGTCGGCGATCCAGACCGGGATCGGCTTGCCGGTCGCCGGATTGATGGCGTGACCG
Organism: uncultured Gemmatimonadales bacterium; assembly: GCA_963810165.1. Classification (GTDB taxonomy): domain Bacteria; phylum Gemmatimonadota; class Gemmatimonadetes; order Gemmatimonadales; family GWC2-71-9; genus CAVVWJ01. The sequence continues at coordinate 15,158 of CAWEMG010000031.1, forward strand.
CCGGTGAAGACCCCGGTCTTCTCCCGCTCACCCACTTTTCTCGAGACCAGGTCCTTCGACGCGGCGGCGCGGCGGTAGGCGTCCACCTCGGCCCGTTGATCAGGAGTGGTGAAGGCGTCGACCAGCGGATGCTCCGGGCGCGAGGACCATGAAGGTGGCGCCGAAGATGGTGTCGGGCCGGGTAGTGAAGACCCGGATCTCTGGCGCGCGAGAGTTCGGCCCCTTCGCTGCGCTCAGGATGACATGCTGTCGCCGCGCCGAAGACTGATTTCCGCTCCCTCGGAACGCCCCAAGCCAGTTCCGCTGCGCCAGCGTCGTGCTCTCGGACCAGTCCATCTTCGACTTGTCGTCCAGATTCGCCAGCAGGCGATCGGCGTACTCGGTGATCCGGAAGAACCACTGCTCCAGGGTCCGCTGCTCGACGGTGGTGCCGCAGCGCTCGCAGCGGCCGTCGATGACCTGCTCGTTGGCCAGCACCGTCTGGTCCTTGGGACACCAGTTGACCGCCGCCGCCTTCTTGTAGGCCTTGCCGGCCTTGAGCAGCTGGAGAAAGAGCCACTGGGTCCACTTGTAGTACGCCGGATCGGTGGTCGAGAGCTCGTGGCGCCAGTCGAACATGCCGCCGATGCTTTTGAGCTGGCGGCGGAAGTTGACGATGTTGCGCGGGATCAGCTCGGCCGGATTGACGCCCAGCTTGATCGCGTAGTTCTCGCTGTGAATCCCGAAGGCGTCGTAGCCGATCGGCTCGAAGACGTCGTAGCCCTGGAGCCGCTTGAACCGCCCGTACACGTCCGCGCCGGTGAAGGCGAACATGTTCCCCACGTGCAGCCCCTCGGCCGACGGATAGGGAAACATCATGAGGTTGTAGAACGGCTGGCGGGCCCGGTCCAGGTCCGGCTCGTTGACGTGCTGCTCGTCCCAGCGCGCCTGCCACTTGGGCTCGATCAGGTCGGGCCGGTAGGGCAGGCCGTCGGTAGCTATGGGATTCTGCTTCACTCGCGTCTCGGTCGTCTTCATGACACTGGTTCTTCCCGCCGCCGGCCGGGCGCGCTTTCCTGGAGGTGCACGGGTTTTGAGGAAGCGTAAATCTATTGCCGCCGCGATGTTACTGCTACCGGCGTCGGCGGTCAGTGCGGTACTGCCCTAGCCGCCCCGACCGCCGTCCGCCTGCCGACCGGGCCCCCGTCTTGCACTTCCAAGCCGGTCACCATGGCCTCCCGCAACACGTTCATCCGGACCCTGCACCTGATCGGCGTCGCCGCCTCGGCACTGCATGGCGGGCGCCGTGGCGTTGATTCTCATGAACGTCGCTCCCCCTCCCGCCGAGCCCACCATCTTCGGTGATCCGGCGGTCTGGGGCCCCGCGGCGATTTTTCTGCTGGGCATAGCCATCGAGCAGGCCCTGGTCCGGCTGCTGCTGAGCCGAGTGCTGAAGCCAACCGGGAAAGCCGCCATGGTGGCGATGCGGGTCTCCGAGGGCGACCTCACCATGCCCGACTGGGCCGGGCGGGCGAATCTCGACGGCCTGTCGAGCTCGGTGGTCAGCATGGTCACCCGGCTCCAGGAGCTGGTCGGCACCATCCGCCAGCACTCTCATGATGCCGCTGCCATGGCGCAGCAGATCGCCGCCTCCACCGAACAGATGACGTCGTCCACCCAGGAAGTGGCGGGAACCACCGGCGACCTGACCCACCGCGCCAATCAGCAGGCAGTAGTCGTCCGGGCCGCGGCCGAAGACGCCGGCAAGATCCTGGAGATCGCCCAGGAGCTGGCGGCCGGCGCCCTCCAGGCAGCCGAGCGGAACGCCGCTCTCGCCAAGCTGGCCCGCTCCCATCGCGAGCGACTGGATCAGAGCACCGCCGAGCTGTCCCGGCTGGCCGAGGAGATCGAGCGGGGCGCGCAGGAGGCCGAGGCGCTCGCCACCGCGTCGGGAGAGATCGAGAAGTTCATTGCCCAGGCCAAGGCGATCGCCAAGCAGACCCACATGCTGGCGCTGAACGCCTCCATCGAGGCGGCCCGCGCCGGCGAGGAAGGCCGAGGCTTCAGCGTCGTCGCCGAGGAAGTGCGCAAGCTGGCGGGACAGGCTGCCCGGGCCGCGACCACCACCAGCGATACGGTCCAGATCGTCGTGGCCCAGGTGCAGACCGCCCGCGACCGGTTGATCCGGCTGGGCCAGGGCGGCTCGGCTGCGCGGGAGGCGGCCCACGCCGCGGCGGAGGGCCTCATGAACGTGGCCGCCGATGCGGAGGCGAACGATGTCTGGACCCGCCACATCTCCGAGTCGGCCGGCGAGGTGCGGGGACTGATCGAAGGGATCGCCGGACGCATGAAGGAGGTCTCTTCCGGCACCGAGGAATACGCCGCCGCAGCCCAGCAGATCGCCGCCGCCGCGCAGCAGCTCAACGCATCCACCGAAGAGATTTCCACCTCCGCCGGCCACCTCGCGGGCGCCGCGGAGCGGCTGACCGGGGCGGTCGGGGGATTCCGCCTCGAGTGAGGGGAGGCTTCCGCGCTTACCGCCGCAGTACCTACCGCCGCAGTACCTACCGCGCGTACCGCCCTGGAGTGAGGGGTATCACCGTAGAAAAGTCCGGTTGGAGCGAGTATTGAGCGTCCTTCAAGGGAGGCTCAGGTGTCTCGAAGCCGGCTGGTGATGGCGTTGATTGTCGCGGTGATCACGGTGATCGGCTACTTCTCCAAGAGTGCGTTCAACCCGATCACGGAAGAGAAGCAGCACGTCGCCGGCATCACGCCGGAGCAGGAAGTGGCGCTGGGGCTCCAGGCCGCGCCCGAGATGATGCAGCAGTTCGGCGGACCCGACCCGAACCCCGAGGCCACAGCCTTCGTGAAGCGGGTGGGTGAGCGCCTGGTGTCCCGCAGCGCAGCCGCAAAAAGTCCCTACAAATTCGAATTCCATCTCCTCGACGACGCCGAGACCATCAACGCCTTTGCCCTGCCCGGAGGCCAGGTCGCCATAACCGAGGGCCTGGTGCGGAAGCTGGACACCGAAGGCCAGCTCGCCGGCGTGCTGGCCCACGAGATCGGCCACGTGGTGGGGCGGCACGGCGCGGAGCACATCGCCAAGCAGCAGCTGACCGAGGGGCTGACCGGCGCCGCGGTGCTGGCCACCTACGATCCCAACAATCCGTCCAGCCGAGGCTCGGCTGCAGTCGCCGCGATGATCGGGCAGCTGGTGGGGATGCGGTTTGGCCGGCAGGACGAGCTCGAGTCGGACGAGCTGGGCGTGAGATTCTCGGCCGAGGCGGGCTACGATCCGCGGGCGATGATCGGGCTGATGAAGATCCTGGACCAGAGCTCGGAGGGTGGCCGGCCGCCGGAGTTCTTCAGCACCCATCCGAACCCGGAGAACCGGATTCAGCGGATTCAGGCCGCCATTCAGGAACGGTTTCCGGAGGGGGTGCCGGAGGGGTTGGAGAAGTGAAGCGGTATGTAGAGTGACTGTCATCCCGAACGGAGTGAGGGATCGCTCCAACTGACGTCAACGCGGTGATGTCAGGCGGCGCGCCAAAGGGTTCGGTTATCCGACGTTAGCCCAGCGATCCTTCGCATGCGCTCAGGATGACAGCGGGGTGGGCTCGGGAGGACGCGCGATGGCTACGGCCTTACCGCCGCAGTATCTACCGCCTTACCGCCGCATACCTACCGCCGCAGTACCTACCGCCTTACCACCGCCTTCAGGCATCGTGCGCGCAGCGGAAGCCGCTGAAGAGGTGGCGGGCGGAAGGAGAGGCGCTTCTCCTCGCCGTCAGCCGAGCGGCGCCGGGCCTCGTCGCCCAGGAGCCCCCGCGTAGGGTGCCGTCGGCCGTCCATTCCCACAGATCCCCCACCATTCCATAGCAGCCGACCGGCGAAACGTTGCCGGGGAAGGCGCCGATCTCGGCGGTCTGGAACGCGAGCTGGTCGAGATTGGCGACGTTGGGCGAGGGAGCCATGCTTCCCCACGGATAATGACGCGGCTCCTGGGCCTCCGGATCCCATGACGCCGCCACCTCCCACTCCACCTGGGTCGGCAGCCGCTTGCCCACGAACGCGGCGAAGGCCTCGGCCTCGTAACAGGAGATGCAGCCGACCGGGCAGGCGAGGTCCAGCGGCATGTCGCGGTCCATCCACCGGGTCCACCAGGCGCCCTCGTCCCAGAACCAGTGGCGCGGCGTGCCCACCTGGTTGGCTCGAACCCACTCCCACCCCTCGGCCGACCAGTACTCCGCCGTCATGTAGCCGCCGGCCGCCATGAAGGTGATGAAGTCGGCGTTGGTCACCGGCATGATGTCGATCCAGAACGGCTCCAGCTGGATCTCCTGCGCCGGCTCGTCATCGGGCCAGGCGGGATCCGCTAGGCCCAAGCCGGACGGTCCCTCCGGGAAAGCGGGCCATGAAGCCCGGGTCGGCCAGCCGGCGGCCGCGCGGCAGCGCCGTGCGACGGGGCGCCCGGTAGTCGGGCTGGAGCTGCAGCGTCTCGAGAATCGCCTCGTCCCGCCGGTACTCGTGCTCCAGCACCAGGCGGCAGCGCTGCTCGAGGGAAAGCGCCGCGGCAGGATCGGGCACCGACTCCAGCCGCTCGAGCGAGCGCTGCCGCAGCTCCATCATGGCGTCGAACCACTCGTCGTAGGTGCTCGGCTCGAAGGCGAGATAGTCCCCGTCCTCGGCGCCACCCTGGGCCAGCCACTGGTCCTCGAAGCGGAGTATGTCGCCCAGCTCCCGGAGCACCGAGTGCACCGCGGGATCGGGCTGAGCGTTGAGGCTGTCGTCGGGAACCGGGCTGACCAGCAGGATGGTGCGGGCTCGCGCTTCGGCCAGCAGCTCGGCGAGCTGTTTACGCGAGAGGGTGTTCGATTCGAGGGCGAGCATCTAGGCTTTCCGACAACTGGACTCCAATGATAGCAGCGTTGATCCGGTGGGAGTATGTTCTCTGCGCGCTTTACCTCGACCGGATAGCCCTGATGCTCCTGCTGCGGAACGCCGATCTCTATGCACCTGAGCCAGAGGGGCTGCAGAACCTGCTGGTGGCGGGGGAGACGATCGTCTGGACCGGCGCGAAGCTCCCGGCTCTGCCCGCTGCGCTTCAGGTGGAGGAGCACGACCTCGACGGGAGCCGAGTCATCCCGGGGCTGGTGGACTGTCACGTGCACCTGACCGGCGGCGGCGGCGAAGCCGGCCCGGAGACCCGGGTGCCGCCGCTGGCGCTGAGCCGACTGACGACCGGGGGCGTGACCACCGCCGTCGGCGTACTGGGGACCGACGACACGGTTCGGTCTCCAGCCGAGCTGGTCACTGTGGCGCGCGGGCTAATTAAGGAGGGACTGAGCGCCTGGTGCTACACCGGAGGGTACCATTTCCCGCCGGCGACGGTCACCGGCAGCGTGCGGGGCGATATCGTCCTGATCGATCTGATCGTCGGCGTAGGCGAGCTCGCCATCAGCGACCACCGCTCCAGCCAGCCGACGCTGGATGAGCTGCTGCGGGTGGCGGGCGACGCCCATGTGGGCGGACTCATGGCGGCCAAGGCCGGCATCGTGCACCTCCACGTGGGGAGCGGCGGGCGCGGGCTGGAGCTGGTACGACAGGCGCTGGAGCGAACCGAGCTGCCGGCCGCGGTCTTCAATCCGACCCATGTCAACCGGGCCAAGGCGCTGTTCGAGGAGGCCACGGCACTGGCCCGGCGGGGCTGTACCATCGACATCACGGCGTTCCCGGTGGAGGAAGGCGAAGATGCCTGGTCGGCGGCCGAAGCGCTGGTCCGCTACCATGAGATGGGACTGCCGCCCGAGCGGGTGACGGTCAGCTCCGACGGCGGCGGGTGCTTCCCCACCTTCGATGCCGCCGGACGGGTGGTGTCGCTCGATGTGGGCCAACCCGCAGCCATGGCGGGCGCGCTGCAGGAGCTGCTGGCAGCCGGACAGCCGCTGGAGCGGGTGCTGCCGGCGTTCACCGCGAACCCGGCGCAGCTGCTGATGCTGCCTCGCAAGGGCCGGCTCAGCGACCGGGTGGGATGCCGACCTGGTGGTGCTGGATGCGAAGGGCCGAGTGAAAGACGTGATGGCGCGGGGCCGCTGGCATGTGCGGGACGCGAAGGCCCTGGTGCGGGGGATGTTCGAAGAGAGGACGGAGAGCGGAGACGGAGAGGGCGGGAAGGACGGGCGGACGGGCGGACCGGCGGACAGGCGGGCAGCACTCATAGACGGAGGAGCAGTGGAAGAGGAGGAGAAGACCCGGGGCTACATCATTCCGGTGGGCGGAGCCGAAGAGAAAATCGGCGACGTCACCATCCTGCGCCGCTTTGCCGCCCTGTGCGGGGGTGGGAGCTGCAGCATCGCCATCATCCCCACCGCTTCGTCGCTGAGCGATACCGGGGCTCGTTACGAGGAGCTGTTTCTCAGCCTCGGCGTCCGATCGGCGAAGTCGCTGCCGATTCAGAGCCGGGCCGACTGCGAGCACAAGGAGTGGCTCGACGTCCTCGACTCGGTGGACGGCGTCTTTCTCACCGGCGGCAACCAGCTCAGGCTCAGCACCATGATCGGCGGAACCCAGGTGGCCAAGGCGCTGCGCCGCCGGCATCGCGAGGGGATGCACGTGGCCGGCACCTCGGCCGGCGCGGCGTTTCTGTCCGAGCATATGATCGCGTACGGGAAAGAGGGGGCGTCTCCCCGGGCCAAGATCGTGACGCTGGCGCCGGGGCTGGGCCTGACCAACCGGGTGATCATAGACCAGCATTTCCGGCAGCGGGACCGTTTGGGCCGGCTGCTCACCGCCCTGGCGTACAATCCGTTCGCGATCGGCATCGGCCTCGATGAGAACACCGCCGCCTTCATCGGCCCCGATGAAACCATGGAAGTGGTAGGCAGCGGCGCCCTCACCATCGTGGACGCGTCCGCCATCGAGTTCTCGTCCATGGCGCGGGTGCGCAAGAACGACGCGGTCTGCCTGATCGGCCTGAAGTTGCACATCCTGGACCACGGCTCGACCTTCAACCTGCATACCCGGGTGGCAGCAGCGGCCCCCGTCCTGGCGGTGCGGTTGGAAGGCGGAGGAGAAGGCAACAAGGCGGCGAAGAGGGGGAGTCGGGGGTAAGCGGGTAAGCGGGTAAGCGATAAGGCGATTGTCATCCTGAGCGTAGCGAAGGATCTAGACAGCGGTGGAGCGGTCGGGAGCGGCGCTGGGGTAATCTGATCTCCGGAAGAACCATCAATGCTGATACTGGATAAAGCGGTTTTCGTTGGCCCCAGCCTGTACGCCCACTTCCCGGTCATCCGGCTCGACATCGACCTGGGGCCGCTCGAAGAATGGCCCTCGGGGAAGCTGGGACCTTCGTTCACCGAGCCGCTGCTCGCGGCGTTGCCGGGGCTGCACACGCATACCTGCTCCTACGGGAAACCGGGCGGGTTCGTCCGGCGGCTGATCGAAGGCGATGGGACCTGGATGGGTCACATCCTGGAGCACGCCGCCATCGAGCTGCAGAACGTGGCCGGCGAGTCGGTGACGTTCGGCAAGACCCGCTCGCACGGCGCTCCGGGGCACTACTGGGTGGTGTACCAGTACGAGCAGGAGGATGTCGGCGTCGAAGCCGGCCGGCTGGCGCTCACCCTGCTGCACTCGCTGCTCCCGCCTGAGCTCCGGCCGGAGGGCTCTGTACCCGCGGGGTTCGACTTCGCGGCCGAGCGGGATGAGTTCATCCGCTTTGCCCAGCGGCGGGCGCTGGGTCCCAGCACCATGGCGCTGATTCGGGCCGCGGAGGAACGGCGGATTCCCTGGATCCGGCTCAACGATCAGAGCCTGATCCAGTTCGGGCACGGCCGCTACCAGCAGCGCATTCAGGCCACCGTCACCAGCCGCACCTCCCACATCGCGGTGGAGCTGGCCTCCGACAAGGAAGAGACCAACCGGATCCTCGGCAACCTGGGCCTCCCGGTTCCCAAGCAGCGTCTGGTGCAGACCATGGAAGACGCGGTCGAGGCCGCCGAGCGGGTCGGCTACCCGGTGGTGGTCAAGCCGTACAACGCCAACCACGGGCGGGGGATTTCCATCCACCTCACCGACTCGGAGCAGGTGGCGGCCGCGTTCAACGTCGCGCGGGAGCACAGCCGCAGCGTCATCGTCGAAAGCTTCATCACCGGTGAGGACCACCGGATGCTGGTGATCAACGGCGAGCTGGTGGCCGTGGCGATGCGGATGCCGGGCCACGTGGTGGGCGACGGGGAGCACACCATCGAGCAACTGGTGGAAGAGGTGAATCGCGATCCCCGCCGCGGAGTGGGTCACGAGAAGGTGCTGACCCGGCTCCTGTTCGACCATCAGGCGGAGACCCTGCTCGCCGCCAAGGGGTACACCCGAGACACGGTTCCGGGCGACGGCGAGCGAGTCTTCCTCCGGTCCACCGGCAATCTCTCCACCGGCGGGACCGCCACCGACATGACCGACCAGGTGCACCCCGACAACATCGAGATGGCGGTGCGCGCGGTGAAGGCGATCGGCCTCGATGTGGGCGGCGTGGACTTCCTCAGCACCGATATCACCGAATCGTACAAGGACGTGGGTGGCGCCATCTGCGAGGTCAATGCCGCGCCCGGCTTCCGGATGCACATGGCGCCGAGCGAGGGACGCCCGCGGGACGTGGGCGGGCCGGTGATCGACATGCTCTTTCCGCCGGGTTCTCCCAGCCGGATTCCGATCGCCGCCGTCACCGGCACCAACGGCAAGACCACCACCGCCCGGATGCTGGCCCACATTCAGAAGCTGGCGGGTCATCACGTGGGGCTCACCTCCACCGACGGCGTCTACATCGACGGCCATCGCACCGTCGTGGGCGACATGACCGGCCCGGTGGCCACCCGCATGGTGCTAAGCGATCCATCGGTGGATGTGGCGGTGCTCGAGGTCGCCCGCGGGGGACTGCTGCGCGCCGGCATGGGAGTCAGGACCTGCGACGTGGGAGCAGTGCTGAATGTGAAGTCCGACCACCTGGGCCTGCGCGGCATAGGGACGCTGGAGCAGCTGGCAGAGGTGAAGCGGATCGTGGTCGAGGTGACGCGGGAGACTGCCATTCTCAATGCAGATGATCCGCTCTGCCTCAAGATGGCCGACTATACCGAGGCGAAGAATCTGTGCTACGTCACCATGGACCCGACCCACGAGCTGGTCAGCGAGCATATCAAGGAAGGCGGGCGGGGCGTGGTGCTGGAGACCGGGATCAAGGGCCAGATGATCACGATCTACGATCACGGCGCCCACATCCCCCTGCTCTGGACTCACCTGATTCCGGCCACGCTGGAAGGCCGGGCCATGCACAACGTCCAGAACGCCATGTTCGCGGCGGCGATGGCCTTCAGCATGGGGCTCAAGCTGGAGGATATCCGCCACGGGCTGCGCACCTTCGACACCACGTTCTTCCAGGCGCCGGGCCGGATGAACATCTACGACGAGCATCCGTTCAAGGTGATCCTCGATTACGCCCACAATCCGGCCGCGATCGAGGCGATGTGTCAGCTGGTGGAGCGGCTCGACGTCGTCGGCCGGCGGCTCTGCGTGGTGGCGGTGCCGGGAGACCGGCGGGACCAGGACATCGCCGAGATCGGGCGGATCGCGGCCGGCCACTTCGACCACTACTTCTGCCGCCGCGACGACCAGCTCCGGGGTCGGGGCCCGAGCGAGGTGCCCGAGCTGCTGCGTGAAGCGCTGATGGAGAATGGAGTAGCGGCCGACCAGATCTCGGTCATTCCTAGCGAGGAGGCGGCGATCGACACCGCTCTTCGCGAGGCGGAGCCGGGCGATCTGCTGCTGATTTTCGCCGACGCGATTACCCGGAGCTGGAAGCAGGTGATCCAGTTCCGGCCCGAGGCACCGCCGGCCCCCGCGGAGCAGAGGCGGGTGTCCCGACCGGAGCCAGCGCTAGCAGCTGTGGCGCCGATGCTGGAGGACCGCCGGCGCGAATTCGTGAGGGACTCACGCGGGGTGCGCATGGCCCGGGAAGAGCAGGCTGACTAGGCCGGCGGAGCGGCCCGTCTCATGAAACTCCTCGATTCACGCCGGCTGACTGGGCCCAACCTGGTGCTGCCGGGGCCGGGCGCGGTCGTGGACATCTCGCTCGATCAAGCCGATGCCGACCAGCTCATCGCGGCCTGGCGGGCGGCCGCGCAGCGATTCCTGCGCGACGTCGGCTGGGCCGAAGAGCGGCTCGCCGCCCGGCGCTTCGCCGGCGGCGCGAGTCTGGCTTTTACGGCGCCGGTGGATGGGCTGTACGCCGCCACCGAGCTCAACGAACTGGCCTGGGAACACGCCGCCTCGGCGCTGGGTCAACGACCCCCGCGCGATTACGAAACCGACATTGCGACCATCCGGCAGGCGATATCGACCGAGAGCAATCCCCGGCTCGTCGATCTCCGGCGCGCCGCACGGGCGCGGGGGCTGGTCTTTCTGGCCGGCGAGGACCAGGTGTCGGTCGGGTCTGGGACCGGAGCGGCGGTGTGGCCCGACGACGCCGTCCCGGATCCTACGACAGTCGACTGGACCCGAGTTCACGATGTGCCCATCGCACTGGTCACCGGCTCCAACGGCAAGACGACGGTGGTGCGGCTGCTGGCGGCGATGCTGCGCGAGGCCGGTTTCACTCCGGGCTACAGCTCCACCGACGGCGTCGTGGCCGGCACCACCACGATAGGCGAGGGCGACTTCTCCGGTCCCAGTGGGGCCCGGCTGGCGCTGCGAGATCCGAATGTTCAGGCCGCGGTTCTGGAGACGGCCCGGGGTGGTCTGCTCCGGCGCGGACTGGTGGTGGAGGGCGCCCAGGCCGCCGTGGTCACCAATGTGGCCGAGGATCATCTGGGGGAGTTCGGCGTGAACAGCCTGGCCGAGCTGGCGGAGACCAAGCTGCTGGTGGCGAAGGGGCTGGGGGAGGACGGCACCCTGGTGCTCAATGCCGACGACCCGATGCTGGTGGCGGCGAGCGCTACCCTGGAGCGAACGATCTCCTGGTTCTCGCTCGATTCCACATCTCCGTTCGCTACCGACCACGCACAAGACGGCGGCACCGCGGTGCTGGCAGATCAGACTGGAATCGTGGTGTTGCGGGCCCGGCGCCGCGAGCCGATCGCTCTGCTGGCGGAGATTCCTATTGCGCTGGGTGGAGCGGCGCGGCACAACGTCGCCAACGTACTCGCAGCTGTCGGTGCCGGCCTGGCCCTCGGGTTGTCAGTGGAGGTGATTGGTACCGCGCTCCGGAGATTTGGCCAGCGTCAGAACGACAACCCGGGGCGGGCTCAGTTGCTGGAGCTGGGAGGGATTCGAGTACTGCTGGACTATGCTCACAATCCGCATGGGATGTCGGCCCTGATCTCGCTGGCCCGGACGCTTCCCGCCACCCGTCGCCTGGTGATGGTCGGCCAGGCGGGCGACCGGAGTGATGACGCGATCCGGGAACTGGCGCAGGCCGCCTGGTCGCTCAGCCCGGACTACGTCGTGCTCAAGGAGATGGACGAATACCTCAGGGGGAGGGCGCCGGGCGAGGTCCCCGCCCTGCTGGAGAAAGAGTTTCTGCGTCTCGGGCTGCCGCCGGGATCCATCCACCAGTCGGGTCCCGACCTGGCCGGGGTGCGGACCGCGCTGGAGTGGGCCCGTCCGGGAGACCTGCTGGTGCTGGCGGTGCACCAGGACCGTACGGCGATCGTGGATCTGCTCAACCAGCTGATGGCGGAAGGCTGGCAGGCGGGTGAGCCGCTGGGGGTCGGCCGGTAAGGCTGGTAGGCGGGTAAGCGGGGAAGCGGGGGACCGGGATAGCGAATCATCGCGCTGACGCTCCGCCTACCCGCTTACCGGCCTACCCGCTTACTGGCCTACCCGCTTAGCCGCTTAGCGGCTCGGTTCACCCGCTGGCCGGCTACCGGCGATCCGCCTAAGGCGTGAGCCGAGCCAGGTAGTGGCCGTACTCGTCGGGCTCTGAGACGATGTCACAGCTCCACTCCTCATCCCGGGCATACCGCGCCAGGGTGTGGGGATCCACGTACAGCTGGGGAAACGGGTCGCCCTTGCGTCCCTCGTACTCCACCTGGAAGTGGAGCTCCCCGATGTACCGGCCGTCGGGTCGCTCGAGCGCCCCAGTTCGGCCGGCCTCTGGATCCAGCCGGGCCCGAACATCGGTCGAGTCGGCCAGCACCTGGCCGTGCCGGGCCACCAGGCGCCGCGCCTCCCGGAAGAACCGGCCCAGGCCCGACAGGGTCTCGGTCAGTCCCAGCCCATTCATCATCATGAAGACAGTGTCGAACGGCTCCGCCTCGATGTCCATCCAGGTGGCCAGCCGGGCATCCTTCGACTCCGCGCTCCCGGAGTATCCGGACCAGCGGCGGCAGGATCTCGATAGCCGTGACCTCCAGGCCCCGCTCCTGGAGCGCCAGTGAATGGCAGCCGGAGCCGGCCCCCACGTCCAGCACCCGTCCCCGGCAGAGCTCCAGCGCCAGCTGCTCCAAGGGCGGGAACTGTTCGGGGGTGCGGAAGAAGTAGGAAAGCGGCACCTCGTCCCGCTCGAAGTCGTCATAGACCACCATGATCGCGTCATGCTTACCGCGGTGGTAAGCTTCCATGGCCGCGGCATGCGGTTTCCAGGTGTCCAGGTCCATGCAGTCGTCACCGCCAAGCAAGGAACGCTTGTTTGTTGAAGCCGTTGGTCTCCACCCCACGTAAGCGCGCCTGGAGCCCGCTCGCCATCAGCGCGGCGGCGCACGTGGTCCTGCTCATCGTGGCAGCCGGCCTGACCCGTCAGGCTGCCCCGGAGCCGGCGAAAGAAGAGACCAATAGTCCGGCCGCGGAGCCGCCCCGGATCGACATGATCTACGTGCCGCCGCCGCCCGAGCCCCCACCGCCTCCACCCCCACCTCCGGTCCAGCCTCCTCCGCCTCAGCGGCAGCCGCCACCGCCACCCCCGTCGCCACCGCCGCCGCCGCGGCGCACGGAGCCGGAACCGGAGGCCAATGCTCCGCCCGAGGCGACCCGGACCACGGGCTCGGAGAGCCCCGACCAGGAAAAGACCGGGGGACAACCGGCCGCCAGGCCGCGTGCCGAATCGAATGCGCCCGCGCCGAAGCGGGAGGCGGTCACGATGGAATCCGAGGCTCGGCGCATCTTCGGGCGGCCTCGGCTGGCGACCGCTCCTGGCGCCGGCCCCCAGTCAGTCCGGCCGATGGAATCATTCATACGCGACACGGAGCGCTGCATACCTCAGCAGCGGGCGCCGGCCGAAAAGTCCGGGCCCACCGAGCTCGGCATTGTGATCGGCCGCATCTTCCGGCAGGACAATGGCCGCCCGCTGGCAGGGGCTCACCTGCAGATGATCGGAACTCCGTACGTGGCGTTCACCGATGGCAGCGGGGAGTATCGCTTCCGATTCGATATGTCGCTGGTGGATAACTGCCGCACCCAGTACGTGAAGGTGACGGCCTCGGGCTACGAGTCCCGCCTGCTGGTGCTGGTGGTTGGACCCCAGGTGCGCAGCGAGGACGTGCGGCTCAGGCGGCAGTGAGTACGGCAGCCACCAGCGCGCCCAGGGCGAGCACCGTGGCGGTGATGACGCTCCAGGTCAGCATCTTCTCGCGGCGGAGCTGCCGCGCCGCAGTCTCGGTCAGCTGACTCTGGCTCCGCTCCAGCTCGACTTTACCGGCTGAGTGGTCGTGCGAGAGGGTTCGCACTTTATCACCCAGCGCATCGATCCGCTCCACCAGCACACCCAGCTCGGCCCGCAGCTCCTCCTGTCCTTCCGCCAGACGCTCCATTGCCCCGCCGATCGGTCCCGCCCCCGCGGGGTCGTCGAAGAGCGACTGCGACATGACGTTTTCGGCGGCCATCACCTCCGCCATGCCCTGGATGAAGTGCCGCTGGTGAATCCGCTTCTCCGAGTCGGGCCCCGGCTCCACGGTCGCGATCTGGGCCGCCTTGAGCACCGCATTCTTGATATCGCCGCCGCTCCGGGGGTACGCCTCCGCCAGGGCGCGAAAGTCCACGTCGCGCGCCAGCGGGGTCTTGCGGGCGTGCAGCTGCACGGTCCAGATCCGCTCCCGCTCGTCGACGTCCGGCATCTCGAAGAGAATGTGGGTGCGGATCCGGCGCTCGAATGCGGGATCGATGTTGGCGGCCAGGTTGGTGGCGAAGATGACTACTCCGGGGAAGCTCTCCAGCTCGTGGAGCAGCACGTTGACGATGGCGTTGGCCTCCCGCTCGTAGGCCGCGCTTATCGAGGTAAACCGCCGCCCGGCGATGGCATCGGCCTCATCGAAGAACAGCACCGCGTCCTGCTGCGCCGCCGCCCGAAACACGGCGGCCACGTGCTTCGAGGTCTGCCCCACCCAGCGTGACTCCAGCTCGGCGTAGCGCACCACCAGAAGCTTCTTGTCCAGGGCATAGGCCAGCGCTTCGGCGCAGATCGTCTTGCCGGTGCCGGGAGGGCCGGCGAAGTGAAAGGCCAGCCCCAGCCCACTCGAGTGCCGCTCCGCCAGCCCCCACTGCTGGAAGATCAGGTCATGCTTGCGGACCAGGGCCAGCGCGTGATTGAGCGCCCTGAGCGTGGTGGCCGGCAGAACCACGTCGTCGAATGACCGGCGCGGCTCTACCGCCTCAACCAGATCACGGCCGGTCGAAACCCCGCCGAAGAGAAGATCCCGGATTGCATCAGCCATGTCTGGATTATAGGGCTATTCGCGCACGTTGGGACGACGATCTTCGGCCGGCGACCGGGAGGCCCCGACGACGCGATCCCAGGCGTCGCGCACCGCTTCCTTGATCTCATCCCAGGTGGAGGCGTTCCCGCGGTGCTCGTAGCGCTCCCACCCCGCCCGCAGGTCCGGCTCCGCGTCGTCCCACCGGCGGCCCATATGAGACTGGGCCGACTCGAATCCGTAGCGGTACGCCGGGCGGAACCGGTCGTAATAATCGGCGCCCAGGGCGTAGGGGCGGCTGCTGAAGTTTTCGGTCCAGTAGTTGTCCTCGGTTTCCCAGGCGGCCTGCCAGGCCGAATCTTCCAACGGTGAGACGCGATCAAAGGCATTGGGCTCCGACACACGGACCTCGCTTGAAGTAGAATCAGTCGTGAGGAACACCGTTCATTGTAGGGATTTGCCTCGCTGTCCCGGGTGACGTTCGTCACTAAGGCGGTAAGGCGGTAAGGCGGAGCGGTAAGGCGGTAGGCGGTAGGCGGAGCTTCCGGACTTGGCCCACTTGGCGGCTGTCTACATACTCAGGTGATGAAGACCGCGCCGCCGCTCTGGATGCTCCGTACTGCGTTCCGCACCGTGGGGACGGTGGCGCCTGGTCTGGCGGCCCGCTGGGCCGAGGCGATCTTCTGCCGTCCTCCACGCCAGGATCCGCGTCCCGCCGAGGAAGCGTTTCTGGCGAGCGGTCTTCGGCGGACGGTTCGAAGTGAGGAGCAGGACGTTGCCGTGTGGGAGTGGGGCCACGGGCCGGTCGTGGTACTGGCTCACGGATGGGGCAGTCGCGCCGGACGGTTCAGCACCCTCGCCGGCGCGCTGGTGAACGCCGGCTTCCGCGCCGTCCTCTTCGACGCGCCGGCACACGGCGCCTCTCACGGGCGGCAGGCCTCCCTACCCCAGTTCGCGCGGGCGCTGCGCGCGGTCGCCGGGTCTATCGGGCCGGTGTACGGACTGGTGGGCCACTCCCTGGGCGGCGCGGCTGTGTCGCTGGCGATGGGCAACGGCCTTCGAGCCGAGCGAGCGGTACTCCTGGCATCTCCCGCGGATGTAGTCCTGTTCTCTCATGCCTTCGCCCAGCATCTTGGTCTTCCGCTGCGGGCCCACGACGCGATGCGCCGGAATCTCGAGCACCGGCTTCAGATCCGCTGGGAAGAGTTGCACGTTCCCACTCTGGCCCGGGGCATGAGCGTTCCAGTACTGGTGGTACATGACCGGGAGGATCCGGATGTGCCGTACGCCCACGGAGAAGAGATTGCCAGGGCGTGGCCCGGCTCGGAATTCCTGGCCACGACCGGCCTGGGACATCGTTCCCTGCTTCGCGATCCGGAGGTGGTCGAGCGGACGGTCAGCTTCCTCAAGCAGGGACTTCCCCGGTGATCGTGATGGACCGGGAGAACATCTTCGCCCGGGGCTGGTCACACGTGCTCTCCACGACAAACGATCTGGCCGAGCTCCAGGCGTTCTGTGCGCGGGTCGGCGCACCGGCATCCGCTCTGCACCTCGGGGGTCACTGGCCCCATCTCGACTTGAAGCTGCTTCCCCGGGAGCGCGCGCTTGCCCTGCCGGATGTCAGGGTCTTCGAGCGGACGGCTGAGATGCTCCGCTATCTGAAGACGCTTCCGCGGCACCGCGCGAGCGGGTAAAAAGGAGTCGGCACCGCGCCTCCCTAGATTTGACGGCGTTTCCACCTTAAAGTGGAGCCGGAAGGCTCCACCTCGAGAATGGATTCATGTCCGTTTCCCGTCGTGAGTTTCTGAAGGTTTCCGCGGCCGGTATCGGTCCGGGGACCGCCCTCGGATCCCTCCTCGGGCTTGGCGCCAGCCTGGCGCCGGCCACTGCCAGGGCCCAGCAGCTCCGGATCAAGGACGCCAAGGCCACGCCCAGCGTCTGCCCCTACTGCGCCGTCGGCTGCGCCACCATCGTGCACACGGTGGGTGGCGAGATCGTCAACATCGAGGGCGATCTCCGCAGTCCTCACAACCAGGGCTGCCTCTGCCCCAAGGGCGCGGCCATCTACCAACTCCACAAGAATCCCAATCGGGCCACCAGAGTGCTGCACCGGAAACCCGGCGCGAGCAAATGGGACGAGGTCGAGCTGGACTGGGCCATGGATCGGGTGGCCCAGCTGGTCAAGAAGACCAGGGACGAGACCTTCGTGGAGCGGCTGGAGAACGGGAAGCTGGTCAATCACACCACGGCGATCTTCGCGTTGGGCGGGGCCACTCTGGACAACGAGTGGAACCACATGCAACAGAAGCTCCTGCGGGGGCTCGGCGTGGTCGCGATCGAAAACCAGGCTCGAATATGACACTCCTCTAGCGTCCCCGGTCTGGGGACCCGGCTCGGTCGCGGCGCGGCGACCACCTACCCGCGCAACATGGAGTACTCGGACTGCATCGTGTTCGAAGGCTCCAACATGGCTGAGTGTCACCCGGTGGCTTTCCGGTGGCCGATGGTGGCCAAGGTGGAGCACGGGGCCAAACTGATCCACGTGGATCCCCGGTTCACCCGCACCAGCGCGATGTGCGATCTCTACGCCCCCATCCGCGCCGGCAGCGACATTGCCTTCCTCGGTGGTCTGATCAACTACGTCATCAACAACCAGCGGTGGAAGACCGACTCGTTCTTCCGGGAATACCTGCTCAATTACACCAACGCGGCCACGATCATCCGCAAGGATTTCAAGGACACCGAGGATCTGGACGGCACCTTCTCGGGCCTTATGGAGTACAAGGAGGAGATCAAGGAGTGGCCGTACGACGGCTTCGTCGGCACCTACCAAACCGACTCCTGGCAGTACGCCTCCCACGACGAAGAGCTGGGTCAGCCGCGCGGCGGTGAGGAGAACGCGGCGCCGGGAAGGCGCGACGCCCAGCGGCAGCCTCGGCCGGGAGAGCCGCTCGACTCGGTGATCCGGTCGCTCCGGAAGCCGCCGCCCCAGCGGGATGATACTCTCCGCAATCCTCGCTGTGTGTTCCAGTTGCTGAAGCGTCACTTCAGCCGGTACACGCCAGAGATGGTCGAGCAGGTCACCGGTTGCCCACCGGCCACGTTCACCAAGGTCGCCGAGACGATCCTGGAGAACTCGGGGCGGGATCGCACGACCTCCTTTGCCTACGCCGTCGCGTGGACCCAGCACACCAACGGGCCCCAGGTGATCGGGTGCTGTGCGCTGCTGCAGCTGCTGCTGGGGAATATCGGAAGGCCGGGGGGTGGAATCATGGCACTTCGTGGACACGCCTCGATCCAGGGCTCGACCGATGTGCCGACGCTCTATCACAGCATTCACGGCTACATGCCTGCGCCCTCCGCTCTCAAGGACCACGAGACCATCCGGCACTATCTGGCTACCGAAGGAGTCGCCACCAGTTACTGGGCCAACATGCCCAAGTTCCTGGTCTCCTACATGAAGTCGATGTACGGCGAAGCGGCGACTCCGGAGAACCAGTTCGGCTGGGACTGGCACCCCAGGATCTCGGGTGACCACTCCCATATGCCGATGTTCGTTGCCATGGGCGACGGCCGGGTCAAGGGGATGATTTGCGTCGGGCAGAACCCAGCTACCTCGCTCAACGCGGCACTAGAGCGGAAGGGGATGCGCCAGCTGGAATGGCTGGTGGTGAAGGACAATTTCCTCATCGAGACCGCCACCTTCTGGAACCGGTCGCCCGAGGTCGAGTCCGGCAGCGTGAAGCCGGAGGACATCCCAACCGAGGTGTTCTTCTTCCCCTCGGCCCAGGTGGCGGAGATCGACGGGAGCTTCACCAACACCCAGCGGATGCTGCAGTGGCACTACAAGGCCGCCGAGCCGCCGGGCGACTGCCGCTCTGATCCCTGGTTCACCCACCAGCTCGCCCTTCGATTGAAGAAGCTGTATGCCGACAGCGATCTGCCGCGGGACCAGGGATTCAAGAATCTCACCTGGGACTTCGATTCCGATCCGGCGGACAGGCGGACAGGCGGACAGGCGGACGTTCATATTGCTGGCGAGCCCGATCTACTGAAAGTGCTGCGGGAGATCAATGGCTATTACACCGGTGATCCGGGCCGACATCTCGCCGGTTTCGACGAACTGAAAGACGACGGCTCCACTACCTGCGCCTCGTGGATCTACTGCGGCGTGTTTCCCGCGCCGGACCAAAACCTCGCCGCGAGGCGGGAGCCGGATCCTCCCGGCGTGCCCGGTGCGGAGCTCAACTGGGGCTGGGCCTGGCCGGCCAACCGGCGAGTGCTGTACAACCGCGCCTCGGCCGATCTTCAGGGCCGACCGTGGAGCGAGCGGAAGAAGTGGGTCTGGTGGGACGGGAAACAGTGGACCGGGTACGACACCCCTGACTTTTCGCTCACCAAGGCCCCGAGCGCGAAGGGCGATCCCAAGGGGGTCGGTCTCGATGCCTTCTCGGGCCGGCAACCATTCATCATGATCCCCGACGGGACCGGCTGGCTCTTCAACTCGTCGGGCCTGCTCGACGGCCCCTTTCCGACTCACTACGAGCCGGCCGAATCGCCGGTCCGTAACGCGCTGTACAAGCAACAGTCCAGCCCGGTGCTCAAGTACTGGAAGCACGACAACAATCCGCTGGCATCGGTCGGCGATCCGCATTTCCCATATGTGATCACCACCTATCGGCTCACTGAACATTATCTGTCGGGCGTGATGAGCCGGTGGAACCCCTGGCTCGCCGAGCTGATGCCGGAGCTGTTCATCGAGCTGTCACCCGAGTTGGCGAGCGAGAAGGGAATCAAGAATACCGACTGGGTCCGGATCAGCACCCCGCGAGCCCAGATTCGGGCCAAGGCGCTGGTCACCCGTCGAGTGCGGCCGTTCCGCCTGGGTGGCAAGGTGGTCCACCAGGTGGGGATGCCCTGGCACTGGGGCTGGGAAGGACTGGTGACCGGAGACGTGGTGAACACGCTCACCGCGCTGGTCGGCGATCCCAATGTGAGCATCCATGAAGGCAAGGCCTTCGTCTGCAACGTGGAGAAGGCATGATGGGATTGACTGCAGCGGGGCGGGTGCCCTCTGGGCGGGTGGGCGGCGGGGCAGCTGAGCCCATGGGCTTCTATACCGATACGACCGTCTGTATCGGTTGCAAGGCATGTGAGGTGGCCTGCAAGGAGTGGAACCAGCTTCCGGCGACCGGCGGCGGGAAACACGAGATGAGCGGTGACAGCTACGACAATACCCGCCGGCTGGACGGGGAGCACTGGCGTCACGTCAAATTCATCGAGCAGTTCAGCGAGGACCGGAGCGACGGACGCTGGCTCATGATGAGCGACGTCTGCAAGCACTGCGTCCAGGCGCCCTGTCTCGAGGTCTGCCCTACCGGCGCCATCATCCGGACCGAGTTCGACACCGTGGTCATCCAGTCGGACACCTGCAACGGCTGCCGCGCCTGCCTCGCGGCCTGTCCCTTCGGGGTGATCGGCATCAACGACGTGTCCAACGTCGCCCAGAAGTGCACCCTGTGCTACGATCGATTGCAGGCTGGCATGGAGCCGGCGTGCTCGCAGGCCTGCCCCACGGATTCGATCCGGTTCGGCCCGATCCGGGAGCTGAAGCTGCAGGCCGAAGCCCGGGTGCAGCAGCTGCATCAGCTGGGCGAGTCGCGCGCCCATCTCTACGGCGCGGACGACAAGTTCCTGGGCGGACTCAACTCGTTCTATCTGCTGGTGGATCAGCCAGAGGTCTACGGCCTGCCCATCTCGCCCAAGATGCCGACGCGAAACCTCATCCGCCTCCCTCTTCTCGACGGCGGGTG
>CAWEMG010000032.1:0-12642 GCA_963810165.1 uncultured Gemmatimonadales bacterium
CCGTCGTGAGTTTCTGAAGGTTTCCGCCGCCGGAATCGGTCCGGGGACCGCTCTCGGATCCCTCCTCGGACTTGGCGCCAGCATGGTGCCCGCCACTGCCAGGGCCCAGCAGCTCCGGATCAAGGACGCCAAGGCCACGCCCAGCGTCTGCCCCTACTGCGCCGTCGGCTGCGCCACCATCGTGCACACGGTGGGCGGCGAGATCGTCAACATCGAGGGGGATCTCCGCAGTCCTCACAACCAGGGCTGCCTCTGCCCCAAGGGCGCGGCCATCTACCAGCTCCACAAGAATCCCAATCGGGCAACAAAGGTGCTGCACCGGAAGCCCGGCGCGACCCAGTGGGACGAAGTCGAGCTGGACTGGGCCATGGACAGGGTAGCCGAGCTGGTCAAGAAGACCAGGGACGAGACCTTCGTGGAGCGGCTGGAGAACGGGAAGCTGGTCAATCACACCACGGCGATTTTCGCGTTGGGCGGGGCCACTCTGGACAACGAGTGGAACCACATGCAACAGAAGCTCCTGCGGGGGCTCGGCGTGGTAGCGATCGAAAACCAGGCTCGAATATGACACTCCTCTAGCGTCCCCGGTCTGGGGACCCGGCTCGGTCGCGGCGCGGCGACCACCTACCCGCGCAACATGGAGCACTCGGACTGCATCGTGTTCGAAGGCTCCAACATGGCTGAGTGTCACCCGGTGGCCTTCCGGTGGCCGATGGTGGCCAAGGTGGAGCACGGCGCAAAACTGATCCACGTGGATCCCCGGTTCACCCGCACCAGCGCGATGTGCGATCTCTACGCCCCCATCCGCGCCGGCAGCGACATCGCCTTCCTCGGCGGGCTGATCAACTACGTCATCAATAACGAGCGGTGGAAGACCGACTCGTTCTTCCGCGAATACCTGCTCCACTACACCAACGCGGCCACGATTATCCACAAGGATTTCAAGGACACCGAGGATCTGGACGGCACCTTCTCGGGCCTGATGGAGTACAAGGGCGAGATCAAGGAGTGGCCGTACGACGGCTTCGTCGGCACCTACCAGACTGACTCCTGGCAATACGCCGCCCATGACGAGGAGCTGGGACAGCCGCGTGGCGGTGAAGAGAACGCGGCGCCGGGAAGGCGTGAGGCCCAGCGGCAGCCTCGGGCGGGGGAGCCGCTCGACTCGGTGATTCGATCCCTCCGGAAGCCGCCGCCCCAACGGGACGACACTCTCCGCAATCCTCGCTGCGTGTTCCAGTTGCTGAAGCGTCACTTCAGCCGGTATACGCCCGAGATGGTCGAGCAGGTGACCGGCTGCCCACCGGCCACGTTCACCAAGGTCGCCGAGACGATCCTGGAGAACTCGGGGCGGGACCGCACGACCTCCTTTGCCTACGCGGTCGCGTGGACCCAGCACACCAACGGGCCCCAGGTCATCGGGTGCTGCGCGCTGCTGCAGCTGCTGCTGGGGAATATCGGAAGGCCGGGGGGCGGGATCATGGCACTTCGCGGCCACGCCTCGATTCAGGGCTCGACCGATGTGCCCACTCTCTACCATAGCATTCACGGCTATATGCCGGCGCCCTCGGCTCTCAAGGACCACGAGACCATCCGGTACTATCTGGCTACCGAAGGAGTCGCCACCAGTTACTGGGCCAACATGCCCAAGTTCCTGGTCTCTTATATGAAGTCGATGTACGGCGAAGCCGCGACTCCGAAGAACCAGTTCGGCTGGGACTGGCACCCCAAGATCTCGGGTGACCACTCCCACATGCCGATGTTCGTCGCCATGGCCGACGGCCGGGTCAAGGGGATGATCTGCGTCGGGCAGAACCCGGCTACCTCGCTTAACGCGGCACTGGAGCGGAAGGGGATGCGCCAGCTGGAATGGCTGGTGGTGAAGGACAACTTCCTCATCGAGACCGCCACCTTCTGGAACCGGTCGCCCGAGGTCGAGTCCGGCAGCGTGAAGCCGGAGGACATCCCAACCGAGGTGTTCTTCTTCCCCTCGGCCCAGGTGGCGGAGATCGAGGGCAGCTTCACCAACACCCAGCGAATGCTGCAATGGCACTACAAGGCCGCCGAGCCACCGGGCGACTGCCGGTCAGATCCCTGGTTCACCCACCAGCTCGCCCTTCGCTTGAAGAAGCTATATGCCGACAGCGATCTGCCGCGGGACCAGGGATTCAGGAATCTCACCTGGGACTTCGATTTCGATGCGGAAGGAGCGGAAAGAGCGGAAAAGGCGGAAAAAAGTAAACCCGTCCACACTCCCGGCGAGCCCGACCTGCACAAGGTACTGCGCGAGATCAATGGCTATCACACCGGCAACCCCAGCCGGCACCTGGCCGGTTTCGACGAATTGAAGGACGACGGCTCCACCACCTGCGCTTCGTGGATCTACTGTGGCGTGTTCCCCGCACCGGACCAGAACCTCGCCGCGAGGCGGGAGCCGGATCCTCCGGGTGTGCCCGGTGCCGAGCTCAACTGGGGCTGGGCCTGGCCGGCCAACCGGCGAGTGCTGTACAACCGCGCCTCCGCCGATCTTCAGGGCCGACCGTGGAGCGAGCGGAAGAAGTGGGTCTGGTGGGATGGGAAACAGTGGACCGGGTACGACACCCCTGACTTTTCGCTCACCAAGGCCCCGAGCGCCAAGGGCGATCCCAGGGGGGTCGGTCTCGATGCCTTCTCCGGCCGGCAACCATTCATCATGATCCCGGACGGGACCGGCTGGCTCTTCAACTCATCGGGCTTGCTCGACGGCCCGTTTCCCACTCACTACGAGCCGGCCGAGTCGCCGGTCCGGAACGCGCTGTACAAGCAGCAGTCCAGCCCGGTGCTCAAGTACTGGAAACACGACGACAATCCGCTGGCATCGGTCGGCGATCCGCATTTCCCGTACGTGATCACCACCTATCGGCTCACTGAGCATTATCTGTCGGGCGTGATGAGCCGGTGGAACCCCTGGCTCGCCGAGCTGATGCCGGAGCTGTTCATCGAGCTGTCACCCGAGCTGGCGAGCGAGAAGGGAATCAGGAATACCGACTGGGTACGGATCAGCACCCCGCGAGCCCAGATCCGGGCCAAGGCGCTGGTGACCCGTCGAGTGCGGCCGTTTCGCCTGGGTGGCAAGGTAGTCCATCAGGTCGGCATGCCCTGGCACTGGGGCTGGGAAGGGCTGGTGACCGGAGACGTGGTGAACACGCTCACCGCGATGGTCGGCGATCCCAACGTGAGCATCCATGAAGGCAAGGCCTTCGTCTGCAACGTGGAGAAGGCATGATGGGAATGACGGCAGCGGGGCGGGGCCTCTGGGCGGGTGGGCGGCGGGGCAGCTGAGCCCATGGGATTCTATACCGATACGACCGTCTGTATCGGATGCAAGGCATGCGAGGTGGCATGTAAGGAGTGGAACCAGCTTCCGGCGACCGGCGGCGGGAAACACGAGATGAGCGGTGACAGCTACGACAATACCCGCCGGCTGGACGGGGAGCCACTGGCGTCACGTCAAATTCATCGAGCAGTTCAGCGAGGACCGGAGCGACGGGCGCTGGCTCATGATGAGCGACGTCTGCAAGCACTGCGTCCAGGCGCCCTGCCTCGAGGTCTGCCCTACCGGCGCCATCATCCGGACCGAGTTCGATACCGTGGTCATCCAGTCGGACACCTGCAATGGCTGCCGGGCCTGCCTCGCAGCCTGTCCTTTCGGAGTGATCGGCATCAACGACGTGTCCAACGTCGCCCAGAAGTGCACCCTCTGCTACGACCGGTTGCAGGCCGGCATGGAGCCGGCGTGCTCGCAGGCCTGTCCTACGGATTCGATCCGCTTCGGGCCGATCCGGGAGCTGAAGCAGCAGGCCGAGGCCCGGGTGCAGCAACTGCACCAGCTGGGCGAGGCGCGCGCCTTTCTCTACGGCGCGGACGACAAGTTCCTGGGCGGGCTCAACTCCTTCTACCTGCTGGTGGACCAGCCCGAGGTGTACGGCCTGCCGCGCGCCCCGAAGATGCCGACCCGGAATCTCATCCCCTCCTCCCTCTTCTCCACCGCCGGTGCCGTGGTGCTCGCGCTACTCGGCATGGTGGGGCTGAGAAAGCGGCGGATGGAGGAACGCACGGGCGAGGCGGAGTCACCGGATGTCTGACACCTTCTTTACCGCCTCCCCTGATTGGACCTGGTGGATCATCCTCTATTTCTTCGTGGGTGGGATCGCCGGCAGCGCCTTCTTTCTGGCCTCGCTCCTGCACCTGTTTGGGCGCCCGGCCGATCGCCCGCTGGTCCACCTCGGATACTATGTCGCATTCGTGGGAGTGGTTCTCAGCGGCTTCCTGCTCACCGTCGATCTCACCCGGCCGCTCCGGTTCTGGCACATGATGATCCAGAATCACACCGGTGCACCGATGTTGAAGTCGTGGGTGCCGATGTCCGTGGGGGTCTGGGGACTGCTTTTCTTTGGCTTGTTCTCGTTTCTGGCGGCGCTCGCCGCGCTGAGCGAAGAGCGAGAGCGGCCCAGGCTGTTGCAGTTGCCGCCGGTCCGGTTCCTGCGGCGCGGGGGACCATTCGCGGTCGTCGCAGCACTGGGCAGCATCTTTGGGCTCTTTATCGCCGGCTATACCGGGGTGCTACTCGCGGTCACGAATCGTCCCATCTGGGCCGACTCCTCCCTCCTTGGCCTCCTTTTCCTCGTCTCCGGAGCCTCGACTGGAGCGGCGGCGCTGATTCTGCTGGCCATCTGGCGCCGGGCCGACCACCCCGCAACTATGAACTGGCTGACGCGGTTCGACCGAAATGTGCTGGTTCTGGAGCTACTGGTGCTGATCGTTTTTCTGGTGTCGCTCGGCTCCGTGGCTCGCGTATTCCTCAGCTGGTGGGGCGTGCTGCTGGCACTGGGGGTGGTCGGGGCCGGCATCCTGATCCCACTGCTGCTGGAGCGGGGGCATCGGGTTCCCGCATCCCGACGGCTGGTGAGCGCTGCGTCGCTGGTGCTGCTTGGAGGGCTCCTGCTGCGGATCGTGGTGCTGCTGTCGTCCAGCCAGATCCATGTGATTGGATCGGGAGTGACCGGGCCATGATTCTGCATGCCTGTCATCCTGAGCGAAGCGAAGGAGCCGAAACCATACGCCCCTTCAAACCAGTCGGCTCGTCTCGACACGCTGGCCCCTTCGCTTCGCTCAGGGTGACAACAGTGTTGCTTTTCATCCTCACCGCCTGCTCGAGCCCCGAAGCCGCCAGAACCCGCGGCGGTGGCCCAGGCGCCGACGTGAAGAATTGGAGACAACCAGTCGAGCTTCACGCCGGTGCCCAGCCCTATCACAGGACTCCCTGCGTCACGGACCCAGTCGAATGCAACGGACCGCCCCCGGTCTTCGGACCGACACCCCCTCCCGACTAGCCGAGCTCGAGCGGCAGCGGCCCGAGTGGCACGCCTGGTTCAGATTGTTGAGCGAGGCCGAACGCGCCCTCGATGAGGCCGGATGGCGCACGCCGCTGGATGTGGCGGAGTCGGGTGACAACTTTGTCGATTCAGGGGATGTGCCGCTGTTGAACGGACGAGCACTGCAGGTGGATGCCCATGTCGCGCAGCGGCTAGTCAGGCGACTCGCGTCTACCGCGGCGGTGGGGCACCTGCCTGATGCGGCCTCGCTTCGCTGGTACCGGCCCTCGGCGGCCGATGCGGTGGCCTTGATTGCAGCCGCGGTGCGTCAGGACCCGACCGAGCTCGCGGCACTGGCCGACGCAGCCGGCGCCGAACGGGGCCCCCTGATGTCGGTGGCCCACCTGGCGGCGCTTCCCCTTCTCCAGTCCTGCGGCCGACTGCTCGCCGATCAGGTGCCGCGCCACTGGCCCCACGGCTATTGTCCGATCTGCGCGGCCTGGCCGATTCTCGCGGAGCGCCGCGGCCTCGACCGTAGCCGCCGGCTGCGGTGCGGGCGCTGCGGTGTGGCATGGGAAGTTCAATGGCTCTGCTGCGTGTACTGCGACGAGCGAGAGCACAAAAAACTGGGGTCGCTGGTGCCCGAGGACAAAGGGGAGACCCTGAAGGTAGAGACCTGCGCCAGCTGCCGTGGCTACCTCAAGTCGATCGCAACCTTGCAGGCAATCCCTCCGTTTGAGCTCTTCCTGCGGGATCTCGAAACCGTTGAGCTCGACTTGATCGCGCTAGAGCGAGGGTACGGCCGGCCGGAGGAGAGCCCGTTAAGGTTGAAGGTGCGCCTGACTTGAGCTCTCCTGCCTCTTCAGAGCCCGTGCGCCCCGCGGAGGTCTGCAGGCGGCTTCTCGCGGCCCTCCAAGCTTCCGAGGGACGTCGCCGGAGACGGAAGCGAAATACCACTCCCGACTCGATCGGAATAGCCATCAAGCGCACCATCCTGGAAGACACCGTCCGCCACGACCCTGATCCCGATGCCTATGAGGGATGGCTGCTGGAGCGCTGTCTCGCCCAGGATGAGCCCAGCGGGTCGATTCGGGCGATGGCGCTGGACGTTCTCTCCGACTGGCGCCTCGCTCAAACGTCGGTGGTGTTCCGAAACTGGCTCGAGCAAGGTGCGCCGTCAGATGATGCTACAAGGTGACCCCATCGCACTCCTCCCTGTGACACTCGGCACCGCCTGACGCCCCATCTACACCCATACTAGTCGTCGCTTGGGCGGCCTATTGTCAATCGCCTTTAGGCCTGTCTCCCCTCGGCGGGAGACATCGTGCAGCGGTGTAGTGGTTCGGCACGAGCTCCGGAGACCCGGCGCGATCGACTCCGCGCAGGTTCCGACCGATCTTCTCGCGACGACGGAGACGTGCCTAGTGACGCCACCGACCCGCGAGACCGTGCTGGTTGTCGACGACGAGGAGATGGTACGGCGGCTCGCTGCGAGAATCCTTCTGGGCGAGGGATATCATGTCCTCGAAGCGGGAGGCGGAGACGAAGCGGTGAGGACCCTGCAGCGGGCGTCCAGCCGGATTGACGCGGTGCTCACCGACGTCGCCATGCCGGGCCTGGGCGGGCGTCAGCTCGGCGAGACGATATTCCGCTGCTGGCCTCGGGTGCGGCTGGTGTTCATGTCGGGTTTTCCTGCGCACCGAATCGTGGACGAAGGGGCACTCGATCCCACGGCGCCATTCATTCAGAAGCCGTTTACCAGGGAGCAGCTGGCGCGGAAGATCAAAGAGGTGTTGGCGGTGCCGACGGAACTGTAGACGCTCAGTGTGCGCTGGGGCGGGCCTGTAGATCGAAGTGCTTCGCCAATACATAGGTAACCCAGTCAGTGACCTGAATCCAAAGCCCTTCCATGTCGTCCCTTGTACTCGCCCTCCTGCACCACCTGATACCACGTCTTCGGATCCACCCCGGGATACAAGTGAACGCACTCAGGTTTGACCCTGGCTTCAAGGGGCTGGCTACCTCTGTTGGCGGGCTGGGACGCGCGTAGGCCGCGAAGAACGATGGAAGGGGTGGGCTGGGGACCGCCGATCGAGGTCGGGCATCTTCGATCTATTTACCTACTTTCCCTCGACGTTGGCAATCGGCTACAGGATTTTCTTGCCGAAGGCGGACTGGACCAGCTCAACGGCGAAAATTGCCGAGGCGTTCCCCTGATCCAGAATCGGATTCACCTCCACCATCTCCAGCGAGGTCATCACGCCGGCGTCTGCAATCACCTCCATGATCAGGTGGGCCTCACGATAGTCGAGCCCGCCCTTTACGGGAGTGCCCACACCGGGCGCGACGGTGGGATCTACGGCGTCGAGATCGAAGCTGACGTGCACGTAGTCGGTTCCGTCGGTCACCTTGGACAGCGCCTTCTTCATGATCCGGTGTACTCCGTGCCGGTCGATGTCCGCCATGGTTTGGACCTGGACCCCGTTTTCTTTCAGGCGGCTCTTCTCACCTGCATCCAGGCTACGCACGCCCACCAGTGCGATGTTCTCGGCGGCCACTTTGGGGAACCCGCCGCCGATCTCGGTCAGCTCCTTCACACCGAAGCCGAGCAGAGTTGCCAATGGCATGCCGTGGATGTTCCCGGTAGGCGATGTTTCCGGGGTATTGAGGTCGCCGTGCGCGTCTACCCAGAGGATGCCGAGCTTCTTTCCTTGTTTCTGGCACCACGCGGCGATGCCGGAGACGGTGCCCACGGCTATGGAGTGATCCCCGCCGAGCACTAGAGGGAAATGCCCTCGCTCCATGATGTGCTCGACCTTCCGAGCCAGGACGGCGGAGACCCGGGCGATCTCTCCCAGATATCGGGCCCGCTCGTTCCCGACTTTGAGCTCCTCCATGTTCTTGATGACGAGATCGCCGTCATCGATGACCTTGTGCCCCAGCTCCCGCAGATGATTTGCCACACCCGCGATGCGGATGGCCGACGGTCCCATGTCGACACCCCGGCGTCCCGAGCCGAGGTCCATCGGGACGCCGAGTACATGGACGATCATCGCCGCGATCTCGGGTTCCAGCGCACCTGTTCGAGTGCCACGCGCCCGCGCGCATCGAGAGGCACACCTTCCCGTGCGAGCAGCACGCGTTGAACCAGTTCTCCACCGGGGGTGGCGCGAGTGCTGATCCGCCCTGCTGCGTTCACCACCCTGTGCCAGGGAACCAGCGTCCCGTCAGGCAGGGCATGCAGGGCATATCCCACCTGACGGGCATGACCGGCTAGCCCCGCCAGCGAGGCGACCTGTCCGTAGGTGGCCACCTGCCCGCGGGGGATTCGCCGAACGACACGATAGATAGCTTGATAGCTCACGAAGCCGGAGAACTATGCCCGCCGCTTCATTCCGGCTGCGATGAGAACGATTCCGGCGACGAGCGCCGCGCCGCCGGCCCATGCCGGAACGGCTTTCTTCGACTCTACCGATGCCTTGACGTCGCCTACTTTCAACACTTCATCCCGGTCCGAGTAGCTCATGCCCCGGAAAAGGATGAACGCGCCGAGAACGACAAGAACGATCCCAATCAGGGCTTGCGGTCGCATGATCGGCTCCGATCCTTTAGAGTGGACTGCAGGGCCTAACGGTGGTGGACATCTCGTGAGCGGGCCTCGAAGCGGGGCCAATTGAGGAACAGATACAGGCTCACGGCTATCAACAGGACACCGCCTATGATCGGGCCGGGCCCGCCGTAATTCTCGAAGCGGAACGGCACATCCCCCGCTCCGTTGATCATGGTAACTATCCCGAGCACCACACCGGACAGACCCACGAGCGCGAGCAGCGCGAAGAGCAGACGCATGGATGCCTCTCGAACAGAAGTTCAGCCTCAGAACCGGGATACCGCCGATCCGCACTGCGTGGATAGTGTAGCAGACATCCGGCTCCATCGGGAGTCCCGACCTTGCAGCTGATGCCGCAGAGCAAACCGGTCATGGCGGCTGATACAGTCGCGGTGCCAACGGCGACCGACCTTGCGCTCCGCTATCACCGAACCGGCAATGTCCTCTGGGCCGTCGACACCGGCTTCGGCCTCCTCCTGCCGGCACTGCTGCTCTTCACTGGCCTGTCGAGTCGAATCCGCACTCTGGCCCAGCGGGTCGGCCGCCGCTGGCTGGTGACACTGGTCGTGTATGCGTTGCTGTTTACTCTGGTGACGGCGGTTCTGACCCTTCCACTCAGCTACTACACCGGCTTTCTGCGGCAGCACGAGTACGGACTCTCGAATCAGAGTCAGGCCGAGTGGATACAGGATTGGCTGAAGGGCGTGGCGATCAGCGGGCTGGGGCTTTCGATCGTGCTCTGGATTCCATATCTCCTGCTGCGCCGCAGTCCACGGCGCTGGTGGCTCTACGCGGGCCTGGCGAGCCTGCCGATCACGGTCCTGGTGCTGGTGATCACGCCGATCTGGGTAGATCCGCTCTTCAACCGGTACCACTCTCTGAAAGACCGGGCGCTCGAGTCCCGCATACTGGCGCTGGCCGGCCGGGCCGGCATCGAAGGAAGCCGGGTCTATGAAGTAGATAAGAGCGCGGACACGAAGAAGGTCAATGCGTACGTGACCGGTGTCGGTCAAACGAAGCGAATCGTTCTGTGGGACACTCTGGTCGACAAACTCGAGCCGGAGCAGGTTCTCTTCGTCACGGCCCATGAGATGGGTCACTTCGTACTGCGGCACACCTTGGCGGTTATTCTCGGCGCGGCGGTGCTTACGACGCTGTCACTTTACACCGTGCATAGGGTGGCGGGAAAGCTGATCGGCCGCTTTTCGCGTGCATGGGGATTTACCAGTCTCTCGGATGTCGCCTCCTTTCCCTTGCTGCTGCTGCTGGGCGGCCTGGTTGCGCTGGCGGTGACACCACTCATGCTGGCCTACAGCCGGTACCAGGAGCGCGAGGCCGACCGGTTCGCCCTCGAGCTGACCAGAGACAACTACGCCGCTGCAACCACCTTTGTCCGACTGCAAAGGAGAACCTCTCGGTGCCCCGCCCCGGGCCGATCTTCAAATTCTGGCGGGGAAGCCATCCGTCCCTGGGCGAGCGGGTAGACTTTGCCAACGGCTACCGTCCCTGGGACACCGGCGCGCCAGTTCGCTACGGCCGCCGCTTCCGCCGTAAAGCCACCTGTGTCGCTCGTCACGGCGGCAGAACTATCACGGCTGCATATAAATCCAGCTCCAGGTCGGCCACCATTCGCTCGTCTCAGAGGTTTCTATGAAGGCTCACGTCGCGGTTTGCTTAGCCCTTTCCGCCGTCGCCGTTGCCTCCTGTGGCGGCAGCAAGTCGGTTGAGATCGATCAGGACGTCCAGCCGGTCGGAAGCCGGTGGCATAGCGTGCTGGCCACGCCACCGGAGCTGGCGGGTATCGTGCAGGCCCGCGGCCAGGCCTGGATGGCACCGGACCCCAAAGAGCCCGACCGCGCAGTGGCGCAGGTTGATATCGAGAACGCGGTACCAGGCGGGGAGTTTCCCTGGCATGTCCACCGGGGCCAATGTGGCTCGGACCAGGGCATACTGGGCCCTGCCGACGCTTACCAGCCGCTCAAGGTCGATGGCGACGGCCGCGCCAGCGCGACCGCCAAACTCCCGATCGCCTTTCCCAAGACCGGCAACTTCCACGTCAACGTCCACGCCTCGTCGAAGAACATGAAAACGATCGTGGCCTGCGGGAATCTCGCGCCGCCGGCTCAGTAGGTGAGGCTATTGGCTATTGGCTATTGGCTAGTGGCCGGGCACAAGCCCGACCCTCCAGGATATCCGGGAGGGTCGTGTTGTGCCAATAGCCAATAGCCAATAGCCAATAGCCTACTTCCCAATAGCCCTTTTTATCGTCCCCGCATCCCGCGCTCAGGTTGGCGTGTTTGCGTGACATTCGACTGGGGTATCGGCTCGTCCTCCCCACTCCGCCCATGCCCCATCGTATAGCGCGGCATCGCTATGCCCAACCGAGTACAGGCTCAACAGCAGGGAGCAGGCGCTAGTGCCCGAGCCACAAGTCGCAACATCGGCCGGGTGAGATCGATTCCTCATTGCGTCAGGTTGCCGCAGTTCGGCGGGAGGGGGGAGCGTCCCGTCCGGGCGAACCAGTTCGGTAAAGGGAAGGTTGATGCTTCCGGGTACATGCCCACGCCGAGGCCTCACGCGGCTCGGGCTCCATCCCAGAAAGCGGCCCCTGGCGCGCATGTCGACCAGCTGCTCCTTACCGGCTCTCGATGTTATTGCGGACTGCGCTCCAGGTCACGCACGGCGGCAGGAATGAAATCGTGCCTTGAAATTCACCGGCGTCGGGGTCACGTTCCCCGACTTCATGCGCACGATCCTCACGGCGCCATTTGTCGATCCCCCGTCCAGCACGGCCACCTGCTCGTGGCCGAAGTACGAAGCATCCACCACGCTCTCGGCGCGCTGAGGTTCACACCGGATCCATCGTACACCACCACCTGGTCAGGGCTGTTGAGACCGAGCGCTAGACATGCGGGCCTCAAACGCCGGGCGTCCGGGAGCATGTGCGGGAGCGAGGTGGTCCGATCGCTGAGGTCATCGATGTCGAAGAAGATGGCGCCCGGGATGTGGCCGGCCGCGTACTCGGCGGCCGCATCGCGCCCGCTACCGGGAAGGTACCAGGAAGCATCCGCCCACCTTGAGACCCGCTGGCGCCGAGGCGGGACGCGAGCCAGTCGGTTGACACGACCGGGGGAAGCGAGACGATCAAGGGATCAGGAGCACCTTACCGTTCGTCCGGCGACCTTCCAGCTCTACGTGCGCCTCGGCCGCGGCGGAAAGGGGAAATTCACGTCCGATCATGATTCGCAGCGATCCGTCTGCTACCCAGCCAGCACGGCCGAGGCTCGCTCGAGTAGTCGGCCCGGGTGTTGACATAGGTTTGGATCGTAGGACGGGTCAGAAACAGTGATCCCTTGGTGTTGAGAATCTGGGGATCCACCGGCTCCACTGGGCCGCTGGACTGACCATACAGGACCAGCATGCCCCGCGGGGCCAGGCAGTTCAGACTTTTCAAGAAGGTGGTGCTTCCCACCGAATCATACACAACGTCGACGCCTTTACCGTCGGTCAGCCGCCTGGTCTGGACCCCGAAGTCCTGCTCGGTGTAGATAATGACGTCATCGGCGCCGGCCGTTCGTGCCAGTGCGGCCTTGGCTTCGGTGGAAACGTCCCGATCACCCGCGCCCCACGAGCCGCGCGATCTGGCAGAGGAGCTGGCCGGTCCCACCCGCGGCAGCA
>CAWEMG010000033.1:0-13834 GCA_963810165.1 uncultured Gemmatimonadales bacterium
GCCCTCGATGAGGCCGGATGGCGCACGCCGCTGGATGTAGCAGATTGGGTGAAAACGTTGTCGGTTCAGGGGATGGCCGCTGTTGAACGGCCGAACATTGCAGGTGGACACCCGCGTCGCTCAGCAGCTGGTCCGGCGACTCGCGTCTTCCGCAGCGGTGGGGACCTGCCCGATGCAGCTTCGCTTCGCTGGTACCGGCCCTCGGCGGCCGATGCCGTGGCCTTGATCGAGGCCGCGGTGCGTCAGGATTCGTCCGACCTCGCGGCAGCGGCTGACGCAGCCGGCAGCCAACGGGGCTCCTTGACCTCGGTGGCCCATCTGGCGGCGCTTCCCCTTCTCCAATCCTGCGGCCGATTGCTCGCCGATCAGGTGCCGCGCCATTGGCCCCACGGCTATTGTCCGATCTGCGCGGGCTGGCCGATTCTCGCCGAGCGCCGCGGCCTCGACCGTAGCCGCCGGCTGCGGTGCGGGCGCTGCGGTGTGGCATGGGAAGTTCAATGGCTCTTCTGCGTGTACTGCTCCGAGAGAGAGCACGAACGACTGGGGTCGCTGGTGCCCGAGGACACAGGGGAGACCCTAAAGGTAGAGACCTGCGCCAGCTACCGTGGCTACCTGAAGTCGATCGCAACCTTGCAGGCAATCCCTCCGTTTGACCTCTCCTGCGGGATCTCGAAACCGTTGAGCTCGACTTGATCGCGCTAGGGCGGGGATACGGCCGGCCGGAGGAGAGCCCGTTAAGGTTGAAGGTACGCCTGACTTGAGCTCTCCTGCCTCTTCAGTGCTCTGCGCCCCGCGGAGGTCTGCAGGCGGCTTCTCGCTGCCCTCGAAGCTTCCGAGGGACGTCCCGGAAACGGAAGCGAAACACCACTCCCGACTCGATCGGGATAGCCATCAAGCGCACCATCCTGGAAGACACCGTCCGCGACGACCCTGATCCCGATGCCTATGAGGGATGGCTGCTGGAGCGCTGTCTGGGCCAGGCCGAGCCCAGCGGGTCGATTCGGGCGATGGCGCTGGACGTTCTCTCCGACTGGCGCCTCGCTCAAACGTCGGCGGTGTTCCGGAACTGGCTCGAGCAAGGCGCGCCGTCAGATGATGCACAAGGTGACCCCATCGCACTCCTCCCTGTGACACTCGGCACCGCCTGACGCCAACTACACCCATACTGGTCGTCGCTTGGGCGGCCTATTGTCAATCGCCTTTAGGCCTGTCTCCCCTCGGCGGGAGACATCGTGAGCGGTGCAGTGTTCGGCACGAGCTCCGGAACTCCGGCGCGATCGACTCCGCGCGGGTTCCGCCAATCTACTCGCGACGACGGAGACGTGCCTGGTGACGCCACCGACCCGCGAGACCGTGCTGGTTGTCGATGATGAGGAAATGGTACGGCGGCTCGCTGCGAGAATCCTTCTGGGCGAGGGATATCATATCATCGAAGCGGGCGGCGGAGACGAGGCGGTGAGGACCCTGCAGCGTGCCTCCAGCCGAATTGACGCGGTGCTCACGGACGTCGCCATGCCGGGCCTGGGCGGGCGTCAGCTCGGTGAGACAATATTCCGGTGCTGGCCTCGGGTGCGGCTGCTGTTCATGTCGGGTTTTCCGGCGCGCCGAATCGTAGACGAAGGGGCGCTCGATCCCACGGCGCCATTCATCCAGAAGCCGTTTACCAGGGAGCAGCTGGCGCGGAAGATCAAAGAGGTGTTGGCGGTGCCGACGGAACTGTAGATGCTCAGTGTGCGGTGGGGCGGGCCTGTAGATCGAAGTGCTTCGCCAATACATAGGTAACCCAGTCGGTGACCTGAATCCAAAGCCCTTCCATGTCGTCCCTGTACTCGCCCTCCTGCACCACCTGATACCACGTCTTCGGATCCACCCCGGGATACAAGTGAACGCACTCGGGCTTGACCCTGGCTTCGAGGGGCTGGCTACCTCTGTTGGCGGGCTGGGACGAGCGTAGGCCGCGAAGAACGATGGAATGGGGTGGGCTGGGGACCGCCGATGGAGGTGCGGGCCATTCTGATCGCTCTATTGTACCTACTTTCCCTCGACGTTGGCAATCGGCTACAGGATTTTCTTGCCGAACGCGGACTGGACCAACTCAACGGCGAAAATTGCCGAGGCGTTCCCCTGATCCAGAATCGGATTCACCTCCACCATCTCCAGCGAGGTCATCACGCCGGCGTCTGCAATCACCTCCATGATCAGGTGGGCCTCGCGATAGTCGAGTCCGCCTTTCACGGGAGTGCCAACCCCGGGGCGACGGTGGGATCTACGGCATCGAGATCGAAGCTGACGTGCACGTAGTCGGTTCCATCGGTCACCTTGGACAGCGCCTTCTTCATGATCCGGTGTACTCCGTGCCGGTCGATGTCCGCCATGGTTTGGACCTGGACCCCGTTTTCTTTCAGGCGGCTCTTCTCACCTGCATCCAGGCTACGCATGCCCACCAGTGCGATGTTCTCGGCGGCCACTTTAGGGAACCCGCCGCCGATCTCGGTCAGCTCCTTCACACCGAAGCCGAGCAGAGTTGCCAGTGGCATGCCGTGGATGTTCCCGGTAGGCGATGTTTCCGGGGTATTGAGGTCGCCGTGCGCGTCTACCCAGAGGATGCCGAGCTTCTTTCCTTGTTTCTGGCACCACGCGGCGATGCCGGAGACGGTGCCCACGGCTATGGAGTGATCCCCGCCGAGCACCAGAGGGAAATGCCCTCGCTCCATGATGTGCTCGACCTTCCGAGCCAGGACGGCGGAGACCCGGGCGATCTCTCCCAGATATCGGGCCCGCTCGTTCCCGACTTTGAGCTCCTCCATGTTCTTGATGACGAGATCGCCGTCATCGACGACCTTGTGCCCCAGCTCCCGCAGATGATTTGCCACACCGGCAATGCGGATGGCCGACGGTCCCATGTCGACACCCCGGCGTCCCGAGCCGAGGTCCATCGGGACGCCGAGTACATGGACGATCATCGCCGCGATCTCGGGTTCCAGCGCACCTGCTCGAGTGCCACGCGCCCGCGCGCATCGAGAGGCACGCCTTCCCGTGCGAGCAGCACGCGTTGAACCAGTTCTCCACCGGGGGTGGCGCGAGTGCTGATCCGCCCTGCTGCGTTCACCACCCGGTGCCAGGGAACCAGCGTCCCGTCAGGCAGGGCATGCAGGGCATATCCCACCTGACGGGCATGACCGGCTAGCCCCGCCAGCGAGGCGACCTGTCCGTAGGTGGCCACCTGCCCGCGGGGGATTCGCCGAACGACACGATAGATAGCTTGATAGCTCACGAAGCCGGAGAACTATGCCCGCCGCTTCATTCCGGCTGCGATGAGAACGATTCCGGCGACGAGCGCCGCGCCGCCGGCCCATGCCGGAACGGCTTTCTTCGACTCTACCGATGCCTTGACGTCGCCTACTTTCAACACTTCATCCCGGTCCGAGTAGCTCATGCCCCGGAAGAGGATGAACGCGCCGAGAACGACAAGAACGATCCCAATCAGGGCTTGCGGTCGCATGATCGGCTCCGATCCTTTAGAGTGGACTGCAGGGCCTAACGGTGGTGGACATCTCGTGAGCGGGCCTCGAAGCGGGGCCAATTGAGGAACAGATACAGGCTCACGGCTATCAACAGGAGGCCGCCTATGATCGGGCCGGGCCCGCCGTAATTCTCGAACCGGAACGGCACATCCCCCGCTGCCCTGGATCATGGTAAGTATCCCGAGCACCACACCGGACAGACCCACGAGCGCGAGCAGCGCGAAGAGCAGACGCATGGATGCCTCTCGAACAGAAGTTCAGCCTCAGAACCGGGATACTGCCGATCCGCACTGCGTGGATAGTGTAGCAGACATCCGGCTCCATCGGGAGTCCCGGCCTTGCAGCTGATGTCGCAGAGCAGACCGGTCATGACGGCTGATACGGTCGCGGTGCCGCCGGCGACCGACCTTGCGCTCCGCTATCATCGAACCGGCAATGTCCTCTGGGCGGTCGACACCGGCTTCGGCCTCCTCCTGCCGGCACTGCTGCTCTTCACCGGCCTGTCGAGTCGAATCCGCACTCTGGCCCAGCGGGTCGGCCGCCGCTGGCTGGTGACACTGGTCGTGTATGCGTTGCTGTTTACTCTGGTGACCGCGGTTCTGACTCTTCCACTCAGCTACTACACCGGCTTTCTGCGGCAGCACGAGTACGGACTCTCGAATCAGAGTCAGGCCGACTGGATACAGGATTGGCTGAAGGGCGTGGCGATCAGCGGGCTGGGGCTTTCGATCGTGCTCTGGATTCCATATCTCCTGCTGCGCCGGAGTCCACGGCGCTGGTGGCTCTACGCGGGCCTGGCGAGCCTGCCGATCACGGCCCTGGTGCTGGTGATCACGCCGATCTGGGTAGATCCGCTCTTCAACCAGTACCGCTCTCTGAAAGACCGGGCGCTCGAGTCCCGCATACTGGCGCTGGCCGGCCGGGCCGGCATCGAAGGAAGCCGGGTCTATGAAGTAGATAAGAGCGCGGACACGAAGAAGGTCAATGCGTACGTGACCGGTGTCGGTCAAACGAAGCGAATCGTTCTGTGGGACACTCTGGTCGACAAACTCGAGCCGGAGCAGGTTCTCTTCGTCACGGCTCATGAGATGGGTCACTTCGTACTGCGGCATACGTTGGCGGTCATTCTCGGCGCGGCGGTGCTTACAACGCTGTCACTCTACACCGTGCATCGGGTGGCGGGAAAGCTGATCGGCCGCTTTTCGCGCGCATGGGGATTTACCAGTCTCTCGGATGTCGCCTCGTTTCCGTTGCTGCTGCTGCTGGGCGGCCTGGTTTCGCTTGCGGTGACACCACTGGTGCTGGCCTTCAGCCGGTACCAGGAGCGCGAGGCCGACCGGTTCGCCCTCGAGCTGACCAGAAACAACTACGCCGCTGCAACCACCTTTGTCCGACTGCAAGAGGAGAACCTGTCGGTGCCCCGCCCCGGGCCGATCTTCAAATTCTGGCGGGGAAGCCACCCGCCGCTGGGCGAGCGGGTAGACTTTGCCAACGGCTACCGTCCCTGGGACACCGGCGCGCCAATTCGTTACGGCCGCCTCTTCCTGCCGTAAAGCCCACCTGTGTCGCTCGTCACGGCGGCAGAACTGTCACGGCTGCATATAATCCAGCTCCAGGTCGGCCACCATTCGCTCGTCTCAGAGGTTTCTATGAAGGCTCACGCCGCGGTTTGCTTAGCCCTTTCCGCCGTCGCCGTTGCCTCCTGTGGCGGCAGCAAGTCGGTTGAGATCGATCAGGACGTCCAGCCGGTCGGGAGCCGGTGGCATAGCGTGCTGGCCACGCCACCGGAGCTGGCGGGTATCGTGCAGGCCCGCGGCCAGGCCTGGATGGGACCGGACCCCAAAGAGTCCGACCGCGCAGTGGCGCAGGTTGATATCGAGAACGCGGTACCAGGCGGGGAGTTTCCCTGGCATGTCCACCGGGGCCAATGTGGCTCGGACCAGGGCATACTGGGCCCTGCCGACGCTTACCAGCCGCTCAAGGTCGATGGCGACGGCCGCGCCAGCGCGACCGCCAAGCTCCCGATCGCCTTTCCCAAGACCGGCAACTTCCACGTCAACGTCCACGCCTCGTCGAAGAACATGAAAACGATCGTGGCCTGCGGGAATCTCGCGCCGCCGGCTCAGTAGAGTGTGAGCTATTGGCTAGTGGCACAAGCGACGACCCTCCAGGATATCCTGGAGGGTCGTTTGTATGCCAATAGCCAATAGCCAATAGCCTACCGCCATAGCCGTCCTGATCATCCCCGCTAGCCACTCCGCCTCTCGCTTGTCTCGGACCGAGCGACCCACCTTGACTCGTTTTCCGTTCTTCCGGACCACAGCCACATCGTAGTAGACCGTGGTCCCAGCCTGCATTCCGATCGGTGCAGTGACATCGGCCACGTCGGACGCGCCGATGGTCCGCTCCCCACCGGGAAAGAGGTATCCGCTGGCCCAGGTAAGAGTCCCGGGCTCCGCCCTCACCCGGGAGACCTGGAACCAGAGGTCGAGCACGCTGATGAGGATGAGCAGGCCGAACAGTGCCGAGACGATCGGGAAAGACGAGCGGCGCGCGAAAGTAGATCTGGAGCGCGATGCATCCGAGCCAGAGGAAGAGAAAGAAGGTGACGCTGGTGGCAACACCCGGATTACGGGCGGCGGAGAACAGGATCTCGGTGCCTCGTCGGCTGCCGGTCACCACGATCCGGGAATCCGCCGGCTGCCGGTACTCGATCTCATTTCCGACTTCCTGGGTCAGGCGCTCCTCGTCCGCGGACAGTGGCTGATCGCTGAGCGGAGTGCGGAAGACCGGCACCTCGAACCGGGATTCGTAATCCACCCCGGGGACGCTGGCCGAGAGCTGCAGCCGCCAGAGAACCCGATGATCGGAGTCGGTGTCGTCACATGGGATCGCATCCGCAGGAAGACGAAACGCGATGGGAATATGGGTTTCCATCGCGGCGCGCGGTGCGGCGTGGCTGGCCGGCGACACGCCGCTCTTCCTGCCAGACGATGCTTTCCGAGGTAGACCGGTTCTTTCCGCCTCCCCGGGTTACCCGGCGGATGCACGTCAGCGACACGTCAAATCCCGCCTCGGGCCGGATGCTGGCGGGGGCGCGAACCATGCCGATCAGGCTACGGCCGATGACGGCCGGAACGCTGGAAAGCTCGAGCCGCGACACGCCGTATTTTCGATAGCGGAGGGTAGCACGGACGGCCCACACCACGAGGCCGATGCCAACCAGAGGGAACAAGAGGGCGAGGAACGCGGCGGGCTTTCCTTCCTGAATGGCCGTGCGCACCGCGAGAAACGCCGTCGGAAAGCTGATCAGGTTCCAAAAGGCGGCAAAGGCCCAGGCGGTAAACACGACTGTCGCGGCTGGAGTCCACGATACGCCCTGAGGCCCAGTCCGGCCGCCAGAGCCAGGGTGAGTCAGGGTGGCTTGCCTGGACCGCTGCCTGAGCCACGAGCTTCCGGCGCCCGCCAGGGCGGCGGCAATGCCGCCGAACCCGACACCGCCGAAGACCAATCCGAACAGCGCGAAGAAGAACGCTTCGCTCCAGTTCCGCTCAGCGGCTCGCTGAATGGCCAGCGCCGCCGTGAACGCTCCGACCCCCGCAAAGGGGAGCAGGAAGAGGATGACGCATCCCGCGCTCAGGTTGGCTTGTTTGCGTGACATTCTACCGGAGTATCGGGTCGGCTTCCCCACTCGGCCCAGGCGCCATCGTAGAGCGCCGCATCGGTGTGCCCAATCGAGTACAGGCTGAGCAGCAGGGAGCAGGCGCTGGTGCCGGAGCCACAAGTCGCAATCACCGGCCGGGCCAGATCCAGCCCTGACTGCGCCAGCTTGCTCCGCAGCTCGTCGGGTGGCGGCAGGGTTCCGTCCGGGCGAACCAGTTCGGTAAAGGGAAGGTTGATGCTTCCCGGCACATGCCCGCGCCTGAGTCCCTCACGCGGCTCCGGCTCCCATCCCAGAAAGCGCCCCCGGGATCTCATGTCGACCAGCTGCTCCTTACCGCTACCGATGTTATCCCGGACGGCGCGCAGGTCACGCACGGCGCCAGGAACCAGTCGCGCCCTGAACTGACCGGAGCCGGGCGTCACCTTCCCCGACTCCAGCGCACGACCCTCACGGCGCCATTTGCCGAGTCCGCCATCCAGCACAGCCACCCGCTCGTGGCCGAAGGTACGAAGCATCCACCACGCTCTGGGGGCGCTGAGGTTCACACCCGAGCCATCGTACACCACTACCCGGTCCGAGCTGTTCAGACCGAGCGCTGACATGCTGGCCTCAAACGCCGCAGCGCCTGGCAGCATGTGCGGGAGCGAGGTGGTGTGGTCGCTGACGTCATCGATGTCGAAGAAGACCGCGCCGGGGATGTGGCCGGCCGCGTACTCTGCCGCGGGATCCCGTCCGCTGTTGGGCAGGTACCACGAAGCATCGGCCACCTTGAGATCGGCGGCGCCGAGTTGCGTGGCGAGCCAGTCGGTTGAAACGACCGGGGGTAGTGGGCCGTTCAAGGGATCAGAAGCACCTTACCCTTGGTCCTGCGACCTTCCAGCTCCACGTGGGCCTCGGCGGCGGCGGACAGGGGAAATTCGCGTCCAATCATGATTTTGAGCGATCCGTCGGCCACCCAGCCGAGCACGGCGGAGGCTCGCTCGAGCAGCTCGGCCCGGGTGCTCGTATAATGGCCGATCGAGGGACGGGTCAGGAATAGCGATCCCTTGGCGTTGAGAATCTGCGGATCCACCGGGTCCACCGGGCCGCTGGACTGACCGAACAGGACCAGCATGCCGCGCGGTGCCAGGCAGTTCAGACTTTTCATGAACGTGGTGCGGCCGACCGAATCATACACCACGTCTACACCGTTGCCATCGGTGATGCGCCTCGTCTCGACCTCAAAATCCTGCTGGGTGTAGAGAATGACGTCATCGGCGCCGGCCGAGCGGGCCAGTGCGGCCTTGGCTTCGGTGGAAACCGTCCCGATGACCCGCGCTCCACGAAGGTGCGCGATCTGGCAGAGCAGCTGGCCGGTTCCACCGGCGGCAGCATGGACCAGACAGGTATGCCGAGCGGTCAGCGGGAAAGTCGAGCATGCCAGATAATGAGCTGTTATGCCCTGGAGCATCGCTCCGGCAGCGACCTGGGGCGAGACTCCATCCGGCAGCACGACCAGCCGGTCCGCGCGAGCAAGGGCGAACTCCGCGTAGGAGCCGGCGAAGCTCTGCGAGACCACCTGATCGCCCACCTGAACCTCGGAGACGCCGGGTCCAATCTCGACGACCCGGCCTGCCGCTTCGGATCCGGGAGTGAATGGCAGGGGGACCTTATAGAGGCCGGTGCGCTGATATACCTCGATGAAGTTCAGCCCTGCGGCATGAACCTGCACCAGCGCCTGCCCGGGCCCCGGTACCGGCTGCTCCACCTGCTCGTATCGGAGGACCTCGGGCCCACCGGTTTTATGAACGCGAATGGCTTGCACGGGAGAGAAACCTTACCCGGACCGTTGGGCTATGCGGCGATGGCGTCCTGCAGCACATCGTCCGCAGGGGTGCGGGCGCGACGGGTATATCGGTCAAAGTAGGCTCGAGCCTGCTCCAGATCAGCGGGATGAAAATAACCAGGGGCCAGACCGGAGCAGCCGGCCAGGGCCAGCTCGAACAGGTCGGATGCGGCTCTCGCAATGCCGGGATCGTGCAGCCCCAGCCGGCCGGCCCGCTCGAGCAACCCCAGATCGGGCGCGGGCAGCAGGTCCGAAGCAGCTCGAAGCGCGCGAGAGTCATAGAGCAATCCGGCGGTCAGTGCCAGCGGCGCGGCGTACCACTCGGGGGCAATGGCGTCGGGCGATCTCAGCTCGAGGTGTCCGCGGGGGCGCACTTCGGGGAACAGCGTGCTGAGATGGTCCTGCCACTCTTCCTCGGTGGGATTGGCGCGCGTCAGCCACTCGCCGAACGGCCGGTGCTCGCCATCCAGCGTGGGAAACAGAATGGCGGGAGCATTGAGGGCAAAATCCAGATATGCCTCAACCGGAGCGGCTTCATCATAGGGAAGCCCGGTGCGCGCCGGGTCGAGGTTGCGCCAGACGTCGGCCCGGGTGCTCTGATGTCCGGTGCGCTCGCCCGCGTAAATGGGAGAGTTTGCGAAGATGGCCACGACGAAGGGAGCTGCCGCGTTCAACACCCGCCAGCGGAGCCATGGCTCGTCATCGAAATCGAGGCTCACCTGAAACGCCGCGGTCTGGCGCATCATCCTCGCACCAGCCGGTCCCCGGCGCGCCAGATACTCCGCCATGCGCTGGTAGCGGGTGGCGTGAACCAGCATGGGGGCATGCTCGGCAGGATTGAACGGATCCAACCCGACCGCCAGCAGATCGATCCCTTCACCCGCCGCTGCGCGCGCGCAGGGGAAGCACCACCGAGCGGAGAAGTGCCAGCAGCTGGCTGGCCGAACGGCATGGTGGAGAGCTGTACTCCAGCTGCCCGCCAGGCTCGAAGGTGAGCGTGCCGCCCGCTGGCAGGGTAAAGCAGGGCGTTCCCTTTGGGGTTCGGCTCTCTCCCCAGCCATGTCTGCCGCCATAGCGGCGGAGGAAGGGCAGAGTACTCAGCCCCTCCTCAGACTCGATGACGCAGCGGCGCCCGGTGAGGGACTCCACCGGGATGAGCTCGACTTCCGCACCCAGGCGTCGGGGCGTCAACGAGCTGGAGATAGGGCCCGCGAAGACCCGCTCAGCCAGGTCGGCACTGAGGATGGCACGGGTCAGCGTACTCACGCCGCGGCTCCGACAACCAGCGCAAAGAGCGCCTCTGGATCGGGCTTCCAGGTCTCGATTCGGAGTCCGGCAGACTCGAACAGCTCGCCAACACTCGCGCGATTGTGCTTGCAGCTGATCTCGGTGCGGAGCGTTTCAGCCTGCGCGAACGGCACCAGGCCGATCCCGGGAATCCTGACTTCCTGGTCGATGGTGGACACCAGATGCATCTCGATGCGGTGGGTCACCATTTCATAGAAAGCCCGGTGCTCGAAGGTGTCGAGATCGAAGTCGGCGCCCAACTCATGGTTCAGGACCAGCAGCATGTTCTTGTTGAACGCCGCGGTTACACCCTGCGAGTCGTTGTAGGCTCGCTCGATTCGTCCTACGTCCTTGCGAAGATCGACACCGAGAAGCAGGCGATCTCCCGGATCCATGGCCGCACGAACCCGGCGGAGCAGGCGGATCGCGGCCGGCGGATAGAAGTTGCCGATGGTCCCACCCAGAAATGCGTACATCGCGGGGTGCGAGAGGCCCGACGGTCGACCCAACTCCTCCGTGATGTCGGCGATCAATGGCTCTACCACAAGGCCGGGAAACTCGCGGCGTAGCTGCATCGCCGTCTGATTGAGAAAGCTGGCGCTGACATCGATCGGGACG
Source organism: uncultured Gemmatimonadales bacterium (assembly GCA_963810165.1). Lineage (GTDB taxonomy): Bacteria > Gemmatimonadota > Gemmatimonadetes > Gemmatimonadales > GWC2-71-9 > CAVVWJ01. Next base: position 10,919 of record CAWEMG010000033.1, read on the forward strand.
TAGAGATCGGCGTGGCCCGCGGCAACCATGGCTCTCAGAATGATGCGGCTCTTCTCCGCGCTGCCCGCCCCGAGCTCGACGAGAGCACGGGTTCCCAGTCGAGCCACCAGCTCCGGCATCCAGGCTTCGAGGATGGCTCGCTCCGTTCGGGTCTGGTAGTACTCGGGAAGCCGGGTGATTTCCTCAAACAGCTCCGAGCCGCGGTGGTCGTAGAAATACTTGGGCGGCAGCTCCTTCTGCGCCGCCGACAAGCCGGCGGCCACCTCTGCAAGCATGCGTGGGTTCGCATGCTTGTATGCCCGGGCTGCCGATTCATGTCGTTCCAGGCGGGCGGTCCGGAACCAGCGGTTGATGGAAGACTCAGTCATCTCGGGCACACCGAAAACCGCTGAACAGCTGACGCCGGATGGGGTAATCCCAGTTGCGGAAGGTGGTGCGAATGGCTCCGGGACGGGTCGCCCAGGACCCGCCTCGGAGCACCTTGTACTCGTTCCCGAAGAACGCCTCGGAATACTCTGAGTAGGGGAAGCTCTGGAAACCGGGATAGGGGCCGAAATCGGTCGAGGTCCATTCCCACACATCACCGATCATTCCGTAGCAGCCCAGCGGGGAAACATTGTGTCGGTAGCTTCCCACCGGCCGGGTTCCGAAGGACAATTGGTCCACGTTGGCCATCTCCCTGGATGGAGCCTGCTCACCCCAGGGATAGCTGAGCTTCCGGCTGTAGATGGGATCCCACGACGCGGCCGCTTCCCATTCAGATTCCGTGGGCAAGGCGCTTCCCGGCAAAGCGGGCGAACGCTTCGGCCTCGTAGTAGCAGACGTGGCAGACCGGATGGGTCGGCGGGACCGGCCCGGAGCGGTCCATCGTTCGGCTGAACCACTCACCGTCCTGTCTGGCTCCAGTACATCGGAGCCTGGACGCCCGATCTGTTGACCCATTCCCATCCGCTCTCGGACCAGTACGCCCGGGTGGAATAGCCGCCGGCCTCGATGAATGCCGCGAACTCCGCGTTGGTGACCGGATAGCGATCGATCCAGAATGGGGCCAGCTCGACGGTGTGCCGGGACCGCTCATTGTCGTAGGCAGCCGAGCGGTCGTCGAGTGCCGATGTCCACGGAGCCACCGGGAAACCGCACCATGCCGGAAATGGCTCCAGGGGAGATGGAGTCCGCCTCCTCGGTAGATCGAACCGGCTGACCGGCGAATAGGGACGGCCTTGTTTGAGCTGGAGGGTCTGGAGGATGGTCTCATTGTGCTGGTACTCGTGCTGCAGCACCATCTCGTACACGTAACCATGTCGGAGCAACGGATTCGAACTATCCCACTCCGTCGCCGCCAGGCGGGCCAGGACCCTGCCCGAATCTCCTCCATGATCTCTCTGCATTCGTCCATGTCGGGCAGCCGGAGTGCACCCCGTTCGCTTCGCGGATGTTCGAAGGGATTGAATAACCCAGGCATTTCAACAAACTCGACCGGGCCCTCGAGGTTGCGCGTGAGCCATAGCTCCTCGAAATGAGCTATGTGTCCTAGATCCCAGAGGATAGGACTCATCAACGGGTCGTGCTGGATGCGAAGGTCCTGGTCACTGAGCGGCTGCAGCAGCAGGAACGTCCGGGCTCGGGCCTCGAGGAGCCTGTTGGCGATGGCCTGGGGGTCAACCCCGCTGGCAACGGCTACCGTCGTCATCGCGATTCTCCTTGAGACGTACCACCCGGACCGCAGGCGGTGGGCATTTCTATGATATGATATGGCTAATCTGGCGGCTCCGCGAGGGACGCGAACTGCCGCCGGATACTACCGGAACGCCGACCGGGTCTATGGGGTTCCCTACGTGCCGAGGGATAGCCACCACGGCCCTAGTGTGCCACCTTCATAGCAGCTTTCGCCCCTGAGCGTTGTGATGCCGACCCTAGAAACCCTCATTCCCCGCTTTCAGGCGGCCGATCGCACCACCCGGCTCGAGACACTCCTGGATTACTCCAAGAAGCTGCCGCCGCTGCCGGAGCGGTATGAAGCCGAGAAGCAGCTGGGGCACAATCGAGTACACGAGTGTCAGACCCCGGTATTCCTGTGGGTGGAAATGGACGGCGGCGGGGTCCACATACACGCCGATGTCCCCAGAGAGGCCCCAACAGTTCGTGGCTTCATTTCCCTGCTCGCCCGCAGCCTCGATGGTCAATCGCCTGAGGCGGTGGCCCGGATTCCCAATGACCTGCTGGATCAGCTCGGCCTCAGCGAAACGCTGGGCATGACCCGAACTCAAGGACTTACCGCCATTCTGCACCGTATCAAGCGCTCCGTGGCGACGGCGGCAACCTGATGCTCGGCGTGCTGGAGGTCGCAGGCCGGGGGAGTGGTTTTCTCCGCCGGCGGGAGACGAGCTATTTACCGTCCCAGGGTGACGTCCACGTCGGGGAGCGGCTTATCCGCCAGTACGGACTGCGAACCGGCGATGAGATCGACGGATCGGTACGTGCGCCGAGCAAGGGGAAGAGCGCCTCCCTCGAGACGATCACGACCATCCTGGGAAAGTCGCCCGAGAACCTCCAGCAACGGCCGGAGTTCAGCCGGCTCGGGGCGGTACATCCCAACGAGCAGCTCCGGCTGGAAGCCACCGGTCCCCGGGGCTCCAATCCTGACTATACCAACCGGGTTATCGACCTGCTGTGTCCTCTGGGCAAGGGTCAGCGGGCGCTCATCGTCGCACCCGCGAAAGCGGGTAAAACGATGGTCCTGCAATCCATTGCACAGGGTGTAAGCGCGAACTATCCCGGCGCGGACCTGTTCATCCTGCTGGTTGACGAACGGCCGGAAGAAGTATTCGAGATGGAAGCGGGTGGGGTGGGAGAAGTGATCGCGTCCAGCTTCGATAATCCGGCACAGCAGCACGTCGCCGTGGCGGAGCTGACGCT
>CAWEMG010000034.1:0-23794 GCA_963810165.1 uncultured Gemmatimonadales bacterium
GATGACGTCGTGCTGATCGTGGATTCGCTTACCCGGCTGGCCCGGGCGTATAACACGGTCGAGAAGGGCACCGGGCGGACCTTGTCGGGCGGCCTGGATGCCCAGTCTCTGGAGAAGCCGAAGCGGTTCCTCGGCAGTGCCCGCCGGGTGGACCCCTCACAGGGAGGCTCCCTCACGATCATCGCGACGGCGCTGGTGGACACCGGCAGCAAGATGGATCAGGTCATCTTCGAGGAGTTTAAAGGAACGGGAAACAGCGAGCTGGTCCTGAGCCGGGAGCTGGCCGAGCGGCGCGTCTATCCCGCGATAGACCTGGTGGCGAGCGCCACCCGCAGGGAGGAGCTGCTGCTTTCAGAGGAGGCCCTGTCTGCGTCGCGGGCCTTGCGGCAGCGAATCGCGGGCATGACCCCAATCAACGCCATGACCGACATGCTCACTGACCTCAAGCGCTACCCCACCAATCAGGAATTGATCCGCGCACTGAATGGGGCGTGATCAGTTCCCCAGGGCCCGGGCGATCTCAGCCAGCCGGGTGTCGATCTCCGCCTTAGGCAACCACCTTCCCCGCAGCATCACACCCGCCTGCCTGCCGGTATTGCGCACATCGGCGAGGGGATCAGCGTCGAGCAGGATGAGGTCGGCCCGCTTCCCCGCCTCCACGGTACCGGTCTCTGCCGTAGTGCCGAAGAAGACGGCCACGTTCCGGGTGCCGGTTTCCAGTGCCTGGTAAGGAGACAGGCCCGCGGCCACGAGTGACTCCAGCTCCCTGAGCGTCGAGAAGCCGGGGACATTGTAGATCTGCGGAGCGTCGGAGCCCAGAAGGATTCCTGCCCCTCCGGCGTGCAGCGCCTTGATGAGACGGCGGCGCATGGCCATGGTCTTGGCAACGGACTGGGCGGTGGACCCCGTTTCCGCCAGAAGGGATCGCTTTACCTCAGCCCAGTTGGACCGCACTTCGGACCTGACGTACCGCATCTCGGGACGCTTCTCCAGCTCTTCCACGCTTGGCCCCGGCACCAGGTTCTCGAGCAGAACCTGAGTGGGGACATTCCACACCTTCGCGTCCCTGGTTGCCTTGACCAGCGCGGTCAATCTGCGACTCATCGAGCTGCTCGCCCAGGTTGAGCCCGAAGAACTCCGATTCCTTGGCAGAGAGCGCCCCCTTTGCAACCATCGCTTCGGCGTAGCCGTCGAGGTGGTCGATCGTGGCGTAGCGTGCATCCAGTGCGCGCTCGAGACCTACGTCCAGTGGAACGTGACCCGCAAAACCGATCGGAGCCGGTGCGCGGTGGCCGCAAGGGTGTCGAACGGCTTCCGGCTGATCCCGGGATGGATCTTGAGAAAATCGTAGCCGGCCGCCTTTTGTTCGGTGACCAACCGGGCTGCGGCCTCCGCCGTCGGAACGCTATTCCCGTTCAGTGACGGCCCTGAGGTATAGATGGTGGGACTGAGTAGCTGGCCACTCGCTGCTCTAGCGCGCAGATCCAGGTGGCTCGGATGACCCAGCATCCCGCGGATGGTGGTGATCCCGCGTGAGACATAGAGGAACAGAGTTCGATGGACCACGCTGTCCGGCTGTTCCCCGCTGGGAATATGGGCGTGCATCTCGGCCAGGCCTGGCATCAGGAACTTGCCCCGGCCATCGACCGTGCTGCTGCCCGCTGGAACCTTGACCCGGCTGCTCGGACCTATGGCGGAGATACGGCCGCCCTGCACCAGCACCGTCTGGCCCGGGATCAGCCGCTCCCGATCCATGGGGATGACCGTGACGTTCACGAACGCCACCATGGAGTCCGGCGTCGCGGGCGGGCGGGCGCCAGGAATAGTGCGGTGAGAACAGGGTAGGTCAGCATCACGGGAGTCAACTCCTGGTGGCGGCCGCGCGGTTAGCCCGCTCGAACTCCTTCATGAACGAGATCAGTGCGTCAACCGATGCCGTGGGACAGGCGTTGTAGATGCTGGCGCGCATTCCGCCTACCAGCCGGTGGCCCTTCAGCCCATCGAGTCCCCGCTTGGCGGCTTCCTTGACGAATCTCTCCTCCAACTCCTCGGTCGGCGCCCGAAAGCAGACGTTCATGCGGGAACGGCTGTCCGGCTGGGCAGTGCCGCGAAAGAAGTCGCTGGCATCCAGGTAGTCGTACAGGGTTCGGGCCTTCGCCTCGTTGCGCTCAGCCATCGCCGATAGCCCTCCCTGGGACTGAATCCACTTGAACACCTCACCGACCACGTAGATACCGAAGGTGGGGGCGGTGTTGTATAGCGATTTTTCCGCCACATGAGTCCGGTACTGCAACATCGTCGGCAGGCTCTTGGGCCCCCGTTCGACGAGATCATCCCGGATAATGACCACTACGACACCAGAGGGCCCCAGGTTTTTCTGGGCTCCCGCGTAGATCAGCCCGTACTTCCGGACATCGATAGGCCGGCTGTACATGTCGCTGGATGTGTCGGCGATCAAAGGCACACCCGGCGGGACCGACGGTTCAGTCGGCCATTGGGTGCCGTAGATGGTGTTGTTGGTGGTGAGATGGATGTATGCCGGCGCGCTGGAGTAGCGAATCTCGTCGGGCTTCGGAATCCGGTCGAAGTTCGTGGCTTCGCTGCTGGCGGCGACATGGACCTTGCCTGCCTGCTTGCCCTCCTTCAGGGCCTTCTGCGACCAGACTCCCGTGACGAGATAGTCGGCCGTCTGGTCGGCGGGCAACAGGTTCATCGGCACCATGGAAAACTGGAGCGAGGCGCCGCCCTGGAGAAACAGGACCTGATAGTTGTCCGGGATGCCTGCGAGATCCCGGCAGGCCCGCTCGGCCTCGTTGATGATGCGATCAAAAACTTTCCCCCGATGGCTGTGCTCCATGATGCCGATTCCACTGCCGTCGGCGTTCCAGATGGCCTCCTGGGCCTTACGGAGCACCGGCTCGGGGAGAACGGCGGGACCGGCGCTGAAGTTGTGGATGCGTTCAGTCATGGGAGTCGGGAGTGGGAGTCAGGAGCTGGGAGCTGGGAGCTAGGGGGAAAGATCGGGCCGGACTGAGGGATTGTCGAGTCACGATGGACTCTTGGACGCAGCTCCCAGCCCCGGCTCCCAACTCCCAGCTCCCAGCTCCGCTTCTAGCTCCTAGCTTCCAGCTCGCCCATCCAGTTCGCTCAGTTCGGCACTGATGATGTCGGGGTTGCCGCTGCGGATCCGATTCAGGGCCGCGGGCCCAGGTTGTCCGTCGAGGTGTATTCGGGCCAGGGTTGCCTGAGCACCGTGATAGATGATGTTCTCTACCTCTTCGACATTGATCGAAGCGCCGGCGAGCACACCGAAGACGTGGGCCAGCACCCCAGGACGGTTCCGGTGCCGGATGGTGAGCACGTGGGTTGCAGAGCTTCGGGCCAGGCGATTGACGGCGTTGGGCACCTCTCCCGAAGACTGGAACGACTGTACAATGCGAATGACCTCGTGGGCAATTGCCACCTGCGACTGCTCCGTCGAAGCGCCGACGTGATGGGTGCCGTACACTCCCGGACTTTGGACCACCGGGGTTGAGAACTCGCCCGCGCCGCCGGCCGGCTCGTTCTGGAAGACGTCGAGCCCGGCCCTGATCCCCTTCTCGCGGACCGCCTGCTGCAAGGCCGCCTCGTCCACGACCGAGCCCCGGGCCGTGTTGATCAAATACGCGCCTGGCTTCATGGCCGCGAGGAACTCCGCATTCACCAGGTTCTTGGTCTCGGCGTTGGCCGACACGTTGATGGTTACGGCGTCAGCATCCCGGGCGACGTCCAGGGGAGTCTGTGCATAGGCGATACCGAGCCGGTCTGCTTCCTCGTGGGTGAGGCTTCGGGACCAGGCCACCACCCGCATGCCGAACGCGCGCGCCCGGAGCGCAACTTCACGGCCGATTTGGCCCAGGCCGACGATTCCCAGAGTTCGGCCATAGAGTCCCCTGGCCTTGGAGTACGACGCCTTATTCCACTTGCCCTGGCGTAGCTCCGCGACCTGGTCCGGAATCCGTCGGTCGCATGCGAGCAACAGTCCGAGTACCAGCTCGGCTACCGCGATGGAGTTCTTGCCCGGACAGTTGGAGACAAATACGCCCAGGTCGGACGCTGCACCCACATCGATGGTATCGATGCCGGCACCGGCCCGGATAACCAGGGTCAGCGCCCCCCCCGCACGAAGCGTGTCCGCGTTTACTTTCTTGCTCCGGACGATCAGAATGTGCGGATCGACCTGCCGCATCAGCTCCGGGAGCGCTTCAGCCTTGACCTCGGGCTCAGAAACTACGGTGCAACCGAGATCCTTGAGCCCGTCAATGCCGACCTTCTCGAACTTGTCCGCAATCAAAACCTTCATCGATACTCCCTGACTGGCGACTGGCGACTCGCGACTGGATCTAAAACGTATGCACAAAGAGCCCACTCCGCAGCTTGGGCTCGAACCACGTGCTCTTGGGCGGCATGATGGCCCCGGCGTCCGACACGGTCATGAGCTGATCGACCGTCGTCGGGAACAACGAGAAGGCAATTGCCATCTCCCCTGAATCCACCCGCCGCTCGAGCTCCGCCGTCCCCCGAATGCCACCCACGAAGTCGATCCGCTTGTCGGTGCGCGGATCGCCGACGCCGAGAATGGGGGCCAGGACCAGTTCCTGGAGCAGGGACACGTCGAGCGAGCCGATGGGATCGCCTGCGGGAATGAATTCCGGATGGAGCTGGACCCGTTGCCAGCTTCCCGCCAGGTAGACACCGAAGGTTCCAGGCCCGGAAGGCTCTGCGACCTCGGTCGGAGAGACGCGGCCAACCTCGCTCAATGCCTCGAGGACGTCGGAGGGCGACTGTCCTCCGAGATCTCGAACCAGGCGGTTGTAGGGAAGAATTCTGAGGTGATCGCTGGGAAACAGCACCGCCAGAAACCAGTTGTACTCCTCATCCCCCCGGTGGCCGGGATTCGTCTGGCGCCGCTCCTTCCCTGCTCGCCAGGCACTGGCGGAGCGATGGTGCCCGTCCGCGACGTATGCATGCGGCACTTTCTTGAATTCATCAACCCACGGGCTGTGATTGGAGATGCGCCAGACCGTATGCCGCACCTCGTCCGCCGCCACGAAGTCGTAGAGTGGCTCCGTCGCGAGCACCCGTCCGGCCAGAATCTCGACTTCGGCCCGGCTCCGGTAGGTCAGGAACACCGGCTCGGCGTGGGCTTCGAGCGTAAGCACGTGCCGGGTGCGATCGTCCTCCTTGTCCTGCCGAGTCTTCTCGTGCTTCCGAATCACGTCCCGCTCGTAATCATCCACGTGAACACAGCCAACCAGACCGGTCTGGGCCCGGCCGTTCATGATCTGCCGATACAGATACAGCGCAGCCGCGCCATCTCGAATCAGCACCCCCTGGTCTACGAAGCGGTCGAGCGCCTCTCGGGCCAGCCGGTAGATGCGAGGGTCGTGGGGATCGACCTCGCTCGGAAGGTCTATGTCGGATCGCCCGACATGAAGGAAGCTGTGCGGGTTCCCCTGAGCCAGATCGGCGGCCTCATCCCTGCTTACGACATCGTAGGGGACGGCAGCCACCTGAGGCACCAGCTCAGGTCGGGGACGAAGCGCGTCGAAAGGGTTGAGTTGCACGGAGCGTCAGCCTGCTGGGTTGAGGTCTATCTGACTGGAGCTACAAGTCGTTCGGAAAGTCCGAGTGCTCCGTCCACGATCAGGGCCAGCAGGGCGGCAGGGAGCGCGCCTGAAAGGATCATATGCGTGTCCGACAATGCCAGCCCTGCGGCAATGGGATCTCCCAGGCCCCCAGCTCCGATGAATGCCGCCAGGGTGGCGGTGCCAACGTTGATGACCGCGGCGGTACGGATGCCAGCCATGATGACCGGCGCGGCCAGCGGCAGTCGAACGTAACGGAGTACCTGGCCCGGGGTCATCCCCAGTGCGGTGGCGGCATCGACCGCGGCCGGTGCGGCGTCTTTCACTCCGGTGTAGGTGTTCCTCAGAATGGGGTAGAGCGAATACAGGAAGAGCGCAACCAGCGCGGGAATTACGCCGATCCCCAGCAGAGGAATCATGAACGCGAGAAGAGCAATGCTGGGTAGTGTCTGGAGCACTCCCACTCCGCGAATCACCGACTCCGCCACCCGACGGCCCCGCTCCAGCAGCAGCCCAAGCGGTAGCGCGACAGCGATCGCGGCCAGAAGCGACAGCCCCACGAGCAGGATGTGCCGCATAGTCAGTGCAAAGATCGCCTCCCGCTGGGTCCACAGATAGGAGAAAATTCCGCTGCGGGTCGCCTCCGGAAGCTGGGGTCGGCCCGCCACCGCGCGGGTCAGACCGAGGTTCAGGAGCTGGCCGGCAGCGACTCGCGCCACGGGGATGCCGTCAACCTCGATCCGCTGGTTGAGGCGTCGCATCCCGGCCTCGGTCAGCAATCCGCTCAGTTCCGTCAGCGCGGCCACCGCGGCTGGCACTTCGCGCTGCATGGCCGGACCGATCAGGGCAGCCGCCTCATAGGGCGGGAAGAAGCCGCGGTCATCCTCGAGAATCACCAGGTCGTACCGCGAGATGAAGCCATCGGTGGAGTAACCGTCAATGACGTCCACCTCGCCCGCGGCGAGCGCCTGATACTTCACCGCCGGGACCAACGCGCGGACCGAGCGAAAGCGCAGCCCATAAGCCTTCTGAAGACCGGGCAGCCCGTCGGGCCGGCCGATGAAGTCAGGGGTCAGCCCGGCGACCATGGTGGGAGCAACCCGCGCCAGATCGCTGAGGGTGACCAGCCGAAATTCCCTGGCAGTGCTTCGGCGCACCGCAATCGCATAGGTGTTCTGAAACCCCAGAGGCGGCAGCCAGCGCACGCCATATCGCAGCCGAAATTCCCGGGAGACCTGCTGGAACACCTGGCGCGGGTCAGGGCCGGGCTGTTGATCCAGGATCGCGAGGAGTCCGGTTCCGGTGTACTCCGGATAGACGTCAATCGCATCGGTCCTCAAGGCACTGAAAGTGATTTCGGTAGCGCCCAGCCCCAATCGCCGATCAACCTGGAAACCGCGGGCTTCCAGCAGCTGCGCAAACATCTCGGCCAGCAGGAACGACTCCCCAAAGGGCTTCGATGCGACGACGATCGGGCGCGCCACCTGAGCCTCGACACCGCCGGTCGCGGGGTAGAGAGCCATCAGGGCGAGGCAGGTCCGCCAGCAGCTCGCCGGCGTCATGCCACCACCGCTCGGGCCCGTTCCAGCAGCCGCCGGACATAGTCGGTAGCGGGAGCGCGCCGAAGCTCCGCCGGTGTAGCCTCCTGCTCCACTCGACCTTGCCGCATGACCACGACCCGGTCGGCCAGAAGAAACGCCTCGCTGAGATCGTGGGTGACCAGCAGCGCGGTGGTCTTCAGCTCGCGGCGGATGCCGGCAAAGGCCACCTGAAGGTCGGCCCGGGTAATCGCGTCGAGGGCACCAAACGGCTCGTCGAGCAGAATTACCTGCGGCTGAGCGGCGAGTGCGCGGGCAACGGCCACTCTCTGCCGCTGACCCCCTGATAATTCACCCGGCCGCCGTTCGCCGAATTGCGGAGGATCCAGCCCGACCAGCGCCAAGGCCCGGTCAGCCAGCTCAGCGGCGTTGCTCATATCGCGGAGCCAGGGCACCAGCTCCACGTTTCGATGAACTGACCAGTGAGGCAGCAACCCGCCGTCCTGCGGGACATAACCGATTTCGCGCCGCAGCGTGATCGGATCGAGTGCCGCAACATCGGCTCCGCCGACCGACACTCGTCCCTGGTCTGGAAGCAGTAGCCGGTTGAAGCAGCGCAGTAGCGTCGTCTTGCCCGATCCGCTCTCACCGATGAGAGCTACACACTCACCGCCGCGCACATCAATAGAGACGTCGTTGAGCGCCATGACCCCGCCGAAGCGCTTGGTGACGCGCTCTGCATACAGCGCCGTATCGGCTGAGTCGCGCAGCTTTCCTCGCAATTCACCAGAGTCGGAGAGGCCCTGTTGCCGCCTCTCAAAATTCAGTCACTCTGCCGTCCCGGCAAGCTGCAGAAACGCGCACGATAACACGCCTGCAGAATGGCCTCGCAACTGACTGACTAGCGCGCGAGTTGTGGTGTTGTCGCGCAGCCCCAGCAGCGGCTTACAGAATTTGCAGCCGGCCTTCGTTTGTCACTGCGTCATGAAGGAAAATGCATGAACATCGCGCATGAAATTCGCATAGCCTGGGCACCTCTGCACCTCTCGCGAACCCCACGCACCTTAGAGGTGTGTATGTACCGAATCGAGCTCTCGCCCGGCGAAGAAACCGCGTTCCGGTCGATCGAGGAACTTGCAGTTGCGATTAGACGCAACGTCGTCACCTCCCGCGCCCGCATTTACCACAACGCTACCGCCAAGTGGCTGCCGATCCAGTTTCACCCGCACTATAAGCTTGCGCTCTCGATGCCGCTTACCCAGGCGGATCTGGTTGCAGGACCGCCGGTGACGCCGCTGTCTACCTTGAGGCTGGGTGACCCTGCGGCTGCCCCTGCCATCCCGGCCCCCTCGACGCGAGAGGCGGCCAGTCAGGCGGCGGCTGCCTGGCCGGAGCCGAAGCCGACCGCACCCCGGGTGGCGCCCCCGGCCCCCACGTCCGAGATTCACCGGAAAGCTCCAGCCCAGATTCACCAGAAAGTCGCTCCCTTCGAGCCGCCGATCGTGCTTGGCACACCGGCGCCCGAGCCTCAGCGGAGTCAGGAAGTGCCGCGTCCGATCGAGCTATGGAAGCCCATACCCCCACGGCGCGTCATCGAGCCGATGCGACCGATCCTTCCAGCCCGGTCCGAACCGGTGCGGCGTATGGTGGCACCGCTCCCGAGCGCGGACCTGCCGCGCCCCCGTCGTTCAGGAAGGCGAAAGTCCAAGCGTTCGCTTCGGGTGGCCCTGGCAGCTGCCGTTCTGATCGCATGCGCTCATCTAGCGGTCACCAGTGCATCATTTCCCGGGAGTGAGAGCGCGGCTCGCCCACGAACCCCCCGCCGCCTGATCCAGGTTCCGGCCGAGGCCCTGAAGGACGTCGGGCCGCAAACGGTCGCCGCGGTGATGCCGGTGCTTCAGTCGATCCCGGTGCCGGGGCTCAAGTCATCTCCCGGTGGAGTGCGAAGCTCAGCCCGGCCCAGACCCACGCTGCCATCCGCTGTACCTCCGGCTGCCGACTCTACCATCGTACCCGATGCGGCTCCGGATATCGAAGCGGCCCCTGAGGCCGGAGAAATCAGCGGCGTCGGTCCACTCCATGCCGAGTCTCTGACGGCACAGGCTGTGGATTCCAGCTCCAAGAAGGCGCTCAAGCGAATCCTCCGCGCCGTCGGGGGCAGTCCAGCAGTGGAGCGTAAGCCCGCCCGGCACTAAACCCCTAGTGATTCACCCCACAGCAGCCGCCCACCTCAAGGCCTGATTATCAGGCCTCGTAAGTTGTTATTTATCAACAAGTTATGTTGACAACTCTGTGGATAATATCGGCCCGGATGTGGATAACTGTCTGGTAGGGGTGCCGTGAAGCACTGACGCGGAGGAGCGGATATGGCGAGGGCGATCTGGGGCGGCTCCATCAGCTTCGGGATGGTGACCATACCGGTGAAGCTGTTCGGGGCAACCGAAGACCGGGACATCAGGTTCAACCTGCTCCATGCGACGTGCGGCTCGAAGCTCCAGCAGAAACGCTGGTGCCCCACCGACGAAGTGGAGGTGCCCTGGAACGACACGGCGCGCGGCTACGAGTATGCCAAGGGTCAGTACGTGATGCTGACTGAGGAAGACTTCGAGAAACTGCCGCTGCCCAGCAAGCACACCATCGAGCTGAGTGCCTTCGTGGAGGAGCAGGAAATCGATCCTGTGTTCTACGAGAAGAGCTATTATCTGGAACCCGGTGAGCGGGGCGAGAAACCCTACGCCCTTCTGCTGCGCGCGCTAGAAGAGAAGAAGCTCAGTGCCACGGCCAGCATCACCATCCGTAAGAAGGAGCAGCTCTGCGTGCTGCGGCCCCATGAGGGGGTCATCATGCTGGAAACGTTGTATTACCCGGATGAGATCAGGCAGGAGCGAGGAGTAGATATCGGCAAGGTGAAAGTCTCGGAACGTGAACTCGATATGGCTTTCACTCTTATCGAGCTTCTCAAAAAGCCCTTCGATCCATCGGAATACCGCGATCATTACCGGGAAGCTTTGGCGCAGGTCATCGAAGCCAAGCTCGACGGTCAGAAGATCGTAAGTGCGCCCCCCACGCGTGAGGCCGGGGTAATCGACCTCGCCGAGGCGCTCAAGCGGAGCGTGGAAGCGGCGAAGAAGGGGAGCAAGGCCAAGCCGGCCACACGACCCCGCACTCGGCCAGCCCGGCGCCGGACCCGAAAAGTTGGATGACCGAAGTCGCCGAGCTCTTGTCTCAGCTGGAGCAGCGGAAGCCGCGACTCGAGCTGAGAGTCGGCGGTTACCAACTATCCGTCACCAATCTGGACAAGGTTCTATGGCCCGGGGCCGATCCCAGCGGCCCGCTGACGAAGCGGGACCTGTTGCGCTACATGACGCGAGTTTCGCCCTGGCTGCTTCCGCACCTTAAAGGGCGGCCGCTGTTTGTCACCCGTTATCCGAACGGGGTCGAGGGCAAGAGCTTCTATCAGAAGCATTGGGATGACCCTCCCCCGTTCGCGCGTAACATCTCGATCTACTCCAGTCACAACGAAGGCGACGGCGACTACCTGCTCTGTGAGAATCTGGCCACCCTGCTGTGGCTGTCTCAGATGGCCGGCCTCGAGTTGCATCCCTGGTTCTCCCGGATCGACCCTGCTCCGGACGCGCGGAGCCGGGGTCGCACGTTCGTGGGGTCGGAAGCAGCCCTGGACAGGTCGGTCCTTAACTTTCCTGATTTCGTGGTGTTTGATCTGGACCCGTATGAGTACTCCGGACGCGAGGGCAAAGGCGAAGAGCCCGAGCTGCACCGCCGAGCGTTCACCCGCACCCGCGAGCTGGCCCTCCGGCTGCGGGATCTTCTGGCCGCGCTCGGCCTCGAGATCTTCGTCAAGACCTCGGGGAGGACCGGACTCCATCTCTATCTGCCGATCCTGCGGAAGTTCGAGTACGACGCAGCCCGCTCGATCGCCGAAACGGTTGGCCGCTACGCCCTCCAGCAGTGGCCGCAGGAGGTAACACTGGAATGGGCGGTAGAGCGCCGGACCGGCAAGATCTTTTTCGACTATAACCAGAACAGCAGGGGCAAGTCTCTGGCTTCGATCTTCGCGCCCCGGCGGCATCCGCTGGGCACCGTCTCGATGCCGGTCGAGTGGGAACAGTTGGAGCGGATCTACCCCACTGACTTTACCCTCCGCACGGTCCCGGACCTGTTGGAGGAGCAGGGCGATCCCTGGGCGGGCATCCTCTCGGCCAAGCAGGATCTGGCCCAGCTGCTGGAGGCTCGACCTGCATGACCCACTCATCCGGCACAGCCGCGGCCCCGGCGCGGCTGCGCCGCCGCCCGATGCCCACCTGGATTCCGCCCATGCTGGCAACGCTGACGGAAGAGCTGCCCCGGGCGGGAAAGTGGCTCTACGAGCCCAAGCTCGACGGAGTGCGAGCTCTGGTCTATGTGAGCCGTGGCTCCGTGCGCATGTATTCCCGCAACCGGAAGCTGCTCAACGACGCCTACCCTGAGCTGGTGGATGCATTGAGCTCACAGGTCCGGGGCAATGCGGTCCTTGATGGTGAAGTGGTGGCCTTCGACCCGCAGCGCGGCATATCGAGCTTTGCGCGACTGCAGCAGCGTATGCAGCTACGGGATCCGGTCCGGGCCCGGCGCAGCCTGGTCGACGTGCAGCTGTACCTCTTCGACTGCATGTACTACGAGGGCATCGACCTCACCGGCCTGCAGCTGGTTGAGCGTAAATCGATCCTGAAGGACATCGTGCAGTACGACGACGTGGTCCGCCTGACGCCTTTCCAGACCAGTGGGGCCGCCGCGATGCTGCGGAAAGCCTGCTCGCGCGCCGAAGAAGGCATCATGGCCAAGCGGGCCGATTCACGCTATGTGAGCGCGCGTTCCACCGAATGGCTCAAGATCAAATGCCTCCGGCGCCAGGAGCTGGTCATCGGCGGATACACTGCCCCGCAAGGTTCCCGGGAGAGACTGGGAGCGCTCCTGGTAGGATACTTCGATTCGTCGCCAGCCTCGGGACCAGCCTTGAGATACGCCGGCAAAGTTGGCACCGGCTACGACAGGAAGACGCTGGAGCTGCTGCACCAACGGCTCACACCGCTCCATCGCGCCACGTCGCCGTTCAGCGGAAGCATCAGACCCTCCGGCGACATACAATGGGTCGATCCCAGGCTGGTCGCTGAGGTGGGATTCTCCGAGTGGACCTCCGCCGGGTTGCTGCGGCATCCCCGGTTCATCGGCTTGCGTAACGACAAACCCGCGCGGGAGGTGCGCCGCGAAGACTGACCCACCCGCAGACCGCCTCTACCCCTTCACTTTTCCATACCACCGCTCCAAGACGACTCTGCTGCACTCAGCTTAACTCCTGCCAGGCAACGACTTAGAAGCTCCTCTTTGGCCGGAGTAGGCTCGACTGGAGTCTGCACGGTTCTTGCCCTTCCGAGGTCGTCCGACATTCCGCCACCAGATAACAGGAGGTTCCCATGCGCGTCACTCGCCAGATCGTCTGGTCGGGTATCGCGTTCGTAGCTCTGCTGTGCGTGAGCGTCACCCCGGCACAGGCCCAGGGCAAGAGCAAGGCAAAGCACTATGCGGTCTCGCGCGACAAGGCCTTGAGCGTGTCTCGCAGCGTGCTGATCCAGCGCGGGTTTCACGTCGTGCGAGTGGAGCGGGTAGGGCCTACCCAGGTCATCTACTTCCGGCGGGGCAACAATGGACGCGGCAAGGGCAAAGGACCGCTCCAGCGGATGGTGATCCGCACGGTGCGTGAGCGGGTGTACTTCGAGGAGGCAGAACCCTCGGTGCTGATTGATATCGATGTTCGGCTGAAGCTCTAGATGGCATCCCTTCCCTCTTCATGTCCTATTGGAGGCACAATGCGTAGCAACGCGTGGATGGCTCGTGCCGCGGTGGTGAGTGGCATGCTGCTCGGAGCCCAGGCCGGCGTCCTGGCGGCGCAGGGCATCAGCTTCAGCCCCAACGTCGGCGTCTACATCCCGACGACCGAGCTGGTCAGCGCCGCGAATGGTGAGGAATTCAAGCAGGAGATGAGCATCACCCTGGGCGGACGTCTCGGCGTGGCGCTCACCCAGCGCCTGGGTCTGGAGTTTACCGGCGCGTACGCGCCGAGCGATCTGAAGATCACCACCTCCGGTCTGGGCGACCAAAGCCAGAACGCGAATATCTTCACCGGCAGCGGGCGGGTCAGCTATCAGCTGATCCCCCTCACCAGCCCCGTGGCCTTCGTGGTCACCGGCGGCGTCGGCGTCATCAACCGCAGTGGCGACTTCTACGCCAATGTGGACAAGAAGACCGACATCGGTGGAACTCTGGGCGCGACCGCGCGCTTCCGTCTCGGTAGCCTGTTGCACCTGTCGGTCAGCGCTGAGGACTACATCTACAAGCCGCAGGCCGAGATTCCGGGCTTTGGCCCCGACGATGAGAAGAAGACCCAGAACGACATCCACCTGTCGTTCGGCGTTGGGATTCCGCTGCTGGGACTGGGCAAGTCGGGCAAGTAAGTCACCACCCAACTGCTATATATCGAAGGGCGGCCGGGTTGGCCGCCCTTTGATTTTGCTGCCAGGTCACAGCCACGGGGTGACAGCCTTCACACCACTTGCCTACCCGGGGTTCACAGCGGCCCGCAACCGAATTGGCCATCGTGGCGGGTCCGGGAGACACTCCCGGCCGCTCGGGCGCGCACCATCACCCCGCGCCAGGTTCTGTTACCAAACAGTTTCTGTCACCAAGGGGAGTGTGTATGTCGATCAGGAAACTCATCGCAACGACTTCGGGACTGGCTGCCGTGGCTACCTTCGCCACTGCGGTTGCAAGCCCGGCGGCGGCGCAGGGCGGTGTAGAACTGGCACCCTGGGTCGGTGCCTATATTCCGACCAGCAATTCCATCGGGTCATTGGGCGAGGACCTCTCGCGGGACGTCAGCTTCGCCGGAGGAGCCCGCCTCACGTTCTGGGGCACCGGTAATCTCGGCTTCGAAGTAACCGGTGGCTATGCACCGTCGAAGATCGGGGACGAGGTGATCAACGAGACCGTCAACATGCTACTCGCCAATGCCCGGCTGATGCTGGCGCTCTCGCCGGTGACGAATTCAGTCGGCTTCTACATTGCCGGCGGCCCCGCGCTGATATCCCGCGGCGACAATCCATTCGACGATGATCAGAGCAGCACTGACATCGGCGGCGTTCTCGGCCTCGGTTTCCGCTTTGGTGGAGGCGACGACAACCGGATCGGCTTCCGAATCGATCTGGAGGACTACCTGTATAACGGCGACTTCGGCGGCGGCGACGACTTCCAGAACGACCTGGTAGCGTCGGTCGGCGTCTCGTTCGCGCTCGGAGGCAGCGCCGAGAACTAGAGCTTCCAACCAACGAACCAAGAGCTCAAAAAAAGGGCGTGTCACCAAACTATTGGTGACACGCCCTTGAGCTTGTGCGCACTTATCGCCGGTGCTCTTCCGGCTGCGGCTCCGGCCCGAGCTCTTCTTGGCTCGGCTACCACCGCTGCTCTTGCGAGATGAGCCCGCGGCTGCCCTCCGGCGCCGGGTCGCTGCGCCCTTGCGTGCTGCCGCCGAGCGTGAGGCCTTGGACCGGGAACGTGACGCGGCACCTCCCTTCCTGCCGCCCTTCCGGGAGGCGCTGTTGGTGCTCTTCTTTCCCCGACCGGATCCGCTCTTCTTCCCGCCGCCCTCGTCCTTGTTCACCGTTGCCCAGGCGCGCCGCTCCGCCTCTCGGCGTGAAACACCACTCTTCTCATATCCTTCTTCGATGTGCTCCGCTTTCCGCTTCTGCTTGTTGGTGTACGACGACTTGTCGCCTCGTGGCATGGTCGTGATCTCCCCACGTGTAGTTGAGTCGGGTGCCGCCTCGACACCGGCACACATTGCGCGCCGGCCGCCCGGAAGGCACAGACGTCGCAAGTATAGATCGGAGGGGCACCACTGCTGTGGGATGGGTCACAGTCCAGTCGCCAGTCGCTAGTCGCTAGTCGCCAGCAGTTGAAGGCTAGTCCGGGAGTCTGGAGTCGAGAGAAACTGGAGAACTGGAGACTAGCAACTAGCGACTAGCGACTCATTAAAAGGTGGGTGGAACGGGCGATTAGGCCCGTTCCCGGCGAGAAGATATGCGAAGGGGGGTTTGAAGGGAGTAGCAGCGAAAGCTTGGGTCAGACAGCTCATCCGGCCACAGAGCAGGGGACTCAGGGCTTGCTCGGACGTCTCGCACGTCGCCGTCCATCCGCACTTCCACTGTGGCCAAGTATAGAACGCAAAGAAGGTGGTGCTGTGCGTTGGATCACACCCGTTTCCCGAATCTCCAACTCGTAAGCGGTGGTCAAGACCTGGCCGTGCCGCCGCCGAACCGCTCCGACTTGAGGCTGGACAACGCGACTCGTAAGCGCCGGGCTCCCTGGGCCGTTGGATATCGGTCGATCAGCCTCCGAAGCTCGGTCATGGCGCGGCCAGGATCCTTCAGGTCGTTTTCATAAATCTCGACCAGCGCCAGGCCGACTCGAAAATCATCGCGAGGGCGCAAGGGGCTGCCCATGCGAAGGTTGTCCAGCTCGATGGCAGCGGTTTCAGCTTGATTGAGTGGCCCGGAGAGAAGAGCGGCGCGGCGCAGCGTGGCGTCTACCCGCTGAGACTTGTTTCGCGCCCGCTCCGCGTAGGCATCGGCCGCAGCCTGGAGATGGCCCCGCGCCGCCAGAGTCTCGATTGCCGAGTAGCCGCCGCCTACTCGGACGATCCCGACATTCGAGGCCACGCGGAACAGCCCGTCGATAACGGGCTCGAGTACCCCCGAAAGAAAGCCTACAATCACACCGTAGATGGCCCACAGCGCTACGACCAACTGGAGCGCCCGCGGGTCGGCGCCGGTGACCGCGAGAGCCAGCGCGATGAGCGTCCATCCCAGGGCGATCGTACCGATGACCAGCCGCACCAGACCGAAGGGTTCCTCGGTCCAGCGGTCCGCACGGTCGAGGCCGGGGGCGCTGTTGCGATTCGAGGATGCGAGCTTCAAGCCTTCAAGATTACGGATCGCATCGCGGCAGGGCAAGCGACGTCCAACTCCGTCGGTTGACTTTCGCTTCAAGGAGGGTCTAAATCCCCCCTGGACGCTGGCCGCGTCCAACCAACCCAGCGGAGGCTTTTCTTATGTTCCTGCCGGTTTCCCGCCGCACCTTCCTTGGCGCGAGCGGCCTTGCGGCGGCTACGGTGGCACTGCCATCCCGCCCGGCGGCGATCATTCGACGTGGGGCAGCCCGGCCGGCGGCGGTGAGCTCGAGCAACGGCCTCGCCGCGGTGAACCGCGCCATGGAGCTGGTGCTCGGCGGGACCGATACGCTCGACGCGGCCGTCGAAGGCGTGAAGATCCAAGAGCTCGATCCGAAGGACAACTCGGTCGGATACGGCGGCCTGCCCAACGAGGATGGGGTAGTGCAGCTGGACGCCTCCTGCATGCACGGGCCCACCCGGCGAGCCGGCGCCGTCGCAGCGCTCGAAGGGATCAGGACCCCGAGCGAGGTGGCGCGACTGGTACTCAAATACACCGATCACATTCTGCTGGTCGGTGAAGGAGCGAAGCGGTTCGCTTTGTCCTATGGGTTCAAGGAGGAAGATCTCCTGACGCCGGAGTCGCGCCAGCTCTGGCTCACATGGCGAGCCAACCGCGGACCGGACGATGACTGGATCAACGTGCCGGAGAACGAGCGAATGGTGGCGCGGCCCACGGGGACCATCAATCTCAATGTCGTCAACGCCAAGGGTGACATCTCCTCGGTCACAACCACGAGCGGACTCGCCTGGAAGATTCCGGGACGAGCCGGAGATTCCCCCATCGTCGGCGCGGGCCAGTACACCGATAACGATGTGGGCGCTGCCGGCTCGACCGGTCGTGGTGAGGCGAACATCATGGTGTGCGGAGGATTTCTCACGGTGGAAGGGATGCGTCGGGGATTGAAGCCGACTGACGCGTGCCTGGAAACCCTCAAGCGGGTTGTGCGTCTGACTCCCCCCCGGCTGCTGAAGGACGGCCGGCCTACATTCAATCTGTCATTCTATGCCGTAAACAAGGCGGGAGATTTCGGTTCTGCCTCGCTCTATCCTGCGACCTACGCCGTTCACGACGGCAGGAACGGCGCTCTACGCGACACGGCACATCTGTTCGAGAGGCGCGCCTGATGCGCCTGGCGGTCTTGGCGACGGCGTTTCTGTGCGCGGCCCGGCTTCAGGCCCAGGTGCCCGAGGCAGCGGAGTCCCCGGACATCGTGGACACGTCGGAGGTGGCGGACACGGGCGAAGTATTCGAGCCCGAGCCTAAACCGCCCTGGAGAACCAGTTACTTCCCTTACCTGACAGGTGGCACCAACGATGGTCCGGTGCTCGCCTTCCGGGTTCATCATTTTCAGCCGGCGGAGTACGAGGACCGGGTCACCAGCAATGGCTCGTTCAGCGCGGAAGCCGGGATCACGTCTCGCGGCAGCAGATACATCACGCTGCAGGTTCCGTGCTCCGCAGCTGTGGAAGAAATGGCGGGTTTCCGCGCTCCTCGCAGCAGGCAGGGAGGCGCGCTTCGGATATTTCGGAATTGGGAACGAGACCGCTTTCCAGGAAGACATTGGTGACGCCGGAGCAGCCGTTCTTCTACCGGGTTCGCCGGGCACGCTATGGCGGCAAGGTAGAGCTCACTCGCCGGTTGGGCGGGCCCTGGCAGGCCGGCTTTCTGGCCAACGTGGAATGGACCCGTTTCACCACCCTGCCGGAGCCTTCGCTCTTCCGGAGCGACTTCGGAACCGAGCTGAGGGAAACCGATGTTTCGGGCCGGCTGGTGCTGGTGTACGATACCCGAGACAACGAGTACAACACCCATAAGGGTCTTCTGCTGGAGGCGGGTGGCCAGCTGGGCAGCGGGAATGAAGGCTACGCGCGGCTGTACAGCGTACTCCGCGGATACTTCCCGTTGCGGGAGGGGACGGTGGTGGCGGCCCGACTCGCGGGCTCAGCCATGAATCGGAACCCCACTTTGAATGCCCGATACTATCTGCCGGCCTGGGAAAATCAGATTCCGGTACTCGGCGGGCAGTATTCGCACCGGAGCTTCGATACCGGACGTTTCGCGGGGAAGGGCCTGCTCATGGGCAACCTCGAAGTGCGGCATGACCTGCTGGCGTTCGGAGATCTGGGGGCGATTACGCTGATGGGATTTCTTGATGCCGGCCGAGTGTTCGAGGGGGAGCCGTTCAAGCTCACGACCGATGAAGTGAAGGTGGGAGGTGGTGGCGGCGTAGGGCTCAGGATTCTCCGCTCGTCCATCCTCACCTTCAACTTTGCGGGAGGTCCGGACGGGTTCAACTCTTCGGTTGGCAGCGGCTGGATGTTTTAGGCGGGACGGCGGAGCCGGCTGCGACAGGCTCTCACGCTACTTTGGCAGTTTGAAATCCCGCCGCTTCGAGGACTTCCCTGATCGTGGTCTCTCCCCGATCGCGCGCGTACCACTTCCGCACCTGCGGATAGAGCTCGGCCTTGGGCATCTCGCCGCGGTTCGCCATGACCCAGGCCTGCAGCTGAGTCGGACGCGGGCCCCAGTGCCCGATCTCCTGGAACTCATCGTCCAGCGCGATCACGATCGGAATCGACCTGGATCCGTTGGTCAGGTACTGGTTCATGAGCTCGGGATTCTCGTCACGCGGAATCACCCGAAGCTCGAGCGATGGAATCCGGTCGACCAGCTTGGCAATGATCGGGACGGTGTTGGACGCATCGCCACACCAGTCCTCCGCGATCGCGAGCAGCTTACGATCTGGCGCCGCCGGCACGGCCGCCACCGCCCAGTCGGGAACCCGCGCCAGGTTGTAGATCCCTTTCCACAAACCGCAATGCTCCGCCTTGCATCCATCAACGAACGCGTTGAAGGTCTGGGCCTTATCCCACAGTGCCTTGAAGTCCAGCATCCCATCTCCACGAGTAGCTAACACTTCCAACACTTCCGGCCACCGGTTCCCTTCAGATCTCCTCGATTCGGATCCCGCGCTTGCCGAGCTCACTTACATATTCGTCGAACGGCATCGCCTCATCCGGCGTGTGCACCCCTTTGGCCTTGACCCGGCCGTCCACCTGCATCTGGCCGGTGATGGACAGCGAGTAGCCCGTCGTGCGCATCATCGCGCTGATGCCGTGCTGCGCGTCGTAGTAGTCGATCAGGCGGAAGGTGACCCGTGCGGGCTTCTTCCCTTCTGCCCGGTCACCTGGACCTGCAGCGCCACCAGGTCGCGACCCTCCGGCTTGTGCAGCTTGGGATGCACCGCCGCGATGAACATGTCGCGCGGCGCACATTTTCTTGCCCTTCACGTCGATGGGCTCGTTTGCCAGCAGGCCCAGCTCACGGATGGGGCGCATGATGGCGACATGTCCGGGGTAGCGTAGCGTCTTGTACTCCATTGTGTCGATCTTGCCATCGTAGGCAAACGGTAGCGTGCTGATGCCGCCGCCGGTATGAAACGCTTCCAGCGTCCCCACCGGCGAGGGGAACTCCACCGGCTCGACCTCACTCAGCGCATCCACCTGAACCGGCTTCCCCCCGCGAAGCACCCAGGATGGCGTCGTGTAGTAGTCGAGCGCCCCTTCAAGCGAATACACGATCTGATAGTTGAGCGGAGGCTCCGGCGCCTGCGGCAGGCCACCCACGAAGATCTTCACCTTCTCGGCCCGATCCAGGCGGCGGATGCCTTCCGCCGCCAGGATGTTGACCATCCCCGGCGCCAGGCCACAGTCCGGGATGACCGAGACCCCCTTGGCCAGTGCCTGATCGTGAAGCTTCTTCTGCTCCAGGACGATGTCCGTGTTGCCGCCGAGGTCGGAGAAGTGGCAGCCGCACTCGACCGCCGCTTTGGCCATGGGCCCGTTGTAGTAGTAGGGGATGGCGCTCATCACCGCCGCCTGGCCCTGGAACGCGGCATGCACGGCGGGTGTGTCGGTGACGTCGAGCTGAATCGTGCGGAGCCGGCCCTTCCAGTCGCCCGACGAGAAACTTGGGGAGCTTTACCGGCCGAACGTCGGCCAGGGTAACCTGGCTGACGGAGGATTCTGGAGAAGATCGTAGGCGCAGGCGCAGCCCTGCAGTCCGGCACCGAGAACCAGCAAATTCATTACCGCAATCCGGGAAAGGGGAAACGAGAAAAGTCCCGGAAGCTAGCGGAGGGCTACCCCAATGTCACCTGACGCATGTTTCCCGCTTACCGCTCACGCTCTTGTCGTTACCGCTCACGCTGTTGCAGCTACCGCTCACGCTTTCCCGGAAAGAACGTCATCTCCCTCGGCCGCTCCGGTGGATTGGACCACACCAGCCGCCGGGGGCGGCCCCGCGCGAGTGGCCGAATCTCCAGCTCATCGCCCACGAAGAACGCCACCGAGTCGTCTCCCCACCGCAGCGGATCGCGAGCTCCGCGCGCCAGCAGCGCGGCGCCACTGTCGCCACTCACGCAGAGATCGGCCGGCCTTTGACAGGGCACGATCCGAGCGAACACCGGTCTTCCCAGCAGGACCGAGAGGCTCGACTCTGCGGTGGTGCGCTCATGTGACTGCACCGCCGAGGGGTGACCGGCGCCGGCGGTGGGTTCATCATGTAAGGCCCCGCTCGGCGGCCACGATCACTGAGGCGCCACCCGGACCCCAGCCGACGCGGTGCGGACGACCCGCGCCCTTGGGCAGCGGCAGCTCCCGCTCGGAGCCGCTCAGCAGATTCATGACCCACACCGTCGCCGGCGTCGAGTCGCTCAGCGAGGTGCCGCGTAGGAACACCAGCGCCCCGCCATCCGGCGAAAGAGCCGGCCTCAGCTCGGCGACGTTGGTGAAGGTGATCGCAACTGGCTGGCCGCCGTCGGGCCGGACGGCATACAGGTCGCTGTTGGGGCCGCTGCCGCCCACGAACACCGCGTATGGGTCGCTGGCGACTTCCATCTGGCCGCGGAGTGGGGGCAGCGTGGGGTCGCAGCGGAGAGAGAACGTAAAGAAGTAAGTGAAAGGTGAGAAGACAATCCTGCAGCCCTCAGGGTGACATTCCCTCCCCTCTCACTTCTCACCTCTCACCTCCACCTCTCACTTCTCACTTGTCCCGCCCTCCCAGCCGACTTTCACTTTGTAGAGCGGCATTGGCCGGTTCAGGTTGTAGTGCCACATCGATGCCCGTAGGCCAGCGTGTCGACCTTCTCCAGTGCCCCATCGGCCACCACCTGGTAGCCCACGGGTACTTGTATGTGGAGAGCGACGGTGGCCTCGTCATCGGGAGATTCCGGCATAGGAAGCCAGTAGTGCGTCCCCTCGGGCCGGTGATCTGCCTGGACGGTTCGGTTGCCGCGCGCGCTTTTGCCGACGACCAGACCACCCCCTGGGTAGCCGCGGTATCGGACGCGGGTGCTCATCGAGTCGCCGGGCTGCTTCTGGTGAGGCACTTCGACTTCGGTCGAGGAGCGGGCGTACATGGTCCGGGAGATCCGGGTATTGGGCTTTCCGTCCACCAGCACCCGGATGACCCGCATGGCTGAATCCAGCTCCATCGTCACCGGCTTGTTCGAGCCGAGCCGCCAGGTCGTTTGCACCTCACCCAGGATATGGGCGCTGGTGTCGCTGGGAATCAGGGTAATGTCGTAGTGCAGCGCGTCGTGCGGCGAGGCTGTCTGAAGCAGCAGGAGGAGGGGAATCATGAGGAAAAGCGTTTTACTTCCCCAGCCTCGCCCGATAGAACTCCAGGATCCGTGCCCACGCTTTCTCCCGCTCCGGCGTGTCGTACCCCTGACGTCCGGGCTTCAGGAAGCCATGCCCGGTGCCGGGATACACCTCGGATGTGAACGTCTTGCCGGCCGACTGCATTGCCGCGGTGACGTCGGGGAGGTTGGCATTGATCCGCTCATCGTTCTCACCGTAAATGCCGAGCACGGGCGCCGCTATCCGCTTCATATCGGCGGTGTCGGGTGCGGGACCATAGGCGACCACGGCGGCGCGGAGCTTCGGGTTGTTGGTCGCATAGCGGAAACTCTGTCCCCCGCCCCAGCAGAAGCCGATGGTGCCGATCTGATCCGTGGCCACGGATGGCAAGCCGTTCACGTAGGCGTAGACGGCATTGAGATCGGCGGTGACACGCTCGGGCTCCAGCGCAGCAACCAGCTTGCGGCCGGAGTCGGGGTTCGCCGGCGTGATCCCGTGCTTGGAGGACAACAGGTCGGGCAGAATGGCGACGTAGCCCTCCTTGGCCAGCCGGTCGGCCACTGTCGGCTCCCAATCGGTCAGACCGAAGATCTCGTGTATCACAATCACCGCCGGCGCCTTGGTCTTCCGCTCCGGATAGGCGATGTAGGCCCGGATCGAGTCCGGCCCCCGCTTGATGGAGACCCATTCGCCGTGCGTGGTGACGGAGTCGCTGAGCGCGGCCGGCGGATCATTCTTCGGGGCGTTGTCTTTGTAGGCCCACACCGCCGCGCCCCCGACCAGCACCGCCACCAGCGTCATCAGCAGGTAGGTGGCGACCGCGCCGGCGCGTGAGTGTCGGGCGCTCATGGCAATTCCCAGAACTCGACCCGGTTTTCCATCAGCAGCGGGACGGCGACGCGAGACTTGCCGTCGAACCCGATGTCGGCCGGGGAGGGTACGGGATAAGCCACCCGGGTGATCTTGCCGTTATCCACGATGAAGAGACTGGAGTCGGCCCAGCTGGTCACCAGGAGCCGGTTGTCGGGGAGGATCTCGATGCCGTCCTGCTGGCCGGGGCCGGTGCCGATGGGGCGGACCGTCTTTTCGCCTGGACTCCAGGAAACCAGACTGGTTCCCATGAACGGCGCGATCAGCAGCGCGTCCTCCATGAATGCGATTCCATTCGGCGCGGCGAGCTCCTTGGACTCGAAAACAACCGTCGCCTTCCCCTTCTTGATCTGATAAATGCGGTCCGGGCCTGGGTGCGTGAACTTGGGACCGAAGCCGGAATCCGTGATGTACAGGGTTCCGTCGGGCCCGGCAGTGATGTCGTTCAGGAACTTGGCCCCCGGCACCTTGACGGAGCCGGCCGCCGCTCGGTCCGCTTGTTGAACGCGCGGACCGCATCGATGTCGGCGACCCAGATCGTGTCCCCCGTGATAGCCATGCCCTTGGGCGCGTTGAGCGTGACACCTCCGCGTCCACCGGCAATGAACTTGAGTGAATCCACCTTGCCTTCGGGCGTGAGCCGGGCAATGAAGCCGTTGTTGTCCTTCCCCAACGGGTCGCCATTGATGTTGGCCACGAACCAGACATTCTGGTCCGAGTCCCAGCGAGCGGCCTCGGGCGCCTGCAGCTCGCGCACCTCGCCCGTCTTGGTAGCCATCTGGGAGCCCGCCGCAGACTTGGCGGCCCCGGCAGCGGAATCACCCAGGGAAGCGGTACGATCGGTTGTGCCTCGAGGGCTACACGCGCCAACGGCCATGCTGAGTGCAGCGGCCAGCGCCAGTGTGGTTGCGAGATGATGCCGGAACATAGGGGAACTCTCCACTTTGGTTATAGGCGCAATAATAACTGGCTTTACTGCCCCGCTGCCTCGCTGCCCCGCCTATGGCAGATCCCAAAACTCCACCCGGTTTTCCATCAGCAGCGGCACCGCGACT
>CAWEMG010000035.1:0-14730 GCA_963810165.1 uncultured Gemmatimonadales bacterium
GCATCAGCCTCGCCACCTATGTTTCGCCTATCATCGCCATATCCGCAGCTGAGGCCCCTTAGTGACCGATCCGCTCGACAAGTTGCGCTGCTGCGCTCGAAGGGCGCTATGCCGTCGAGCGCCTGATCGGCGAGGGCGGTATGGCCACAGTCTACCTGGCCCATGACTCCCGTCACGAGCGGCCCGTCGCCATCAAGGTGCTTCGCGCCGAGCTCGCCGCCTCGATCGGCGCCGACCGGTTCCTCCGCGAGATCCGAGTCGCCGCCCGGCTCCAGCATCCCAACATTCTCGCGCTCTACGATTCCGGTGAGGCAGCCGGCTTCCTGTACTATGTGATGCCGTTCGTGAAGGGCGAGTCCCTGCGTGCGCGGCTCGACCGGGAACAACAGCTCTCCCTGCCGGATGCCATCGGGCTCACCTGCGAGATCGCCGAAGCGCTCCACTGCGCCCACGGCCAGGACATCATCCATCGCGACATCAAGCCAGAGAACATTCTCCTTCATGAAGGTCATGCCCTGGTTGCCGACTTCGGCATCGCCAGGGCCGCAGCCGCAGCCGGGGGTGACAAGCTCACCGAGACCGGAATGGCCGTGGGCACGCCCCACTACATGAGCCCGGAGCAGGGACTCGGCGGCGACAGGGTGGACGGAAGGGCCGACCAGTACAGTCTCGGCTGCATGCTCTACGAGATGCTGGTGGGCGAGCCTCCCTTCAAGGGCCCCAACGCCATGGCGATTCTGGCCCGCCATTCCATGGAGGTGGTGCCGAGTCTCCAGGTGGTCCGCAGCTCCATCCCGGACGAAGTCGAAGACGCCATCATGCGGTCGCTGGAGAAGACGCCGGCCGACCGGTTTCCGACTATTCGCGAGTTCGCCGACGCCCTGGCCGAAGTGGATCTCGGGCCGACGGAGCGGCGTAACTCACGCTCCATTCGCGCCCGGAGAAGCAATCCAACCGGGACCGGCTCGGTCAGGCGCCGCACCGGCGGAGTGACGGCGGCCGAGCGCCCCTCGCTTCCGGCCAGGATCATCGCCTCTACGCGGGAACGAGGAGCGCGGTTCTGGTCGGTGGCAGCAGGCGTCCTGGTGCTGGTGGCCGCGGGACTTTCCTGGGCTATCTGGTTCCGGCCTGGCGGTACGTCGGCGGCGCTCGCTTCGGACCTGAGTCCTAATCGGATCGCGGTCATGTATTTCCAGAAGGCCACCGGTAGCTCAGACTCCCTTGGTTACCTGGCGGATGGCATCACTGAAGCACTGATCCACGAGTTGAGCGAGGTTCCCCAGCTGCACGTCGTCTCGCGAGCCGGCGTTAACCCGTATCGGAACGCCGCGGTTGCACCGGACAGCGTAGGCCGGGCGCTGAAAGTGGGGACGTTGGTTCAGGGAAGTGTCGCCGGGTCGAGCGACAGACTTCGCGTGAGCGTCTCCCTCATCAACGCCGCCAACGCCCAGGAGATAGGGAGCAAGACCCTGGAACGGCCGAGGAAAGAAATTTTCGCACTGCAGGATGATGTGGCGCGGGAGGTCTCGCTGTTTCTCCGGGAGCGGCTCGGGCAGGAGATCAAAGTTCAGGAGATTCGCGTCGGCACCCAGAATCCGCAAGCGTGGGAGCTGCTCCAGCAAGCCGGCAAGCTGAGCAAGGACGTCGATCCGCTTGCTGGCTGCCGGCGACACCGCGGGCGCTGCACGGCGGTTGAACCAGGCGGACTCGATACTGGCCGGCGTGGAGCGGATGGATCCCACCTGGGTCACCCCTTCGGTCGAACGCGGCTGGCTGACATACCGCCAGACCGACCTGGTCGACGGGTTCGATAAGGCACTTTACTCCAAGTGGACCGCGCTCGGCATCGAGCACGCCAACCGGGCGCTCCAAATTAAGCCTGGAGATCCTGATGCCCTCGAGTTGCGAGGCATTCTCACGTATTGGCGGTGGCTCTTGAACCTCGAGCCGGCACCAGCCGCCGCCAAGCAGCTGATCGTCACAGCTGAGCAGGATCTCCGCGCCGCAGTAAACGCAAAACCAACGGCAGCGCGCGCATGGACCTATCTGAGCCATTTGCTCGTCGGCCAGGGACAAACGGCGGAAGCGAAGCTGGCTGCAGTGCGCTCATACGAAGCCGACCCCTATCTTTCGTCCGCCAAACAGACGCTGTACAGCTTGTACAGCGCATCCTTCGATCTCGAGGATCAGGTGGAGGCGACCCACTGGTGCGAGGAGGGTAAGAGCAGGTTCCCCGACTACTATCGCTTTGCCGAATGCGAGTTGTGGCTGATGGGCATGAAGGGCCAAACTGCGGATATCGACAAGGCTTGGCAGGTACATGAGCGGTTCGTCAAGCTCACTCCCGCCAACCTCAGGCCGTACTATTCCCTCTACGGCAACATGATCGTCGGCTGGGTGTTGGCGCGCGGGGGAAAGCCGGACAGCGCCCGCTCCCTCATATCGCGCAGCCGCGGGGACGCCACGATCGACGCGACCCGCGACCTCGCCTATTACGAGGCGCTGGTGCGGATCCAGCTTGGAGATAAAGATGAGGCTCTCAAGTTGCTCAGCACCTATGTCGCGGCCAACCCGCAACGACGAGATGGTATCGCCAAGGATGACAGCTGGATGATGCGCGACCTTCGCAGTGATCCCCGCTTTGTCACGCTCTTTGGGAAAGGAGGTGGAAACTAGTTAAGCGTTTTCACGAACAATTCACGCTGTTGCGCCATTCTGTCCCTGCACGAACGCCTCCGTTCCAGGAAGCTTATGATCATCCAGGCAACGGTATGGCGCGGATGCGTCATTCGAGGGAGCGAGAGCGGGTGGGCCATCCGTTGTGGATCAACCACTTAGCACGATTCCCAGGGTAATCCCACAATGGCGCGTTATTTGCCTTTTTGGGTTTCGGCGGCATATTAGCTCTCTTCACGATCCTGGCATAAACCCGATTTGATCCTCGATGTTCCCGGTAGGGGGTAGGAATGGCTCCACGTTCATTGTATCCAGTCGCCGCTCTGGCGATTCTCGCGATCGCCGCATGTACTGAGCGGGAGCCTGGCAGCACCACCGGGCCGGAGTTCGCGCCAGGGGGGAATACGGATGCCTGCGGGTTCAGTAACTCGTTGGTCACGAATTACTTCCCGTCATCGCGCCAGGCCAAGATTCTGACGCTGAAGCAGAGTATGGCCAACGCCGGGCGCGGGACGGCCGAATGCGCGAACGTTCGGCTTCGAGATCATGGACTCGGTTGGATCGGTCTCCCGCAACCCCAGCTTCTCGGTTGACCCTGCGGCGGGAGCGCAACTCACCGTAGCGCTGATCGGTTGCATGTTCACCGCAGACTTTCGACTATCCGACAGATGCCATCTCTGATTTTACTCGGGCACTGAACAAAGCCGACGGGGGAGCTTACTACGTTCGCGGAGGCGGCAGCGGGGGAGAGGACGTCGCCGGCCGTGACAAACCGTTCTTGGCACCAGTCATCCGCTGCTGGATCCGCCCGTCAATCTGTCAGGTATTGAGCCCTCGTCGGGCACCTGGACCAACATGCTCAAGGTGGTAGCTGACCGGCCAGCAACCAATGACCTGAGCGAAGGCCGAGCGCTGATCTACGGATATTCCGTGCCGGATCCCGACAGGCTGGTGTATGACTGGGCCACTGTGCCATCGGCCCTGACGTTCGGCCCGCCAGCGGTGGTCGCGGTCTGTGATAATGACGATAGTCAAGCGGCTATGGTGCAGCAGCTGGACATCGGGGTGCTCGCCTACGTAGGAAACCGCTATATGCGATGAGACCCAGTCACTGACCAGTGTCGATGCTGGGTGGGGTCCAAGGGCTTTGGCCACGAGGCTGAGCCGGATGTTCGTCAGCGGCACTGGCCCCCGAGCCGCTCCAGGCGACGGTCCTGGTCACGAGAGCTGGCGGAACCACCATCAACGTCCCCAAGAGCAAGTTCGGCAAGCGAACGGTCTCTACCCTGACCTTGCGTGGATTCAGGATAAGACGCCACCCGCGGTCATCAAGGGTACAGATTCCGAACTTACGCCCAGCAAGGTTCCCGGTCGCCTTTACCGTGAGTGCATCGGGGGTGCCGATAGCCGGGACCTGCGCCTATCTCTCCGGAACCAACAACAACGGCACACCGACGAAGCTCACGGGGAATCAGTGCAATGTGGCTGCACCAATCCTCCAAACGGAGACACGAATGCGCTCTCTGTGTTGGTTCCAGCCCTACAGCGCGACTGCTTCATCGCCGACTTTGGTCAGGTGGGCGTCACAAAGACCGGCGGTATCGTGTTCACCGGTACCGCGGAGGTCCTGGATCGGAATGGCTTCGGGACGATCCCCATCAAGTCCAACGTGAAGCCGCTCGGGAAATAGCGAACTGCTTCCGGACACGAAAAGGGCGGCTCCTTCGGAGCCGCCCTTTTTTTGCGGCTGTCGCCATGATCGAACCGCCTGACCGTTGGAAGGCGGTGAAGAGTTAGCTCAGAGGGCGCCGCCGATCGCCGCAGCATACCCCTCGCCTCGACAGGGTTTGCCTTCATGTCAACTCTCACCCCGGATGCCTGCGCCTGCACTGATCAGTGCGGATTTCGACACGTGTGATGTCGAGCTTCACGTCACGAGTGTAAGTACAATCTGATGCACCTAGCGATGGAAAGTTGTTTGCACGCTGACTGTACCAGTCCAATACGGTGTTCGACTCCTGGGAATTGTCTCGTGCTCCACCAAAACACGAACGTAAGAACAGCCCAAGGGTGGGGATGAGGTCGGCGACGGTTGGGCACTCACCGAAGTGATTCCGCACAAGGAGGCACGATGCTCAATCCTTCCCGACGGGTTGCCCGGCTCACCATGGTGGGCGCGGCACTGAGCCTGGCAGGCTGCACCAGCGATCCGACCAGCTCCCTCTCCGATTCGACGCCGGCCCCATCCGCCCTGAATGCCACCACCGGCAACGGCGCCCCGAGCGGCGCGCATTACACGCTGAACATCATCGGCGTGCCCAAAGACAAGTCGCCGAACTTTACCGGCGGCAATGGCCACAGGATCTTCGTCGATCTCGGCAGGAACGGCGAGCCGGCCAACACCCGCATCAATCTGATCGAGGGCGATTTCGGCGTGACCGACGCCAACGGCACCGATGGCACGGCTGCATTCCAGCTGCCGAACCCGGATGCCGACCTGGACGGCACCACCTCGTACTCGGTTTACGTCCGCGCCCTCGGCAAGCCAGGCGGAAAGGCGACCATGCAGTCGTGCTACGAGGATGCAACCGGTACTTGGTGCGCCGCCAGTTTTACTGGTGGGGTTGAGCCGATCAGTCTTGAGCGCACTAAGAGCGGCGTGGCCAAATTCGTGAATGTCTCGAAAGATCTTCTGTTCGTTGATTTCTGCGTGACGTGGGATGCGGGGCTCGACGGCGTGCTCGGCACCCTCGATGACGTGTGCACCGAGGTGGAGCAGATCTCGCTGTTCAGCAACCTGGACCTGTCATACTACTGGTCGTACGACAACGAGGGTCTGAAACACGCCCAGCTGCGATTCTACGAGGTACCGACCGAAGTGTCTTTTTAGGTTTGGTCTTCAAGTTCTGTAGTTTGAGGGCGACTCCGAGACGAGTCGCCCTCAAACTTTTCCATCAATTGGAGGACAAGCGCCGCACCTCTCCCAGGACCTGCCGCTGAGCCCTGGAGTCCTTCACCGCGAGGAAGATCGTATCATCGCCTGCGATGGACCCCAGCACCTCGGGCCAGGCAAGGCGGTCGAGCGCGACCGCGACGTGGTTGGCTTCTCCAGGCGGGGTATGCAGCACTACCAGGGCGTCGCCCGCCGTTTCCATCGTTAATACGCCTTCACCGACCCGCTGCTCATCCGGATCGCTCCGCGGAGCGCGCGGAGGCGGACGGCGGTAGGCTCCATCCACCTTCACCAGCCGGAGAGCCGCGATGTCGCGGCTGACGGACGATTGCGTCACCTCCCACCCCTGTGCAGTCAGGGCGTCCGCCAGCTCCTCCTGGGTGCGTACCGCGCGGGTGCTGATCAGCTCGAGGATCTTGAGGTGCCGCTTGCGCCGGTCTGCGGTCATGACAGCGGGGCAGCGGGGCGGCGAGGCAGTGACACCGGCCTACCGACCAACTTTCTTAGTGCCCCACCGAAGCGCTTCCGCTCCCGCGCATTCCAGGAGCTCACCGAACGGATACGCGTCTTCAGCTCCGGGAGCCCGAGGTTGCCCAGACCTCCGGTAGAGCTGCGGCGGGCGATCATCTGCCCGGCAGGCACCGGGGCGAAGCTCTCGCCCTTCCTGACTGCATCGGCCACTTCGTGATATGCCCTGCGGAACGGACGGCCTGCCTCGACCCGCCGCATGACCTCGTCGGTCGCCAGGGCGCCGCCTGCCAGCGACGTCTCGCAGCGGGTCCGGTCCACACCCAGCTTCGGTAATGCGTGGGCGACTGCATGGAGCATGGCGCCGGTACGGTCGAGACCACGCATGAGCGGCTCTTTCAGCAACTGAAAATCGCGGTGGTAACCTCCGGAGAGCTTCGCCTTGATCTGGAGAACCGCGAGGAGGTCTCCCTCCACTGCGGAGGCTCGACCGCGGGTGAGCTCGAACAGATCGGGGTTCCGCTTGTGCGGCATGATGCTGGAGCCGGTTGCCAGCTCGCCGGGAAGGGTGAGATAGCCGAACTCTTCTCCGCTGAAGAGGATGATGTCCTGGCAAAGCCTGGCAACATCGTGACCGAGCTGCGTGCACCAGAACAGCACGGCTGCCTCCAGCTTCCCGCGCCCTCCCTGCACCGATGCTACGTTGAGATCGAGGCCCTTGAAGCCGAGGGCGCGAGCGACCACGCTGCGCGGCAACGGCAGAGGGACGCCATAGCCGGCGGCGCTTCCGAGCGGAGAGCGATCCACCCGTTCCCATAGCTGCCGGCAGAGACTCGAGCGTATCGAGCAATCCCTCGGCGAAGGCACCGGCCCAGAGACCGACGGAGGAGGGCATCGCCTTTCGGCCATGGGTGTATCCCGGCCATAGCACGTTCCGATGCTTGTGCGCGAACGTGACCAGGGCACTGGTCAGTGCTGTGGCGGCAGCGTGGACGCCAAGCAGCTCGTGCTTCAGGTACAACCTGAGATCGCAGGCGACCTGGTCGTTCCGTGACCTGCCGGTGTGCAGCCGCTCGCCGGCGCCCGGAGCACGGCTGGTCAGCCAATACTCGACCGCGGTGTGCACATCCTCGTGCCGATGATCGAGGGTCAGTGCGCCTCGTGAGGTGGCCGCGAACACCTCCCTGAGACCTTTTCGCATCTCGCCATACTCTGATGTCGTGATGAGCCGGGCAGATCGGAGTCCCTCGATGTGCCCCAGGCTTCCGAGCACGTCCCAGGTCAGGAGCCGCGTATCCCAGGCACGGTCGTCGCCGGTGGTGTACTCGAAGAGACGTTGATCGGGAGTGGCAGAGCTCCAGAGCGTGGTCGTCCGGTCCATGTTCCTAGTGTCCGGAGAGGTAGGCGCGCACCAGCTCGCCATAGAAGGCACGAGCGGCGGTTACTTCAGGGATATCGACATACTCGTCAGCCGTGTGCGACCTGCGGCTGGTGCCGGGTCCGCACTTGATGGCATCCCACTCACGGAAGAAGACCCAGTCGGAGCAGGTGGGGCTGCCGAACTGCCGGGCAGCGGGCCGGAGTCGGCTGGCCATCTCAAGGAGCCGGGAGCCGGCCGGGGTCTCGCAGGGAACCAGGCGACGGGAGGTCACAATCACGTCGCTGGTGAGTGCAGCCCGCATCTCCTGGGCAAGCTCCTCGTGGGTCCAGTCGGGAGTGCTGCGTACATCCAATACGGCCCGGGCTACCGGAGGCGCAACATTCCGGCTGACCCCGGCCTCCAGCATGGTCGCAGTGGCTGTAGCCCTGCCGAGTACGGGATGCATGCGGCCGGTAAACAGGGAATCCAGCTTGATCAGGTCGCGCGCGAGCAGCTGGACCGCGTTGGTGTATCCATCGTCACCCGAGGCGTAGGCGGCATGTCGCTGCTCCCCCTCCGCCACCAGATCGACCATCATGAGGCCCCGCTGGGCAACGGCAAGGTCCAGGCTGGTGGGCTCACCGATGATTGCGGCATCGATCTCGCCGGCTTCCTCTACCGCCGCGCCCATGGTGGTGTCCTTGGTCTCTTCACCATATCCCAGGATCACGAGCAGGCGTCCGGCATCCATGCCGCCGCTGTCCACAATATCCTTGGCCGTATACAGCATGGCGGCCACCGATGCCTTGGCGTCGCCGGAGCCGCGGCCGAAGAGCCGAGTTCCCTCGATGGTCGGTGTGAACGGATCACGGGTCCATCCAGCGCCGGGCGGCACCACATCCAGGTGAGACGCCAGCGCGAGGGTCGGCCCCGCGCCCCATCCCCGCACCTCGACCCGCACGGCGTGAGCGTTGCGCACTACCTCGAGACCCCATCGGCGGACCGTCTGCTCGATGAACACCGCCAGCTCGGCTTCCTGGCCACTGACGGACGGTATGGCAATCAGCTCCCGCAGCAGGTCGATCTCACCCGGCAAGATCCACCCCCAGATACGTCGCCTTCTCCTTGCGGCCGACGATCATCGTGCCACAGCCGGCTCCGGTAAATACCTCGAGCAGCAGGGCATCGGGTACCCGACCATCGATGATGTGGGTACGCTCGACCCCCCCGGTGGCCGCCCGAATGCACGCCTCGACTTTCGGGCGCATGCCACCGCTGAGCGCGCCGTCGGCCATGAGGCCGGCAAGATCGTCGGGGTCGGCGAAGGTGATCAACGTGGAAGTGTCGGCGCGATCGCGCAGCACGCCAGGGGCGCCGGTGAGGAATATCAGTTTGTGGGCTCGCAGGGCGACGGCCAGCGACTCGGCCACCGTGTCCGCATTCACGTTGTAGACCTCGCCATCCTCGCCGCCGGCCAGGCTCGCCACTACCGGAACCATCCGGGCATCCAGAAGGGCCACCAGGACACGGGGGTCGACCCGGTCAATGTCTCCGACATGCCCGTAATCCACTCGGATCGTGCTGCCGTGGTCGTCCACCACCGATACCGGGGGCCGCCGATGTGCGGTGATCAGCTCGGCATCCACACCACTCAGCCCTACCGCTTGTACTCGATGTCCGCGGAGGGCCGACAGCAGGTCCACGTTGATCTGTCCCGCATATATCAGCTTGGCGACTTCGAGCGCGGCGTCGTCCGTGACGCGCCGGCCAGCCACCATCAGCGGCTCGAAACCAAGGCGGCGGCTCAGTGCCGTTGCCTGAGGCCCGCCCCCGTGCACGACGACGATCCGGATTCCCAAGGACGAAAGCAGCGCCAGCTGTCCGGCCACGCTGTCGAGAACCTCGGCGGGGGCCAGCACGTCACCACCGAGCTTCACCACAAAGACGTGGTCCCGGTACGCCCGGACGTATCGGAGGGCGCCCTTGAGTCCGGCAATGCCTTTGGTTGTGTCGATCGTCAATGCTTTCTCCGTATAATGAGAGGTGAGAAGTGAGAAGTGAGAAGGCAGTGCCCCACCTCTTACCTCTTACCTCTCACTTCTCACTTCTCACTTCTTACCGATCAGCTCGAGCAGCAGCGCCCGCTGCACATGCAGCCGGTTCTCGGCCTGATCCACCACAACCGAGTTGGGGCCATCCAGGACCTTGTCGTCGATCTCGACGTTCCGGCGCACCGGAAGGCAGTGCATGACGATGCCCTTGCCTCCCCGGGTCGAGCGAAGCCGGGAGGCGGTGAGGCGCCAGTCACGGAGGCCGGCCCGTTGTTCCGCTTCCGCATCGGGCTGCCCGTACAGCTTCACGGAGCCCCACGACTTGACGTATACGGCGTCCGCGCCCACCAACGCGTCATCCGGATCGTTGTTGATGTGGACGAATTCACCGCCGGACTGCTGTGCGATCTTCCGGATCAGGGCCGTGTCCTCGGGGTCAAGTTCGTAGCCCTCGGGACGGGCAATCACGATTTCCATGCCGAGCCGGGCCGCCGCCAGTGCCGCGCTCACCGGCACTGCCGTGGGCAACGCCTTGGGGTGCCAGGCCCAGGTGAGCACGAAGCGCTTGCCCTCGACTTGACCCAGCTTCTCCCGCAGAGTCATGGCGTCGGCCAGGGCCTGACACGGATGACGCCGGGCCGACTCCAGATTGATGACCGGCTTCTCACAGTGGCGAGCGAAGCTCTTGATGACGGCATCCTGACGAGCCACTGACCAATCGGTGCCCCGGGGGAAGGAACGAACCCCGAGCGCATCCGCGTAGCGGCCCAGGACTCGTGCCGCATCGACGATGTGCTCGACCGACGCGCCGTCCATTACGGCGCCGGGCTCCGTCTCGAGCGCCCAGCTTCCCTTCCCCGGCTCCAGGACCACGGCGTGCCCGCCATGCAGGAACATCGCGGTCTCGAAGCTGGTGCGGGTTCGAAGGCTCGGGTCCATGAAGACCATGGCAAGGACCTTCCTCTCCAATCCACCACTGATCTCCCCGCGCTTGATGCGTGCGGCCAGCGAGATGAGGTCCTCGACCTCGGCCGGGCTCCAGTCTTCCAGCGCGAGAAAGTCCCTTTTGGTCACTGAAGCACGTCCTTGAGGCCGGTGAGGAGGATGTCCGCTTCCTGCCGTGAGAATGAGAGCGGCGGTAGCAATCGCAGCACAGCCGGATCGGTCGACGTACCGGTAAGAATGCGATGACCAAACAGTGCACTCTGGACCGCCGAAGCCGGCCACTCGAGGTGCAGGCCCAGCAGCAACCCGCGCCCGCTGACCCGCCTGACTCCCAGAGCCAGAGCACCCTCTGTCAGGTAGCCTCCGATCTCCACTGCGTTCTGCACCAGTCCCTCATCGGCTATAACCGCGATGTTCGCGAGGGCGGCGGCGCAGGGCACCGGGCCCCCTCCGAAGGTGCTCCCGAGATCGCCGCGGGTGAGCGCGCTGGTAAGCTCGTCGGTGGCGACGACTGCCGCGATCGGGAGACCCGCGGCGAGGCCTTTGGCAAAGGTGAGGACATCGGGTGTCACCCCGAACGACTCCGCCGCGCTGAATGCGCCGCAACGGCCGATTCCACATTGCACCTCATCGAATATCAGCGTGGCGCCGTGCTCGCTGCAGATGCGCCGGGCAGCATGCAGGAACTCCGGTGCGCAGTCCCGCGCGCCGGCAAACCCCTGCACCGGCTCGATAATGACTGCCGCGACATCGCGATCCACCGCGGCCTCCAGTGCCAGCAATGTCATTGAACGGCACCCTTCGCGACAGCGGCATGCCCGCCCGCCGGGCTGCCTCTTCATAGCGAGAGCCATCAGTACACGCCAATGTCGCGGCCGTGCGGCCGTGCCAGCCTCCCCGGAGCGATACGATCGTCTGCCGGCCGGTGTGACGCCGGGCCAGATGAAGCGCATTCTCGTTGGCTTCGGCGCCCGAGTTACAAAGAAACACGCGGGAGAGCGGACCGGGGCACAGGTCGACGAGCGTTTCGGCCAGGGTCTCGCGAAGTGGATGCGGCACTGCCGTGGAATAGAACAGCAACTCGGCTGCCTGCTCACCAATCGCTCGGACGACGCGGGGGTGACAATGGCCGGTCGCGGCTACGGCGTGACCGCCGTATGCGTCGAGCCACTCATCCCCATTCTCGTCGATGAGCCACGATCCGCGGCCGCGTGCGGGGCGG
This sequence comes from uncultured Gemmatimonadales bacterium, assembly GCA_963810165.1. Lineage (GTDB taxonomy): Bacteria > Gemmatimonadota > Gemmatimonadetes > Gemmatimonadales > GWC2-71-9 > CAVVWJ01. Next base: position 11,676 of record CAWEMG010000035.1, read on the forward strand.
ACGGGGAACTGGGCATAGACCTCGAGTAAGGCTCCGGGGCGGACGGTCAGCATGGAAACGCAGCAGTCGCGGTCAGGCCAGCGCACTCATTCAAACCGAGCGCCAGGTTCATCGCCTGGACCGCCTGGCCCCCGGCGCCTTTCACCAGGTTATCGATCGCGATGCTGACCTGTATCTCCCGCCCATCGGCGGACTCAGCAGCGTGCATCAGGGCGTAGTTGGTGCCCACGGCATGAGTGAGCTCAGGAGGGGCATCAAGCATCCGGACGAATGTGCGTCCTGCGTAAGCTTCCCTAAACCAGTGGCCGGCACGACCTCCCGAAGCCCCGCTGGTGTCTCCTGCGCTGGGCGGCAAGAACGCGTGCAGCGTCAGATAGATGCCGCGTACGAAGGGCCCGGAGTGAGCCATGAGCCTCGCCGTTGCGTCGGGCCGGCCGCTCCACTCCCGCCAACTCTGCAATACCTCGGCCTCATGACGATGACCGAGCACTGAGTAGGCGAACAGGTTATGAGCTCGGTTGGGGTGATGGGTGGTGTCTCTCGGACGACTCCCGGCACCACTCGAACCAGTCACGGCGAAGAGTGAAGGACGGACATCTATCCCAGCCAGGGCAAGAGGATAGAGCGCGAGCTGTGCCGCCGTGGCAAAGCACCCCGGGGCCGCGATCGCAGCGGCGCCTCTCAGTTTGGCACCCAGGACGTCGGCTAATCCATAGCGAAAGCGGCTGACCAGCGTTGGCGCAGGATGGCTGCCATAGTACTGCTCGTAGACCCGAAGATCCTGAACCCGAAAATCGGCGGCGAGATCTACCACCAGACCCGGGCCCGCCTCGAAGATGCCGGCCGCTACCCGGGAGGACTCTCCGTGCTCCAAACACAGGAAAACGACATCCTTCTCCCGGGCGGCCTCGGCCGGGGTGGTGCCGGCAAACCGCGCAGCCGTGAGTGGCCCCAGTGCTGGGTGGACCGCACCGATCGGCTCACCCGCACGGCTGCGGCTGGTCGCTATGCACTCACCGACCTCGGGGTGCTGCAGCAGGAGCCGAAGGAGCTCTCCGGCCACGTAACCGGAGCCTCCGATGACGGCGACCTTCATGTGGCGGAAAAGGCGGGAAGGGCGGAAAGTGCGGACGCGGTCGGGGAAGCGGCACTCTCCGCCCTCTCCGTCCTCTCCAACATCTCCGTCCACTTTCGAAGCGCCTCCCGCACCACACCCAGCAATCCACCCGCGTCCCGCCGCGCGTTGTGCGCGGGCAAGCCGAGAGCGGACTGGATGTAGATCTGACCAACCTCGTTGTCGGTGGCGGGCCCGGTAATGACGGTGAGCGGAAGCCCGAACTGTTCCCGCATCAGCTCGGCGGCCCCCCAGCAGGCGACCGGATCCGGAGCCGCCATGACGTACGCCGCGCCCACCCGCATCAGCTCGCGGTCGTGAAGAATGTCCTGCACGCCATACTCGCCGAGGATACCGTCGCCCAGCTCCGCGACGATGACATCGGGCTTGGCGGCGCCAAGACGGTTCAAGATGCCCTTGGCGGTGGCAACCGTGACTCCCGGGTGGGTGCTGGCGATGCCGACGTCGTTGAATGTGAGCGCGGCAACCGCGCCCGCGTCCACCATCGAGAGGGCGTCGCGCATCAGCGACACGCCGGTGAGCTTGGCCGCGGCTACCCTGAGTCCGCCGCGGGTAAGGCCACGGACCAGCTCGGTAGCGGCCACCGTCTTTCCCGCGTTCATGCAGGTCCCCGCCACATAGACCACCGGCAGGCCGCTTTCCAGGGTATCGGCGGGGGGAACGGCGTGGTCCTTGATATGAGCCGGCCGCCCGATGCGGTCGCCCAGCGCGGGAAAGGCCAGGACGGCGCCCAGGACCTCTGCTTGAAACGGGGGACCGATGTCGGGGTTCATGGAGGTGCACCGACCCAGAATACCGCCCAGGTTGAGCACATCGATGGTATCGCCCACGCTGATGTGGCCCGGCACCACGCCCGCATAGCCGCGGAGCGCCCGGCGGCTGCCAAGAGTTCCGGCCAGCACGTCCCCGGCTCGCAGCTCGAGCATCCGGCCCGTCACATCCTCGACGGTATTGTAGGTCGATTTGTCCGCTAGGATTCGAACCGCAAGCACGTAGCCTTCGCTGGCCAGGATCTCGTCCCCCACAATGACCTCGGGCGAGAGCGCCGCGTTGCGGGTGGAGGAGGCGATTCGGTCTAACTTCACGCGGGTAGTGACGACCATCCTGGTCCCCTCTCTTTAGTCCTGCTTTTTACCACGAAGGCACGAAGGACACGAAGAACACGAAGCCGTGAAAGGACCTCTAAGATCGAACATTCTTCTTTCCGTTTACTACTGGTTTAGCAGTCTTCGCTGGTGATGGTTTCTGTTTGTTTACGGTAACAGGTTGGCGTGATCTCGTCTGATCCTTCGTGGCCTTAGTGACCTTCGTGCCTTCGTGGTGAAGTTCTTGCGAAGTCCGATGTGCCACACGGGCGGCAAGCAGGGAAGGAACGGCGGAGACGCGTGCGAATGCACGGGCCTCCTCTCCGGTCCAGAGCCGGTTCTCTTCCCCGTACGTGGCGACCGAGCGGTCCATCATCGAATGCGGACTCCGGGTGCCGACCACCTGAAAGCGCCCGGGCGCCAAGCGGACTCGCGCTTCCCCAGTGACGCGGCTCTGTGAGCTCGTGATCATCGCTTCAATGTCACGTAAAGCCGGATCGAAGTACTGACCTTCATGCAGCCGGTCGCCGTAAAAGCGGGCCAGCTGATCCTTCCAGAAGGTCTGCCACTTGGTGAGCACGAGCTTCTCGAGCTCGCGGTGGGCGCCGATCAGCACCAGAGCGGCGCCCGCCTCGAAGCCGATCCGCCCCTTGATACCCAGGGCGGTCTCTCCCACGTGAATACCGTGTCCGATCCCGTAGGCCGCTGTCAGATCGCCTAGCTCACGGATCAGCTCCGGGCCAGTGAGAGCCCGGCCGTCCAGTTCGATCGGAAGCCCCAGTTTCCACCGCAGAACGATCTCGCGGGGCGCCGGGACCTGTGCTGGAGTCTCCAG
>CAWEMG010000036.1:0-14791 GCA_963810165.1 uncultured Gemmatimonadales bacterium
ATCCGATCCCTGATGTGCGAGCCCTTCGCAACGACACCCCGCCGGAGCTCGCCAGCGCGATCACGAAAGCGCTGGCCAAGAACCGGGACGAACGCTGGGATTCCGCTGCCGCCATGAGGGAGGCACTGGCAGGTGTGACCGCCTAGGTACCCCACGCTAGACGGACCTGTTCCGCTTCCCGATCTTCCCAAGGTCTTACCTGCCTGAGGCATGAAAAATGGGGGGGCTGGAGTTGGCCGCCCCTGTTTTCATGATTCCATGCTGCCTCACTCGGAGCTTCCCACCGATAGCGGTGTCAGCTCGATCCCTGTGCTGGCCGCCCCGGAGCTTCCCCCCTTATCTTGAAGCGTCCCTTCTTATACGACTAAGGCAATCCGTGACCGATCCGCTCGACAAGTTGCGCACTGCGCTCGAAGGGCGCTATGCCGTCGAGCGCCTGATCGGCGAGGGGGGGCATGGCTACGGTATACCTCGCCGATGATTCCCGGCACGATCGGCCCGTCGCCATCAAGGTCCTGCGCGCCGAGCTCGCCGCTTCGATCGGTGCCGACCGGTTCCTCCGTGAGATCAGGGTCGCAGCCCGCCTTCAGCACCCCAACATTCTCGCCCTGTACGACTCCGGAGAAGCCGCAGGCTTCCTGTATTACGTAATGCCATTCGTCAAAGGGGAATCATTACGCGTCCGGCTGGATCGAGAGGAGCAGCTCTCGTTGCCGGATGCTATCCAGCTCACCTGCCAGATAGCAGACGCCCTCCACTTCGCTCATACCCAGCAGGTCATTCATCGCGACATCAAGCCCGAGAACATCCTGCTCCACGAGGGTCATGCCCTGGTCGCCGACTTCGGTATTGCCCGAGCGGTCACGGCCGCCGGGGGCGACAAGCTAACCGAAACCGGCATGGCCGTGGGGACGCCGCACTACATGAGCCCGGAACAGGGGCTCGGCGGGGAGCGGGTGGACGGCAGGGCCGACCAGTACAGCCTCGGCTGCATGCTCTACGAAATGCTGGTGGGTGAGCCTCCGTTCAAGGGCCCCAACGCGATGGCCATCCTGGCACGCCATTCGATGGAGGTGGTGCCGAGCCTTCAGGTGGTCCGCAGCTCCATCCCAGACGAAGTCGAAGACGCCATCATGCGGTCGCTGGAGAAGACCCCGGCCGACCGGTTCCCCACCATTCGCGAGTTCGCCGACGCTCTGGCGGAAGTTGATCTGGGACCACAGGAGCGCCGCAGCTCCCGATCGATCCGAGCACGGCGTGGCACATCGGGGGCACGGGCGCAGTACGACGCCGCACCAGCGGAGTGGAGATCGAGCGTCCATCGATTCCCGCCCGGATCATCGCGTCGGGTCGCAGTCGCGGAATGCGCTTCTGGTCCATCGCTGCAGCCGTTCTCCTGCTGGTTACCGGACTCTCTGTGTGGACCATCTGGCTCAGGCCCGGCGCTGCTTCCGGAGATGCCCCCGGTCTAAGTCCAAATCGAATTGCTGTGATGTATTTCCAGAAGGCCACCGGCAGCTCGGACTCGCTGGGTTACCTCGCCGATGGTATCACGGAGGCACTGATCCATGAATTGAGCGAGGTTCCACAGCTGCAGGTCGTTTCTCGAAGCGGCGTCACCCCGTATCGCAATGCGGCGATCGCACCAGACAGCGTCGGCCGGGCCCTCAATGTAGGCACTCTGGTCCAGGGAAGCGTCGCGGGGTCAGGCGACAGACTTCGTGTGAGCGTCTCGCTCATCAATGCGGCCAACGCCCAGGAAATAGGCAGCAAGACCCTGGAACGGCCTAGGCGAGAGATCTTCGCACTGCAGGATGATGTGGCCAGGGAGGTCTCCCTGTTTCTCCGGGAGCGGTTGGGACAGGAGATCAAAGTACAGGAGATTCGGGTTGGCACTCAAAATCCGAAGGCCTGGGAGCTGCTCCAGCAAGCCGGCAAGGTGAGCAAGGACGTCGACCCCTTGCTGGCTTCCGGCGACACCGCGGGCGCTGCACGGCGGTTGAACCAGGCGGACTCAATACTCGCCGGCGTGGAGCGGATGGATCCCACCTGGATCACCCCTTCTGTTGAACGCGGCTGGCTGACATACCGCCAGACTGACCTGGTCGACGGGTTCGATAAGGCACTTTACGCCAAGTGGACCGCGCTCGGCATCGAGCACGCCAACCGGGCGCTCAAAATTAAGCCTGGAGATCCTGATGCCCTGGAGTTGCGAGGCATTCTCACGTATTGGCGGTGGCTCTTGAACCTCGAGCCGGCACCAGCCGCCGCCAAGCAGCTGATCGTTACAGCTGAGCAGGATCTCCGCACCGCAGTAAACGCCAAACCTACGGCAGCGCGGGCATGGACATATCTGAGTCATCTGCTCCTCGGCCAGGGCCAAACGGCGGAAGGAAAGCTTGCGGCAGTGCGCTCCTACGAGGCGGACCCGTATCTTTCGTCTGCCAAGCAAACGCTCTACAGCTTGTTTAACGCCTCCTACGGCCTGGACGACCCGGTTGAGGCGACGCACTGGTGCGACGAGGGGAGACGCAGGTTCCCCGACTACTTTCGATTTGCCGAGTGCCGATTGTGGCTCCTGGGCATGAAAGGACAAGCGCCCGATGTCGATAAGGCGTGGCAGGTGCACCAGGAGTTCGTGAAGCTCACTCCTGCCAACCTCCGGCAGTACTACTCACTCTACGGACACATGGCAGTCGCCCTCGTGCTAGCGAGAGCGGGACAGCCGGATAGCGCCCGATCACTCATGTCCCATAGCCGCGGAGACGCAACCATCGATGCGACCCGCGACCTCGCGTACTACGAGGCGCTGGTGCGGGTCGAGCTGGGAGATAGAGATGAAGCCTTCCGACTGCTCAGCACCTATGTCGCTGCCAACCCGCAGAAGCGACAGGATATTGCCAAGGACGAGACCTGGATCGACCTTCGCAGTGATCCCCGCTTTGTCACGCTGTTTGGGAAGGGAGGTGAGAACTAGTTACAGCGGTTTCACGAACAATTCACGGTCCTGCACCATTCTGTTCCTACGAGACGACCGCGTGGCTTTACAGTGTCCAGCCAGCCTATGACCATAAGGCACACCGAGTGGGTTTGTCTGGCAGCTATCAGACACCCGCGTATTGCGTTTTGCAGTTTGGGCGGCATATTAGCTGGCTCCATCTTCTCAGAACGACGATTTTTTTCTCAGAACGACGATTTTTATTCCTCGCTGATCCCGCTTGGGGGTAGGAATGGCTCCACGTCCGTTGTATACAGTCGCCGCAATGGCGATACTCGCGCTAGCCGCATGTAGTGATCGGGAGCCTGGCAGCACTACCGCCCCGGAGTTTGCTCCTGGGGGGCACGGATGCGTGCGGGTTTAGTAACTCGTTAGTCACCAATTACTTCCCGTCATCGCTCCACGGCAAGATTCTGACGCTTAAGCAAAGCATGGGCAACGCCGGACACGGTACACCGAACGCCAGAACCTTCGGCTTCGAGATTATGGACTCGGTTGGATCGGTCTCCCGTAGCTTCTCGGTGAGCCCGACCGCCGGCGCGCAGCTCACCGTGGCCCTGATCGGATGCATGTTCGACGAGGCGGCGAGCTTTACCTATCCGGAAGACAACGCCCTCACTGCTTTCACGAGGGCATTGACCAGCGCCGATGGGGGAGCCTACTACGTTCGTGGAGGCGGTACCGGGGGAGCGGACGTCGGCCGTAGTGGAACCGTACTTGGCACGCTTCACCCTCTGGTAGGTGCGGCTGTCAATCTGTCGGGCATCAAGCCCACCTCGGGCAGCTGGACCACCATGCTTGCGGGAAATGCTGCGAGCGAGGGACGAGTGTTGATCTATGGTTATTCCGTGCCGAACAGTCCGGCACTGGTTTATGACTGGGCCGGCGTGCCATCGGCCCCGACATTCTCGCCCGCGGCGGTGGTCTCGGTTTGTGACGATGACAATAGTGGAACGGCTATGGTACACGAGGAGGACATCGGGGTCCTCGCCTATGTCGAAACCAATATATGCCAAGAGACCCAATCACTAACGAGTGTCGAATTCGGCTGGGGCGCTAAGGCTTTGGCTTTCAGGCTGGGACGGATGCTCGTCAGCGCCGTGGCCCCCGAACCGCTGCAGGCGGCGGTTCTCCTTACGAAGGGCGGCGGAACCACCACAACGGCTCCCAAGAGCAAGTTCGGCAAGCGAACGGTTTCTACCCTTACACTCGCATGGAAGGATCAGCCGCCTGCCGTCGTCAAGGGTACTGATCCCAGCACCAAGGTGGCGATCTCCTTCACGGTGAGTGCATCAGGGAGCCCGATAGCCGGAACCTGCGCCTACCTGGCAGGAAGCAACAACAACGGCACTCCGACGATGCTTGTAGGGCCGCGTAATTCGGCTTGCACTAACCCTCCGAACGGAGACGCGACTGCGCTCTCGGTCTTGGTTCAACCCTACAGCGCGACTGCCTCCCTCGCCGACTTCGGCCAGGTGGGGGTCACAAAGACCGGCGGCATTCTCTTCATCGGCACCGCGGACGTGCTGGATCGGGACGGCTTCGGCTCGATCTCCATCAAATCCAACGTGAAGCCGCTCGGGAAGTAGGCTTCTCCTCACGCCAAGGGGGCGGCTCTTCGGAGCCGCCCCCTTTTTTTTGTTGTACGACCCAACCCCCGAGGGGAGAGGCTACGTTCGAAAGGCCTGCGGGCCTCGGGGCTCGAGGGGGTGGGTAGCAGAAGCCCTCGATCGTCTGTTGGGGGGAGCGCTCCTGCTGTTCGTTGTCTAGGACAAGCTGGAGTGTCGGCATCCTCACTGTCATGCTTCAGATGGTGAGATGAAAATGCGACATGATGCAAGAGGAGAAGATGAGAAATAAGTTGCAGCGCGTCCGACTCAATATGCTACAGTGTTTCTCTTTTGAGAATTGATCTTGGGATGTGGCAGAAGCATCGTGAGTACAGCCCAAGGGTGGGGATGAGGCTGGCGACGGTTGGGCACTCACCGAAGTAATCTTCGCACAAGGAGACACGATGCTCACTCCTTCCCGATGGGTTGCCGAGTGCACTGTAGTGTGCGCGGCACTGATTCTGGCGGGCTGCACCAGCGACCCGACCAGCTCCCTCTCCGATTCGACTCCCGCGCCATCGGCCTTGAATGCCACCACCGGCAACGGCGCCCCAAGTGGCGCGCATTACACGCTGAACATCATCGGCGTGCCGAAGGACAAGTCGCCGAACTTTACCGGCGGCAGTGGCCACCGGATCTTCGTCGATCTCGGACGGAACGGCGAGCCGGCGAACACTCGCATCAACCTAATCGAGGGCGACTTTGGCGTGATCGACGCCAATGGCACCGATGGGGCGGCTGGATTCCAGCTGCCGAACCCGGATTCCGACCTCGACGGCACCACCTCCTACTCGGTGTACGTCCGTGCCCTCGGCAAGCCGGGTGGAAAGGCGACTATGCAGTCCTGTTACGAGGATGCGACCGGGACTTGGTGTGCCGCCAGCTTTATGAACGGGGTTGAGCCCATCAGTTTGGAGCGGACGAAGAGCGGCGTGGCCAAATTCGTCAACGTATCGAAGGATCTTCTGTTCGTTGATTTCTGCGTGACGTGGGATGCGGGGCTCGACGGCGTGCTCGGCACTACCGACGACGTATGCACCGCGGTCGACCAGATCTCGCTTTTCAGCAATGTGGATCTGTCATATTACTGGTCGTATGACAATGAAGGCCTGAAGCACGCCCAACTGCGTTTCTATGAGGTACCGACTGAAGTGTCTTTTTAGGCTAGTCTTCAAGCTCGGTAGATTGAGGGCGACTCCTGAGGCGAGTCGCCCTCAATCTTTTCCATCAATTGGAGGCCAGGCGCCGCACCTCCCGCAGGACCTGCCGCTGAGCCCTCGAGTCCTTTACCGCCAGAAAAATCGTATCATCCCCTGCAATGGACCCCAGCACCTCGGGCCAGGCAAGGCGATCGAGCGCGACTGCGACGTGATTGGCTTCTCCAGGCGGGGTGTGGAGCACTACCAAGGCGTCACCCGCCGTTTCTATCGTCAACACACCTTCACCGACCCGCTGCTCATCCGGATCACTCCGCAGCGCCCGCGGAGGCGGACGGCGATAGGCCCCGTCCACCTTGACCAACCGCAAAGTGGCGATGTCCCGGCTTACCGAGGACTGCGTCACTTCCCAGCCCTGCGCCGTCAGCGCGTCGGCCAGCTCCTCCTGGGTACGCACCGGCCTGGTGCTGATAAGCTCGAGAATCTTCAGGTGTCGCTTGCGCCGGTCTGCGGTCATACTGGTCAGGCGGATGGGCGGACGGGTGGACGGAAAGCGCGGCCGATCAGCTTGCCCATTGCCCCAGCAAAGTGCTTTCGCTCACGCGCGTTCCAGGCGCGCGCGTGCCGGATGCGTTTCTTCAGCTCCGGGAGGCCGAGGTTGCCCAGGCCGCCGGTCGAGCTCCGGCGAGATATAATCCGGGCCGGGGCCGGTGAAGCGAAGCTCTCCCCCTCCTTGAGCGCTGTGGCCACCTCGCGATAGGCGGTGCGGAACGGCCGGCCAGCTTCCACCCGCCGCATGACCTCGTCGGTGGCAAGTGCTCCGCCGGCCAGAGCCGCCTGGCATCGCTTGGGATCCACTTCGAGCTTCGGCAGCGCGTGGGTGACCGCCTCCAGCATCGACCAGGTGCGATCCAGTCCTCTGATCAGAGGCTCTTTGAGCAGCTGGAAATCACGGTGATAGCCGCCGGAGAGCTTGGCCTTGATCTGCAACACCGATAGCAGGTCGCCCTCCACGGCCGAGGCCCGTCCCCGGGTGAGCTCAAAGAGATCGGGGTTTTGTTTGTGCGGCATGATGCTCGAGCCGGTGGCCAGGTCGGCGGGCAGGGTCAAATACCCATACTCCTCGCCGCTGAAGAGGATCACGTCCTGAGACAACCGGGCCACATCGTGTCCCAGCTGGGTACACCAGAACAGCACCGCCGCCTCGAGCTTCCCTCGCCCTCCCTGGACTGACGCCACGTTAACGTCCAGCCCGGAGAATCCGAGCGCCTTGGCCACCACCGTGCGTTGGAGTGGAAGCGGCACACCGTATCCGGCGGCACTGCCAAGGGGCGAGCGATCTACCCGGGCCCAGAGCGCGGGCAACGATTCCACCGTGTCGATCACACCCTCTGCGAGCGCACCGGCCCAGAGGCCGACAGATGAGGGCATCGCTCGCCGGCCGTGGGTGTAGCCGGGCCACAGAACGTTCCGGTGGCGTTGGGCGAAATCGACGAGCGCGTCGGCTAGCCCGAGCGCGGCGGCATTGCCCTTGAGCAGCTCGTCCTTGAGAAACAGGCGGAGATCACAGGCGACCTGGTCGTTCCGAGACCGGCCGGTGTGCAGCCGTTCACCCGTGCCGGGTACCCGGCTGGTCAGCCAGTACTCCACCGCCGTGTGGACGTCCTCGTGGCGATGATCGAGCTTCAGCCGCCCCCGGGAGGTGGCATCGAACACCTCCCGAAGTCCTCGGCGCATGTCGGCGTACTCCGCGGCGGTGATCAAGCGTGCGGCCCGCAGACCTTCTATGTGCCCCAGACTGCCCAGCACATCCCAGGACATCAACCGCGTATCCCAGATCCGGTCTTCCCCAGTGGTGTATTCGAACAGCTGCTGCTCCGGGGTACTGGAGCTCCAGAGCGTGGAGGGTGGGCGCATGGGCTATCTCCCGGACAGGTACGCGCGTACCAGCTCACCATAGAAGGCCCGGGCCGCGGTGACCTCGGGGATGTCGACGTACTCGTCGGCGGTGTGCGACCGCCGGCTGGTGCCGGGCCCGCATTTGATGGCATCCCACTCACGGAAGAAGACCCAGTCGGAGCAGGTCGGGCTGCCGAACTGCCGGGCAGCGGGCCGAAGTCGGCTCGCCATGTCAAGGAGCCGGGAGCCGGCCGGCGTCTCGCAGGGGACCAGGCGACGGGAGGTCACAATCACGTCACTGGTGAGTGCAGCCCGCATCTCCTGGGCAAGCTCCTCGTGAGTCCAGTCGGGAGTGCTGCGTACATCCAATACGGCTCGGGCTACCGGAGGGGTGACATTCCGGCTGACCCCGGCCTCCAGCATGGTCGCGGTGGCTGTAGCCCTGCCGAGTACGGGATGCACCCGGCCGGTAAACAGGGAATCCAGCTTGATCAGGTCGCGCGCGAGCAGCTGAACCGCGTTGGGGTATCCGTCGTCACCCGAAGCGTAAGCGGCATGCCGCTGCTCCCCCTCCGCCACCAGATCGACCATCATGAGGCCGCGCTGGGCAATAGCGAGGTCCAGGCTGGTCGGCTCGCCGATGATCGCGGCATCGATCTCGCCGGCTTCCTCTACCGCCGCTCCCATGGTGGTGTTCTTGGTCTCTTCACCACATCCCAGGATCACGAGCAGGCGCCCGGCATCCATGCCGCCACTGTCCACAATATCCTTGGCCGCGTACAGCATGGCGGCCACCGATGCCTTGGCGTCGCCGGAGCCGCGGCCGAAGAGCCGAGTTCCCTCGATGGTCGGTGTGAACGGATCGCGGGTCCATCCAGCACCGGGCGGCACCACATCCAGGTGAGACGCCAGCGCGATGGTCGGCCCGGCGCCCCAGCCGCGCACCTCGACCCGCACCGCGTGAGCGTTTCGCACGACGTCGAGACCCCAGCGGCGGACCGTCCGCTCGATGAACACCGCCAGCTCGGCTTCCTGGCCACTGACGGACGGTATGGCGATCAGCTCCCGCAGCAGGTCGATCTCACCCGGCAAGATCCACCCCCAGATACGTAGCCTTCTCCTTGCGGCCGACGATCATCGTGCCACAGCCTGCTCCGGTAAACACCTCGAGCAGCAGGGCATCGGGTACCCGACCATCGATGATGTGGGTGCGCTCGACCCCGCCGGTGGCCGCGCGGATGCATGCCTCGACCTTGGGACGCATGCCGCCGCTAAGCGCGCCGTCGGCCATGAGGCCGGCAAGATCGTCGGGGTCGGCGAAGGTGATCAGGGTGGAAGAGTCGGCCCGATCGCGCAGCACGCCGGGGGCACCGGTGAGGAAGATCAGTTTGTGGGCTCGCAGCGCGACGGCCAGAGACTCGGCCACCGTGTCCGCATTCACGTTGTAGACCTCACCATCCTCGCCGCCGGCCAGGCTCGCCACTACCGGCACCATCCGGGCATCCAGGAGGGCCACCAGGACACGGGGGTCGACCCGGTCAATGTCTCCGACATGCCCGTAATCCACTCGGATCGTGCTGCCGTGGTCGTCGACCACCGATGCCGGCGGCCGCCGATGCGCTGTGATCAGCTCGGCATCCACACCACTCAGCCCTACGGCTTGCACCCGGTGTTCGCGGAGGGCCGACAGCAGATCGACGTTGATCTGACCCGCATACACGAGCTTGGCGACTTCGAGCGCAGCGTCATCCGTGACGCGCCGCCCAGCCACCATCACCGGCTCGAAACCGAGACGGCGGCTCAAAGCTGTGGCCTGAGGCCCGCCTCCGTGCACGACGACGATCCGGATTCCCAACGACGAAAGCAGCGCCAGCTGCCCGGCGACGCCGTCGAGGACCTCGGGCGGCGCCAGGACATCGCCGCCGAGCTTCACCACAAAGACGTGGTCCCGGTACGCCCGGACGTATCGGAGTGCGCCCTTGAGTCCGGCAATGCCTTTGGTTGTGTCGATCGTCAATTCTGTCTCCCCAAGACCGTAAGCGGGACAAGGACAAGCGTGAGCAGTAAGCGGGAGGACGTGGGAGTCGGGTCTAGTGTGACCCACTGACCGCTCACGCCCGTTCTAGTCCCGCTCACGCTTCTCCCCTATCAGCTCAAGCAGCAGCGCCCGCTGCACGTGCAGCCGGTTCTCGGCCTGATCCACCACAACCGAGTTGGGGCCGTCCAGGACCTTGTCGTCGATCTCGACGTTCCGGCGCACCGGAAGGCAGTGCATGACGATGCCCTTCCCGCCCCGGGTGGAGCGAAGCCTGGAGGCTGTAAGGCGCCAGTCACGGAGGCCGGCCCGTTGTTCCGCTTCCGCCTCGGCCTGGCCGTACAGCTTGACCGAGCCCCACGACTTGACGTACACGGCGTCCGCGCCCACCAGTGCGTCATCCGGATCGTTGTTGATATGCACGAATTCACCGCCGGACTGCTGCGCGATCTTCCGGATCAGGGCCGTGTCATCGGGGTCCAGCTCGTAGCCCTCGGGACGGGCAATTACGATTTCCATGCCGAGCCGGGCAGCCGCCAGTGCCGCGCTCACCGGCACTGCCGTGGGCAACGCCTTGGGGTGCCAGGCCCAGGTGAGCACGAAGCGCTTGCCCTCGACTTGACCCAGCTTCTCCCGCAGGGTCATGGCATCGGCCAGCGCCTGACACGGATGACGACGGGCAGACTCCAGATTGATGACCGGCTTCTCACAGTGGCGAGCGAAGCTCTTGATGACGGCATCCTGACGAGCCACCGACCAATCGGTACCCCGGGGGAAGGAACGAACCCCGAGGGCATCAGCGTAGCGGCCCAGGACCCGTGCCGCATCAACGATGTGCTCGACCGACCCACCGTCCATCACGGCGCCTGGCTCCGTCTCGAGCGCCCAGCTCCCCTTTCCCGGCTCCAGGACCACGGCGTGCCCGCCATGCAGGAACATCGCGGTCTCGAAGCTGGTGCGGGTCCGAAGGCTCGGGTCCATGAAGACCATGGCAAGGACCTTCTTCTCCAATCCACCACTGATCTCCCCGCGCTTGATGCGAGCGGCCAGCGAAATGAGGTCCTCGACCTCGGCCGGGCTCCAGTCTTCCAGCGCGAGAAAGTCCCGTTTGGTCACTGAAGCACGTCCTTGAGGCCGGTGAGGAGGATGTCCGCTTCCTGCCGTGAGAATGAGAGGGGCGGCAGCAAGCGCAGCACGGCGGGATCGGTCGAGGTACCGGTGAGAATGCGATGACCGAACAGGGCACTCTGGATCGTCGAGGCCGGCCGGTCGAGGTGCAGGCCCAGCAGCAGCCCGCGCCCGCTGACCCGCCCGACTCCCAGAGCCAGAGCTCCCTCGGCCAGGTAGCCTCCGATTTCTACGGCGTTCTGCACCAGTCCCTCATCGGCTATGACGGCGATGTTCGCGAGGGCGGCGGCGCACGGCACCGGACCCCCTCCGAAAGTGCTCCCAAGATCGCCGCGGGTGAGCGCACTGGTGAGCTCGTCGGTGGCGACGACCGCGGCGATAGGAAGACCCGCGGCGAGGCCTTTGGCAAAGGTGAGCACATCGGGTGTCACCCCGAACGACTCCGCGGCGCTGAATGCGCCGCAACGGCCGACACCGCACTGCACCTCATCGAATATCAGCGTAGCGCCGTGCTCGCTGCAGATGCGCCGGGCGGCACGCAGGAACTCCGGTGCGCAGTCTCGCGCGCCGGCGAACCCCTGCACCGGCTCGATGATGACGGCCGCGACATCGCGATCTACCGCGGCCTCCAGCGCAGCAATGTCATTGAACGGCACCTTTCGAGAAAGCGGCATGCCCGCCCGCCGGGCCGCCTCTTCATAGCGAGAACCATCAGTACACGCCAGGGTCGCGGCCGTGCGGCCGTGCCAGCCTCCCCGGAGCGATACGATCGTCTGCCGGCCGGTGTGACGCCGGGCCAGGTGAAGCGCGTTCTCGTTGGCTTCGGCGCCCGAGTTACAAAGAAACACACGGGCGAGCGGAGCGGGACACAGATCGACAAGCGTCTCGGCCAGGGCCTCGCGCAGTGGATGCGGCACTGCCGTAGAATAGAACAGCAACTCGGCTGCTTGCTCGCCAATCGCACGGACGACGCGGGGGTGACAATGCCCAGTCGCGGCGACCGCGTGACCGCCGTAGACATCGAGCCACTCATCGCCATTCTCGTCGATGATCCACGATCCTCGGCCGCGAGCGGGGCGGACGGGGAACTGGGCGTAGACCTCGAGTAACGCTGACGGTCGGACGGTCAGCATGGAAACGCAGGAGGCGCGGTCAGACCAGCGCACTCATTCAGCCCGAGGGCAAGGTTCATCGCCTGCACCGCCTGGCCGCCGGCGCCTTTCACCAGGTTATCCATCGCGACGCTGACCTGTATCTCGCGCCCGTCGGCGGATTCAGCGGCATGAATCAGCGCGTAATTGGTGCCCACGGCGTGAGTGAGCTCAGGAGGGGTGTCAAGCATCCGGACGAATGCGCGTCCGGCGTACGCTTCCCGAAACCACTGGGCGGCACGACCTCCCGAGGCCCCGTTGGTGCTGGGGGGCATGAACGCGTGCAGTGTCACATAGATGCCGCGTACGAAGGGCCCGGAGTGAGCCATGAGCCGCGCCGTTGCGTCCGGCCGGCCGGTCCACTCGCGCCAACTCTGCAGTACCTCGGCCTCGTGACGATGACCGAGCACTGAGTAGGCGAACAGGTTATGAGCTCGGGTGGGGTGATGGGTTGTGTCTCTCGGACGGCTCCCGGCACCACTGGAACCGGTCACCGCAAAGAGTGAAGGACGGACATCTATCCCGGCTCTGGCAAGAGGATAGAGCGCGAGCTGTGCCGCTGTGGCAAAGCACCCCGGAGCCGCGATCGCAGAGGCGCCACCCAGCTTAGCGCCCAGGACGTCGGCTAACCCATAGCGAAAGCGGCTGACCAGCGCGGGCGAAGGATGGCTCCCATAATACTGCTCGTAGACCCGGAGATCCTGAACCCGAAAGTCGGCGGCGAGATCTACCACCAGCCCCGGGCCCGCCTCGAAGATGCCGGCTGCCACCCGGGACGACTCTCCGTGCTCCAGACACAGGAACACGACATCTTTCTCCCGCGCGGCCTCGGCCGGAGTCGTGCCGGCAAACCGTGCGGCTGTGAGGGGTGCCAGTGCCGGGTGGGCTGCGCCGATCGGCTCACCAGCACGGCTGCGGCTGGTCGCGACGCACTCAGCGACTTCAGGGTGCTGCAACAGAAGCCGCAGGAGCTCTCCGGCGACGTAGCCGGAGCCGCCGATCACTGCGACTTTCATGTGACAGAAAAGGCGGAAAGGGCGGACACGGTCGGGGAAGCGGCACCCTCCGCCTTCTCCGTCCTCTCCGACATCTCCGCCCAGTTTCTAAGCGCCTCACGTATCACAGCCAGCAGTCCCCGCGCGTCCCGCCGCGCGTTGTGCGCGGGCAAGCCGAGAGCGGACTGGATGTAGATCTGACCAACCTCGTTGTCGGTGGCAGGCCCGGTAATGACGGTGATCGGAAGCCCGAACTGTTCCCGCATCAACTCGGCAGCTCCCCAGCAGGCGACCGGATCCGGCGCCGCCATGACGTATGCTGCGCCCACCCGCATCAGCTCGCGGTCGTGAAGAATATCCTGCACGCCATATTCGCCGAGGATCCCGTCGCCCAGTTCGGCGACGATGACGTCGGGGTTGGCGGCGCCGAGACGGTTGAAGATGCCCTTCGCGGTGGCAACCGTAACTCCCGGGTGGGTGCTGGCGATGCCGACGTCGTTGAAGGTGAGCGCGGCAACCGCGCCCGCGTCCACCATTGAGAGGGCGTCGCGCATCAACGACACGCCGGTGAGCTTGGCCGCGGCTACTTTCAGTCCGCCGCGCGCGAGGCCGCGGACCAGCTCGGTGGCGGCCACCGTCTTTCCCGAGTTCATGCAGGTTCCCGCCACATAGACCACCGGCACGACGCTTTCCAGGGTGTCGGCGGGGGGGACGGCGTGGTCTTTGATATGTGCCGGCCGCCCGATGCGGTCACCCAGCGCGGGGAAGGCAAGGACGGCGCCCAGGACTTCTGCTTGAAACGGCGGACCGATGTCGGGGTTCATGGAGGTGCACCGACCCAGGATACCGCCCAGGTTCAGCACATCGATGGTATCGCCCACGCTGATGTGGCTGGGCACCACGCCAGCATAGCCGCGGAGCGCCCGGCGGGTGCCAAGAGTTCCGGCCAGCACGTCCCCCGCTCGCAGCTCGAGCATCCGGCCCGTCACATCCTCGACGGTATTGTAGGTCGACTTGTCGGCCAGGATCCGGACCGCGAGTACGTAGCCTTCGCTGGCCAGGATCTCATCGCCGACAATCACCTCCGGCGACAGCGCCGCGTTGCGGGTGGACGAGGCTATACGGTCCAGTCGCACGCGCGTGGTAACGACCATCTTATCCCTCCCAAGGCGTGGCAGAAGCGTCCTTCGTGCCCCCTCGCCGCTGCTCGGGGCATGCTTCGTGGTGAAGCTTTTCGGGAACTCCGGCTGCCGCCCGGGCGGCGAGTAGCGAAGGCACAGCCGCCACACGCGCGAAGGCACGCGCCTCATCACCGGTCCAGAGCCGGTTCTCTTCGCCATACGTCGCGACCGAGCGGTCCATCATCGAATGCGGACTCCGGGTTCCGACCACCTGAAAGCGCCCGGGCGCCAGGCAGACTCGCGTTTCTCCGGTGACGCGGCTCGGCGAGCTCTAATTATCGCTTCAATGTCACGTAGAGCCGGATCGAAATACTGACCTTCATGCAGCCGGTCGCCGTAAAAGCGGGCCAGCTGATCCTTCCAAAAAGGTCTGCCACTTGGTGAGCACGAGCTTCTCGAGCTCGCGGTGGGCGCCGATCAGCACCAGAGCAGCGCCGGCCTCGAAGCCGATCCGCCCCTTGATACCGAGTGCGGTCTCTCCCACGTGAATGCCGTGGCCGATCCCGGAGGCCGCTGCCAGATCGCCGAGGTGACGGATCAGCTCCGGGCCCGCGACAGCCTGGCCGTCCAGCTCGACCGGGAGTCCCGTTCCCACCTAAGAACGATCTCGCGGGGCGCCGGGGCCCCGGCCGCAACC
>CAWEMG010000037.1:0-105703 GCA_963810165.1 uncultured Gemmatimonadales bacterium
TCGGGGCTCCAGAGGTAACGGAGCATCTGCCGGTACTCGATGATGGCCACGAACAATGCGCCGGTGCCGCAGCCGATCAGACCGAGTGCGATCAACCGCGATGCTCGGGGATCTCGGGGCCTTCGACGCCCGCCATCTGGTTGAATCGCTCGAAGAACTGGAAGATGGTAAAACCGAATCCGATCAATGCCGTAGCGGTGCGGACCCAGGACGTCGGGGTCCGCTCCAGGCTCATCCAGGTGCGGAGCCAGGAGAAGTGGGTGTCCTTCTGGTGCGCCGCGCCCGGCTTGACCGTAAGGTCACTCATGGCGGCCATGAGACCCCCCTGGCCCTCGTTCTAGAACGCCGACCAAGCCGCCTGATACCTGACCCTGGGCGATCCAGTCGGTCCCTTCCGAGGCCGCGCAGGCATCAAACCCGCACCAGACTCCGATCTCGCCTGAGGCAACCGGCGTGGACCAGAACTCGAGATCGGCGCGGAGTTCCGCGCGTCCGCTGGCGAACAGGTACTTGGCGCCACCACCCAGGCTCCAGGAGAACCCGGTCGAACAGCCAAGGTCACCTTCCTCGGGATCCAGGACGTTGATGCCGAGAGAGCCGGAGATGAAGGGTCTGATCTTCTCCGAATGCCCGAACTCCTGCCGCCCGCCGATCTGGACATAGTTCATGGCAAAGCCGGCCAATTGCCCTCGCCTCCTCCCCCCGACGGATCGAAGATGACATCGGTGTCTTGCCGCAGGTACGTCAGCTCCACGGCGCTGCCCATATCTGCCAGGAAGCTATGATCGCGGCCCAGGCGAAAGAATCTTCCAGCTGCAGCTGTCCTGCCCCCGAGGGCGCCCCCGGGATCCGGTGTCGAAGGAGCCCCCCACTGGTAACCGAAAGTGGGGGTGATCTCGAAACGCTGGGCTCCTCCACCTCCATGAGCTGAGCTTCGGCGGGTGCGGCTGCGAGCCCCAGAGCGAGAGTGGTGCCTAGGGACAGGATGGCGGTCGATGGGCGTAGCATTCGCTCCTCCAGTTGATCGGATAGGTTCGGCTCCGATGATAGGCGAAGCGGGAGACCGGGGTAACTGTCACTTGTAACAGCCAAGGGTGCCCTCCCTCGGGCCGATTCGGCAAAGAGTCCTCCAGTGGCTCCTACTTGCTCGGGAAGACCTTCTGCCGCTTCATCTCGGCTACCGTCTGGTCTACGATCTCATCAACCAGCTGGTTTATGTCGTCCGGGTTGTACGTCTTGGTTCGGCTGGCCCAGACCAGCTTATCGTCGGCCACCGAGTAAACATGCCTCTCCGGTGAAGATCTGGTCCTGCTCCACGGAGCCCCGATAGTAGCCATAGTCGTAGCCGGTTCCCCAGTACCCCCACATGGAACCGTGGGTAGGCGGCACCGCGTAACCGTGACCCGGGACAATAGTGGTCTCCTGCTCCACCGGGGCTCAACGCAGAATGACGGCGCCGTCGAAGCCCTGTTGGTTGACCCAGGCCTTGGCCTGGTCCTTGTCCTGCAGCAGCGAGTCAGGAAAGACCTTGTAAGCCGGCACCGCATGGCTGCCTATTCTCCCGCACCAGCTGCTCCTCGGCGGCTCGCCGCAGGCCGACATCCTGGCTGACGAATCCGCGAGCACCCGGTTGAAGCGGCGGGGTGCTACGCTCGGGTCCTTCCAGTAATTGACCAGCTCGGTGCTCTTGGACGCGCACGCCCCCAGCAGGAGGGCACCAGCGAGGAGCTGGTAGAGGCCGCGGGTGCTCCGCATAGGTCTTCTCTCTTCGGCAAGTGACGGCTCAGACAGTGGATATAGGCTACGAGCCGGAGCGGTGGCCAAAACTGTAGTTCTTACGGCAGGAAAGCTGCTTGCCGTAATAACCGATCGAGGCTGAAGGGCCTGTTCAGCTGGCGGGCACCGGAGTCCAGGTCGAGTCCGGGTTGTAAAGCTCCATCGCGCGGAAGCGCTCCAGCGTCTCGGGGCCGAGGTCCTTCTCGTACACGATGCCGCTCGTGGCTCACGATGAAGGTCTTCACGCCGGTCACGCGGTACTCGGCCGGCGCGGCGGCCAGGGCAAAGCCGCCGATCATCACGCCCTTCACCAGGAAGTTCATCTCCCCGAGCGGGGCGGCGGGCCCTGGCCCTTCAGAACCTTGAAGTAGTACCCGTGGTAGGGATCGAGGGTGGTCTTGGTGTAGCCCTCGGCGATGGCGCGGGCGATCGCCTCCCCGACCGGTCCCTCCCAGCTGCCATCCGCGGCCTGCCACGCCAGCCCGTCCCGCTTCCCGGGCGTGCTGATGATGCGCTGCGCGTACTGATTCACCGGGGCACCGTCGTGCCTCGTCCGGGCGTATTCCTGCTGAGCCTCGACGTACCCGCGGCACACCTCGATGGCATCCAGCTCGTTGTGGCCGATGCGACGGAGCAGGATCTCGTCCGCTCCCGCCTCGGCATCGAAGCGCCAGTGCCTCCCTCCTCCACGATGGGAATGGCAAGCGGCCAGTCGTCGTCACCCACGCAGGGTGGCGCGTCTTCCCCGACGAATCCAGCTCGATCCGCTGCTCCGGCGCGGGCCTGTGCCGCGAACGCGGCGGCCATTGGCGGTCCTTCACCGGGTCCTCGGACAAGACGAGGGACTTCCCCTCGCTCCCCAGGATCTCCACCAGGGCCGCGACGTCGAACGGCTCGGCGGCCTGGATCAGCGCGTCGTCGCCGCCTCGTCGGGCGAGCCGAACCGCCGCTGCTGCCGTGCGCGAGGCGTGCGCGCGACGCGTCTTTGTCGCAGGCACCCAGCGCGAGGAGCAGACCGCGACTGCCCGAGCCCTGGTCATCTGCGGCGCCCCCCCGCCGCCCCGCGACATCCCACCGCCCCGCAGCCCATGCTGGACGTCCCGCGCGAGCTGCTCGAGCGGGCGCTCGACCCCGCTATACCCGCGCGATCCGCCGCTGAATGCGCTGTTGCCCCGGGACCCGCCATCCCGAGGGACGCTTCGGCTGCCGATAGGATCGCCTCCGCCGGACCTGCCGCCCCAGCGGAAGACCGGTCGCTCACGCCCGGCACCACGTTGTCCCTGACCACCGCCCGCGGCCCGGTTGCTCGCGCCGGCGCCGCCCTTGCCCTGCCGGCCGCCGGCGGCCCTGTCGCTGGCCCCGGCCCCTCGCTGCTCGGGCCGCGCGTCGACCCACCGAACTTGTCGGCGGTGCGCTGGTCGCCGTAGGGGGCGCCGCCGCGATGCGAAGGGTTGTGAGACCACGCGCCGCCAGCCCCCTTGGGCTGGGCACCACCAGGCCTGCCAGCACCGCCTGCGCCGCCAACGCCACCTGCGCCGCCGACGCCACCTGCGCCGCCAACGCCACCGACACCACCTGCGCCGCCAACGCCGCCGACACCGCCAACGCCACCGACACCGCCCACACCACCGACGCCGCCAACACCTCCAACGCCGCCGATGCTGTTGAAGTTGTTGCCGTTGTTGATGTAGACGTTGCCGCCGCCCCAGCCGGCATAACAGCAGGCACCGCCCCACATGGCCGCTCCCCACATCATCCCGACGTGAAGGAAATGAACGCCGCACCGGGAGGGTAGTACGGATAGTAGATGGGCGGGTACGGATAGACCGGCGGGCCATAGACGACCGCCGGGCTGTAGGACGGCACGTAGATGACCTCGGGGTTCTGGGACTCGATCACGATGACTTCGGTCTTCTCGACGACCTTGGTCTCTACCTTCTGCTGCTCGTTGGTCTCCAGCGCGCCCTTCTCCTTCGCCTTTTTCCGCATCCGCTGGACGGCGGCCATCACGTCGCTCTGTTGCGCCAGGAAGGCGTTGCCGAGCTCGGTGGTCCACTGGATGTCGTCCGCCAGCCGCTTGACGACCTCGGGGACGCGCGGCCATCGACTGGATGCTGGGATCCCAGGGCTGCTTCGCGACCGAATCGGCCAGCGCCTTGTCCTTGAGTTCCGGGTTCTTGGCGAGCCACTGCTGCAGCTGGACGATCTCGAGCGGATAGGTGGAGGCGACCAGGGTCTGGGCCAGCAGGTCGTCGGGGTAGAGCGCGATCGGCGCCACCAGCGACTCCAGCTGGTCGGGTGAGCGCGGCTTGGCGGAGTCCGCGGGTACGCTGGCCACAGCCTTGGCCGAATCCGGTTTGCCTGTGGCCGGAGCCGGCTTGGCCGGAGCCTTCTTGGCAGAATCCTGCGCCAGGGCGATAGGGACGCCGCCCAGTAGGTAGCAGATGGAGAGGCACCCCAACACCCCCCGGAGCTGGGCGAGCGAGGGGAGGAGCGCCAAGGCCGGCGCAAGCCGAGTGGAGGCTATCCACGCGATCCGAGAAGATGGTGACGACAAAGCCAGTGCCCTCACGGCTCGAGCCGGAACACGGCCGAGCGAAGTCGTTGCGGTCTGGTGGATCGGAGTACCACGAGTGGCCAGTGTACTGGCTAGGTGGACTCTCTGGTATTGGACTTTGGTGTAATGCGACTCAGCTCGAGATCCGGCCGCACCTCGTCGCTCAACGGAACGCCCGACCGGTCTTCCCGGATCATGCGCGAATAGAGCGTGATGTTCCGATCGAACAGGAATTGTCCCAGCAGTCGGGTCCACGACGTATGGGCGGAGAGATGGTCATAGGTCTCGGGTGCAGCGGCGCGGATCTGCGGCAGGCGGTTCCACGGAACCGAGGGAAAGTCATGGTGCTCGTTGTGATACCCCACGTTGAACGTGACCGCATTCAACTTTCCGTAGTAGCTGAAGGTCTCCTGCTCCCCTCCGTTCACGAGATAATGCCGCTGGATCCATCGGGCTCCCAGCGGATGAAGGCCGATGGAGAAGAAGAGCGACAGGAACAGGTAGCCGAGCGCCTTGGGGCCCCAGGCGAGATACACTGCGGTGTTGACCCCGACCTGAATCACCAGATTGATCACGGTCCAGCGGTCCAGGACCGGGACCTCCTTGATGCGAAAGGACCGGACCATCTGAAATACCGGGTAGAACAGGAGCCAGGCGGCTTTACCCAAGGGCGAGCGCCCGATCAGCCGGGCCTCCCAGCGGCTGGGCACATCGGCATCGAGCTCGTACACCCCCTGGAAGGCGTGATGCTTCAGGTGGTACTTCTGAAACGAGACCGCGCCCGGGGTAAACAGCGGCAGATTGGCCATCAAGCCGGCGAGGATGTTGGGCAGCTTGCGACGAAACACCAGCCGGTGGGCGCATTCGTGAATCGCGACGAACAGGGCGTGGCTGGCAAAGGCGCCCACCGTATACGCGAGCGCGATAATCAGCCACCACGGCCGCGACGCCGCGAACCACGCCATTCCGAACTGCAGCAGCACAATCCCCAGGGTGTACCAGAAAGTGCGCTGGCTGGGACCGATAAGCGCCCGGATCTCCGGGTGGCGCCTGAGGAGGTCCTTGGTGCGGGCCCGGTGCGGTTCCGGCTTGGCGGATTGGGCAAAATCAGATGGGGTATCCGTCGGGACCGGGTCATTCTGAGGAAGAGGCTGCCTAAACGCCATGTGGATCGGGTTTCCAGGATTCAAGAAATCGTATTGGGAAACATCACGAGGAGCGGCGGGTTCGGTTATCGGACCTTGGTATATACATCAGGTGAACGCCGGGTACCAGGGAACCTCACCGCCGCCAGATTCGTGAACGCTTAACCTCTCGCAGGCCGAGGTAGTGCTACTGCATTTTGGCACGCAGCTCCACCAGCGCCTGATCGAAGGAGTCCACCCGGATCAGCCCCAATCGGGGATACTCGAGATCGATGATGACGTATACCGCGAGTGTGACCGTGGCCGCGAAAGCCACCATATGCAACCAGTTACGAGCCGGTGCCATGCCATATCCAGCGAGCAGGGCGCCGGCCAACGCGAAGCAAGCCAGCATGCCGAAAATGATCAGCGGCGGGTGTATCCGCGCCGACAGGGTCCGCGTGTCGGCAATGTCGAACATCTCGTTCAGCGCGGGCAGGAGCAGCCTTTGTGCGCCCTGAGCATTCTGTCCCCAGCTCGAGGACAACGGCGTGGGCCCAGAGGTTCGCCGCGATTTCCTCGGCCTTTTTCAGCGCCTTGGCCGCGGCGGCGATGTCGGGCAGCTTGCGATAGGCCTCCAGCCTGGCATCCAGGTATTGCCGGAAAAAGTTGCGAGCGGCCGGCTGAGCATCTGCCGGGAGGAGATCGATCCGCAGCCAGGCGGTGCCAATCTTGGTGACCTCCTCGACGATCAGGTGCCGCCGGGTGTCAAACCGCTCCGCCGCGCCGGAGAAGGTAAACGCGAGAAGTAAGCCCAGGAGCCCAAACACCGAGCCCTCGACGACGCCACGGCCGGCGAACCCCCCTTCGTCCACCTGCCCCGGCCGCCGCACTCCGTGACGGCGGCCGATCTCGAGAAAGACGAGCATGCCGGCGAACAGTACGACGGTGAACGCGAGCGTATAGAGCGTGAAAGGCACCGCGCTCCTCCGGCTTGGCGGCTTTGAGCCGGCCTCTGCCCACGGCGGCCCCGTTGTGGTGAGCGAGAAGAAAGTGTGACGCATCGGACCCGCCCCGGCCACTGTCAGAAATGACAGATGCCCGGCAGGCGCTACCGCCGTAGACTCCTTCAGTGTCTCCGACCTCGAAGATCCATGTCCAAACAACCCAGCACACCCCTTAGAGCCATGGAGCCGGCCAGACCTCGGCGCCACCGGGGGCACCTCCTTTTCCGGACATGGTCTGGATCCCCGGCGGCACGTTCCAGATGGGTTCCGAAAAGCACTACCCTGAAGAGCGTCCGGTGCATCGGGTCACGGTGGACGGCTTCTGGATGGACCGATACCCCGTCACCAACGACCGCTTCGGCCGGTTTGTGGAAGCCACGAGCCACGTCACCTTTGCCGAGATCCCCCCAAATCCTGCGGACTACCCGGGCGCACTACCGGAGATGCTCTACGCCGGCTCGCTCGTCTTTGTGAAGCCGGCGGGTAAAGTCCAGCTGGGCCAGATCGCCAACTGGTGGCAGTACCTGCGGGGAGCCTGGTGGCGTGAGCCCCAGGGCCCGGGAAGCTCGATCGATGGACTGGAGCAGCACCCCGCAGTCCACGTGACTTTCGGCGACGCGGAGGCGTTCGCGCGCTGGGAGCAGAAGGAGCTACCCACCGAAGCCGAGTGGGAGTTCGCTGCCCGCGGTGGGCTCGAGGGGGCCCCCTATGCCTGGGGGCAGGACTTCATGCCGAACGATGTTCCCATGGCGAACACCTGGCAGGGCGAGTTTCCCTGGCAAAACCTGGGTACGGACGGCCACGAGGGCACCTCTCCGGTCGGCGCGTTCCCTGCCAACGGCTACGGGCTCCATGACGTGATCGGCAACGTGTGGGAGTGGACCACCGACTGGTATGAGCCCAAGCATCCGGGCGAGGCTATGAAGGCATGCTGCATCCCTCGGAACCCCCGGGGCGGGCGCGAGGATGCCAGCTACGATCCGTCCGACCCGGCGATTCGAATCCCCCGCAAGGTGCTCAAGGGCGGATCCCACCTCTGCGCGCCGAACTACTGCCGCCGGTACCGTCCTGCCGCACGGTTCCCCGAGCCGGTGGACACCTCTACCAGCCACGTCGGCTTCCGCTGCATCGTGCGACCGGCTCGATGAGCCTGGAGGGACGAGCGGACCCCTTCGGCGCCGGGCCCTACAGCCGGATTCTGGCTCGTCTCGGGCTCATGAAGAGTGATGGCTTACGGGTTGGCCGCCGGGCCCTCCTGCTTGCAGTCATCGCGTGGGTTCCACTGGTACTGCTCTCCGCCATCGAAGGGTTGGCGCTCCGGCCGGATCCCCGGGAGTCGATGCTCCTCGACATCGCGGCCCATGCCCGCTACCTGATCGGACTGCCGCTTCTGGTTATCGCCGAAGCGGTCTGCCTCCCGCAACTGGCGTCTATCGCGCGACACTTCGACGACATGGGATTGATCCCTCAGGCGAACCGTCCCCGCTACGACCACCTGGTGGAATCGACTCGGCGGCTGCTCGCTTCACCCTGGACCGACATCATCATCCTGCTCCTCGCCTATACCGCGACGTTGGGACTGGCCCCGCGGCTCTACCCGGAAAGCGTGTCCACCTGGGTCACGCCGCTCTCCGGATCCGGGCAGCAGCTCTCCCTTGCCGGCTGGTGGCGCACGCTGGTCAGCCAGCCGCTCTTCCTCGTGCTGATTGTCGGCTGGCTCTGGCGGGTGATGCTCTGGGCCCGCTTTCTCCGGCGAGTGTCGCGCCTGGACCTCCGGCTGATTCCCGCGCATCCCGATCTCGCCGGCGGGCTCGGCTTTGTGGGCACGTCAATCCGGGCCTTCCTCATCCTGGCCCTGGCGCTCTCGGTGCCTGTCGCGGGAACGGTAGCACAGCGAATTCTATTTGACGGCCGTAGCCTCAGCGATTTCACCTACGTGATTGCCGGGATCGCGATCTTCGAGATGGTGCTTTTCATCGGGTCCGCTGTTCCTGCTGGGGCCGGCTCTCCTCCGGGCTCGCACCCGGGGAATTTTCCAGTACGGCAATCTCGCAGGGGCCATGGGAAAGCAGTTCGAGAGCCGCTGGCTCGGGTCCGGTAGCGGCGTGACCGCGGAGGCGCTATCGGCGCCGGACTTCTCGGCGACCACCGACCTCTACTCGATCGCGGCCAACGCGCATGGGATGGGGCTGATCCCGCTGAAAATTGTCCAGATCGTAGCGCTGGTGATCGCCGTCCTGCTGCCATTCGTGCCAGTGGTGCTGGTGGCGCTGCCGATCAACGAGATTCTCAGCTACGCCGCCAAGCTCGTCCTGTGATGGACGACTCGACCTCGCTCGCGGTGGAGCGGACCCGCCTGGCTCATGAGCGGACCTTGATGGCGTGGGTGCGCACCTCGGTCTCGCTGATCTCGTTCGGCTTTACCATCTACAAGTTCTTTCAGTACCTGCGGGAGAGCGCGCAGGGAAGTCCCGTGGCTACCGCCCTCAATCCACGACGTTTCGGGATGTCCATGATCATGGTAGGACTGTTCATGCTGGTGGTGGCCGCGGTTCAACACCGGCGTGACCTGAAGGTGCTGGATACACGTTACGGGAAGGGACCTCGGTCGCTGGCCACCATTGTCACCATCCTGGTGTTCGCACTCGGCGTCCTGGCGTTCGTAGGAGTGTTGCTGAGGCAGTAGGTCTAACCTCGAGGGGTGTTTATGAGAACTGCTTTGATATGTACCTTCGCACTGATCGGTGGGGTTGCCACTCACCTGCAGGCGCAAGACTCCACCGCCGCGGCCGCACCAGCAGCGGCCCCGGCACCTGCTGCAGCCGCACCAACCGCCGCCGCGCCGGCTGCCGCCACGCAAACCGGTCTTGGTGCAGCCCTCGGGCTGTATGTCTTTCCCGCCAAAGGTCAGACTCCCGAGCAACAGAGCCAGGACGAGCAGGCGTGTTACGCCTGGTCCAAGGAGCAGTCAGGGATCGATCCTGCAACGGTCAAGGCCAACCCGGATTCGGCCATGAAGGCAGCCAGCGCCAAGGTCGACACTGCGGCACAGGGCGCCGCGGTCAGGGGCGCGGCCCGCGGCGCTGCCGGGGGCGCGATCGTCGGAGGGATTGCGGGTGATGCGGGGACCGGCGCTGGCTGTCGGCGCGGTAGTAGGGGCGGTCGGGGGCAGAAGGGCCAAGAAGCAGGCCAAGAAGCAGGCGGAACAGCAGGCGGCCCAACAAGCCAACGCCTGGGCCGCGGGGCAGATCGAGACGTTCAAGAAGGGGATGACCGCGTGCCTCGAGGGCAAGGGCTACACGGTGAAGTGAGGCGGTAGATGAAGCGGCGGTAGATACCGGCCAGTACCGCCGTACCGCCGCAGTATCTACCGCCCTAGAACGCCTCCCCGGTGCCGAAGAACACGCCGTTGGATCCTTCGACCCCGAATCCGAAGTCGATTCCGATGTTGGTGTTGGAGTGCTTGTTGAGCTTGATGCGGAGTCCGACGCCGCCTCCGGGATCCGGCGTCTGCAAGGCGCCGGATGCCGCGTCGCTGCTGGACGTAAGATTGAGGAACGCCACCGCGCCGAAGAGGCCATCGCGAGACAGCGCCATCCGGTATTCCGCCTCGCCGTACACCAGATCCCGGGCCCGGATTCTCCCCTGCGCGTACCCGCGTCCGCTCCGGTTGTTGTAGTCCCAGCCGATCGCCGGGAGGTCCAGGTACGGCGGGTCTGCCCCATGGTGAGCCAGGCCAGCCCCCAGAAGGCGAGCATGCTCCGTCCCGCCCCAATCCTGGTGATACGTTCTCAGCTCGGCCTCAAACGACTGCCAGTTATCATCGCTGCCCAGCCACGTAGGGGAGAACCGAAGGCTCCCTCGAGCCAGGAGCCCGTTCCGCGTGTTGAGGGGGTTGTCCCGAGTATCGCTCAGTACGTTGAAGGAAAGCCCCGATGAGGTGGACGTGGTGGGCTGCCCGCCCGAGTACTCAACGTACGGCGTCACCACTCCCGCAGCCGCGTTGTGATCCACGATCCCGAAGTAGTGGTTCAGGTGGTATCCCAACCCCACCAGGAAATCCCGGGAGATCCCGCGGTACACCGTCTCGTAAAATCGAATCAGGTTGTAGTCCATCGGCGACTCGAACTCGCCGGGCAGCGCCGGACCCAGTCCGTAGGTCGGCTGGTTGCTGTCGAGGTAGCGCCAGTCGCCTTCGAGCTTCCAGCCATTGCCGGAGGTGTAGACGTTGGAGCGAAGCAGGATGTTGAACTGTTTCTTGGTGGTGTAGTTGACCGAGGCGGAGATGGTGGAGAGGTTCGTGCTCTCGTCGGTCCCGAGCCGCGTGACGGCGTTGCCGGATACGCCGAGCAGGAGACCGGTCGTCGGGCTGGCCGAGATTGCGGGCAGAATGGTAAGCACGGTCTTGGGCGGAACCGCGATGGTGTCGCTCAGCTTCGGCTTACCGTGCAGCACCCGGCTGAGCACGTCCATGATATCACGCTGAGGCACGGCGTCCCTCGGCGGGATCGAGTCTGCCTGCTGCGAGAGCGCGGCACCCGGCCCCAGCGCCGACGAGAAGCAACCCCAAGGCAGTGCGCGAAGTAAGAAGTCATGTAACTCCGAAAGCCGCGACGCGACGCTGCGACTAGAGAGTGTCCGACGATCGGGGAATGAGGACGGCGTCCTCTGCCCGACGCCAGGGCGCTCGTCGGGTTGCCGGAGCGGCGCCCGGTGGGGAAGTCGAGCCTGTACATGGGTGCCCTGTCCCGGCGCCGCGGTGATCGTCAGTGATCCGCCGATGGCCCGTAACCGCTGCCGCATGCTCACGAATCCCAAGCCCACCGTGGGCCTCAGCCGCCTGAGGATCGAATCCGAGTCCCAGCGTCGGAGATCGTGAGGGTGAG
This sequence comes from uncultured Gemmatimonadales bacterium, assembly GCA_963810165.1. Classification (GTDB taxonomy): domain Bacteria; phylum Gemmatimonadota; class Gemmatimonadetes; order Gemmatimonadales; family GWC2-71-9; genus CAVVWJ01. The sequence continues at coordinate 11,351 of CAWEMG010000037.1, forward strand.
GGCGCGTTACCCGGCGCCGGAACGACACCGACAACACTCCGGCCCCGCTGTGCTTGACCGCGTTGTGCAGCGCCTCCTGAGCCACCCGATAGAGAGAGAGCGCGACCACGCTGGGCAGCCGGGCAGGCCAGTCCGACTCGGAGACATCGATCTGGAGCTCCGGAGTGCTCCATCTCGTGCCCCATCGCTCGCACAGCGGGCACCAGGCCCAGGTGCTCCAGGCGCGCCGGATGCAGGCCGCGGGTAACCTGCTGCACGTCAGCCGCGATGGCCCGGGTACGCTGGGCGAGCATGGCAGCATCTGCCTTATGGGTGGCGTCCGACGTCAGCGAGACGGCCCTGCAGCGCGTCCAGCTCGAGGGCGAGGACTGCCAGCTGCTGGCTGATCCCGTCGTGCAGCTCACGTGCGATCCTGGCCCGCTCGGCCTCCTGAGCCTGAAGCAGTCCGCCGCCCAGGTGTGCCAGCTCCTGTTCCGCCGCCCAACGCGCCCGCCGCGCCCGAATCGCGACCCAGACGCGCGATCAGCAGGGCCGAGGAGGGCGACACCGAGGGTGGCGACATGGAGCAGCGACATGGGAGCGAGGTTCAGAAGTGCAGCGTCATGCCGAGCGCCGGCCCGTGCAAGGAGACGTCGTAGACGAGGCCGTCTTGATGATCGACGTCAAGGTACCGGTAGGCTGCCACCACGGTGAGCGATGCGGCCCAGGTCATAGCCTCCACCGCCCCACGCCTGCCAGGTGAAATCCGAGCCGCCGGCCCCGGCGTCCGCCTTGGCGAACAGGCGCAAGCCCTCAGCCAGTTGATACCGGAATGCAGCGCCGACTGTCGCGTCGACCCACCCTGCGTCTCCGGAGAGCTCCTGCGGCGGAGCGCTGAGATCCACACTCAAGTGCCAGTACCGCACCCCGACCAGCGCATCCACCCCGCCCCAGGGCCGGGTGAGGATGGCGTAGCCTACTTCCGGCTGCAACATCAGCTCTTCCAGGTCCATCTGCAGCGTGCCGCTGCCGTCGACCGAAGTGGCCCGTTCGTCACCGAGCGACATGTAGAGCAAGTCCGCCCGCAGGACCCAGGGCTGGTGCCGCGCTTCGAACAGGGCCATCACGCCGAAGTTGAGATCTCCGAAAATATCATCGAAGCCAAGATCCACTTCGGTCACGCGCGGCTCCAGTCCGACCTGTCCCTTCAGACTGCCGGCCCAGAGGTGTGGGGTGACGCTGAAGCGCCATGATGGCGCGTCCTCGCCGGCGGCGCTCGGCACGCTGTTCTGCTGAGCCACACCCGGCGGAGCGAGAACCAGTGCGGCAACGGCGACGAGTGTCGCCGGGTGAAGCCGCGACTTCATCGGGACTCTCCGCGGTCAGGCCGGGCGACCCTCGGGTACCCGGCTCGGCTCCGCATGCAGCAGGATCTCGGGCCGCTCCTGCAGGCCGAACACAGCCGCGGCTGCGGCGGCCGCGCCAAGCAGGGGACCAACGAGATAGATCCAGAGGTTCCGCATGGAGCCTTCACCGAACAATCGCATCTACCAGAATGGGACCGACGCCCACAGCGGGGTTGAACGCTCCACCGCTGACCGGCCCACCGGCGAAGGCCGCGACCACGATGGTGAATCCGATTGCCAGGCCGTAGAAGGAGTTACCCTGGGTCTTGGCGGATGCGGCCGAGTTGAGCACCACGAGCGCGAGGGCGAAGGTGAAGAGAAACTCCACCAGCAGCGCGGCTGCCGGGAGATGCAGTTTCAGCCGGCGCCGGAGCGAAGGTCTTTTCCATGATCGCATACACCACCAGCGATGCGGCCAGCGGCCCCGAGCAGCTGGCTGGCGATGTACCCGACGAGCTCGCCGGATGACGCCATTTTGCCGCGCAGAAACACCGCCAGCGAGACCGCAGGGTTGTAATGGGCTCCCGAGACGTGACCGCCCATGTACACCATCACCATGAGCGCGCAGCCGATGGCGAGAGGAGCCAGGGGTGTGCCTCCGAGAACGGTGAGGCCGATGGTGAGGACGAGAAAAAAGGTTCCAATGAACTCGGTCAGATAGTTCCGCATATGGTCTGCCGGGGTGATGGTGGGTTACCGCTGACTCCTAGACGATCCGCCGCCGAACCGCGAACTGCACCAGCTCGGCACTCGACCGAAGCGACAGCTGCTGCATGATCCGGTACTTGTGGAAGGCAACCGTACGGGGGGTAATCCCTAGCCTGGCGGCTGTTTCCTTCATGGTGCGTCCGCCCGCGAGGAGCCGAAGCACTTCCTGCCCGCGAGGCGAGAGAACCTGGGCCTCGGACACGTCAGCCGCTCGGCGGTTTTGCCGGCCGGTGGGTTCGTTTGCCAACATTGCAGGCGACGTACTGCTCTCCCGACACGACGGTCCGGATGGCAAGCAGCAGCTCCTTCGCAGGCGAGCTCTTGAGCACGTAGGCAGAGGCGCCGGCCCGGAATGCCTCAGCCGCGAGCTCCGGGTCGTTGTGCATGGTCAGGAAGATGAACCGGATACCAGGGAGGCGTTCACGGATCCGGCGCGCCGCCTCCAGCCCGCTGAGCCGGGGCATGGCGATGTCGCAGAGTATGGCATCCGGCCGCAGCTCCAGCGCCGCCGCGACCAGCGCCTCGCCGTCGGTAACTCCGCGCAGCACTGTGAATTCCGGCTCCAGCAGCCGGCGGAAGGCCTCCAGCAGCAGATCGTGGTCGTCCGCCAGCAGCAGCCGGGCGTGTCCCGACCGGTCTCGGGAGAGCGCGGGCCCCCCAGCGAGGTCCAGATAGCGCCGGCTCGAGCCCGCGCGTGGATAGAGGTACTGGTCATGACCCAGGCTTTGAGGAAGTAGAGACGACTCTACGAAAAGGCAGGCAGGGCCGATAGTGGACTTTGGGTTAGGAACGGAAGGACCCCGTACGATGGGGCAGTTTGCGGCTAGGAGAGACCCACTGGAACCGTGCACCGTCCGGCCAGCGCCGCGGTGATCGCGGGCAGGAGCTGCGCACCGGCCTGAGACTTCAGCACGTAGCCGCGGGCGCCGGCTTCCACCGCGGCATCGACCACGGCTGGATCCGCCAGAACCGTCAGGACCACTATGGCGGAGGCCGACCGGTCCGCCTTGATCCGGCGGATCGCGTCCAGGCCCCGGTCCGAGGCATCGCCAGGTCGGTGACCACGATGTCAGGGCGAAGCTCCCGCGCCATCCGAGTCGCTTCTTCCCCGTCATGGGCTTCGCCCACTACCTCGAACTCCGCGCCGAGGAGCCGGCGTATGGCCGAGAGCAGCGGGGGATGGTCGTCTGCCAGTAGTACGCGCACCCGAGCCATGGATTTGTCCCTCGCGAGAACGAACACCGTCACAATGGGGGCACGGCAAGCGTGGGGTAACTGTCATTTGTGACAGCTTGCAACTCTTTTGCCCCGAGACGAAAATGGTCGCGGCCTCCAGTCACCTATCTCGCCCTCCAATGGGACCCCTGACGGTCCCGGAGTCACCCATGCGTACACTATTTGCCCTCGCCGTTGTGACCTCACTGTGGACACCGCTCGCTGCGTACGCCCAGAAGCACGGGAGAGACCCAGGCTCTGCGCGCCGAGCTTCAGGCCGAGCGGACCAAGCTGGTCGCCGCCAATCTGGAGCTGACCGAGTCGGAAGGCGCCAAGTTCTGGCCCCTGTACAACGAGTATCGCACCCAGCAGAGCAAGCTGGGCGATCGGACGATGGCTCTGGTGGATGATTTCGCCAAGAACTACGATGCCCTGACCGACGAAAAGGCCAAGGAGCTCCTCAAGCGACAGTTCCAGATCGATGACGACCGTCTCAAGCTTCGGCGCTCCTACGCCGGCAAGTTCGAGAAGGTCTTGCCGGCCAAAAAGGTGGCGCGCTACTACCAGATCGAGAACAAACTGGACGCGGCGGTGGCCTACGAGGCGGCGCAGGGCGATTCCCCTGGCACAATAGGCCTCAGGGGTTCAGCGTTCGTCTGTCGTTGCAGGACCCAGGCCGCCTGTCATCAACCTGGTACGTTCAGGCCGGACAGGGGGCTTCTGCTCTGCGTGTACCAGGGTGCATATTATCCCACCTTAGCTCTCATTCTATGCAGCGAGGCCCCGTGAAGGACCCGCAATCGGTCGTATTCGTCGTGGACGACGAGGATACCGTCCGCCGTAGCCTCGAGCGGCTGCTTCGGGTCAGCGGCCACACCGTCGAGTGCTATTCGACGGCGGCGGAGTTTCTGAGCCGACCCGATCCCGGCGTTCCCTGCTGCCTGGTACTGGACATCCGGATGCCCACTCTCGGCGGGCTCGATGTCCAGCGTGCCATGAACGATGCGGGACGGGCCCTTCCGATCATCTTCATGACCGGCTTCGCCGATGTCGAGAGCTGCGTGCTCGGCATGAAGGCCGGTGCCGCCGATTTCCTGATGAAGCCCTTCGACGAAGATCAGCTCCTCGGCTGCGGTAGCCGCGGCGCTGTCCCGCAGCACCGAGATCCGCCTGGCGCAGGCCGAGCGGCTGGAGCTGACCCAGCGGCTGGCAACGCTGACGCCCCGCGAGCTCCAGGTCTTCTTACTGGTGGTGAAAGGACTCCTCAACAAGCAGATTGCCGGCCGGCTGGGCACCAAGGAAGGGACAGTCAAGCTGCACCGCGCCAATGTCATGCGAAAGCTGGAGGCCCAGTCGGTGGCCGACCTGGTGCGGATGGCCGACCGGCTCGAAGGTGTCGGCGAGGCGGAACCGACATCCCCGGAAGCCCAGCGCAGAAGCGGCCAGCACCCACAGGTGGCCAACGCCGTCTAGCCATCCCGCAGGCCCTCTACCAAAGTCCACTGTCATCCAGGCGGTTCTGAGTCCACCTTGGCATTACAGCGGTTGCCAAGGTGACTCTGACCTTCTGCGTGAGCCCTCGTGCACGGTGACAGCGTTCTCGATACCGAGCACCACTCGTTCAACTCTCTTCCGCGAAAGCAGCGGGAGTCACCGCTGGTCGCGGTGGTGGACGACGATGCCTCGTTCCGGAAGGCTCTCGGCCGCCTGGTCGGCCTGTGGGGCTTTCGGACCTGGACCTTCGCATCAGCGGAGGAGTACCTCCGGGTCGGGGTCGCCTGCGACTGTCTGGTACTCGATCTGCATCTGGAGGGGATGAGCGGTCTGGAGCTTCAGAGCAGGCTGAACGAAGACGGTAGTAAGGTTCCCATCATCTTCGTCACAGCCATGGATGATCCGGTCGCGGAGCGCCGGGCCCTGGATACCGGAGCGGTGGCTTACCTGGAAAAGCCTTTCGAGGAAGATCGCCTGCTGGAGGTGATCCAGGCCGTCACTGGCTACCGGGCCCGGCTGACCGCGCCTGCAGGAAGGTCTTGAACGGCCCCAGGTTCCGAATGGGGCTTCCCGTCCTCGACCGGGTCCAGCACCATCAGCACACTGGCCCCTTTTTCAGGGTTGTTCAGCGGCCCACAGCCGTCCCCCGTGAGCGGTCACGATCGAGTGGCAGATCGCCAGTCCCAGCCCGAGTCCATGCTCCTTGGTGGTCACGAAGGGATCGAAGATCTGCTCCAGCCGTGACGTCGGAACGCCAATGCCACTGTCACTCACCGAGAGCTGCACCCGGCCTTCGGGCGTGAGAGTGGTCGCGATGATCATCTTGCGGGTCGCGGCAGGCTGATCCGCCATGGCATCGCAGGCGTTCATGATCAGATTGAGCAACACCTGCTGCAGCTGGACCCGGTCGCCCAGCACCGGCGGAATGCCGGGCGAAAGACGGGCCTCCACCGAGACCCGGCGCTCGATCAGTTCGCTATGCAGCAGCGCGGTCACCTCCTCGATGACGTCCTCCAGCCTCACCGGCCGGAGCTGAAGATCTCCTTTCTTCAGCAGCCCCCGTAACCGCGAGATCACCTCACCCGCTCGCCGGTCGTCGAACGCGATATCCTCCAGAATCTCGCGCAGCTCGGTGATGCTCGGCGCGTTGGTTGAGAGGATCCGCTGGGCGGCGCGGGCATTGGCCAGAATGGCGGCGAGCGGCTGATTCAGCTCGTGCGCCAGGGTGCCCGACAGCTCACCCAGAGCCGCGACCCGGCTCAGGTGAGCCAGCTCGCGTTGCTGTTCCTGCAGCAAAGCCTGGGAGCGTTTCCGCTCGGTTATATCGCGAATGATGACGATGTAGCACGCCTCACCGGCCATATCCACGGTGTCGGTCACCAACAGGATGCGGAAGACGTCCCCGGCCTTGTTGCGCACATCCAGCTCGTAATCACGCAGACTCCCGCTGGCGTCGAGGGTGGCGCGCGCGATGTCGCTTTCCTCGGAGAGCACCACGAGGCCGAGATCCTCGGAGGTGCGGCCGAGCACCTCCGCGCGGGAATAGCCGAACATCGACTCCCATTTCTCGTTGACCTCGATGAACCGGTAGTCCTTCTGGCGAACGATGGCGATGGCATCGGGGCTGGAGTGAAACGCCTTGCCAAAGCGCTCCTCCGAGCTTCGGAGGGCGCGCTCCGCGGCAATGCGGTCGGCTATTTCATCCCGAAGGGCGACCACCGCGGAGGAAAGCTCCGTCGTGCGCTCGGCGACCCGCTCCTCCAGCTCCAGGCGCGCCTTCCTCAGCTCGCTCTCTACCTGCTTCTGATCTTCGATATCGGTACAGGAGCCATACCAGCGGATCACCTCACCGTTGCCATCCCGCACCGGGAGCGCACGCGCCAGATGCCATCGATACTGGCCCGTGGCGTGGACCTTCAGACGATGCTCGACCTGACACGGTTGCCCGGTCCGGACCGATTCGCGCCACGCGCGCAGCAACGCCTGCCGGTCATCGGGGTGAGTCATCGACAACCAGCTGGCTTCCTCCGTGCTGGCGCTCTCGGCACCGGTCAGGCCATACCAGCGCTGGTTGAAGTACTCCAGCTGCCCTTCAGGACCGGCCGACCAGACAATCTGAGGCATGGTGTCGGCGAGCTCGCGGAACCGGGCCTCGCTTTGCCGCAGCGCCACCTCCTCGTGCCGCAGCTCGGCCGCCGACTTCCGGTCGGTAATGTCCACGTTGACGCCCAGGAAACGCTCGGGCTTTCCCGCGGCGTCATAGAGGACCTTTCCCTTCGCTAGTACCCAGCGAACCCCGCCGCTGGCCAGCAGGCACCCGAAACTCGCATTCGTACGCTGACCCACTGATCATGCAGTCGAGCATGGTTTGAGCGACGGCCGCCCGGTCCTGGGGGCTGACCAGGTTGAGAAAGTCGTTCTGGGTGACGACCTGGTCCGAATCGGGGACGCCCAGAATCTGCCGCGACTTGGGCGACATGGATCCGGTGTCGTCAGCGATGCACCACTCCCAGGTGCCCACCTGGGAGGCGCTGAGTGCCAGGTCGAGGCGTTCCTGATATTGCCGCGCTGCGATCCTGGGACTGCTCCCGTTCCCGCATGACCGCCGCCAGAGTCAGGAGAGGCACCGAGATCATGGTCAGAAAGAGCTGGATCGAGAGCGCGTTCTCCGCGGGTGACCGGCTGACGAAGGGGCCATGACCGTGGACTGCCCCCCAGATGGCCAGACCCCCAACGAGGAGAAGACAGCGTGCTGGTGCCTCGGGGGCCAAATCGGATAGCGGCCCAGACCAGGAACGGCAGGGGGGCATACAACAAAACCGGAGCCGCGGGCGGAGCCTCCTCCAGCCTGACAAACACGAATGCGCACACCGCCAGGAGACCGACGACGAGCAGGCCGGCCTCCAGGTAACACCTGGCCGGGGCGGCCCGAAACTCGGACAGCTCAGCCCGCCACCAGGTGAGGATCACGGGGACCAGCGTCAGCGAGGCCAGCACGTTGCCGGGAGTACGAGTCAGCCACACGTCCCAGAAGCCCAGATGGCGCCCTGCCCACCAGACTCACCATTCCGGCATCGAGGAAGGACGAGAGCGAGGTGCCCAGGAAGGCAGGCGGCGACGAAGATGCTGACCTGCCTGAAGCTGGACAGGTCGACAGGGTCCTTGATGTAGTGACGCACCAGGGTGGCGCCAATCAGACCTTCGCTGGCGTTGGTCACGAACCAGCCCAGCACCATTGGGATTGGAATTCCACTCTGAAGCTGACCGATCAGGTGGGCGACAAAGGCGCCCCCCAGGACCGCCCACCAGGAGGACCGGGCGGTGAGCAGGAAAGCCGCGAGCAGGATGGAGTTGGGTGGCCACAGGGTGGACACCGGGCTGGGCTTCAGGGTGAGTGCAAAGCCGATCCGGGTACCGACGTAATAGGCCAGGCCCACGATGACCGCCAGGCGGATCAGGTGCATGGCGCGCACGCTCGGTGGTCCGCCCGGTGCTTAAAGGGGCCCAGGAGTCTCGTTCATCGTAGCTGAGCTGCGTCATTTGTAGCCGGGCCGAGGTACTCGGACGGGTGATCCTTATTATGTGGGGCTGACCGGAGGGCTCGCCAGCCACCCTTCATTTACTGGCCCCGGAGCCGCTAGCTTGCCCCGCTCTCGTGAGGAAGGTAGCTGGAGTGGGCAAGATTCTGGTGGTCGTGGCAGGGTCGTTGGCACTGGCGTCCTGCGCCAATACCGTCAACCTGCTGAACCCCACCTCTCCCCGGTTTGAAGGTGCGTTCGCGGCTCCCGTATCGGATACCACTATCCGCTCGCCGGGGCGCCTGCGAGTGGTCAGCTTCAACATCAAGATGGCCGACCGGATCGGGGCTGCCATCGAGGTGCTGCGAAGCGATTCTCTCCGAGATGCCGACATCATTTCGCTCCAGGAGATGGACGAGGCCGGCACCGAGCGGATCGCCCGCGAGCTGCATCTCAACTACGTCTATTATCCCGGTTCGATTCACCCCACACGAAATCGTTACTTCGGACCCGCCATTCTGAGTCGCTGGCCCATCGAGCGGAGCTGGAAGCTCAACCTTCCATACGAGGCGCCGGTCCGGAGACAGCGGCGGAACGCCACCGCAGCGGTGGTGAATGTCCGGGGTGAGAGGGTCTGGGTCTACGCCGTTCATCTGGAGACGCAGTCTCGGGCCTCGGCCCGCACCCGGGAGGAGCAGGCCGCCACGGTCCTGGCGGACGCGAAGAGCGCAACCGGGCCCGTCGTCGTCGCTGGGGACTTCAACAGCTGGGGTATCGGGGAGTACTTCGAGCAGCAGGGCTTCTCCTGGCCTACCAGGGACGTGGGCAAGACAATTGCCGTCTTTTCCTGGGACCATATCTTCGTGAGAGGGCTGCCTCTCGCTCGGCAGGCTGGGGGCAAGGTGGTGGACGTCCGCGGCGCCAGCGACCACAAGCCGGTATGGGCCAGCCTGCTGCTCGGTCAGAGTGGGGGAAAACGCCCGTCTTCCCCGGCTCCTGCCACCTGATCTAAAGTCCAGTTTCGCCGCCCTGTAGCGGCTCGTAGCATCACTCTCACAGCCGCAACTTTTCTCTCCAGCCCGCCATTCGGCGTCGCCGAGGCGCACCCGTGATCCGCACCGCGTTCCGAACCCTGCTCATGCTGCTGGTGGGCGTACTTGCGCTCGCCGTCGGCTCGGGGCTCGTCTTGCGCGCGGGAGGCGGCGCCTGGGCTGCTAATCGGGTGCTCTCCTCACTTGACCCGCTTCCCGGCATCACGATTCGGGTTGGCGGCGCCAAGGGGAACACGTTCTCCTGGCTCGAGCTCAGAGATGTCCGCCTGGCCGATGGAAAGGGGAGCGTCCCCTTATCCGTCGCCAGGCTCCGCATTCGCTACAACCTTGCGAGCCTGCTCGGCGGGCGCGTGGACTTGCGAGAGGTGATTGTGAGCCACCCTCGCTTGGTCCTCCCACAGCGGCCGGACGGCTCCTGGGATCTTCCCCAGCTCAGCAAGAAGGATGCTGATTCAGCCGTATCGAAACCTCCTGATTCCGCTGGATCGAAAGCTCCGAAGATCGCCATTCACAGCTTCAGCGTGGCCGAGGGCACGATGCTGCTGCGACTCGGCACCTCGGAGCCCGACTCGGTAGCGGCTACGTTCGAGGCTGAGGGATCGCTGGCAGGGGCCGCGCTCCGCGTCTCCCATCTTGAGGTGCGCTCGGCTCAGAGCCTGGTGAGTGGGTCCGGCGCTGTCCCGCTGTCATCGCCAGGAGGGCTGGATCTCGACCTCTCCGCGCGGCCGCTTGCCCTGCGTGACCTTCGCTTCCTGGGCTCGAGATTCGATCGACCCGATGAAATTGCTGCAACGCTACGCGCTACCGGCACGACCGATCGAGTGGCGTTCCGGATCGAGGCGCCCCTCATCGAGGGGCGACATCTTCGCGCTCAAGGTGTCGTCACTCATCCGAAAGCCGCAGCGCTGGAGTACAAGGTCGACGCAGATTTCGGCGGGCTCGATCCGAGCCTGTTTATCTCCGCCGCAGGACTTCCACAGCTAGTAGGTGGAAGACTACAGGTCGATCTGGCCGGCTCGAGCATGGATCGTCTGGGTGGAGACGCTACAGTCTCTGTACACGAGGCGCCGCAGAGGCGACGTGGCCAGCGTCGGATCGTTGCCGAGGCACGATTTCATGAGGGCCGGGCGCGGATCCAACTCCAGGCCGACTGTCGGGCCGGCGGCGATTGGGCTCCGCGGGTGGATCACTCCCTTTCAGGCGATTCCCTCCTACGATCTCAGCGCACAGGTCCACCGGCTACCCTCGGCCTCACCTTCCTGGCTGACGCGTCTGCTGGGCGCTGGCGGCCGGGATTTCCGCGTCAGTCTGGTCGGCCAGGGATTCAGCGCGACGAAGGGCGACCTGCGCGCGCGAGTCACGCTGGATCCGGACCGGGCTCAGGCTGGATTGCTCGACGCCGGTTTCGCCGACGTGCGGCTTCGTGGCGGAACCGGCGATTTCCGAACGATCGCCCGCTCGGACAGCGGAACGGTGACCCTGTCCGGCACCGCAAAGTTAGGTCCGGAGCTGGAGCTTCAGATCCATCGGGGCGTGATCAAGAGACTGGATGTCGCCGCGGTGGCCGGCGACTCGGGCGTGAGCTCTCTCGACGCAGAGTTTACCCTCAAGAGCCGCGGCACCTCGGCCAGAACTGCCTCGGCGCGCGTGAGACTGGCCCAGGTCGGCCTGGTGTATGGATCGCGCACCTTCAACCAGGGCCGGATCCAGCTCAGCCTCGACAGTGGAGCGGTGGACGTCAGAGGCACGGGCCGAATCAATGGCGACTCGGTCGTGGTGAGTGCCCTTGCGCAGCCGTTTCTGGCGGTACCCAGCCTGTCCCTGCGGAATTTCTCCTTCAGTGGGCTCGAGCTCGGCAGCCTGCTCCCCGACGCAGGCCTCGACGGTGAAATCTCCGGTACCGCCCGCGGGCACGTCGCCGGACGCAACCTTGATCAGCTCAAGCTCCGGGCGAAGGTGTCACTCGCCCGCTCCCGGATCGGGAAACACGAAATTACGGATGCCATGGTCGGCGCCACCCTGGAACGAGGCCGGCTTGCCTTGAACGTGAACGCGGACGCGCCGGCGGGCCGCATCGAGCTCACAGGTGTGGCTCGGCCGTTCGACTCCACCCCGAGCTTCACCGTTCAGCGGGGCGACTTTCAGGGTGTGGACCTCGGAGCAATCCTTTCGAAGAGCGACTGGCATACCAGCCTGGCCGGCTCGTTCGAGGCGGAGGGTTCGGGCAAAATCGGCGAAGACGCTGCCGGTGCCGGCCGGCTGACCCTGCGCGGCTCCACGGTGAATGATGCTGCCATCACCGGCGGACGAGTCGAGGCCCGGCTCGCCGGTGGCCGGCTCGATTTGTCGGGAGTCATCAGGGCCGGGAACGACAGCCTCAGCATCAGGTCGGCGGCATACCCGTTTGAGACGCCGGTACGACTGAACCTGGCTGGCGCCGCTTCGGTTGCCGCCGTAGCACCGTTCCTGGGGCAAAGCGTGCCGGACGCGGGTGGTGTGGCCGCCATCCGGGTCGAGGGTGAGTTGGGCAGCCTCGAGAGCATGAATCTCAAGGGAGAGATGCGGCTCGCCGGCCACGCGAATGATGTGCGGCTCGACTCGGCCAGAACCAGCTTCCAGCTGCGCGGTGGCATGCTCATCGTCGACACCCTGGCGCTCCGCTCCAGCGTGCTGAATGCCGGCGGTTCCGGTCGCCTCGCGTTGGCACGGGGCGCGCGTCCGCCGTCAGAGCTGCGGGTGTCCGGCCACATGGCTGACCTCGGATCGCTCACGACCCTGTTAGGAGTGTCGCAGCTGGGGCTCGACTCAGGCAGCTTCAGCGCGTCGGCCCGCGGCACCCGTGAGGACCTGGCGATCGGCCTCGAGGTAATGGGTGAGAACCTGGAGGTGGGAGCCCGGCGGATCGGCGCGTTCCACGCATCTTTGTCGGGCAACGTCGCCGCAGGCCGCTCCATTCGTGCCGGCACCGCCGATGTGGTGCTGGAACGCCTGCCCGTGGGGAAGACTACGGTTCGCACGGTGCGGTTACGGGGCATCAAGCAAGGAACCGATCTGCTGCTGCGCGGCGAAGCCGTAGTAGATCCGGAGCGGAGTCTTCTGGTGGTAAGCAGTCTGCATCCGGACAGCGCACGCCTCCGGCTCGACACCCTCCAGATCAAGCTCGCTGAGGATCGCTGGACCCTGGCCCATCCGGTCAACATCGGGTACGCAGGTCCGATCCGGGTGGACGACTTTTCTCTGGTCACAGAAGGCCGACGCATTACCGTCGATGGAGTGGTGGATCGCCGGGGCGAGCAGCGGCTACACGCAACGGTCCGCGCCCTCAGGCTGGGCCGATTCGCTGACCTGTTAGGCGCCCGTGAGGTCGACGGCGAGATCAACGGCACCCTCGACCTGAGCGGTCCTGCCGCCGCTCCCCGTGCCAGGGGCGATGTGGCGTTCGACATGCGTGCCCGGGGGAAGGAAGTTGGAACCACCCGCGCACGGATGGATTGGTCGGCTGCGGGCCTGCTGCTGGATATCGGGGTGCGCGAGGAAGAGGGAGACAGTCTGATGGTGAAAGGCCGCATCCCGCTGGCCCTCTCACTGGCCGAGGACGACACCGCCGGCATGATCAGGCCGGTACCTGGCGGTCAGCTCGTCCTGGATGCCGTCACCCGGCGTTTCCGGCTCGACGGTGTAGGAGCGCTATTCGATCCGGAGACGGTGCGGAAGCTGCGCGGGCGGCTCGTGATGGATGCCCATGCAGGCGGGACCCTCCAGGCGCCTCGTCTCTCGGGTGACATTGCGTTGTTCGATGCTTCCGTCCAGATCCCTCGTTTGGGTGCGACGTACGAGAAAGGTCAGTTCCGGGTGGGCCTCCAGGGTCAGGAGATTCGAGTCACCAGAGCTCGACTGGAATCCGGCGACGGACATCTCGAGACGCAGGGAACCATTCGCCTGGGATCGTTGCCCCAGGCTGCTATCGATCTTGACTCCCGGCTGTCGAACTTTCGAGTCGCCGATGCCCAGGAGTTTCGGTCCAGCGTCTCTGGAAAGCTCAACCTGACCGGCGCGGGCAAGGCCCCGGTGCTGAAGGGATCGCTCGAAGTCAGCAACACTGACGTGTACCTCCAGGCCAAGAACCTCAAGCAGTCGGCCGAGGAGGTCGAGCTTTCGGCCGAAGACCTGCGGATACTGGAGCGCAGGTTCGGCCAGGGCGTGACCCGCGGAGCGGAGAAAAAAAAGCCCCTGGCGGCATGGGAGATTGCGCTCGGATTGAAGCTGGCCGAGAATGTTTGGCTCCGCCGCCACACCGACCCGGTCATGGCAGTGGAGCTGGCGGGAAAGGTCGACATTCAGAAGAAGCCGGCAGAAGATCTTCAGATCTTTGGAGAGATCCGGCCCCAGGCCGGACGCAGCTTCGTGCAGGTGGTCGGCCGGCGCTTCGATGTGCGGGAGGGATCGGTCAAGCTGAATGGCCCACTGGACCAGACAGCCGTCGCGCTGAAAGCGGAATACGTGGCGCCCTCGCCGAGTGGGGCGCCGCCGGTCCTGATTACGACTTCGGTCCGCTCAGACACCGGCAAACTCACCGTGTCCCTGAGCTCCATTCCGGTGCTGCGGTCGGAGGACATCATGTCCTATCTCACCACCGGCCGGCCGGCCAGCACCGATCCAACGCTCGAATCGGATGAGCAGGACGCGCTCTCGACGACCACTTCGCTGGCGGTCGGTGCGGCGCTGGGAACCGTCGCGGGAGGCGCCGGACAGCGGCTGGGCCTGGATGTGATTCAAATCCTTCAGGATCGGGAAGGCGGACAGACCCTGGTGGCCGGCAAGTATGTCTCGGCGCCGCTCTACCTCGGCTTTCGCCAGCCGATCGTTGCGTCCAGCAGCGCGGGTAGCTCGGATAACGAGAGCGATCTCGTGGAATTCGAGGTGGAGTACGCCGCGTTGCGAAAGCTGCTGCTCAACTTCCAGGGAGGCGGTAGCGAGTTTCGCGCCTTCCTCCGGCTGCGGCGGTGACCGGCGCGAACATCCGCCGTACCCACATCAGCGCGCTTCTGCTGACGGCCTGGGTGAACCTGGTATCGATACCCGCCGCGGCACAGGATTCGATTCCCTTCATCCGGCCGGACGCGCAGCTGGGCTCGATCGATTTTCGTTTCGAGAGCCAGCAAAGCTTCTCCACATCCGACCTTGGGCGAGTGCTGGGCCTCAAGGCCAGGGGCTCGCTCTACGGGGTCAGGCAGCTGCTCGGGAAGCTGCCGTTCATTGGCGCTCCCGGCAGCCACCGCTTCGATCCCATCGAGCTTCAGAAGGACGTCGTCCGCCTGACGCGCTTCTACAAGCGATCGGGATTCATTACGCCCGAGATCGACTATGGCGTCAAGGCGAACCCGGAGGGGACTCTGGTGGACGTGACCTTCCTCATCCATGAGGGTCCGTCCCTGACATTGCGGGAGATCAAGACCGCCCTGCCGCCCGATGTGGCACTACCCGAGTCGTTGCTGTCGGCCTGGCATGCATTGGAGACCGATCTTGCCGGGGGCCGGGGGCAACGCTTTGGCGATGCCGAGGCCGCAACCGCGGAGCGGCGGGTGATGACATGGCTTCAGGATCACGGGTATCCTCGAGCCGCCACCGAAGCCGAGCGGGAGATCCAGCCCGGGAATAACCAGGTGGATGTGACGCTGCGGGTCAGCCCCGGCACCCGCCGGCGTCTGGGCAGTGTCACCGTGGAGGGGAATGAATCGGTCAGCGACGATGTCGTGTTACGACAGGTCCCCTTCCATACCGGGGACTGGTATTCCGCCGCCGCGCTAGGAGAGGGAAGGAGTCGCATCCAGCAGGTGGACCTGTTCCCGCAGGTTCAAGTGGGCGTAGACTCGTCTTCCCTGGGAGACTCGATTCTGCCGGTTCGGATAGTGGTCCAGGAGTCGCGGCCCCGACTCGCGCTGGCGGAAGTCGGGCTACATCTCCGAGGGGGCCGGCGTCACCGGACGGGTACAATGGAACCACCCCAACTTTACCGGCGGGGCCCGCAGCCTGACCGCTTCATTCGAGGCGCAGAGCGGCGCCGGTGCGATCGGAACCGAGGCGGAGCGCCTGCTTCGGGGCTCCCTCAACCTGACCCAGCCCTATGTCTTCGCGCCCCGGTTCGCTCTGATCGTCGGCCCCTTTGCCGAGTATCGGGATGATCTGAGCGATCGATCGGCGGCGATCGGGCTGTCCACCACTCTGCTGTACCGGCTGGGGCCGCTGTCGACCGTCGCGCTGCAATACCAGCTCAGCGCCCGGCGGATCTACGAGTATCGCTTCGGCGACGTGTCATCCGGCAGTATCGATCTCAGCGACGTCCTGGTGGACCAGATCCCCGGGCTCATCGACTCGCTCGGCCGCAATATCGACAAGAGCTCGCTGACACTGTCCGGGTCCTTCAGCCACCTGGATGATGTTGCCAACCCGCGCCGTGGCTGGTTGCTCTACCCGGTGGCCGAGCTCACGGTCCCGGAACCGCTCACGACGGTGCAGTTCGGCCGGCTCGACCTCACCGCTTCGGTGTTTCACCCCCTGAGCCGAAATGTGGTGCTGGCCGGGCGGATCTCGGCCGGTCGGCTGTTCCCCTTCGGGAAGAGCGTTCCGGCACCAGGAGAAGATGCGCGCTTCGAATTCATCAGGCTCAGAGATGAGTCCATGACCGCGGGCGGGACCAACGACGTGCGCGGCTGGGGCAACCGGCTGCTCGGGCCCAAGTTTCCCGAGGTCGACGCAAGGTTGGAAGGCAGCGATACGGTATTCAGCTCCGACGGGTACGTCCCGATCGGGGCGCTGGCACGGATAAGCGGATCGCTCGAATTGCGTCTGCCCGCACCTGGTCTGCCGAGCGCTTGGGGAACCCACCTGTTTCTGGATGCCGGCAAGGTGTGGACGCCGGACGAGCGATTTACCCAGGCCGTGTCGATTCCGGTTGAAGGCGACTTACGCTTCTCGACCGGAGCCGGGATCAGCTACCTGACACCGGTAGGGGCGGTCCGTCTGAGCCTGGCCTACAAGCTGAACCCCTCCACCTTGGACTTGCGCAGCGCGGACGAGGTGCTCGATGCCCTGCTGGAAGATCGGCCGGTCGAGAGCGTCGAGCCCGACTGGAGCCGGCGGCTCCATCTGCACTTGTCTCTGGGAATGGCTCTTTAGCGCGGAGTTCAGTGCTGCACAGCTTCGCCGATCACCTTGGCAATTTCAGCGCTAAAAGCTCCTAGAACCTGGCTCAAGGACTCTACCGACTGCTCGGCCGAGCGACCTGCTGCCGGAGCGGTCAAGCGTGCCTCCTTTTCGGCGATCGTTCGCCTGGTTGCGACGTCGCGCAGGAACCATCGGCCGATGAGGTGGGTGGTCCCGGTGGTATCCGTCTCAAAACTCAGAACGTCAATCTCGAGTTGATAGGTTGGCCGCTCCGGCCCGGGCCAGGGCTGCACTATCATTCCCTCGCTCTGCAGCAGCATAGACAAGTTATGAGCCAGCGACTGCTCGATGTTGTCGTCCAGGGGCTCTGCCCAACGATCGCTGTCGGAGACAGAAACACGATGCTGGGAGATCCGGGTCACTATCTGGTCCTGATCCAGATATCCCGGCAGGTGAACGGGCCCGACGCCGATCGTGGCCTGCACCGGCCCTGGCGAAGCCGCGGCCCCCACCTTGTCAGCTTCAGGTTCAGGAAGCGCGCTCAGCGTAAAGAGACGCCACGGATCTTCCTGTTGGTGGCCGACCCGCACGCAACCCGAGAAGCAGAGGCAGACCAGCGCCAGAAACATCGATCTACCCGACGGACGCCGCATCACTTCTCCTGGGCCACGGGTTTGCCGAACATGAGCGCGCTCGGGTTCCGCTCCAGATAGCCGGTCAACAGACGGACGGACCGCGCGGCGGCCGAAACCTCTTTCAAAGTCCGGGTGAGCTCGTACAGCACTGGGGAGTCGTGAATGGTAGCGTCAGTGTGCTGCAGAACTTGGCCGGCCTGATCGATCATCGCCCCGGCCTTCACGCTGGTCTGGTGGAGATCCGCCGTAAGCCTGGAGACGTTGCTGTCGAGGCGGGTGGCCAGCTGTGACACATTGCCCGCCGCGTCGCCCAGCCGGCCTGCGACGTGGCCCAGGGATTGGATCATCAGCTTCAGGTCAGGAGAGCTGACCAGTTGGTGCAGTCCCGAGACGGCTTGCCGGGCCGAGTCGACGAGGCCCTCGACGTCACTTGCTGCCAGCTTGGTGAGCACTTCGGTCACCGCCATCCGCGCCTTCTCGGTCGAGGACGGCTCGGTGGGGATCTCGCGGTATCGGAACTTGCGGGTGCCTTGCTGTTGGACAAAGGCGGCCGGAGTGCCGGGAAAGTAGTCCAAAGCCACATACAGCACCCCAGTGACGAAACTCTCCGTTTGGAGCTGCCCCCGGAGGCCGGCATTAATCGCGCTCTGATACTCCGCCGGGCTGTTCAGAATGGTCTCGCTGCCACCCAGACTGGTGATCTTCTCAGGGTCGATGCCCGACGATGACCGGTATGCGGAATACACTCTGATCCGGTTCAGCTGGAGGCGGATGTCTTTCACGGAGCCGATCTCGACGCCGCGAAACTTGACCGGCGCGCCAATGCGGAGGCCATTCACCGAGCCGGCGAAATAGAGCACGAATGGGTATGTCCGGCGGAAGAAGCGACCGGAGCCGATCAGGGCCACTGCCGTCACAGCCAGCAGCACCGCGCCGAGGACGAAGACGCCGATCAGCGTTGGGCTGACCCGCTGGCTCATGGTTTCTCCTCCCCGGGTCAGAAAGCTCCGGAGGGTCGGGATCCCGGGTCCGGGCCAAGTAGCTCCTTCGGGAGGCCCACCGGCCGTGATCGTCCGGCTTGGCACGTCGAGGTAGATGCTGTTGCTGCCGATGGCGAAGATGCTGGCCAGGTCGTGGCTGACCACCACCACGGTGATCCCGAGGCTGTCGCGCAGGTTGAGAATCAGCTGGTCCAGCCGGCGCGCGCTGATCGGATCGAGGCCGGCCGATGGCTCGTCGAAGAACAGGATGCCGGGATCCAGAGCCATGGCCCGAGCCAATCCGGCTCGCTTCTGCATGCCGCCGCTGATCTCCGAGGGATAGTAGTCCTCGAAGCCCTTGAGGCCCACGAGCGCGAGCTTGAGTGCGGCGACCTGCCGGATCTCGGCGGGCGTTGAGATCGGTGTATTCCTCCAACAGCAGCCCGATGTTTTCACTCAGGGTCATCGCGCTCCACAAGGCGCCGCCCTGAAACAGAACCCCGACGTTCCTGAGAATTCGTTCCCGCTCGCGAGGGTCCGCCGTCGGTGAAGTTCTGTGCCTCGTAATAGATGCTGCCGTGCGCCGGCTGGTTGAGACCGATCAGGTGACGCAGCAGCGTGCTCTTGCCGCTCCCGCTGGCGCCCATGATGATGAACACATCGCCCCGGTTGACGGTGAACGTCATGTCGCGCATCAGCACGAAGCCGCCGTACGCCATGGTGAGACCGCGCACGCTGATGCAGGGCGTCGCTCCGTTTCCCGTGGCGGATTCGTGCGATCATCAGATCCCCAGGGCGTAGAAGAGGAAGGCGAAAAGGCCGCAGGCCACGATGACGGCAACCAGGCTGGTCACGACTGCCGAGGTGGCCGCCCTGCCGACAGCCGATGCGCTGCTGCCAGCCTGGAGGCCGCGCCAGCAGCCCGCACCCGCGATCAACCCGCCATACACGGCGCTCTTGAACACGCCACCGACGGTGTCGCCCAGCTGGACGGCTGGGTGGTCTGCCCGATGTACATCGGCCACGAGAGATCCAGCATCCCGACACCGATGACCGCTCCACCGAGGATCCCGACGAAGTCGGCGTAGAGGCAGAGCAGCGGCATCATCAGGATCAGCGCCAGCACCCGGGGGAGAACCAGAAATTCCACGATCGGAAAACCCGCGGTCGTGAGAGCGTCGAGCTCCTGGGTCACCTTCATGGTGCCAAGCTCGGCCGCGAACGCGGCTCCGGTGCGCCCCGCCATGAGGATGGCGCTCATCAGCGCGCCCATCTCCCGGGTCATGGCAATGCCGACCAGGTTGGCGACGTAGATCTGCGCGCCGAATTGTTTGAGCTGGACGGCGCCGACGAAGGCAAGAATCACCCCCACCAGAAAGCTGATCAGCGTGACGATCGGAAGCGCCTCGACGCCGCACTGCTGGATCAGCAACCAGAGGTCGGATGCGCGATAGCGGCCGTTCATTCCTATGAGCCGGCGGACGCCAGCGTCACATTGCCCAGGAACGACAGCGTTTCCTTTATCGGCACCGCCGACAGCCGAGGGCGTTCGCACCCACACGCGCCGAGGAACGCGGGCCCGTTGCGCTCCTTCGGGCGCCGGCTCGCTCAGGCACCGCCTCGGCCAGGTCCAGCAGTTGTGCAGGCCGGCTGGCAGCGCCCTGGGTCGAGCGCCACGCCTCGTTCCCGGCAGGCTGCTGACCCGGGTGAGAAAAGCCGGGGCTGCTGTCCCAGAGACCCAGCTGCTGGGTGTCGAACGCCACCGCCGCAGGTGGGTTCCAGCGCACCAGGGCACCGCCGATAAGCCTCCGATTCCCGCCCGGCAAGACGAATCAGGAGATCGTCTCTCGACGGTCATGCGCTGACCTGGTGCATCCAGCCAGAGGCCGCGAAGCTAGCCACCGGCGAGAGGCTACGAGACGCCAGCACTCCTCGACCCGATCGCAGCAGCTGGCGTCCCCGCGAGATGCGGGCGCAGGTTCCGCGGTTCGTCCACGGCCCAGGCTCGGTCGGAGGCGAAATGGCGCGCCGGCGTGTAGCTCATCCCAGCTGGTCCCCGCCAGCAGCACGAATTGCGGCGAAGTGTAGGGATCGTGCGTCCTCGATGGTGACCGCGTGCCTGCCTCCAGAACAGGGTTCTGTGACGTGTCACCGCTGCCTCCCACAGGGTCAGGTTCGCCTCACCGCCCCAGAATCGGTTGTCGGATCAGAGCCGGAATCACCGGAATTACCTCCAGCACCAGCTTTGCTCTGTCGCCGTACACGTCCTGGCTGACAACGGAGTACTCCACACCGAAGTTGAACTTGACTGGCAGTTTGCCCAGCAGTGTCGTCTTTGTGACCATCAGACCGACGGGCACGTTCCAGCGGTTGTCGGGGGTGGCCCGGGCGTCGTAGGTGATGGTCGGGTTGAAGCCGAACTGCCAGGCGTTTGGCAGGTTGACCGACAGGAAGTAGAGCAGGTTCATATAGCTGGCGTCGGGGAGGCCGGGCTCACGGTCGCCGGTCGATCCCACCCCGAAGTAGTACTGCCCGAACGCCCCGAAGGTCGCCGCCTTTGTCCGGTAGCCCACGACCGCGGCTGGACCGAGACCCCACTGCTGGCGACCAAAGGCATCGTCGGTGGCGGTTGGGAACAGGAATGCCGGTCCCGCGCCGAGGATCCAGTTCCCCGTGGGAGGCGCGATCACCGTCGGCAGCTGGAGGTCCCCCAACCCCCCGGCATGGTTGAAGGTGTTGAAAGCCGTGGGAACCGGCTGGCTGAAGAGCACGGGGAGGGTGGGCCGGGTGATGAGATTCCAGCGCTTGGCGCCCTGACCGTAGAGGGGGAACGGCAGGATTGGCTGGAAGATCATGCTGCTCCCGACCTTCGAGTCGCCGGAATTGACGTCGCCATCCGAGAAGCTGGCGTCGAAACGAGTGAACAATGCCCATATGTCTGAGAGCGGGTTCGAGAGCTTCCTTCCGGTCTCGGCCGCGTCGCCTTGCGAGGCTGCCTGAGGCTCCTGCCCGCTTGCCACCGAGGCGAACGAGAGGAACGCGAGTAGACTGGCAACCCCAAGAAATGATCGCATGTGTTTGACTCCTCGTGGTGCGTTTCTCATGTGATGGGCGCCCTCACCGCGCGTCCCCACACGACGAACGCCGCCAGGCTCGCGAGGACGAGCGGCATCGGCAGCGCGCCGAACTCTCCCGGCTGATGTGGAAGCCCGCGGCGGACAGCATTGCCAGCGCCAGACCGACGCCGGCCAGCGGCGTAAGCATCGGCTTGACGCGGGTGGCAGCAGGAAGGATCAGACCGAGCCCGCCGAGGAATTCGGCGACACCGATGAAGCGCACGAGCGCCGCCGGAACCGCAGCCGGCCACCCGAAGGTTTCCACCAACACCGCGATCGGCTGGGTGGCCTTCGTCGTGCCGACCGCGAGGAACAGTGCCGCGAGCAGCCCCTGAACGACCCACAACCCGACGTGGAGCGCCTTTGAGGGCCTCACGTCACCTCTGGCTTGGACGCTCGCGGTCATCACTGCGTTCCTCCCGCTCCCGAACCGTGAGATTCGGTTTCACTGTGGCCCTGCCCGATCGAGGCGGGGTGCTCGTGGGAGCCGTGGGAGCTAGCCTGGGGTGGGCCGTGGACAATGGTCTGGAGAGAGTCCAGAGTGGCCTGTCTCGCGGCGGCCTGGCTGGCGGTCAGGGTCTCCTGCTTGGGCGGCTTCTCGTAGCTGTCGTACACGTACCCCATCTGTGCGGTGCGGTTGGACGCGCTGACGGGCAGGTATACGTGTTTGCCGCTCTTGTCCCCGTACGCGAACTTTCGGTTGAGGTACTTGGGATCGGTTGGGTTCTCGTTGCCCAGCCGGTTCCAGCTTTCCCAGAGCCGGTCCATGTTGGCGTGGTGGAGATAGAAGAGCGGGTCACCTCCCACCGTGGAGAATTCCGCCATGTCGCCGCCGAGTGCGAAATGAGTGAAGAAGTGGGGGTTTTGGTCCATGCGGGGATTGAACCCGAGGTTGCCGTTCGCCGAGTCGATGTAAAATTTTTCGTTGAGGGCGCTCAGATTGATCCAGTTCATATAGAGCTTATCGATCGGTTCTCCCCCATTGACCCAGAACCAGCGAGTGCCATTGAACAGGGGGCTGCCCGGATCCCGGAACACGGCCGGAACAATGAAATCGTCGTGGTTCCCGGTAACCGGGTTCCAGTAGGGAAGCGAGAAACTCTCGTCCTGCAGCACCTCGCGAATGACCCCCTCGAACTGGTGCAGCATGAGCCGGTGCCAGGGCAGGAAGAACCATTGCTGAAAGTGTTCAGGGTCGGCGGGATCCTTGGCGTGTGACTGGCAGCCGTTCCACACCGCCCAAGCCGCTTCGCGGTACTCCGGTGGAAGTGAGTCTATGGCTTCCTTCTTACGGATCTGGGAGAATTCCCACAGGAACGCCGGGTAGCCCTTGATCCAATGGGTATTCCACCACCAGGTCCAGGAGCGGGTATCGTAGGACGGCAGCGTCTTCATGATCTCCACCGCCCGACCGTATTTCGCGAGCATTGCCTGGCCTTCGGCGCTGTTGACGTTGTAGCGGGTGTAGGGCTTCGTCGTACTCGCGGCAAGCGCCCCACCGCTGGTGGAGAGCGCCCCTCCGGTACCGAAAGGGGCGTCCCAGATGCGGAAGGAGACACTTTTCGCGCCACCGGGGGACATGCCCCCGGTGCGGATGGACAACTTCTTCGCTTCGCTGCCGGCAGGCGCCGCCTCCTCGTTCTTCGCAGCCTTCGCCGGAGGCGCTCCGAACTTCAGCTCCAGAACATCGTGGTTCGCCGTGTGGGTGTGGAGACTCGGATCCTGGAACACCAGCGCCCCGGCCGACTGGATCATCCCGCTCACCAGGTGAAAGCGATCGCCGATCACCGCGCCCGCAACGCCGTGACGCGGCATCGGCATGGGAGGCAGCGTGAACCACGAATTGATCGCCGGGTCGTACGCCTGGATGCCGTTAAACGCGCCGACCATACCGTTGGTTGTTATCTCACCGCCCGCCACATAGATCAGGCGCCCGTCCGTGCCCCAGGCCCCCCCGCTTCGGGCGTACGGCATCCGCTCTCTCGGAACACTCCAGCTGTCGTTCACGGGATTGTACTCCTCCACCACATCCGTATTCGTGGCGGTCAGGATGAATCCGTGGCCGGTGCGGCCGCCGATGATGTAGATCTTGCCGTTGACCGCGCCACCGAACGCGTGATTGCGCGCGACCGCCATCGGTGTGCGGCTCTCCCACTTGTTGGTGGCGGGATCGTACACGTCGTTGGTGGTGAGAACTCGAGCGGCTCCGAAGGCCGTGAAGAACGAGTCCTTGGACGCCGGCACGGTCGAGACCCCCCCGATCGCGTAAATCTTGCCGCCGACTTCGGCGGCGAACGCAGACCCGCGCCTGCTGGGCAGCGGCGCCAGCGACTTCCAGGAGTCGGCCGCCGGATCGTACTGCCAGACGTCGTCGATGGGCTGCCATGCGGCGCCCAGCGGGACCGCGGTGGTCGTGGGAGCGACGAACCCACCGATCACGTAAATCTTGTCGTTCACAACGGCCATGGCCGCATGGTGGGCCGGCCGGGGCATCGGCTGCTTCTTGGTCCATCTATCGGTCGCCGGATCGTATTCGTAGTTGCCGCCGGCCGCTTTGCCGCCGGCCCAGCCGCCCATCACGTACATTTTCCCCTTGACGGTGACGCCGTAGAGCTCCTCATCCGGCGCCGGGAACGGTGCCGCCTTCTTCCACGGTGATGTCGGCATCTGCGCCAGCGCGGCCGTGGCGAAACCCAGGCTGACCAGTAGGGAAAGGATCGCGGTTCTTCGTTGCAGCACTCTCGACATGGAAACCTCCGTTGATGTTGACCAACTCCTCAGGACCCGTGCTTACCTCGTGCTTACGATTAGACCAAGCATCAAGTAGTTGACATCTTTGAGTCCGTCGCTCTTCTCCCACAGATAGGACGGCTGGAAGGACACCTGCCTGGTGAGTGGCAGCGTGACACCGGCCCAGACGCGATCCTTGTCCCACCCACCCCCGCCCCCGTCATAGTAGGTCTCGTATGCGGCAAAGGGCTGCCAGATGTGGCGTTGAACCACGAGGGGATGCGAGATCATCAGTCGACCTCGATAGCGGTTGATATCATCTGCTTGAGCTGGCAGAAACCTTCTGACATACATGTTGCGGACGGAGATCTGGAACTTCCGGAGGGAGAATCCCACGGTGCCGTCAATTCGGAACTGGTGCTCGCCATAGCTGTCGGTGAATCCTGCCGGCTCCGGCACCAATTCATTGAGCCCGCTAGCAGCAGCCGAGTAGTACATGTAGCTGGGAGTAATGGTCAGAAACTTTGTGACCCGAACAGGGACCTCAAACTGTGCGACCGGCGTTTTCAGGTTGCCGATGTAAAACCCGTAAGCTCTGAGAGCGATCCGTTCGTGGACCGGAGCGATCAGCTCCAGGTAGCCCGAGGGCGCGAACACGGAGCCCGAGCCCTTACCTGCACCAGGCACGTCCACTTCCTGGGCTGCGCACGGCGTGTCGAACGAGATCAGACCAATCATCAGAAGACCTGGCACCAGCCGCAGCGCGAATCTTGAGAATCCCTGCATACAGTTTCACCCGGTTGGTTGTTAGGGCCGGCGACGGTAAACCCCGTCGCACGGTCATCATTCTACGGCCGAGCCGTTGCGGCCTCTTGAACGCGGCAGAGGAACGGAATTGCTATGATCTCCTAGGCAGCAGCGCGGGTAACCGAATCGATCACAGAATCGATCAGCAGCTGAACGGCCGCGGCTGACTGCTTCCGACGTTCCAGGTCTTTCACGATCCGAAGCTGCGCCTGGACGATCGACTCCTGGATGTTTCTGGCCGCCGGTAGGCCCTCGTAGTTCTTCTTCATTGTCATTCTCCTGGTTGCCGGTTCCTTCTGAAGACCTGTCGTCGTGACGGCCACATAATGCGACGACGCCCGAGGCGCCACCATTCAGCAAACGGTTAGAAGTCAGTACGACTTTTCTTGGCTTTGACTACAACTTTCGAAGGCGAGACGATCGGCGTACCGGGTATAGAGCAAAAGTTGTAGTTGCCCGCCTACGGGGCTCGGTGGGGGTCCGCGCCGACGACGGATGCGTCGCACGGCGCGGTTACTATGCGGGGAAGGTCGTGCGGGCCTGAACGCTACAGAGGAACGAAATTGCGGCGGCTGCCGATCCGCACCGACGCGGGATGCCGTCACATAGTGATACTACGCGGGGACGGTCGTGCGAGCGTGAACGCTACAGAGGAACGAAATCGCGGTGAGCTTCTGGATGTGCTTGAAGATTTATCGCGGATCGCGGCCGAGCATCCGCACGAACCGGCTCCACAGAACGGACCACCTGGAACGCTCAGGCAGCACGAGGACCACCTCCGTGCCGGCGCCTGGGGCGCTGGTGACGGTGAGCCTGGCTCCGATGGACGCAGCCCGCTCCCGCATGCCGATCAGGCCCCAATGGCCCGTTGGGGTCGGTTGGGAGAGATCGAACCCGGACCCATCGTCCCGCACGCCCACGCGCAGCTCCCTGGGCCCGGAGTCGCAGATGACCCACACGGTCCGGCAGCCGGAGTGGTTCCGAGCATTCGCCAGCGCCTCACCGGCTATGCTGACGAGCTCCGCCTCGAGCGTCGCCGGGTAGGAGCGTTCCGTTCCCGTCTGCGTCAGGTGAGCCACGACCTCCGTCCCGGAAAACGTCCGCTGCGCCGCACTCGCTAGCTGTTCATAAAGCGCCTCGGCCTGCTGGGACATCCGCAGGGCACCCACAAGCTTCCTGGTCTCGGCCAGCACGTACCGGGCCTGGGAGGCCAAAGTGGAGAGGAGGTCGGCGGTGGCCGAGGCGTTGTCGCCCGCCGCGAGACGCCGGGCGCCGATGTCCAGCTGCATCGCCACGCCCGCCATGCCGCCGAGCAGGGTGTCGTGCAGTTCGCGGGCGAGGCGGGTCCGCTCCGCGAGCATGGCCTCGAACCGCGCCTGGGAGCGCTCCGCGGTCAGGCGAGCGCGGCGGCGCTGCCACGCGACCGCGGTGAAAGCCGGGGTGGCTACGAGCGTCAGGGTGACGAGCGCGACGAACCACCAGGTCTGGTTCCACGCCGGGGCAATGGCAAAGGCCAGCGACGCGCCCGCCGTGTTCCACACACCGTCGTCGTTGGACGCGATGACACGGAACCGGTAGCGGCCGGGGGGCAGATTGGTGAAGAACGCCTCGCGGCGGTCGCCGGCGTCCTGCCAGGCGGTATCAAGACCCTCGAGGCGATACCTGAATCGCACGCGATCGGGCACGGCCAGGCTGTACGCCGTGTACGCGACACTAAGCGCCGATGTGCGAGGCGGAAGCCGTAGGGTGTCGCTCGCCGACTGTCCCGCGAACCAGCGCCGACCGCCGGCAGTGAGCGCCCGGAGTTGCACCGGCGGCGGGACCGTGTTGCGCCGGACCCTGCGGGGGTCCACCCAGGCGACGCCCCCCGCGGAGGCGAACCAGATGCGGCCGTCCGTGCCGGCCGCGGCCGACGGCAGCGGACGAACTTGCTCTGCCGGAGGCTCGATGCCGTCGCGGTAATCGAGGCGCTCGTACCGGACCTGGTAGCCGGGCTCGGCGAGCGCCCGCCGCACCTCTGCGGCCGGGACGCGGGTGACACCGTCGGCGCCGTTGAGCCAGAGCTCCCCATCGGGAGTCTCGACTAGGCCCGATACTCCGCGCAACGGCTCCCCGGCCGTGAGCAGCGGGACAAAGAGCCGGTGGCGGTGCCCGTCGGCCTGGCGTGGATCGAATGCGGCCACACCGGACTGGCCTCCGATCCACACGCGGTCGCCGTACACGGAAATGGCGAGCACGCGTCCGACGTCGAGTCCCTCTTCCGCCGCGAACACGCGGACCGAGTCGCCCACCACCAGCGCCAGCTCGCCCCTCTGGTACCCCAGCCATGTGCGGCCGCTGCTGTCCGTGGTAATGACGTTGGCGGGACTGCGGTCGGCCAATCGCGGGCCGCCGAACTGCTCCCAGCCGCGCCCCGGCCGCCGGCGGAAGACGCCCTCATTGAACGCGATCGCAACCCATAGCCCGCCATCCCGCTCACGCGCCACCGCCTGGATCTCGCGCCCGAGGGGCGATCCTCCCGGCTGCACCGGCGGCAGCGGCACGGGAGCGAACGCGTCATCCTTCCGCTCCCATAGTCCGGCGCCGCCAATCCAGAGACCACCGCGGAGATCGCGGTAGATGCATGTGAGCGCTCGAGGGGCGTCGAGCCGTGGGACGATGCTCTTACCAACGCTGAGCAGAGCCGCCGGCGTACCGCGTGTTGTGGCGACCCACGCCGTCCCGTTGGTGTCCGGCGCGACGGCCGCCGGTCCCAGGTACCCCGGCGGTGCGATCGGGGTGAGCTTGGTCCCACGAAACCGGTCGATGCCGGTCGAGGTCCCGACCCAGAGGCTCCCCTCCCCATCGTACAGCGCGGCCACGATGAGATTCCCGCTCATGCCGGCAGTGCGGGAGAAAGGGATAGTGCGCGCCCTTGCCGGAGCGGCCTCCGCAGTCCCGGCCTCGCCGCCGCCGGGGGTCGAGAGCCAGAGACGGACGAGCCGGCCCGAGGTTCCGATCGCCACCACGGGATTGTCGCGGGACCAGGCAAGGGAGTAAATGCCGCTATCGGCGTAGGCGAGCGTGCGGGGTGGTGCTGGGCCCCCGCGGCCGTCCGCCAGGGGGAACACACCGTCCGAGCGATGGACGGCCCAGACCGAGCCGTCCGGCGCCGCAACGAGGTTGAGCTCGCCATCGCGGCGGCCGGCCCCGGTCGGCTCGCGCTTCTCGAAGCGCGCCGCCCCTCTCGGCAGGGTATAGATCCCGTCTTCCGCCACTGCCCAGACCGACCCGCTCCGGTCCACGAGGACCGGCTCGGTGTAGCCTCCCGGGTATCCGGCGGCGGTATCGATCGCCTCCCACTGCCCGCCGAGCAACCGGGCCAGCCCACGCGACGTCGCGGCCCACATGGTACCGCTGGAGTCACGCGCGATCGCGGTCACCGCGCCGCCCGGCAGGCCGTCCCCGGTGCCGTAGGTGACGAGCCTGCCCCGATGGAAGGCGCTCACGCCGGCGGTCAAGTGGCCGATCCAGAGAGCAGTGTCCGGCAGAGCGAGCAGGACGTTGGGCGCGTGTGGCAGGAGAGTCTGGCCCGCCGGAGCCTCGAATCGCTCGAAGCGCACGCCGTCAAACTGGAACAGGCCGCGCCCCGAGCCGATCCAGAGCACGCCGTCCGCCCCTTGTGCCAGAGTCCTGATCCCCCCCGGCGCACCGTCCCGCACCGTCCACGCGGTATGCGCGTACTGGCCGACGTCGAGCGACTGTGCCGACAGAGAGGCGCACGGACAGCACGCCACGGCCAAGGCGAGCCGGACGGCCGCAAACGTGCGCTGGATCATGGATGCAGGCAGATCATCGTCGGCCCCAGGTCGAGTGCGACGATTGGTATAGGCAACGGAGTCCGGCGCTGGAGAGCCGCGCCGATCAGCTTGAGGCTATAGCAGAGATCGGCGGTCTGCCAGAGCAGGAGGGACAAACAGGAAGAAGGTGGCCCTCCCGCCGTCGCCCTGGGCCCCGATCTCAGGTCCGCGGCCGACGGAGCATTACACGAACCAGCCGCACCTCCTGACGGCCCTCGAGCCCGACCGTGTACGCCACCAGCGCGACGGTGTCGGAAACGCTCAGGATCTGAGGGTACATGCCGCCCTCGCTGCCGGGCACCGCTACGGGGCGAGCCCGACGCTCACCTCGCGGGAGCTCGGCGACGCTGATGAGTCGGGTGCCGCCCAAACGGGCGTCCATTGCGGCGACTGCGCCGCCGCCGGGGAGCGCCGCGACCGCGCCGTGCACCGGCGGGAGCTTTCTGCCCTCGACCAGAGGCAGGGGCTCGCTCGAACCCTCGCCGGCGCCCCCGCCGTGTGCGCCGGTCCTATAGTCAGCCCTATAGTAGAAACCGGCCATCCCACTCGCAGCCGTGTACCAGACGACGTGCCGGACACCGTCCGTGCCGAGGCTCAGGCCGGGGCCGTTGTGGGGGCAGCCGGGGTAGACCCAGCCGTCGCCGTGGACGCGGGTGGGCTGCTCACTGCGCGGCGCGATCGCCGCGGTGACGACATCGCGCACGTTGCCGGGAAAGTGCGCGCGCCAGGCGGCCACTACCCCGCCATCGCCACCGCGCGATAGCGTGATGCGACAGCAGGGGCAGGCACCGCCCCACACGGGGCGGTTGGGGGCCCAGGTGCGACCGAAGTCGGGCGAGCTCGCGAGGAAGACGGTGGCGTCGGGTTCGCTCGTGGGATCGTTCGCAGTGGCGGCGGTGGCGTGATCGTGCGCAAGCGGTACGCCGCTCCGCTCGTCGAGCCAGGCGGCGACCAGCCCCGAGTCGCCGGCCCACGCGGCGCCCTGGAAGTTGTGACCGGCCGGCACGCCGGTGGTGTCGTCGTTGACGGTGACCGGCGCGAGCCAGGTGCGCCCACCATCGAGCGAGCGCGCCAGCCGAATGGCGCTCGCTGGCCAGCGCCGGCCGGCGACCGGCACCTCGCGCGGCCACACGATTGCGAGTCGGCCACCGGGGCCCGCGACGAGGCGCGGGGACGCCTCTCCGTGCGGTTTCACCTCGTCGGTATCCAGCGTCACGCGGACCGCCGGCGACCACGTCTCCCCCCCGTCGCTCGAGCGGGCGAACCAGATGCGCCAACCGGCGCCGTCGTCCCCCACCCAGCTCATCAGCACGTCGGCACCCGCGTGATCTCCGGCGAGCGACGGATCCGCCGATGCGACCTGCCCGCCGGCGGGTGAGTTCGCGAGTGTGCTGACCTCTAGCCCGCCGCCGCATGCGCCGACGAGTAGGAGCGCCGCCGCCGCCGTATTTCTCATCGTGACCATTGGAACCCCGCGTAGAAGGAGCGCCTGTCCGCCGGCTCGAACGAGCGGCCGGCCGCGTTGTCCACCTGCACCGACGCGGCGTAGCGTCTGTCGGTGAGGTTCTGCCCCGCGACGAATGCCGTGAGCCCGAGCGGCGCCACGCGGTACTCGGCGCGCAGGCCGAGCGTGGCCCACCCTTCGTTGCGCTCGGTGTTGTCGCTGTCCACGAAGTAGCCGCTGGGTACCCACTCGAGCGACGGCGTGACCGCCAAGCCGGACCGGTGCTGCAGGCGGAGCTGCGCCGCGAGATGATGGCGCGGCGCCCCGGGGATCTCGTTGCCGTCGAAGAGCGAGTCGCTGATGAAGCGATAACGCGCCAAGGTGTACGCCACCCGCGCCACTCCGACCGGCAGGTCGACTTCGACGCCGGTCTCGAGGCCGTAGTGACGGGTGCGCGGCGCGTTCCGATAGGTCGGCACGGTGAACGGCGCACCCGGGAACGGCTGCACGTTGATGTTCTGGATCTCGTTATCCAGCTCCACGTCGTACGCCGCCACGTCCCAGGCGACCGGACCACTGCGCCCACGAACCCCCAGCTCGAACTGCCAGGCATCCTGTCCCTCGAGATCGATGAAACCCGGAACGGTCAGGCTATTCAGCTCGAGGAGCAGCGGTGGCTCGTACGACCGGCTCGCGTTGGCGTAGATCTGGCCCGCGATCCCCGGCATCGAGTAGAGCCCCCCCACCTTCGGCAGCAGCGGGTCGTACTCCCGCCGGTCGGATTGGTCGCCGTTGGACAGAAACGCATCTCGCGATTTCCGAATCGAGTGATCGAATCGCAGGCCGACGACCGCCGTCAGCCGCGAGGTGACGGCCAACGCGTTCTCAGCGTAGACCGCCAGCCCACCTGCTTCGTCCTTCTGATCCTTTCGCAGCTCCCCGTGCTCCCCCGCCTCGTTCACAAACTGGCGATTGTCCATGTCGAGCCAGGCAGGCTGAACCCCGAGTGTGAATCGGTTGGTGCGGCCGAACAGCGGAAGCGTGTTCTCATAGCGAGCCTCGACGCCGTAGTCGCGGCTCTGCTGGTTGATGACCTGGAAGATGGGATGATCGATGTCGCGGTACTGGAAATAGGGACTGACCTCCAGTCTCTGACTGGGAGCGAGCTGGCTCCGGAGCTGCACACCGAGGTGGTGCAGATCGTAGTCCCGGCCCCACTTGCCGGCTCGGTTGCCGGGGTTCGAAGCCTCAGGATCACTCGCGAACTCCTCCGCATTGAGGGCTCCGGGAAGCTGCTCGTTTACCCGGGCGAAGAAATAGAATGCCCGGACATCCGTGTTCTCAGAGAGCACGTAACCCAGATGTCCATTCACCCGATCGCGTCCCTGCACCGAGTAGTCCCGGTACCCATCGAGGCTGGTGCGGGTGTAGCTCCCGAAGTAGTCCAGCTTCCCCAGCGTGCTGCCGGAGGACACCTGGGTCTTGAGGAATCCGTAACTCCCGCCCTCGGCCACCAGCCCCACGGGCGATGCGGTGTAGCCCGTCTTGGTTTCCAGATTGATGGCTCCGCCGAGCGTCGCGCCGCCATACCGGAGCGCATTGCCGCCCTTGTAGACCTCGATGGATTCGGTATTGAGCAGCTCCAGCGACTCGAAGTCGGTGAATCCGTCCGCGTTGCGGTACGGCATTCCGTTTACCAGAAGGTTGATGCCTCTGGCGTGAAAGTTGTTTCTGAGACCCGAGCCGCGAATCGAGATCTGGCTCTCGTCCGCCGCCCCGAACCTGGGCTGCACGTAGACGCCGGGAGTGAAGCCGAGAACATCCTTAAGGTTGGCCTGGCGGGTGCTGCGGATCTGCGCGGCCTCGACCAGTGCCACTGAGCCCGGCACCTGCGCCAGCCGGGCCCGACGCTCCTCCAGGTCCGCCCTCGTACCGATGACGGTGAGCTCGGCCAGCTCGGTAACGGCGAGGCGGAGCCGGACCTCGACGTGGGTGGTATCGCCCGCAGCGACGGACACGGTGAGCCGCTGGGGCGTGTAGCCCAAGAGCCGCGCCGTGAGCCGGGCGCGCCCGCGAGGAACGTCCCGGATCCAGAAGCGGCCTTCCGGGTCGGCCTGCTGGTTGACCCCACCGCCTTCCACAGACACGAGCGCACCGGGGAGCACCGAGTCCGTGAGGGCCGATCGGATGACGCCGGTGATGGTGCCCGATTGCTGGGCGGTCAGCGGGGCGGTGACGAAAGCTGCCAGGGACAGCCCGAGTACGGCGCGCATGATGGGTCGACGCGATGTCAGCATTGAATCCGTCCTGTTGTTCGAGCTAGGCAGCAACACGCGTCATCGAATGGATCACAGAATCGATCATCAGCTGAACGGCCGCGGCTGACTGCTTCCGCCGTTCCAGATCTTTCACGATCTCAAGTTGAGCCTGGATGATCGACTCCTGGATGTTTCTGGCCGCCGGTAAACCCTCGTGGTCCTTCTTCATCGTCATTCTCCTGGTTGGCTGTTCCCGCATAGCCTTCATTGATGAAACGCCTCCGACTGCTCTCACTCTCTGCACTCCGGGCGCGTGCCCATCATCAGCAAACCTTCTGAAGAGCTTGCCACTGCTCCCGGACCGGCTCGGGCACTGGCCGACTCCAGTCACTTGGCCCACGACGGGCGCCGACTGCAGCAGTCCCCCACGCGGCCGGCGTCACGCCGTAGACCTCCTTGAACTTCCGGCTCAGATGGCTTTGGTCGGCGAAGCCACACTCGTTCGCCACCGTGGCTACCGATAGACCGGATGAGAGCAGCTCAGCGGCAAGGGCGAGCCGGAGCCGCAGGTGAAACGCGTGCGGTGGCAGGCCGAATTCGAGATGAAACGCTCGAATGAGATGGGACTCAGTGAGGCCGATCATGTCCGCTAAAGCCCCCGTCGGGATCAGCTCGCCAAGGTGGTCCTGGAGGTGCCGGCGCACGGGAGCGAGTGACCTGCCGCAGGAACGGGCATGTGCCAGCGGCGCGCTGTGCGCGAACAGACGCTCGAGTAGCGATCGAGGGATGGCGTCGCGGCCGATCAAACCCACCGGACGCTGCAACTGGCCTATGAGCGCCGCGAGCTGCGCCACACACTCCAGGTCAGTGACGAGTGCCGGCCGATCAGGAACAGCAAGCCCTTCCACAACAGACGCTTCGAGAAGCAGGGTCACCGGCCCCCGGCCCGGGCCGCCCTGGGCCCGCAACGCGCAGAGCTGTAACCGAGGTATGAGGAGGATCTGGTTCCGGTCCGCGGCGAGGCCTCTGCTCGATTCCACCGTGACGAAGGCGGGTGAGCGAAGGAGCGTGACGGCGAATCGGCTGTGAATCCGTGGTGCAACTTTCCCCGGTGCGTCCTCCAGACAAAGGAGATGGGCGGCCTGCTCGGAGAACGGGCGCCAAACACGAGAACGCTCAGGCACCCGTGACGCATCCGGTGCGAGGCTCAGGCCCGCGTGCTCTATCCGGCTGGTGGTCTGCTCGGACGCTGGCGCCATGAGATCCTCCGCTTCCCGCTCGGACTCCTGACGGGAGTAGACATCCATCGCCTCGCGCTCCGCTTCGGGAGCATCGTTCCATCCGTTGTAATCGGCCGTCATGGGGACTTCCTCGGGCTGTCGTGACGGCGCACACAATGCGACAGCGGGCGAGGCGCCACCATTCTGCGAACGGCTAGAAGTCAGTACGACTTTCCTTCGCAGTGGGTACGACTTTCGAAGGTGGGACGATCGGCGGACGGGATATAGAACCAAAGTCGTAGACCCAACCTGTCTTTTCGGCCAATAGACGGGGTCGCCGGCTTACGGTAGGTTCGCTACAGGGCCAGACAGCGTCGTCGCCCGGAACCTTTTGAGGTGTGAACTTGCCGAGCCCTTCCATCCGCGTTCTGTTGGCCGACGACCACGCCATTGTCCGAAACGGCGTGGCGCAAATCCTCAACGAGCAGCCCGACATTCAGGTGGTCGCCGAGGCAGCGGATGGCGAATCGGCGATCGCGCTGTATCGCCAGGAACATCCCGATGTGGCGCTCCTCGACCTCCGGATGCCCAAGATCGAGGGAATTCAAGTCGTCGAGCGGATCCGGCGGGAGTTTCCCGAGGCGATGCTGGTGGTCCTGACCACGTTCGACACCGATGATGACATCGACCGCGCGCTGCGCGCGGGAGCGAAGGGCTACCTGCTCAAGGATGTGGGGCCGGGGGATCTGGTGGCGTGCGTGCGCACCGTGCACGGTGGCGGTACCTGGGTCTCGCCCACCGTGGCCTCAAAGTTGGTGGCGCGGATGACCCGGGTGCAGATAACCCCGCAGGAAATGCGCGTGCTCCGCCAGGTGGCCGAGGGTAAGTCCAACCGGGAGATCGGCGAGACGCTCTTCATCAGCGAGGCTACGGTCAAGATCCATCTCAGCCACCTCTTCGAGAAACTCGGCGCAACCAGCCGGACGGAGACGGTCGCCAAGGCTGTGGAGCGAGGCCTCATCCGCATGGGGTGAGCTCCGAACCCTGTCGTTCGACACCCGCGCCCCCTGGGAGCACAGCTGGCAGTGACCGTCCACCCTGATCAACCCGAGGCTCCGGTGAGAAGCATGAGACGCTTCGCGCCGTCATTCGCTCCGTATCTCCTGGCCATCATCTCCGTCGCCGCGGCGCTCGCTGTCAGGTTGCTCCTCCAGCACCTCGGTGTCGTCGGCGCCAGCGAGATGAGGATGACGCTCTTTCTGTACGCGATCGCGGTGAGCGCCTGGTATCTGGGCGCGGGTCCCGGACTGGTCGCGGCCATACTATCCACTCTCACCTATAACTATTTCTTGAAGGATTCTCATTCCTTGAGGATCGCGCCGGACCAGATCCCGTTCTATGTCGCCTTCCTGCTCTTCGCGCTGATAATCACGCGGTTCACCGCCGTCCGGCGCCGAGTCGAAACAGAGCTCCTCCACTTACGCGACGGGCTCCAGAGGGAGGTGTTGCGGAGTGAGTCCTATCTGGTTGAGGCGCAGAGGCTCAGCCAGACCGGGAGCTTTGGCTGGAGCCCGACAAGCGGCACGATTTACTGGTCGGAGGAGACCTATCGCATCTTCGGCGTCGAGCCCGAGACGCCACCCACGCTTGAGCTCGTGCTGCAGCGCACCCATCCCGACGACAGGGCCGCCGTGCAGGCCACGATCGAGTCCGCGCAGCGCCACGGGCTGGACTTCGAGCACAAATACCGGCTGCTGATGCCCAACGGCTCGGTGAAGCATCTCCATGTCGTGGCCCACGCCGTGACCCATAACGGAGGCCGCCGCGAGTTCGTCGGAGCGGTCATGGACGTCACGGAGCGCGAGCGCGCCGAGGAAGGGCTCCGCGAGAGCGAAGACCGTTTCCGCACCTTCGTCGACCATGCGACGGACGCGTTCTTCCTGCATGACGATGATCTGTTCGTGATCGACGTGAACCGCCAGGCCTGCGCCAGCCTGGGTTACTCCCGGGACGAGTTGATCGGCATGCATCCCCGGGATTTTGACGTTGGGCTGGACGAGGCGGCCATCGGGCAGCTGGTGGATCGCGTCGCCGCCGGCGAAAACGTCACCTTCGAGAGTCTCCAGCGCCGCAATGATGGAACCGTGTTTCCGGTCGAGATCCGCACCGGCCGGTTCCAGCGGGGAGGTCGGCCCTACCGCCTGGCGCTGGTGCGCGACATCACCGAGCGCAGGCGCACGGAGGTGGAGTTGTCGGAGATGAGAGAGCGATTCCGCATTCTCGCTGAATCCGCACTCACCGGTATCTATCTCACCGAGGGCACCCGTTTCGTCTACGTAAACCCGGCGATGGCGAGGACGTTCGGCTATACCGTGGAGGAGCTGGTGGGCGGAGGGGGTGGCTCTCTCGATCTGACGTGTCCCGAAGACCGCCAGCTGGTGGCGGAAAACATGCGGCGTCGGCTCGACGGCGAAGTGGACGAACTTCGCTACGAGTTTCGAGGATGCGGAAGGACGGCTCCGTGTTCCCGGTCGAAGTGCATGGGCGGCGGATCGAGCTGGGCGGCAAGGTCGGAGTACTGGGAACTCTGATCGACAACACCGAGCGTGAGCGGGCGCGCCGGTTGGACCAGGAGCAACAATCCGCCATCGCGGCCGAGCGGACTCGACTGGCCGGAGAGATCCACGACACCCTGGCGCAGGGACTGGCCATGATCGTGATGCAGCTCGCCGATGCGGAGGCTAAGCTGGGACCCGCGTGGGCCCGGGCGGAGAAGCCGCTGGGGTTAGTCCGTGAGCTGGCGGTGGAAAGCCTGGCCTACGCCCGGCGCTCGGTCACCATGCTGCAGCCCAGCGCCCCGGCGGCCGGACTGGCCCGGGCGATTCGCGACCTGGTCGACAGTGGGCGACGGCACTTCGGCGGTAGCCTGAACTTTGCCGTCACCGGCGACGCGGTGCTGCTTCCCGCGTCTGTCGAGTCAGCCCTGGCCGGCATCGCGCGCGAGGCGCTGACCAACGCCACCCGCCACAGCGGCGCGCCGCAGGTCAAGGTGGAGCTAGCCTTTCAGGATGGAGGAGCGGTCCGGCTCGCGGTCGCCGATGACGGGGTCGGCTTCGACGCCGAAAACGTAAGGTCGGACGGATACGGGCTGACCAGCATGCAGGACCGCGCGGCCCGGGCTGGCGTCGCCCTCACCTTCGTCACGGAGCAAGGCGCCGGAACGGAGGTGGTGGCAAGCTGGTCCCCGTGAGAGGCTAAGACGCTGGGGTGTCCCGCCGATCGAATAAGCAGCCAAGTCAATCGTGAGCCAGTCGCGCACTATCTTCTTGGCACCTAAGAGGGCCTCCACCTGGAGGCCCTAAGTTACGTGTGGCTCAGAGAGGCGCCGGTCGGAATCGAACCGACGAATGGAGGTTTTGCAGACCTCTGCCTTACCACTTGGCTACGGCGCCGTGCTGAGGCGTGGATGTTACTTGGCCCGCCGCCGCAGGTCAAACATGTGCCGCGGATCCCCCTTGCGGAGTCGCCCTTTTGGGCGACCATTAAAGCCTACACGAGTCACGAGTCACGAGTCACGAGTCACAGGTCAAGAGCTGGCGACTGGCGACTCGCCACTGGGGTGGGAACATGGCGGAACCCGAAGGAGGATCGGTGCAGCACACTGTCCGGGAGGCCGGCTACGCCCCGAGTTCGCCGATCTGTATCCAGCCATCGAGCCAGGAGTCTGGCTCCCGGCCACCACGGTGGGTCAGCAACTGTTGCTGTGGCATCTGGCAAAGGCGATAGCGCCGCAAGGAGAGCGGCTGATGGCGGAGGAGCACTTCGAGTTCCGGGGCGGGGTCCGGCTGGGGGTGCGGAACGGACTCCGCACCCGCGCTGGGGATCACTAGCGGTCAGTGCACCGGGCTGGTGAGCTGCACCGTCTTCATCATGGCCGGCTCGGTGGTGGCGTGGAGGTAGGCGTTCGGATCATGCATCAGAGCGCCTTCAGGGAGGAAATCGTACACCGGCCCCAGCTCACGCCTGATCCGCGAGGCATAAAACTCGGGTAGCTGGTCGGTTTCCCCCTCCATGAAGCCCCGCACCGAGCGGTCGGTCTGCAGCAATCGCTCGATCTGTTCGTGGTACCGGATCCTGCCGAACCCTTCAGACGAAATCGCGCGCACCACATTCATCCACTTCGGGATCATCATCGGCGTTGCCGGAATCCGGCGGCCGATGGCCTTCCACGAGAACGAGTACCTCGTGACGTCCACGATATGCTTGTAAAACTCCGGCCAGCCGTAGTTCTTGGGCCGGACGTTCATCGCATGGTTGTTATTGAGGAAGTGGAACGGGAACGGCAGCACCCGGCCGTCGCGTTGGTAGTCCAGATTCATCGGGGCGGCCCGGCCGAAGGCCGACAGCAGGGAGTAGGCCGGAAATGCCCCGGGAGACAGATCGATGAATTTCTTGGTCAGCTCGAACGGCTCCGGCCCCATGTCGCCATCCAGGCCCATGACGAAATTGGTCTGGATGTACGGGATGTACCGGAGAATCATGTTCACGTGCTCGGACACCTGCTTGACCTTGTCCATGCCGGTGCGACGGGTCTTGGACTTGTTGCCCATGTCGTACCAGGACTCGATGCCCGGAAGAATGGCCTGAAAGCCGTTCTGCTGCAGCCGCTGCAGGTGCTTCTCCGACAGCAGCGACAGGCTGCTCTCGGCGATGTGTCGCATGCTGCCCCGCGGCGCCGCCGCTTCCACCGCCTCCATGTAATCGTCGAACCGCACCCCGAAGTTCGGATCATGCCAGCCGACGATAGGGTTCTTCATCTTGGTGAGCAGAAACTTCAGATCATCGCGCAGCTGGGTAAAGCTGAGCGGCTGATAGTCGACCGTCGAATCGATGCAGAAGCTGCAGGTGTAGGGGCATCCGAGGCTGCCGATCATCGGGACGATCTTGATGGTCGGGGCCTTGGCCAGGGTCGACTCCACGAACTTCCACCGCTCCTGGAGCGTCGGCATCTCCAGCGGCTGGGTGGCGGCGGAGATCTGCCGCCCGAGCGGGCGGTGGGAAGCACACTCGCGGCACACCTCCGCAATGGTCGCTCGGTCGGTAAAGCCGAGGACGTAGTCGTAGTACTTCCGGGAATCCTCCGGGTAACAGCGCGCGTGAGGGCCGCCTAGGACCGTGACCGTGCCACGCTTGCGGAAGAGGTTGCTGAGGGCGTAGGACAGCTGGGCCGACTGGGTGAACGCGCCGATGAAGACGAGATCGAGATCGGCCGGCAGCTCCTCGAGCAGATCCTCCACGCCGGTATAACAGACGAAGCTGGACGTCGTGACCTTCCTGCTCACACCAGACACCCACCACCTGGGGCATGATGCTGGCCAGGTTCGCATTCATGACCCTGCCATACAGCGACGGATTACTCTTTGTAACGAGATCAAGAATGCCGATGCGAAGTCGGCGCATGAACAGTCCTCGGACGCGGGAGATGGCCCGATACCCTGGGGCAGCCACTGGGCGGGGCGCCGCACGAGCGTAAGGACCGAAAGAGCGTTGTCTTAGGATATCTGTCAGGCCATTGATGGAATGCCTGACGTATTGGACGACTGACCAACGCGGGAACTAGGAGCGAGTGGAAGATGGCCCGGGGGGATGAGGATAGCAAGCCGAAGTCGCCGCCGGCACGCGGACTCGCAGGGCTCCGGGCCTGATCCGATAGCTGAGCGGCGGCTCCAGGGGGAATACTTCGCCGTCGGTGGCCACCTGCAGCCGATGCCTTCTGGTCTCGATCGTCGCCTCCTCAACCGTAATGAGATCGACTTCCTTGACTCGGTCGGCCCCCTTGAAAAAAACCTCCCACGCCCAGCCGCAGGAGACCCGGCCGGCGCTCAGCGTTCAGCACGTACAGCGCGAGCCGCCCCCGGGCCAGAGACTCGCGGGTCCCGCCATGGATACCCGACATCTTGTATTCATTGTTCCCCACCAGGACCAGCGGGGTGCGCCGGACGATCGTTTCTCCCTCCGCGACGATCCGGACCGCCATGAAAGGACTGCGCCGCAGTACCGTGAGGCCGGCCCACAGTGCGGCGAGCCACTTGCCTCGGAGAGTGGCCTGGTACTTCTCGCGCAAACGCACGATGGCGGGATAGACCCCGAGACTGGAGTTGTTCAAGAAGATCCGGCCGTTTATCTCCCCCACATCCACCTTACAGACCACCCCCTCGAGCACGACCTTCGCCGCTTCCTCGAGATCGAGCGGTATCCCCAGATCCTTGGCGAAATGATTGAGCGTGCCGAGCGGCAGGACACCCAGTGCGATCCCCCGCTCCACCGCTGCGGAGGCACCAGTATTGATCGTGCCGTCGCCGCCGCCTGCCACCAGGGTCTCACATCCGCCTTCGACCGCGCGGCGCATGGCCGCGTCGATCTCCTCTCCTCCTCTGGCCAGGGTGATCCGCGCCTCCTTCCCGGCTGCGGCGAAGATCTCCTTCAGTTGCTCCGCCGCCTTCTCCGCCGCGCCACCCCCGGATGAAGCATTCAGCACTACCGCGATATGGCCCACTCAGCGCAACCGGCGGCGGTGTCGCCTCAGGCGGTCGCCCAGGGCGACCGACGTCACCCAGATGACAGCGACGGAATAGCCGGCAAGCACATCGCTGGGATAGTGAACTCCGAAGTAGACCCTCGAGAGGCCGACCAGCAGGATCAGCAGCAGACGCCGCGGACCACACGACAATCTTCAGGGCGTGGTGCTTGAGGCGTGGGGAAAGCAGCGCGGCGAGCCCTCCAAAGACACTGGCCGCGAACAGGGCGTGGCCGCTGGGAAAGCTGGGGGAGCCCGGGAGAGGATAGTCGAAGAAGGCCTCCGGGCGGACCCGGGCGAACGACAGCTTGAGCGACCAGTTGAGCAGGCCCGCTCCGGCCAGCGTGATGACCGCGAGCAGTGCGCCCCGGCGCCAACCGCGAACCAGGAACGCCACCGCCGCCAGGAGCCCGGCCGGCACAAGACACTGAGGGGCCACCAAACAGGCTTGCGGCCCGCATGATGCCGGGTCAAACCGGGGGAGGCGACGGTGTGGACCAGTGACCGGGCGTAATTGTCCAGGCCCAGGGCCTCGCCCTCCAGCACCTCGTCCCCCAGCCAGGTCAGCAGCATCGCAGCTGCCGCGGCAACCAGCAAGCCAACCAGCAGTGCGGCGGTCAGGAAGCGCTGGGCTTCTTGAGTGGCGGGTAAAGGCTCGGGGCTGGATTCCGACTCGGCAGGCATGGCTGAATTGAGGGGGCCCGCTGGTTTACCGCAAGCGGGGTGGATAGTCGATGGAGTCAGCGAGTCACGAGAGTGGGAGTCTCTGCAGCTAGGAGCCAGGATGCTGACTCCTTTCAGAGCTCGAGATCAGAGATCGAGAACTCCTGATCTCCGACTCCCGGGACTGCCGACTTGCCACATCGAGGTCTTCATGCCAGTGAAGCCGCCAACGCCCGCGGCATCACCGTCCTCGCCCTGCTGCTGCTGATCATCGCGCTGCGGTGGGCGCTTCTTCCTGACTCGCGCTACCTGCAACTAGCCCATAGCTTCTTGATCAGCTGGATCTGCCCGGTGTGATAGAGATCGTGGGCCGCAATGCCGTGGATCTCCTCGGCGTTGGTCCAGACGCCCTGCGGCGAGCGGGCCTCGAGCTTTGCCGGGGGCAGGGTGCGTACGGCCTCACGCAGCAGCCGGTGCTCGTTCTCCAGCAGCCGGATCTCCTGCTTCCATGCGGCGGGGTCCGGGTCCGCGGGCACCAGCGGCCAATTGCTGGGCTTTCGGGAAAACGACCCGATCGCATCTCCCACCAGCCGCCGGCGCACCGCGTACTTCCAGTAGGCGGCGTGCACCGTCAGCTCCCAGATGTTGTGCCGGCCCGGTGCCGGCCTCCAGAGCGCCGCCTCCGCCGTGATCCCCCGAAGCGCGCCCCGAAGGGTGGTGCCGTGCCATCCCTTACGATCGAACGCCTGGTCCAGTATCTCCAGCAGCAGATCGATTCGGGGATCGGCCATCCGCCGAGGCGCTCGCGCTGTCATCCGACCTCCTCCGAGTGTATCCCGATCAGCTGGGCCTGTTCGGCGCGCTGAAGGCAAAGCCCTTCCCGACAATGAAGACCCAGCCGGCCGGATCTACGTCGTTGGCGAAGCGGTGGGCGAGGTCGAACCGCAGCGCGTCGGTATCGGATGAACGGCTGGCACCCAGCCTCAACCCGATGCCCGCATCCCAGCCGGTTCGCTTGGGGGAGCCGGCGTACCAGGCGCCGCCATAGTCGACGAAGCCGGCGACGCCGACACCGACCAGCCGGAAGAGGTCATCTATCACCGTGTAACGATACTCGGCCGACACGAAGACGGAACGGTCGCCGGTGAACGCGTGACTGCCAAAGGCCCGCGGCCCGCTGCCGAGCCCAAGGTCGAACTCCCCACCGGGTGCAGGGTCTTCGAGCCAGCCGGCATCGGCGTGAAACACCGCCATGTGTCGGGGGGCCGGCTGCAGCACGGTTGTGACCGCGAACTGCACCGACCCGGAGTCGAGTCCCGCGCAGGTGAACAGCCCGTGCGCGCCGGCGTCCAGGAAGGCGAAGCCGGCTGGAATCCGGGCACCCACTCGTCCTCCGATGTCCGGGCCGATGCCATTGAGCTCATAGCCAAAGAGCTTCGGGGCCACGCTCAGGCCCACCCGCACCGTGGTGCCGAGATCTACGTCTTCCTCGCGCGCGAAGCCGGCGTATCCCTGGGTGACGATGAACCGGGTATGGCTGAACTGCAGGTTCATGCCGACGGCACCGGTTACGGTCTCCGGAAAGGGCCCGGTGAACCCCTCCGGAACGAAGTCATCCCGCCGCACCTGAGCGCCCGAGTCCCAGGCGCAGGTAACCGGCGCTTGAGGCCCGAAGCGCCTTGGCTACGTACGCCCGTACCTGCGTATAGCGGCGTTGCAGCGTGTCCGAGGCCACGTCGCCGCCTTCCCGGAATTGGAGCACGCGTTCTTCGCCGTCTCCGGCATCAAAGCGGAAGGCCCGGGTGGTGGTCAGCGAGTAGAACGGATGGTCCAGCGTGATGCCGGCGGAGTGGCCATCGGATTTGTTTTCATATCCCACCCCGAGACCGACCGAGCCGGCAAAGAGTCTGGGCCGACGAAACGACATGGCCACAGTGGATCGGTCGGGATCCTTCTGATACCGTATCGCCGCCGCCGATGCCGTACCCAGCAGGTTGCTCTCCACCAGTCCGATAGTAAACGCGATCTCGCCTCCCGTGCTGCGGAATCGCCAGTCTGCCTGCGTGCTCCAGCCGTCCTTGGTGATCACCCGGAGCATGAGGCCGTCAGGAGTGCGGACCGAATCGATCTGTACCCGGCGGAAGACTCCAATGGCTCGCAGGTTGCGCTCGGACTCCGCCACCAGGGCCGAGTCATAGGGCTGACCTACGGCGAACAGCAACTCCCGGCGGACTACCGCGGGCTGGGTCTGGATATGAAGGCTGTTGGCGAGCCGGGCGAACCAGCTGCGCTCGTCGGGGTCGAAGATGTCGCGCCGCTCGAGCCGAACCCCGCGAATGATCAGGTTCGGGTCGGGCGTCGATGTATCCACGACCGTCTGGGCCGGAAGCTGCAGCGGAAGTAGAAAGACCGCGAAAGGCAGAACACGCCGAAGCTGCAACAGAACTCCAAGTGAAGAAATGCCCCGCGGAGCAGTGAGGGCGGAAGATAAGACGTCCCTACCCCAAATCGGCAACGCTCGCCAGAATCCGGTCCGGGGTGATACCCGCGTCAGCCAGAGCCGACTCGCGATACTTCCCGGTGCGAACCAGCCAACCCTGCAGCCCCGCTTGTTGCGCGCCTTCCACATCCGACCAGAGATCGTCCCCCACCATTGCCACGGAGCTAGCCTGCTCCAGACCCAGGCTGCCCAGCGCGGCCTGATAGAAGGCCGCGCACGGCTT
Organism: uncultured Gemmatimonadales bacterium; assembly: GCA_963810165.1. Lineage (GTDB taxonomy): Bacteria > Gemmatimonadota > Gemmatimonadetes > Gemmatimonadales > GWC2-71-9 > CAVVWJ01. Next base: position 54,879 of record CAWEMG010000037.1, read on the forward strand.
TCCGGCGACTATGGCCCTCCTGCCGACGGCGAACTCCAGGCCAGCCACGAAAGGGCCGGCGTCCAGCGCCAGCCTTCCCTCCCTCATCCAGTACCGGTCCCGGGACAGTGCGATCAGCGCCGCGCCCGCCATCAGGTACTCGAAGGCCTCCTGGAGCAAGGCGTAGGACCAGAGCTCGCCCAGGTCGCCGACCAGCACCGCGTCGGGGATCCCGGCGGCAACGCATCCGGAGGTGCCGCCCCCCAGCGAAAGATCGGTCAGGTCCGAAAGCGCGGCCTCCGGCAGGAAGGGCGCCACCCGCTGATACCCGGCGGCCCGGGCGACGTCCGCGCCGGCAACGGTAGCGGTAAACAGTTCCGCCGGCGAGACCTCGAAGCCGTATTCGGCAAGCCGCTGCACCAGCATCGCGCGGGACCGGCTGGTGGTATTGGTCACGAGGCGGAAGGGAATGTCACGCTCGCGGAGCCGTCGCAGAGCTTCGGCGGCCCCCGGTACCGGACCGGCGCTGGTATACAGGGTCCCATCCAGGTCCAGCAGGAAGGCAAGAGGCTGGATCAGGATATATTTCCCCCATGACGTTTGTCACACTGCTTCTCTCGCACGCCCTTCTCCTCTCCGGGCTGGGCGCCCCGCCCTTCGGTGTCGGCGAGACCCTCCGGTATGACGCGAAGCTGGGCTATTTCGCGGTCGGGTCGGCCAGCCTCTCTCTGAGCCGGACCGCTCAGGAGCGGGGTACCGCCGCCTACGTGTTCACCATGGCTGGGCAGGGCGGGCCGCCCGGATGGCGGGTCCGCTACGACCTGACGTCCTGGGTAGACAGCCGGCGCTTCAATTCCCTGCGCTTTCACCGCCGGCTGGTGCAGGGCGGGAAAGTGGACGACCACGAATATCTGATCCTTCCGGACTCGGCGCGGTACGAGCAGGTCGGCACCGAAGGCGCCTGGGTTGCGCCCGCCGACCCGCTCGATGAGCTGGCATTTCCTGTATTTTCTCCGGACCGCGCCGCTGCAGCCAGGCCGCTCGTACAGCTACTCACGCTACTTCAAGACCGGCTACAACCCGATTCAGGTCTCGGTCGCCGAGGCCCGGGAGAACGTGGCACTGCCGGATGGCAAGACCGTTCCCGCGCTGGCGGTACAGGTCGCCTCCAGAGGAATGATCATGAAGGCATGGCTGACCGACGACGCCCGGCGCCTCCCGGTGCAGCTCGAGGTCCCGCTGCCGTTCGGCGTGGTGGCGCTGCAGCTGGTGGAGTATCAGCGAGGCCGCTAGTACCGCCCCAGATAGTTGTCGATCTCCCACTTGCTCACCTGCAGATTGTACTGCAGCACCTCGTTACCCTTGGCCTCCAGAAATCGTTCGGTCAGATGGTCGCCCAGCGCCGCTTTGACGACGTCGTCCTTCTGCATCATCTCGAGCGCCTCATGGAGGTCGCGAGGCAGCTCGTCGATCCGGTACTTGCGGCGGTCCCGGTAGCTCATCGTAAAGATGTTCCGGCTGACCGGCTCCCGCGCCTCGAGCTTCCGCTCGACGCCGTCCAGACCCGCGGCCAGCTGCACCGTCAGCGCCAGGTAGGGATTGCACGAGGGATCCGGCATCCGGAGCTCGCAGCGGGTCCCCAGCCCCCGGCGGTCGGGAATGCGGACCAGCGGTGAGCGGTTTCGCATGGACCACGCGACATTGACCGGTGCCTCATACCCCGGCACCAGGCGCTTGTAGCTGTTGATCAGGGGATTGGTAATGGCGCAGAACCCACGGGCGTGCTGCAGCAGTCCTTCTATATAGCTGAGGGCGGTCCGCGAGAGCTGATATTCGGCCTTGGGATCGTAGAAGGCGTTTTCCTTGCCACGAAAGAGGGACTGGTGGGTATGCATCCCGCTCCCGTTGATCCCCTCGAGCGGCTTGGGCATGAAGGACGCGAGGAAGCCGAATCGGTTGGCCACGTTGCGCACCACGAACTTGAACGTGGTCAGATTGTCGGCCGTGGTGAGGGCATCGGCATACTTGAAGTCGATCTCGTGCTGGCCGGTGGCCACCTCATGGTGGGCCGCCTCCACCTCGAACCCCATCTCCACCAGCTGCTCGACGATCACACGCCGGATTTCCTCGCCCCGGTCCACCGGTCCGAGGTCGAAGTACGCGGCCGAGTCGTGGGTGACGGTCGTGGGAGACCCGTCGGGCGACTTCTCGAATAGAAAGAACTCCGCTTCGCAGCCCGCCATCATGGCAAAGCCCATCTTCCGGGCCCGTTCGACCTGGCGCTTGAGCGTGGTTCGAGGACAGCCCGCGAAGGGTTGCTCGTCCGGGGTGTAGATGTCGCAGAGCAGCCGGGCTACCCGGCCGCCTTCGTCGTCGTAGGGGAGAATCCGGAAGGTGTGCAGGTCCGGCTTGAGCAGCATATCCGATTCCTCGATCCGTACGAAGCCTTCGATCGAGGACCCATCGAACATGATCTCACCATCCAGCGCCTTCTCGAACTGGCTGCGCGGCACCTCGACGTTCTTGTTCACGCCCAGAATGTCGGTGAACTGCAGCCGCATGAAATCGACGCTGAACCGGCGCGCCAGCTCCAGCAGCTCAGCCTTGCCGGCACCCCCCAGGTCGGTAGGGAATCCCTCCAGGCTCGGGCGATCCGGGGAACCGGACTGGCGCTGCTTCGCTGGGGACATGCGGTGCTCGCGAGAAGCGGGAATCAGGAAGTCAGCCTGCCCGGAGTCTGGAGTCTAAGCCTGGGGGTGAAAAGTGAGCGGGAGACGAAAAGCCGGGAGACCGGTCGGGACTAAGGGCGCCCGACTCCTGACTCCCGACTACCGTTGACCGTTCACCGTTTACGCTTCTGGTCTCATGGATCATACCACTACCCGGACCTGCCCGGCATGCGGCGCGCCGGCATCTGGGAAACTTCTGTAATACCTGCGGGGCCAACCTGGCCCAGCGTACCTGCGCTCAGTGCCGGGCAGAGCTCTCGGCCCAGGCGCGCTTCTGCCATCGCTGCGGCACGCCGGTAGGCCTCCGGGCCCCCAGCGCCGCGGCGAGATCCGAGCGGAAGGCATGGATCGCCGCCGCCGCACTGTGCGTCCTGCTGGTTGCCGCGATTGTCTATCAGGTGTCGACCGCGACATCCGCCCCGGTCGCGCCCGACATGGCCAATGCCGGCAGCAGCAGCGGACTGCCCGGAGACCCCGGTTCCGCAGGCCGTGCACCCGACATCAGTGCCATGACCCCTCAGGAGCGGTTCGACCGGCTGTTCAACCGCATCATGGAGGCGGCTGGTCGGCAGGACTCGGCCGAAGTGGAGCGGTTTACCCCGATGGCGCTGGGAGCCTACCAGCAGCTCGAATCGCGAAACGCCGACTCCCGCTACCACGCTGCGGTGCTCCACCTCCAGGTAGGAAACTTCGCCGCGGCTCACGCGCTGGCAGACACCATTCAATCTCAATCTCCGGCGCACCTCTTCGGATACGTGGTGCGGGGCGAGGTGGCCAAACTCCGGGGAGATTCGGCGCAGCTGGGGCGGGCTCAACGTGATTTCCTGGCCCATTACCGGGCGGAGAAAGCTGCCGGGCGGGTCGAATACCTGGAGCACGAACCGGTGCTGGATGAGTTCAAAGTCAGGCGGAAAGAGCGGAAAAGGCGGTAGGGGGCGGAAGGAAGGAAGCGGTAGAAAGAGAAGCGCAAAGCGCGGAACCTACCGCCGTTACCGCCCGAGTCTCGCGAAGCGAGACGAGGCTACCGCCGCTTCATCTTCCGCCCTGGTAGCCTATTAGAGGAGCTCATGCGGAAGACCATCCACGTAGCCCACAGCCCCGACTCCGACGACGCTTTCATGTTCTACGCTCTGGCCGAAGGCAAGCTGGAAACGGGCGACCTCCGTTACGTGCATGAGCTTTCGGACATCGAGTCATTGAACCAGCGCGCGTTGCGGGGGGAGCTCGAGGTAACGGCAGTGTCGATCCACGCCTACGCCTACCTCTGGCGCAGCTATGCACTCCTGGGATCCGGATCCTCCATGGGGGACGGCTATGGGCCCCGGCTGGTGTCCAGGACGGCAGCTGGACCGGATGTCAGGACAGAGCTTCGAGGGCTACGGGTCGGGGTTCCCGGCAAGCTGACGACGGCCTACCTGGCCCTCCAGCTGTACCAGCCGGACTGTATTGCGGTGGTGATCCCGTTCGACGAGATCGAGGCCGCGGTCCACAACCGCGAGATCGATGTGGGCCTCCTGATCCATGAAGGCCAGCTGACCTATGGCGACGCCGGTCTGCACCTCTGGGCTGACCTCGGAGCGTGGTGGCTGGAGGAGACCGGTCTTCCTCTGCCCCTGGGAGGCAACGCCGTTCGACGGGATCTGGGCCCCGAGCTCACGGCGCAGATCGCACGCGACCTGCGGGCCAGCATCGTATACGGGCTGGAGCATCGGGGCCCGGCGCTGGCGCATGCCCGGCAGTTCAACCGGGGCATCGGGGATGAGCGGACCGATGTGTTCGTCGGCATGTACGTCAACCAATGGACCGTTGATTACGGACCCAGAGGGCGAGCGGCGGTCCAGCTGCTGCTGGACCGGGCCTACCAGGCGGGCATCATCCCGGAGCCGGTTCCGGTGGAGTTCGTCGGCTAGAAGGGCCTTTCGTTAAGGTTACGCTCGTCACGGCCGACACTTGTGAGAGCCACGAGCCCCCGCCGTGTCTCTCATTCGACCCTAATCTGACCAGACTCCTACCGTGCTCACTACCGGATCGTTCCGATATGGTTTTCGAAGCGTGAATCCGCGAGTGGGTGCCATCTCCGCATCGCCCGGCGCGCGACCGCGTGGTGGAGTTTGTGTGCCCCTGACCGATGGGCCGGTGACGCTGCTCGTCGTGGACGACGAGGAAGCCATCTGCAATGCCCTCCGCAAATTCCTCAGCCAGCAGGGATATGAAGTCACCACCGCGGCGAGCGGCGAAGAGGCGCTGCTGATCCTGCAGCGCCAGAAGATCACAGGCATGCTGCTGGACGTGAACATGCCCGGGATCAGCGGGGTGGATCTGGTGCCGCAGATCATGGAGATCGAGCCGACCATCGCCTTGCTCATGCTGACTGCGGTCAACGACGCCACCAGCGCCGCCCTATGCATGCAGCGGGGCGCCTACGACTACCTGATCAAGCCGATCGATCTGGGCCATCTGAGCCGAGCCATCCACCACGCGCTGCAGCGCCGGCACACCCAGCTGGAAAGCCAGCAGATCAACCAGTGGCTCAAGGAGGAGGTGGCATCCCGGGTGGCCGAGCGGCGGGTCGAGCAGGCCAACCAGGAGCGCATTTCCGTCGCCACTCTCGAAGCGCTGGTCAACGCGCTGGAAGCCAAAGACCCCTACCTGCGGGGCCACTCGGCCCGGGTGGCCGACCTCTCGGCGATGGTGGCGGCTGAGTACGGCTGCACCGACGAGCAAGTCGAAGCGGTGCGCACCGGCGGCCGGCTGCATGACATCGGCAAGATCGGCATCCGGGAGGAGATCCTCAACAAGCAGGGCCCCCTGACCGAGGCGGAGTTCGAGCACGTAAAGCAGCACGTCACCGTGGGCTCGCAGATCCTCTCGCCACTGGTCCATCTCAAGGATGTGATCGGCTACGTGCGCAGCCACCACGAGCGCTGGGATGGACTGGGATACCCGGATCGTCTCGCCGGAGAGGCGGTGCCCCTGGGGGCGAGGATCATCGGCGCGGTCGAGATCTACGACGCCCTGACGACGGCGCGCCCGTACCAGGAGAAGATGCCGCCGGAAGTTGCGGTCGAGAGAATGCGGGATCTAATTGGAACAGTGCTGGACCCAGCGGTTCACCGGGCGCTGGAAGCGGTCGTCTCGCACCGTCAGACGCTGGTCTTTCTCGACGACGCACGCGTCTGACCTCCCCGGTTCGGCCCACGAGCTGCCGAGCCCCATCGGCGTTGCGGATGCCCCATGACGGCGCTGACCCTGATCCTGATCGTCGCCGGTACCATGCTGGCCGTAGGGCTGCTGACGGTTCTTGCCTGGCTCATCTACAGCTGGTACCTCGACCGGGTTGAGCGCCGGCTGACGAAACGGAAAGGGCTCTACCGCGAGCTCGTTTCCGGCCTGGCGACCCGCGAACGTGCCCTGCTTCACCCCACCATCCATCAGATGAGCACCCTGTACGACCTCGACGCTCTCGAGGCCGTCCTCGAGGAACAGGCCCGCGGCGCCAGCGGGCGTCCCGGCTGGCTGCTCGAGGTCTACGACCAGCTCGGCCTGGTGGACAAGTACATCGAGATGCTTCGCTCGGCCCGGAAGTGGCGCGACCGCGCTTTCGCCGCCGAGCTGCTCGGTCGGGTCGGCGGGGCCAAGGCGGTACCGGCCCTGCTGGAAACGGTGACGGCTACCCGGACCGAAGATTCGGATGTGCGGGAAGTTGCACTCCGGGCCCTGGCCCGGATCGCCGATCCGCGCGCGGTCGAGCCGCTGATCCGCGCGCTGGAAACTGCCGATGTCTGGCTGGCCCCTCGCATCGCCGACATTCTGACCCGGCACGGGGAAGCAGCTGTGGATCCGCTGATTGCCGTGCTCAACGACAGAGATCATCGCCCTGCCCGAGCCTGGGCCGCGAACGTACTGGGTGAGGTCCGCGCGGCCCGCGCCTTCCCCGCCCTGGTACGCCTTCTGGGAGATCCCGAGGACGAAGTGCGGGCCAAGGCCGCGGCCGCGCTGGGGCGCCTGGGAGACCGCCGGGCCGTCGGCTACCTGCTGGAGCATCTGCTCACCGACCCCGCGCCATTCGTGCGCGTGAGGATCGCCTCGTCGCTCGGGCAGATCGGCGGTCCCGAGGTTACTGAACGACTGGTCCGGGCACTGGGAGACCCGGCCTGGTGGGTTCGCATGCGCAGCGTCGAGGCGCTGGAGCAGATCGGCGCCGTGTCTGAAGGACCGCTGCTGGTCGCCCTGGACGACGCCGATCCCGAGATCCGGCTGCGAGCCGCTGTGGCCCTGGAGCGGCTCGGTGTGCCGGACAACCTGGTCCGGATGATCGAGACGGGAGAGCGGGTTCTCGATGCCACGCAGACGCTGGTGAAGATCGCCGGCACCGGGGCTCGCGAATTCCTGGCGGAGCTGGCTCAGCACCACTCGGCGCAGGTGCGCTCGGCTGTAGTCGATGCGGTGCGCCAGGCGGGCCGGCGCGACCTGACGCCGGAGCTGATCCGGATCGCTACCGGGGATACCGAGGCGCCGCTCAGGGCCCAGGCGTTGAACAGCCTCCGGACCCTCGGTGCCCGTGAGGCGCTGCCTGCGGCGGTTAACGCCCTGGACGATGAGGATCACCGTGTCCGCGCCGCAGCGGCCGGATTTCTGGGTCTGGTGGGCGGCCCCGGAAACGCGGGGCTGCTGCAGGCCCGGACCAGCGATGCCGACCCGTCGGTGCGGGCGACCGCCATTCGGGCTCTGGCTCGCCCGGACCTGGAGGTGTCCGAGTCCGATGTCCGCCGGCTGCTGAGCGATTCCGATTGGACGGTGCGGGAGGCTGCGCTGCATACCACTGCCAGCGCCCGGCTGGCGGGCCTGCTGCCCGCGGTCCTGCCGATGCTGAGCGACGCCGATCCCCGGGTTCGGCGCGCCGCCGCCGATGCGATCGCCGTGATAGGAGATGCCACGGCCATCCCCGCGTTGTTGGCCGCCTTCCCCGATGAGTCCGCCGGGGTGAGCGAGGCGGTCGCCATTGCTGTGAGCCGGCTCGATCCCGCCGCCGCCGGCCGCCTGGCGGATGCGCTGGTGGACTCCGCCGATATCGAGAGCAAGCTGGCCCTGATCCGCACCGTCACCCGTTCGCGCGGTGACGCACTCCCGGTCCTCCACCGGCTCCGCACCGACCCCAGCCCCGCCGTCCGGGCGGCCGCTATCGAGAGTATAGGCCGCCTGGTGCGCCGCGCCGGAGGAGGAGATGGGCTCAGCACCGCTGCGCTGCAGGGGGGCCTCGAGGATCCCGACGAGCTGGTCAGGGCTCGTGCGGTGGACGCATGGGCGATCACCCGGGGCAAGGATGCCGGCGCGGTCCTGCTTGCCCTGCTCGAAGGGGATCCTTCGGCACTGGTGCGTGAGCGGGCTGCCCTGTCGATAGGGTTGCTGCAGGTCCCCGGTGGAGCGGACGCCGTGGTTGCAGCCACCCGCCGGGCCGAGCCTGCCAACGTCCGCGCCGCCGCGGCGCTGGCCGCCGGGGTGTTCGATCAGGAGAGCATCGTGGCGCGAGTCGTTGATATGCCGGACCAGAGCGCGGTGCGCGAGTCCCTGCGGGAGCGACTCAAATGGGATGCCCGCTACCGGCTGCTCGGCAGGAGGTTGTCCCGCGCTCGCCACCTGGAGCTTCGGGCGCTGGCCCTGGACACCGACCTGGAAGCGCAGACATCGCTGGCTCGGGGTGTCACCGGCATGCTCGACGCCGGCGACCGGGTGCGGCTGATCGGCAGTCTTCGGGCATTCCGCGGAGAGCCCAGCCGGGACGCACTGCTGCAGATGGTCCGGGCGGATCCAACCCCCGAGGTCAGGACCGCGGCATTGACTGCGTTGGGAGATCTCCTGGACGCCGAGGAATTGCTGGTCACCGCCACCCGCGCGTTGGGAGACCCCAGCGTCCTGGTACGGCGGGAGGCAGTGGGACTGTTGACGCGGGTGAGCCCCGATCGCGCGTTACCCGCCATGCTTCACGGGCTCGGCGTGGATGACGATCCCGCCGTGCTCGCCGCCGCCGCCGGCCTCGCGGAGGAGCACTTTGAGCAGTTTGCCGCGGCCGCGACTGCGCTGCCGGCCGACAGCGAGCGGGCGGTGCTCGTCGTAAGGGTCGCCCGCCATATCGTGCACCCCGATCTGGGCGGGCTGCTGCCGTATTTCGCCGGCAGCGGATCGCCGGAGGTGAGGGAAGCGGTCGCGGAGCTCTGGCAGAGCCGGCCTGAGGTGGCTGACCCGGCATCGCTCGAGGCTCTCACCCAGGATCCGGATGTCTCGACCCGCCGGCGGGCGGCAGGAGCGGCCTGCGCGTCGAAACGCTACGACCTTCTGGCGGGGATGGTCAGGGATCCCGATCCATCGGTGCGCAGGGAGATCGCGCTGGTGCTGGCGCGCGCGGACTCGCTGCCACGAAGCCGGCGCGGCGATTCTTCAACGCCTTGCAGCTGACAGAGACATGCCGGTCCGAGCGAGCGCGTATGTCGCCCGCCTGCTTCAGGGAACCGTTCTTCCATTGCCCCCGGAGCTGGATCCGCAGGTGGCGGGCGAGGCGGTCCGGGAGAGCGCCGATCTCCCAGGGCTCCGCCAGACGGCCCAAACCTCCGGATCGGAGGAGCAGCGCCTGGCTGCGGCATTGGCGCTGGCACTGCTCCAGGATGAAACCGCCCATGAGGTGGCGCGAACCGACCCGGCACCGTCCATTCGGCATCGAGTGGCGGGGGCGCTCGAGCTTTCCGCGGCCACCCTCCGCCGCCGACTGTGATGGAGTCGCTGATCCGCTGGCTGGTCGTGTTCGCGCTGGTGCTGCAGCCGATATTTCTGCTGTATTTCCTGGTATACAACTCCTATACCCTGTGGCTGATCGCGCTGTCCGCCCGGCAGGTGCGCCGGCGAGTCGCGGCCCACTTCGTCGAGGACCTGGATCTCATCGACGAGGGCGACCTGACCAAGCCGCTCACCATGATCGTCCCGGCGTTCAACGAGGAAGTGACGATCGTGGACAGCGTGAACAGCCTGATCCAGTGCGATTATCCCCGCTTCGAGGTGGTGGTCATCAGCGACGGATCCACGGACGGGACGCTGGAGCGGCTGAAGCGCGCCTTCCGGCTCCGCCGGACGGAGGTGCCCTACCGCCCGGCCATCGGAACGGCCCCGGTACTCGCCATGTACGAGGCCACCATCCCGCTGCCGCGGCAGGCCATGCGCCTGATCGTCATCGACAAGGAGAACGGCGGGAAGGCCGATGCCTTGAACGCGGGCATCAACGCATCCACCACGCCATACTTTGTCTCGCTCGACGCCGACTCGATCCTGGATCAACGGGCCCTGAAGGAGCTGATGCGCGTCATCCAGGAGGATCCCCGGGTCGTGGCGGTCGGCGGCCAGGTGGCCATCGCCAATGGCTGCACCGTTCGCAACAGCAGGGTCCTGACGGTCGGACTTCCCGCCCGATCGCTGCCGCGATTCCAGATGGTCGAGTATCTCCGCTCGTTTACCACCGCCCGCACCGGCCTGAACTGGATGGGCTCGATTCTGATCCTGAGCGGGGTGTTCGCGGTGTTCGAGAAAGAGACCGTCATCAGGGCCGGCGGTTACCTGACACCCTTCCTGGATCACCGCCTGACCCGTCAATACGTCGGCGATCATGTCGGCACCGTCTGCGAGGACATGGAGATCATCGTCCGGCTGCACCGCTACGTGCTGGACAAGCTCCTGGACCGGCGCATCGTGTTCCTGCCGCATCCGGTCGCCTGGACCGAAGTGCCGGAGACGTTCGCGTCGCTCCGCAAACAGCGCGGCCGCTGGTATCGAGGACTCCGGGAATCACTGCGGTATCATCGAGGAATGCTGTGGCGGTCCAAGTACGGCCGGATCGGCTCCTTTGCGCTGCCGGCGTTCTGGCTGTTCGAATACTATGGACCAGTGGTGGAGATTCTCGGCTACATCAGCGTGCTGTTCCTCCTGATCATGGAACGGGTGCTGGACTACCCGCTCTTCAATTACGCCTATCTTTGGGCGTTCCTGCTGGCATCGCTCGGATACGGGATACTCGTGAACGTATTCGCGGTTCTGGTCGGCGCCTGGCGCTTCCGATATGGTATGGCCGACCGTCTTCAGCGTCATCTCCTGCCGTTCAGCCGGCGACGAGAGGTGCTGATATCTGCTGGGCTACGCCGTACTGGAAAACTTTGGTTACCGGCAGCTCACGCTGTACTGGCGCCTGCGGGGGCTCTGGGACGCGTGGCGCGGCAAGACCGGATGGGAAAAGTTCAGCCGGGTGGGCTTCCGCCGGGCCACCGCCTCGGCGCATGGCTGACGTTGCTCTTCCCCGCGTGCTGCTGGTCGACGACGATCCCGATCTGGGCCGGCTGATGCAGCACGTCCTGAAGACCCAGGGATACGCGCCGGCCCGCCAGGTGGGCACCGGCCGGGAGGCGCTCGCCTCCCTCGACGACATCGATATCGTGCTGCTGGACCAGCAGCTTCCCGACACCAGCGGCCTGGATGTCCTCGACGCCATCCGCACCCGGCCTTCGCCACCGGCCGTCGTGCTGGTGACGGGGCACGGCAACGAATCGCTGGTGGCGACCGCGCTGCGCCGCGGCGCGGACGATTACCTGGCCAAGGACGCGGCGCTGACGGAGCTGCTGCCCCAGATCCTCGAGCGGGTGCGGCGAGGCCGGGAGCTGCGGAAAGCGCTGGCCGCCGCGGAGCAGGACCTGGTTCGAGCCGAGCGGCTCGCAGCGGTCGGCGAGATGACGGTGACGCTGCACCACGAGATCAACAACCCGCTCATGGCCGCGTTCGCCGACGTGGAGCTGCTGCTGACCGATCCGGGCGGCTCCCCCGAGAAGCTGCGGCAGGGGCTGGAGGACATCCGGCAGGCGCTCCGCCGAATTCGCGACATCGTGCAGCGGATCGGGAAGCTGCGCGAGATCCGGAGCAAGGACTATCTCCGCGGAGTGCGCATGCTGGACCTCGAGCGAAAGGACCGCGAGATCTCCGTCGTGCAGCGCGGCACCGCCATCCTGCACGTGCCGGATGAGGACCTGAGCTCGGATCATTTCCTTGCTGCTGCGGGGGGCGGGGTTCCAGGTGGAGCGGTGCCACTCCACGGATGAGCTGCAGCAGTCAGCCGCGCGGCTCGGCGTGACGGTCGTGATGGTGGCGGGAGGCGGCAGCTCGCCCGGGGCGCATCCGCTGGGCGGCTTTGCCGGCAGGAAAGACCGCGAATACCTGCTGGTGGCTCTGGTGACCGGCAGCGGCGCCGCAGCCGAGTCCGCCGGGGCCGATTACGTCGTGCATCTGCCGTTCGATCCGGGGACCTTCACGGCTGAGATAGTGCGCCGGCTGACTCCCGCTTCGCCTGCTGATACCCCATCCCCCGCAACCTGATGATCCGCTGACGGATCGGCGGGTGCGACGCCACGAAGTCGGCCAGAAAGCCTTCCCGTTCCGACAGGAGCCCGGGCGTCGGATCCACGATGCACAGGTGTGCGGCGCCTTGAGTGATGGACTGGGTGGCGGCCGTGGCCGCTTCCAGCTTCTCCAGCGCGGAGGCCAGTGCCATCGGGTTGCGAGTGAGCTGGGCACCGGTCGCATCGGCCAGGTACTCCCGCTTCCGGCTCACTCCCATCGCCAGAATCCGGGAGACCACCGGAGCCACGACCAGAGTGAGAAGCCAGAGCACCAGGATGATCAGGCCGAGCGGGTTGCCTTTGCCGCCGCCGCTCCGGCGGGCCGCGACCCGGCTCCCGCGGCCGATCATTCGTCCCATCCCATCGGACATCAGGGCGATCGCGCCGACCATGCCGGCGAGCAGCGTCATCAGCCGCACATCGAGGTTCCGCACGTGCGCCATCTCGTGCGCCACTACAGCCTGAAGCTCGTCGCGCGATAGCGTCGCCAGCAGTCCCTCGGTCACCGCAATGCTGGCGGTGGCGGCGTCACGGCCGGTCGCGAAGGCGTTGGGATCGGCGTCGGGGATCACCCACACTCTCGGGCGCGGCAGCCCGGCGGCGATCGCCATCTCCTCCACCACATTCACCAGCTTCTTCTGCTCCGGGGTGGCGGGCTCGATCAGCTCCCAGGCTCCTGCCGCCCATAAGCACCCGCCTGTCGCCAAATCGCCAGGAATACCAGCAAAGCAGGGCCGCGGATAGAACGCTGAGCACGCCGATGAAGGGGAAGACGTGACGGTAGGTATCGGGCGGGGCATCGGCGGTGATCAGGTAGAGCGCCAGATCGCCTCCGAACCCGACCCAGGCAAAAAACAGGATGAAGCCGATGGTGAGCAGGGTCGAGCGGCGCCGGTTGGACTGCTGTTGGGCGAAGAGGTTCGCGTCGTCGCTCACGCGCCGCGTTTGGTCGCCGACAGATCCACGACCGGGACGGCCCGCTCGGCCGGCATCCTCGATCTCCCACAGCTCCGCCGGGGAGGCCTGCGCCAGTCCGGCGACGAGATTGGTGGGGAACTGCATCTGCCGGGTGTTGTACTGGGTGGCAACGTCATTGTAGAGCTGCCGGGCAAAGCCGATCTTGTTCTCGGTGCTGGTGAGCTCCTCCTGAAGCTGCGCCACATTGCCGGTGGCCTTCAGGTCAGGATACGCCTCCGTGAGAGCAAACAACCTGCCGAGTGCCTGAGTCAGCTCCCCTTCGGCCCGGGCTGTCTGCTGCACCCCGGTCGCACCGACCGCGCGGTTGCGGGCCGAGATCACCGCGTCCAGCGTGGAGCGCTCGAACTCCATGGCGCCTTTGACCGTGTTGACCAGGTTGGGGATCAGATCATGGCGGCGCTTCAGCTGCACATCGATCTGCTTCCAGCCGTTTACGACCTGGTTCTTGAGTGAGATCAGACCGTTGTAGGCCGAAATAACCCAGAGGGCGATGACCCCGATGACGACCAGCAGGACGATCGTTGCCATTAGCCTCGCTCGGTGCTGAGGGTGGAGTCATCCAGCACATCTGTTTCCGCTTCCGCCGGCCGCCAGGCCTGCTCATCTGACCGCTCGGGCGACAGTGCCGCGGCGGGCTCCAGTCCGACGACGGCGGTCAGGGCCTGGCGCAGCGCCTCAGCGATGACGGCGGTATCGCCGTTCAGCCGGAGCGCCGGATGCTGCTCGTCGATCAGCACTTCCACCCCCGGGGCCACCGGAATGCGACGGCAGCTCGAGCTTCCGGTGCTGATGCCTTCGACCGGCGCCAGCCAGGCCATGACCGCTCGTCCGACCCGGCCGCGGCCGGTCCCGGGGTGCGAAGCAGAGGCAGATGGGCCGGCGGGGGAAGGCCGGGCCCGAGCGCGCTGGCGGCCCGGCGCTCGATGAGATCACCGGTCAGGCCGGCGAACTCCTTGACCATCGATTCCAGCGTGGCGCCTTCCATCTGGCGCAGCTTGATGGCCAGGACCTGCAGCAGATGGCGGTAGGAATAGACGGCCGCGGTCCCCCGTCCGTCGGGCGGGCTCACCAGCCCGCGGGCGACGTAGAACCGAATGGTGCGCTCGCTGGGTCGGGCGCGTGCCGCAGCGTTGACCGGAACCACGCCGGATGCGTCGAGAATGCCACCCGCCAGGGCGGCCAGGTCCCGGAGACCCCAGGGCGCCAGGGCGCGATACTCCCGCAGGGTGGTCAGTGGATCTGGTGGCGTGCTACTGTGGTCATCCGTGTCCGTTCCCCTCGAGCAGGTCCATTTCGGTATCGGCCTTGGCCAGCACGGTCGCCACCAGCTCGCCCAGGGCGGTCGAGACCGAAGGGCTTCGTCAGAATGGGACAGGAGGCCAGCTCCGGCGGCCAATTGACCTGCTCTGCGGGCGGGGCGCCGCTCATCAGGATGACGCGGCCCAGCAGCCGGGGCCAGCGCCGCACAATCGCGAGGAAGAAAGTGTCTCCCGCCATCTGCGGAAGACGAAGATCGAGCAGCACGAGATCAAAGCTGGACTCGTCCAGCATCTGATACGCCGAGTGCGGATCGGCGACCGAGACGACCTTGTAGTGAAAGGTCTTGAGGGCCCGCTCCAGAGTAGTGCGCAGAGAGGGCTCGTCATCCACGATGAGTATTCTGCGCGTCTTCAGGAGGCCACCTGGGTCAGCGGGGTAAGGTAGCGCTCGGTGACAATCATAAGGGCCTCCTCGGTGGACAACGAAACCCGAAGCTCGCCGGCGGTCAGCCCGAAGACCGCACGCAGGTGCATCTGCAGCGTCTTCGTCTTGCTGTAGCCAAGCTTGAGCGCCACGTCTTCCACGGTGTAGCCGGGATCGAGCAGCAGGCGATGGGCGTAAAGTAGCCGGGTCAACACCATCACCATTCTCGGTGAGGGGAGCCCGACCTTGGTAAACCAACGCTCGCAGGTGCGGCGGGTCAACTGCGCCCGCTCTGCCAGGGCCGTGACGGTGGGGGCTTCGTCCCCGGCGTGCAGCATGCGCCTCCAGGGCCCGCAGCATCTCCCGAGGCAGCTCCTGAAATGCCCCGCCCAGCGCCTGCATGACCTGCTGCGACGCGCTCTGCTCCAGCTCGGCCTGGAGGGCACTCCGAAGCGAGGCGGGGGCGTCCTCGAAGCGGTGAAACACGACCCGGCGAATTCCGGCTCGTCCCAGCTGCAGCAGCACCGAAGCGGTGGCGGGAGCCAGCTCGGTGTAAATGAGCAGGGGGAGAGAAGGGAAACAGAAGGCGAATGCGCTCGATTCCGTGGGCCCGGGCTTCACCCCCGAGGAGAGGATCCACCACGGCCATCTCAACCGGCTTGGCGCGGATGGCGTCGACAGACTCCGGCCAGCCGGACCCGGCAACCCATTGATAGCGGTCAGGGTCGAGGACGCGAAGTCGCAGAAGGCGTTCGGCAGGAACTGCGGCGAGCAGTAAATGTCGCAAATCGGCCCCTGTTTGTCGCAAATGGGCCCTATAAACGCGCAAGGAGGAGACCCAGATTGGCGGCGTACCCCGCGTCCGGGGCATTACCCACCAATCGAAAGGAGCTCCTATGTCACGCTCGAAGACCTACGGTCTCGTTCTGGCCCTGCTTGCTTCGGCTGCCTTCAGCACCGGCTGCACCCGGTCCGACGCCACCGGCCCGTCCGAGGCTCCGGAGGTTTCGTTCGAAGAGGCTCAGGGCGCCAACAACTAATACTGCGCGCTGCGGGAGCAGGACCGCTAGGCGAGCGTCGCCGTAGCGTACTCCCGCAACTCCACCTCCATTTGCACGATTGAAGGTGCCTGGCTCAGCGCGGAGTCGGGCTGAGTGACGAGCTTGTGCTCGGGGGGCTTTCTGAAGCTCCTCGAGCGCCTTCTCGACTTTGAAGTACCAGGCGTTCAGGCTGGTGAGTCTCAGCCAAGGCCAACGCCGTGGACAGCGCGTCGTCAGCGCGGGCCGCCTGGTCAAATCGCGATAGTCCCGTTCCCAGCTTGTAGTAGTAGTCCACCGACATGCTCGGGGACATCCGGCTGCGATACTCCTCGGCTGCCGCCCGGCAGCGCTCGAACGCCACTCTGTTACCCAAGGTGGACTCGAGATCCATGAGCTCCAAGTGGGCGTTGGCCCGAACGCGGACGCTGGCACTCGAATGGGCAGACGATGCGGAACGCCGTGCGTGATGCCTCCAGCGCCCCAATCTCGCGCAGCCCGTAGGCCACGTCGCCGAGCGCATGCATCCGCTGTTGCGTATCGTGCGCGAGCCGGAAGGCCTGATACTGGGCTCCCAGCGCTTCGAGCTCGCAGCCCCTGCAGACCATACACCGCACCCAGGTCGCCGTAGGCCATCGCCTGGACATCCCTCAGACCCAGGGCATCTCGCTTCGCGAACCACGGCCTCTGCGGTGGTCCGCGCCATCGGAAGGTTGCCTCGGCCACGATCGACGGCGCCCTGGCCCAGGCGTCCCCGTAGTCGGGCGACCGGGTCGCCCGCCTTGCCTCCTGCCTCTTCGGCTGCGCTGTAGCACGCCGTAGCGGCGTCCCAGCGGGCGAGGAGGCGGTTCAGACGGCCCGCGAACAGCGCGTAGGCACGCAAAGTCCGCCACGGCGTGGCAGGGCCCTGCGTCCGCGCGGCGAGCGTCAGCAGCTCCAGCGCCTCTTCCAGGCGTTCCTCGTGCTCCAGGAAATACGCGTACGCGGTCAAGCTCTTCCACAAGCTGGACGTCGGCGAGCCTTGCTCCGGTACTGCGTTCACAACTCCGGCCAGGTGCGCTGTCTCCGGAGCGTCGCCGGGCAGCTCGCCGACGTGACGCCGAACCGCTTGCAGCTGCCAGCGGAACGCCTCGATCAGCTCGGCATCGTTCTCCAGCAGAAGGAGCTTGTCGATCAGACGAGCGACAACGTACCCGCCCAGGGCCAGGCGGGCGGACGCATCTCGATCCTGCTCCCGTTGAACCCGGGCGCGCTCGAGGAACGGCTCGTGTGAAAGCGTGTTCGGCGGCAAACAGAATTCGCCGAACAAGCGCTGCGGCGTAAACAAATTCGGGTCCTTTTCGACAGCTACAGCGGCAAGGGGATGCAGCTAGTATGGTCTACGCAAATGACGCCACACAAGACCCGCGGGGAAATCGCAGCCGCGGGCTCGGGTGTTGCTGCGCCAAGTGGCACAAAAAAGGTGCCAGTAGAAGCGAGCGGAAGGCCCATACTGACCCATGCGAAGCGGCGTCACACTTCCCGAGATAATGCTGGTTCTTGCACTCATGGGTATCACCCTCGGCGTTGCGGTTCCTCCGCTCATCGGAGCGCTGGACCGCATCGAGGTCGCGGCCGCTGCCGGTCACATCGCCGCCGCACACACCCGGGCCCGACTGCTGGCGATCACCCGGAGCCAGGTCGTCGTTCTCACCGTGGATTCTCTGGCGCTGGCTATCCATTCCCGGGGCTCCCCGGCGCCACTTTGGTCGGAAAACGGGCCGGCGCATGCGGGCGTATCGCTGAGTGGGCTCAGGACGGCGCCTTCACGCTCTCCCCCGAGGGATTCTCGCTGGGAGTCTCAAATGCCACTCTCAGAGTGAGCCGAGGAAAGGCCACCCGGGCCGTGATCGTATCCCGTCTGGGACGGGTGCGTATCGTTCCCTAGCTGCGTGCGAAGGAGCGCCAGGCCGAAGAGCAGGTCTACATGCACCTCGATGTCGTCGTACATCTTCAGCACGCCAAGCATCTTGCTGAGCCCACCGATACGGTACTCCTTCAAGCTGAGAGGAAAGTCGGACCGAACCCGCGCCGTGGAGTTGCTGAAGTGCAGCGTAGCCGGCAGGGACACCGGCCTGGTAACACCGTGAATGATGCAGCTTGCCCAGCAGCGTCACGCGGACGCTGTCATCATTGCCACCCCGCGGAGTAATTCCACTCAACTCGAATCGAATATCGGGGTACTTATCGGACTCCATCGACTTATTGAGATCCTTGTCGCGCCGGCCGTTGTCCGTGGTCAGGGTCTTCACCGGAGCTTGAACCCATCCGCGTACCGCGGACAGCTCGGCACCGCCGGTGATCTCGCCTGACACAGTCGTGGTGCGACCGACAAAATCACCGACAGTGGCATGGCCATCGAAGCTGAGGGTGCCGGAAGTCAGCCGCCCAGCCGGAATGGGACTAGGCCCCTGAGACGCCAGCGGCGGCGCCACCATGGGTAGGAGGCAGGCCCAGCCGATGAGCAGGGCGTACTTCCGCACCTTGTTGAGCAGGGTCGATCGGGAGATTCCCAGCAGCAAGCGCGGCCTTCCGCTTGTTGCCGTCAGTGAACCGCAGCACTCGGGCAAGGTGCCGCCGCTCGGCGGCGTCCAGAGACTCCGGCTCGATGGCCTCGGCCGGGGAGATGGCGCTGGCGCAATGCGGTGAGGTCGAGCTCCGGGGAAGCCAGATCGAGAACGAGGGTGTCGGCAACGGGGTCGTCGCAGTGAGTCCGAAGCAGCCGCCGCGTCGGGGATAGTCTCGACCTGGTGGCTGGCCCCGCGCAGCAGCGCCGCCAAATCATCGCGCCGTTCCGGATCCGCAACCAGCATCAGTACGCGCAGCGGCTTCATATCCTGAAAGTACCCCAAAAACGGAACGGCCGCCCAGTCGTGGCTAGGCGGCCGTTCCCCGCAATGACTACCCAAGGTCGGGGCATCGCTGCCGCCGTTCTTCTTTCACCTGCCGCCGGTTGGCTGATTCGCCGCTCGGGAGGGCGCGGTGAAGCCTTGGCTTTGATCCCCAGGCCGGATGGCCATCCCACCTGGTTCGTCTCTGCGAGCGCTGCGAGTCGGATCGGGTCGCGGACCGACCGTTCGCACTGCACCCCGAGGCGCTAGATCGGGGCGGATGAAGCACGCGACTGGCTTCACCTGTTCGAGCCGGAGTGATCACCAGGATCAACGAGAACCTGAGCCCTTGGTTGCGTCGGCCCTCTCCCCTGATATGCCGCTCAAACCCACCCAGCCGACCGCCACTGTGACGCGGGGTCCCAGTACGTTTCGGCAAGGTGCGTGGCAATAAGATAGGCACCTGCGGGAATCGCGCAAGTGCCTGATTTTATTCGGGTTACAGGGTTTTTAGGTGGAAGAGATGTGGAAACCTAACTCAGTTGAAACAGGGGGAATGCAGGCTTCCATCAACACAATGTGGACATGTGTATCCACATTGTCCGCAGCCCGATCAGGCCGCCTGGCCTGGTTTGGCCCCCAGCGGGGACACCTTGATGCCCATAGCACTGAAGAAGCTGCCCAGCGAGGTCTCGTAGCGACGGAGGGCACTCTGCACCCGCACGGCGCGGTCGTTGGCGTACCCACGCACCTTCTCCGATTCTCGGGGCGGCTGAGCTCGCCGAAGTCGGTTTTGCAGCGGTCCAAGACCCGCATGAAGCCGATCCAGCTCCTCGAGCAGCTCGGTCCGGCTCTTCACCTGTCGCTCGCTTGAGGCCGGCGCTGCCGTGATGGCCTGGCGGGCCGGCCCCACGTTGCGCGCCGACCGGGCGCAGGCATCGGTCATGACCCGGGCCCGGGAGCTGAGCGCGGCGGCTGAGGCCTCCCGGTAGTCTCGCTGGAGCCGTGCCGCAGCCGCGTCGATGGTATTCAGGGTATCGCGAAACTGGAGCAGCTGGTCCCGCAGGGTCGCGCGGCGGGCGTCGAGAACCGGCTCGGGGGCGACGACGGTTC
Source organism: uncultured Gemmatimonadales bacterium (assembly GCA_963810165.1). GTDB lineage: Bacteria > Gemmatimonadota > Gemmatimonadetes > Gemmatimonadales > GWC2-71-9 > CAVVWJ01. Next base: position 74,690 of record CAWEMG010000037.1, read on the forward strand.
CCTGGGCTGCAAGCGTGGTCGCCCAGAGGCTGACCAGAAGGGGCAGACAGCAGCGGATCATGATTCGGTACCGACCTCGATGTAGCGATAGGTCGGCTCGCCCTCCGGCGAGGAGAAGAGACAGCCGGCCGAGCTGGCCGCGAACCAGCCGGCGACCAGCGGACGGGGGAGATCCAGCTCCTGAATGATCGCGCCCAGCCAGCGGCGCAGGTGGCGGATCTCCGGGAGCGCGTCGTCCGAGCAGAGCCAGAAGGGCCCCGGCCCCAGCGGTGGCCCGGAGAAAGTGGGCGAGCCCGTGTGCCCGCTGGGTGAACTCCACCGCCTTCACGCCCGGCTCATCGAACAGGATGGCACCCTCGAACACATCCATCGGCGGGGCATCCAGGCGGGGACCGAGATAGACGTAACGGCGCCCGTCCTGGCCCTTTCGCTCGATGACGGCCGCCGCGGTTTCGCTGGTGAGCCGAGCCGCGTGAAGCAGGTCGTCATCCTGCAGCACTCCCACGGCGCCGGTCCATTCGAGAGCGGCCAGGGCGGTCTCGACCGGGCATCCCAGGGCATCGTCGAAGGCCAGCAGCCGGGGAGCCTCGCCGGCCCGGAGCACGAAATGTGAAAGACCTTCCGCACGATCGGTGAAGGTGCGGACGACGAGCGTTTGCGGGGTGGTCATAGAGAGGAATATAGCGGCCCGGCGAGTTAGCGCTCACGGAACCAGCTCTGACTTGGGCTCGACCCGTACGATCCATAGCCCTGAATTGATGTCGGGGACGTAGATCAGTCCATTGCGGTAGATCGCTCCCCATGCGTTTGGCGCATTGGGGACGACTCCGGCAGCATCGCCGGTCACCACGTGGGCGATCTCACGACCCTGCCGCTGTAGGTCGCCGCGCAACTCGCCCGAGATGTCGAGCACTCGAAGGCCACCCTGGTAGTCGCCCAGGTAGAGCGTGTCGCCCGCGACCCAGACGTTGTGGCTGCCGCCATCCTTCGGCTCGTAGTAGGCGACCTCTTTCGGCCGGGTGACATCCGAGACATCGATCACGTGCAGCCGGCCATAGGCGCGGCCCAGGCCAACGACTCCGCCACCCTCGGTGCGGCGGGGCCGGGCCGAGAAGACCTCGTCGCCCACGAAAACGTACTTGCCCGCCCGCCAGGCGGTGTGGGTGCCTCGTATGAACCCCGGACCTCCGACCGCCTCCACGTCGCGATAGAGCGAATTCAGGTCATACTTGTACTGCGACACGAGCTGGGGATTCCCGGGGCTGCCGCCCTTCATGCCGTTGCCCACGTCGAGAATGACCAGGCCCTGGTTCCAATAGCTGAGATACGCCAGGCCGTCCTTGACATCGACATCGTGCAGGAAGTTTCCGGCCTCGTCGGGCCGGGTTTGCCATCGGGCGACCTGCCGTGGCTTGTAGGGGTCGCGAATGTCGATCACCCGCAGCGAACCGGTCGCATCGTCGGTGAGATAGACATGGCCGCGGTAGACGAACGTGCTGTGGACGCCGCCGGTAACGGTCTCGGTGAAATCAGCGATCGGCTTGGGGTGGGCCGGATCCTCGAACGAGAGAATCACGATGCCGTTCTTCCTGGTGGACGCATTCTCCCGGGTGAGCACCCCGTACTTGCCGTCCTCCGTGGTCATGATGTCGTTGATGGCGCGCGCGTCGACGACGATCGAGTCGGTGATCACCGGAGTAGCGGGATTGCTCACGTCGATCGCGTACACCCGGTCACCGATGGTGCTCAGGTAGCCATGCCGGCCATCGGGGTGGAGCCAGAACTCCGCCGCCTGGAACTTGATGGGGAGACGGCCGACGAGGCGTCGTGGGGCGCCGCGCATCGCGGGGGCGCACCTCGATGATCGCCTCCGCCATGTGGCCGGTGAATGCCGCGGACACGCGATAGGTTCCCGGCACATCCGCCACGAAGTAGCCATCCATGTCGACCTGGGCATTTCCCGGACTGAGAGACCACTCGGGAGATACGTCGGTCATCGGCTGCCCGTTCTTGCCGCGAGCCCGAAACGTCAGACGCAACACGTCGCCGGTCCGGGCCGCTGCCGTGGCCGGCTCCAGGGTGACGCCGGTGATCGGGTTGGCAACGACCGTCACGTCAAATGATGCCGCGGCACGTCCCGCGCGCGCGCTGATGCGAGCCTTCCCGGCCTTGCGGGCAGTCAGCCGTCCGGTTCCACTGACAGCGACCACTGCCGGAGCATTCGAGCTCCACACCACCTGGTCATAGCGCCGGTCGTCGTTGGCGGCGTAGGGCGTGGCGGTCACCAGTCAGCGACTGCCCCAGGTAGAGCCGGGAAACCGGCCGATCGAGGACCAGCTTCGATGCCGGCTGGGGTAGGACGGTGACCCGGGCAAATCCGGTGGCCGGCTGCCCGCCGGCGCGGGCACTCACCACGGCGCTCACCGCGACCGTGCCGGTCGATCCTCCGGTCACCAGTCCGGTCGAGTCGACCCGTCCTTCGAAGTATCCACCCGATTGAAACCATCTGATCGAGATGTCCTTGACCGGCCGGCCGGACGAATCCACCGCCGTGGCCCGGAGACGCACCGTGTCGCCCACCTGGACCGCGACTTCGGCTGGCTCGATCGTCACCTTGGCCAGCGCGGGATGACCGGCAGGTGCCGGGGAGGGCTGCTGCTGCAGCACGGCGAGCAACGCGAACAGGTGCACCATCAGGGCCTCGTGGGCTGAGTCGAAGGCGGAGAGATCGGCGCAGAATGTACACCCTGCGGTGAGGCCAGGGAACGGCTAAGTTTGGGAACGACGCAAGGGTGTCCTTCCCGGCTGGAGAAACCGCATGCGAGTGGAATGGACCTCGTATAGCTCGCCCATCGGCGCACTCACCGTGGTGGAGTGTGAGGCCGGCCCGCTTGTCATCGAGTATCCCAATCGCGCGGTCACCATCAAGTGGGCGGTCCGGCTGCGGGCCGCGGTGCCGGAGCTCCACATCGCCCAGGGAAGCTGCCGCATCACGACCTCCTGGCTCGACGAGTACTTCGGCGGATCCCCTCCGTCGTTCCCATTTCCGACCTATCTAAAGCGATGGTTCGATCTCTCGCCGGCCCAGACGGCCGTGTTCAAGACTCTCCGGAAGATTCCCCTGGGTGAGACCCGGTCCTATGACGACGTCGCACGGGCCACTCGGCTGCATCCGCGCCAGATCGGCTGGCTGGTCGCCGCCAATCACCTGGCCATCCTGATTCCTTGCCACCGGGTGGTCGGCAAGGACGGGGGGCTGGTGGGTTACGGCGGCGGACTGGCCCGAAAGCGCTGGCTGCTGGACCACGAGCTCCGGGCCGCCGGGGTGGTGTTGAAGTAGCTGGGAGCTAGGCAGCTGGGCGCCAGAGCTGGGCTATGTCGATCAGCACAGCTCCGTCGGCATGCTCTGGCTCCTAGCTCTGGCGTCTGACTTATTGACAAAACCTTTCCCAAGCATGACCTTATGGCATGCAACACGCGGTTCCTCCCCTTCATTCTTGAGCTGATCTGGCCGCTGGACGCTGAATCCAGGCGGCCTTTTTTGGGGCTTTCAACCCGGCCACAACGGCTGGGGGTTTTCCCCCGGGGCCCTCGGGCTCCCTTTTCAAGAGGTTGTAGCAATGGCGAAGGGCACGGTTAAATGGTTCAACGATGCAAAGGGGTTCGGCTTCATCGCGCAGGACGGTGGTAAGGATGTCTTCGTCCACCATACGGCCATTATCGCCGATGGCTTCCGCTCACTCTCCGAAGGAGACAGCGTAGAGTTCGAGGTGGTCGAGGGGCCTAAAGGGCTCCAGGCCTCGAACGTCCGTAAGGTCTGATACCCCAGCGCCCTTCCCGCTCGATTCGCACCTAGCTATCCCCCCTGCCGCAGTGGCGGTGGGGGGTGCTTGGTGTCTCTAGTTCCCATCCCTGCTTACCGATACTCCTCCTCGTCGCATTCCATCTGAGGTCGTGCCCCTATGCTGACGCCGGTCTGCGGGCTTGCGATCGCAAGCCTGCTGCTGGTCCCCACCCTGGACCGCCCGAGTGAGGCTCCCAGTGCGCCGGACACGGCGGTCTTGGAGTTCCTCGGCTTCCGCGCCGGCGCCCGGCTCGACGAGCTCGCGGTTCATCTTCGGAGCATGGCAGCCGGGAAGCTGCGATGCCGCCGGTCCAGGGTCGATCAGCGCGTCAGCGAGTGCCGGGCCGCGCTGGACGAGGAACGGTTGGGGGTGCAGCCGAGCTATGGGTATCGGCCATGGACAGCGTGGCCGGGGTGATCACCCTCTCCGGCGTTCTGGCAACGGACCAGCTGGAGCATTGGCGTGCGACGCTGGAAACACAGTACGGCCGGGTCGGTGCGCGGAACCAGGGCACTCAGTGGATGCAGCAATGGGTCCGCCGGGGTCGCATGCTGCGGCTGACGTGGCGACTGGAACGGGGCGAGAAGGTGGCGTCGGTCAGCCTGGTGGACGGCCGGGTGCTCGACGCCTGGGGCCGTAGCGGGACGCCGGGCCGCGCAGCGGGTCAGTCCGCCAGCCGCACCAGATAGCTGCCGTCGGTATCCTCGAGCACGTAGTCCCGCACCACGCTGCGGGACTCCTTGAGGGCACGAAGAAGTCCTCGGATTCGGGTGCGGATCGGGGCACCCCCGCCGCCGCGCCCGCGTCCCGTGATCAGCCGAACGATGCCGCCTCGTCGGGCCTTGGCCTGGACCCGCAGGAATCGTTCAGCATTGGCAACCGCTTCCATCACGCTCTGGCCGTGGAGATCGAATGTCGCGTCGGGTGTCCGGTCAGTCCAGTCGAGCATCGAATCTCCTCCTCCCGGCTCTTTCGTTGCTGGTCATCTGCGGGTGCAGCAGCGCTCGCGATCCTATCCGGATCGGGCTGGCCGGCTCGCTGAGCGATCCGGTAGGCATGCCCATGAAACATGCAGCGGAACTGGCAGTCGAGGAGATTAACACCCAGGGCGGGATCGGGGGCCGGCCTCTGGAACTGCTGCAGCGCGACGACTTCGCCGACCCGGATTCAGCCGTCTTCGTGGCCACCGATCTCTACGAGGCCGGGGTCTCGGCGGTCATCGGACATCTCTTCTCCGGGATGACACTCGCGGCTGCGCCGGTGTATAACGGCGGACCCGATCCCGTGGCCGCGGTCTCTCCCTCCTCTTCCTCTCCCGATATATCCACCGCCGGCGACTACACCTTCCGCATTTGCCCCAGCGATCTCGCGCATGGCGTCGCCCTGGCGAAATGGGTGCACGACACCCTCCGTCTGGAACGGGGCGCCGTGCTGTACCTCAACGACCAGTATGGCCGCGGGGTGCGCCAGACCTTCGTCCGGGACTTTGTCCGCCGGGGAGGCGTGCTGCAATCGATCGATCCTTACCTGGGCGACACTCCGCCCGTGGGCCCCTATCTCGACCGCCTGGCGAAGATGGGGGGGACCGAATTTCTGGTCGTGGCGGGGAACCGCGGCGAAGCGGAAGAGATCCTGCGTCAGGCGAGAAGACGGGGGCTCAGCATGCCGGTGCTGGGCGGCGATGGACTGGAGGGTATCGAAGCCGCGGGCTCACTGGCGGAGGGAGTCTATCTCTCCTCCGCCTATCTCCCCACCCTGGCTACACCCGCGAACAAGGCCTTCCTCCGAGCATATACCGGAAGTTCCCCGCCGCCGGCCTCCCCAATCAGCCGGCCGCCGCCACCTACGACGCGGTGTACCTGCTGCGGGATGTGATGTCACGGGCGGGGACCAAGCGGGCCGATGTGCGGCGGGAGCTGGCGCGCGTGGGAGGCGGCGCTCCCGCGTTCCGAGGCGTGACCGGAACCGTGGCGTTCGATGCCAAGGGGGACGTCCCCAATCAGACGGTCTACATCGGCGTAGTCCGGGACGGCGCCGTGCGCCTGGCGGGCGGGCAATAGCGATGCTGCGCAGCCTTCGAAGCCGGGTCATCGGCGGCATGGCGGTGCTGATCCTCCTGGTATTCGCTATCGCGCTGCTGGGCGTGAACTCGATCAGCTCGCTGGACCAATCGGTGGACCGGGAGCTCTCCCTGCTCCTGGAAAGCAACGACCTGAGCAATGGCCTGATCGCGTCACTCGGCTCGGAAGTCCGATCGGCCGAGCAGTATCTCCTGCTTCGCTCCAACCCGGTCAAGCAGCGCTTCATCGAGGACGGCGATTCCGCCTACGTCTACCAGCGCCGCTTTCGGACCCTGAACGCTCTCACGACTTCCGACCGATACATCGTCAACAAGATCGCGGGCAACCAGGCGGCCATCGAGGTGGCCTATGCCACGGCCCATGCGCTGGCTGACCTGGGCCGACACGACGAGGCGCGCCGGCAGGCGGATCTGGCGCGGGCGCCGGCCGACACGCTGCTGGGCGACGTGCGCGCGCTGGTTCTGGCGCAGAACAACCGCTCCATCGCTCGGGCCAACGATCTCCGCCGGAACGCGGGACAGCGTCGTTCCGTGCTCTGGCTGCTGTTCATCGTGTCCCTGAGCGCCGGCATCGGTATCTCCGTGTTCACCGTTCGCATGGTGGATCGTCCGCTTCGGCGCCTGATCGGCGCGGCCGACCGGTTCGGGGCCGGGGATCTGCGCCGAGTGCAGCTGGGCAAGATGCCTGCTGAGCTGGAGCGTCTGGCGCGGGCCATGGACGGCATGGCCTCGCGGCTCCGGGGTGTCGTGGTTTCGGTGGTGGGAGAGGCCAGCCAGATCGGAAACAGCGCCACCGACTTCTCCGCCATGAGTGAAGAGCTGGCGGCGTCCAGCGGCGAGATCTCGACCGCCATGGTGAAGGTGGCGTCGAGCGCCGAACAACAGGTGCGGGGCATGGAGAAGGCCGACGCCCTCCTGCTGAACCTCCGGCAGATCGCGGAAACCAACGCCGTGGCGTCGGCGCGAGTGCTCGAGCTGGGCGAGCGGATCCAGCAGCTCGCCGCGCGAAATCAGGCCGATGTGGCGGCCGCCGGGCAGACGCTGATGGACATTCGCGAAGTCGTGGGCACGTCGGCCCGCCAGGTCCAGGAGCTGGCCCGGGTATCCGAGCCGATCACCGACTTCATCGACCTCATCCGCCAGATCTCCTCGCAGACAAACCTGCTGGCTCTGAACGCCGCCATCGAGGCCGCGCGAGCGGGGGAGCACGGCCGCGGCTTCGCGGTCGTCGCCGAGGAAGTGCGCCGGCTGGCCGACTCGAGCTCCAGCGCCGCGGAGGAGGTCGGGAAGACGGTCCAGTTCATTCAGAACCAGGTCCGCGACGTGTACCGCGACCATGGACGTCGGCTCGGCCAAGGTCCACGGCATCGAGGCGGTCGCGCTGGCCGCCGCCCGGGCGCTGGAGGACATCGCCAGTGCGGTGAAGGAAGTACATGCCGCCGCCGCCGAAGTCGTGCGCGAGGCGGAAGCCAATCGCCGAATTGTGGTCCAGCTGGGGGAGCGAACTCAGGAGGTCAGTCAGGCGGCCACCGAGCATGCGTCGGCCAGCGAACAGGTGACCGCCGCCGCCCAGGAACAGACCGCGTCTACCGAGGAGATGGCCGCGGCCGCCGGGGACCTGCTCCAGGGAGCTACCCGGCTGACGGCGTTGATGCAGGACTTCAAGACCTGAAGAGGCCTACCGCTTCCGCTTGGCCTTGGCCGCTTTCTTGACCGATTTCACCTTGATGGGCTTCACGGCCTTCCCTTTGACGCGAGCCTTGGCCTTCATCGCCTTCTCCCGGTCGGCCGCCTTGTCCAGCCGCTTCTGCTGGGCGGCGTGAACTTCGGCCAGAATGCGATCGCCCTCATCGTTGCCCAGCAGCCCTCGACGGGTGGCGTAGCGAATCAGCTCCTCTGCGTCGGCCACGTTGAACTCGCCGATCCGCGCCGCTGCCCGGATTACGCTCCCCAGGGCATCCGCGACCGGGCTCCGAAGAACATTGGCTATGCCGGGGAGCGTCTCCAGCAGGGTTGAGATCTGGGAGCCGCCAAGTTCCGAAACCACACGTCCTCCTCATGCCGCAAGTGACCTGCACCAGCGACCGGCGGGCGCCGGCCTCTCGGCGGAATTGTCGCACGGGGTGCGGTCGAACGCTAGTAGTATGAGGAGCTACTTCGTTATCTTGAGGCTCCCGCGCATGTCATAGGCACGGTGTGGCAGGCAGAAGAACTCGATACCGGCCCTGGATTGAGGGCCGGCACCGTGATCCGATACTCCGCCCCATCCGGGCTGAGCAGTGGGCTGCTCAGATCGCCCGCCCGGCGTGCCATCGCCCCGTTCAGTGCTTCATGCGCTGGTCCGGAGAGCCCCTCAGCCTCGAACACGATGCTATGGGGGGTGCCGCTGACAGTCTTGAACAGCAGCACGTCGCCCGGCACGAGCGGAGACGTTGGCAGGACTAAACCGGTACATCTCTTTCTCGGCATTGGCTTCGAGCCGGATCTCGTGGACCCGCTGGGCTTCAGCCGTGGACGCACAGCGCCACGGTGAATACGCCAGCCGAGGCTGCTCAAGATTCTCTTCCGCATCAGTGCCCTCCAGAGCTCTGGCGCGCCGCTCGTAACCCTTTGCGCGGCCACGAAAAAGCGAATATGTTGGAAACAGCGGGGTAGCCAGATCCGTGCCACTATTGCCCCGCCTGGAAGGACCGACCGTGGGACGTCGGGGCATTAAGGAGTACCGAGCACCTGAAGCACTGATTCTGATCGCGGCAGATCGGGACCAGAAACCTCTGGTATGTCCCTCGTGTGGCTCCGCCGAGGTGGAGCGGGTACCGGTTCGATCCAGCGCCGAAGACGCGCAAGGCGGCCGGGTCACGCTTCACTGCCACGCCTGCAGCCGCACTGCGGCGTACATCCCCCGCACGCTGAACCGGTCATCCCTCCCCGAAGCACCCAGGCCCCACTGGTAAGCAGTAAGAGGTGAGAGGTGAAGAAGTAAGAGATTGCTGCTCGCTCGCTTCCACTTCGCACTTCTCACTTCTCACTTCTCACCTTCACTTCCTCTCTCGCCTCACCTCTCACTTGATGGAGACGTGAACAGCCTGCTCCAGCGGACGGCGGTGAGAAACGGCAGCGCCCGCCAGCTGCTCGGGTCGTAGCTGAAGTAGACCACCAGGGGCCGGCCCCTCACGTTTTCCCGGGGAAGAAAGCCCCAGTAGCGGCCGTCGTATGAGCTGTCCCGGTTGTCACCCATCATGAAAAACGAGTCGCGGGGCACCACGATCGGGCCCCAGTCCTGGAGATCCGGCTGGTAGGTCGCCCGCGTCGCGATTGACCAGATGGGGAAGCTGCCACTCGCGCATCTTGGCGCGCTGGAGCGGTCCCTCGGAGCGGGTGGGATCGGAGCGCAGTGCGTACGGCTCATTGACCCGATCACCGTTGCGGAACAACTCCCCGTTCTCCATGCTCAACGTATCGCCGGGCATTCCGATCAGGCGCTTCACGACCTTGAGCCCTTCGTCCTCGACCGAATCGAACACCAGCACGTCGTTGCGGCGGGGCTCCCGCACCGCAGGTAGCCGAGCTCCGATCAGCGGAACTTCGGCCCCATAGAGCGCCTTGTTCACGAACAGGAAGTCGCCGATCAGGAGCGTGTTCTCCATGCTGCCTGACGGGATCCTGAAGGCCTCCACCAGAAACGTCCGCAGGAAAAACCACACCACCAGGGCCACGAGGATGGACTTCGCCCACTCCCAAAACCACGTCACGAAGGAGCGGGGTTGCGCGGCGGTGAGGGTGGTCATGACAAAGATCCTCTAAGTGGGTATCGGACGGTGGCGATTGGCGGTGAAATCTAGCACCCCGGACCGAGCGGCTACGGAACCGCCAATGCCGGAACGGTCGGCCGGGTGCGAATCCGCAGGATCGGGTACGGATCGCCCGGCCGCAGCTCGCGGTCCAGGAAGTTCCAGGCAACGACACCGTCCTCCGAAGCTGGCTCCAGCAGGTAGGCCGCGAGAACGCCGAGCGGCTGACTGCCACGCACGATGTACCAGCCCGCCGTGGCGAGCGTGTCCCGGGCCTCGGCGTGCCAGCGACCTTCAGCCAGAACAGTCCGGTGCCCTTCGAACAGGGGTCCAACCGTCAGGCTGTCGACCAGCGAACTCCTCAGCGGCAACCTTCCAGGCTCGAGTGGTCGAATCCACGGCTACGCCCTGAGCCCGGAGCAGCTCCACGATCCGGCGGAGCCGCGGCGGTATGAGGTAGGCGTCGAGGCAGGACCTCATTCCGGCTGGACTGAAAGCGGTCGAAGACCGGCATGACCACACTGCGATAGACACCGGATCGCTTCCGCCGGGCAAAGCCACCCGCGCCCTCACCCGCGGATTGGGTGATCTCGGCAATCACCGGCTGCGAAGTAGGCGGTGCGAGCATGGAGCGGACCGCCACCGACTCCGGCCGCCAGCGGTCTGAGCTTGCCACCAGCGATTTGATCGTAGCTCCCTGCTCTGCAGCCAGGCTCAGGACTTCATGGACGAAGCGGTACGTGGCAAGGATTCGGGTCTTGAAGTCAGCGTTGCTGTAGCCTTCGCTCAGGATGGCTAACCTTCCGCGCAGCCCCATCCAGTTGGTGCCGAAGCGGGGCCGGGCGTCGTACGTCTCCCATCCGAGGGCCAGTGAGTCGGGATCCTGGTTGCGAAAGTTGCCATAGGAGAAGGTCTGCAGGCCATGTCGCCGCTCCATGCGCTGGCGGATGGCCGGCAGGAACCGGCTGGCGACGAACTCGGCCGCCGGGTTGGTGTTGGGGTTGAGGCCTGGAGCGTAGGTGAGGACGTACCCGTGATAGCTGCCGTTGGTCGTATGCAGGTCGATGAGGAGATCCGGGTCCCAGGCGCCCACCAGCGTGACGGCACCGCGGGATCTCGGGGGCCTCCAGCTTGACGAAGTCGCGGTTCAGATTGAGTCCCTGGCCATTGGTGTTCTGACCCACCACCGGCGGCCCATTCTGCCCGGGCCGGTTCTCGTTCTCCGGGCCCAGCCGCTCATTCCCGTCGGCATTGAAGATCGGCACCACCAGAAGGACCAGGCTGTCGAGCAGCGGCCGCAGAGAGCCTCGAGTCAGATCGCGCAGCAGCATCTGCGCCGCTTCCTTCCCCTCCACTTCTCCGGCGTGGATGTTGGCCTGCAGATAGACGATCGGCTTCCCGGTGCGATGGGCTTCGGCGGGACTGGACGGCAGCGGTCTCGCGGCCAGCACGTAGGGAACCGCTCGTCCTTCTGGGCTGGTGGCCAGGGTCCCTGCCCGGATGTCGCCGGTGACCCGGGCCAGGGAATCCAGAAACTGGAGCACGTCGGCGTAGGACGAGGTCTCCCGAAAACCGGTGCGCTCGGGGCGGGTGGTCTGAGCCGCCAGGGGCACGGCCACCAGCGAGGCGGTGAGGGACATCCAGCGCCAGCTCACCGCGCTGACGTCGGGCTGCGGCACCACGATACGGCTGCCGATGATGTCGGGAAATCCATCCTCGACCGAGAAGGTCACCTCGGGGATGAGAATTCTGCGAGCCGGGACAGTCGACCACTCGGTCGGGCATGCCGGGCGTAGGACTTCCAGGCCTGCTTCAAGGCCGGTTGGGCTGGCGATCCGGCCCGGATGCTCCGCGTTGCCGAGCAGCAGGTGGTGGTCCTGGCGGGATCCCGCAACGCCGCCGCGAGCGTGGTGACCAGCGCGTAACCGAGAGAGTGCTGATCTTCCAGCGTCCCGCTGGATAATCCGGCGCGCTTCTCCAGCTCACCCAGCGCCAGCAGAGGCCACCGGGCATGCAGCGGCTCCAGGATGCGCTCGGAGCTCCATTCCGCAAATCCCTCGGCGAGATAGGGCTCGAGGCCCGGCAGCTCCACAAAGGTCGAGTCCCGGGTGGCAAGGGCTGCAGCAAACCGATCCAGCTGTAGCCGCCGGAAGAGCAGGTGCTGCCACTCATGCACGATCGTTCCGATCGCAAGCAGCGGCGAATAGCCCGGTTCGATCGCGATGACATCGCCGGGCTCGAGAAAGCCATTCAAGCTCTCACGCGACTGGCGTGGCAAGGTGGTGAGTCGGAGCGATCTGGGCGCCCGCCTGGAGCACCACGAGGCTGGTGTCTCCTGCGGGCAGCAAGCGCAGGGTGCGCAGCAGACCGGCCTCGCCGTAACGCTCCAACCAGGTTCGGGCCATCCGATTCTCGGCCACGACCAGACGCCGGAACAGCGCGCCAGGAACCCCGTAGTGCGGCACCGCCTGGGGATGGCCAAACAGGCGTGCCTGAATCTCCGGCGGTTGGCGCGCGGGAGAAGTCGCTCCGGCCACCCGGCGCCAGTCGCTACCGACCAGATCCACCAACGAGTGCCCCCGTGCACCGTCCGGTACCCAGGGCTGAGTGAGGAAGAAGCCGACCGCGTCGGTGTACCAACGCGTGGCTCTCCCGGTATCCGAGAAGCAGCAGCTTTACGGCGGCTGCTGACGCGGGGTCTGCGCGCCACATCTCGGTGCTCACGGCGCTCAGCGCCGATGTGTCGGCGACGGCGAGGAGGCTGAGTCCGTACAATGCCCGGGGGACCGCCTCCGGAGTCAGACTGTCTTTGGGGTCCAGCCAGCGGACGGCGACCAGGGCCGGCCGGGCCGAGGCCAACTGCAGTCCTGGTGCGCGCCTGCGGGCCCAGTGGAGGGCGGCATCGTGCAGATCCACCACCCACTCCCCCTTGGGGCGAAACAACCGATCGAAGCGTAGCCGGGCGGTGTCTCCGGGAATGGCGGCACGGATGGAGTTCAGGGTCTGACGGCTCGCCTGAATCAGCTCAGCGCGCCGGTAGAGACCCATCATATGCTGGGAGCGTTCCGAACGGAGCGCGTTGCCCTCGAGCGGAGCAACCCCACTCAGCCGCGCGACCTTGTGATAGCGTGCCAGAGTGAGAGATTCCGGCTGCGCGGCCCCCGCCGCGTGCAGCCAGGGGCCGGGAATGCGGCTCAGGGTATCGCTGCTGCCGGTGACGATCTCTCGAAGGGTAAACCGCGGTAGCTCCCGCGCGTTGGGCGGCGGGGTATGCCGCGGCAGACTGGGCACCAAGATTAGAGACGCAGCCGCTGGCCAGGACCGCGCAGGCCCACACCCAAAGGCCAGGCGGATTACTCACGATGCGTTTCAGGGAGGCTCCCATGCCGGACGATCCAAAACCCGCTCCCAGAAAGACAATACCACCGCTGATGGACCGGCTGGGAGAGCTCTGCGTGGCCGGTCGCGACAGCGCGACGTATCTCTGGCAGGTTCCAAACGACGAAAGCGTGCGACGGAAGATCGCCGAATTACTGGTGCAGATCAAAGAGGAAGCGGCCAAGCAGGGGCGTCAGGAGATGGGGCGGCTGGTCCTGGAGCTCGAAACAGCGGTGGCGGCATCGCCGAGCCCGCAGCAGGTGGAGCTGCTGCAGGACGGCTTCGAGCGTCTGATGCGCCTGTGGGCGGCGGCGAAGAGCGGGTTGTTCTAGATGCTTATCGGCTGCGCTGCGCCGCGGCCGCGCTATCTACCGTTGCACTATCGACCACCGCCGTCTCTTCCCTCCCGCCCATCGGCCGCCGTTGAACCAGAGTGGCTTGCACCGGGGCTCCCTCTGCCAGCCGCTCCTGCCCGCCGACCACTACCTGCTCGGCGTTCTCCACTCCGCTCTTCACTTCCACAAAGCCGGGAGTGCGCACACCCAGCTCGACCTGCCGACGCGTCGCCTTTCCATCGGCAACAACCCATACGAAGTTCGAGCCCTGCAATGGAAGCACCGCGTCTTCCGGGATGACCACAGCATTCGGCCGGACCGCGGTGGCCAGACGGGCCTCGATGAACATGCCGGCCTGAAGCTCGCGGCGGGGGTTGGGCACCCGCGCCTTTACCATGATGGTCCGGCCGGGGAGCTGTACGATCGGGTCGACGAAATCGACCCGGCCGGTGAACTCCCGCCCCGGCAAGGCGGCGACCCTGAAGGTGACGCTTTGCCCCGGCCGGAGCTGCTCGGCGTAGCGCTCCGGAACCTGAAATGATGCCCGCTGTGGCGACACCGTTTGCAGGGCGGCGAGCCGGGTCGTAGTGGTCACGTAGTCGCCCAGACTTACGTAACGCTGGCCCATTACTCCGGCAAACGGAGCTCGAACCAGGGTGCGTCCCAGGCGCACCTTCAGCAGCTCGAGCTGGGCCTCGTTGCTCCGCATGGTGGCTTCGGCTCGCTCCAGCTCCGCCTGGGAAGACGCTTTTTGCGCCAGGAGCTCCCGTGTCCGGGTCAGGGACTGGCGGGCGAGATCACGTTCGGCTTCGAACTGAGCAACCTGAGCCTTGAGCTCCGCGTCATCGATCTTGAACAACGCTGTGCCCTGAGCCACCGGCGACCCCTCGCGAACCAGGATCTGGACCAGACGGCCCTCGATGTCGGGGCGCAGCTCGATCGACTGCATGGCCTCGATCTGGCCGGTGGCAAGGATTGCATCGACCACGGTGTCGGCGCGGGCGGTAGCAGCTTCCACCGGCATGGCTGGAGGTCCCCCACCGCCAGGGCCGCCGGCGCCTCCCTCGCCACCCGACTCGGCCTTCTTGCAGGCGGTCAGGGCGGCGAGCATCAGTATCGCTGCATGCGTCGATCTCACGGGGTGTCCTTGTTCGTGAAGAGTCTGCGGCCGAGTATCGCTTCGAGCTGAGCCAGGGCCAGGCGGTTCAGATATCGTGCCTGAACCAGACCAGCCTCCGCTTCAGCCAGATCTACCTGAGAATCGAGCAGGTCCAGTATCGTGGTAGCCCCCGACCTGTAGCGCAGCTCCTGCATGCGATAGGTCTGGCTCGCCACAGTTACGCCGACCACGGCCAGGTCGACAGCCGCGGCGGTGACCTGGTAGCCATCGTAGGACGCGGTGACATCTCGCCGGACCACGCGCTCGAGATCTCCACGGATGGTACGGGCGACGTCCCGGTTTACCCGGGCCTGGGTGACCTCAATCTCCCGTTGGCCGTTGTTCCAAAGGGGGAAGGACAGGCCGAAGGTGACCGAGCTGATGTTGGCGCCGTTGGGGAGGATCCGGGTATCGTAGCGCTGGTGCAAGCCGCCCACGCTGAACACCGGCAGGTAGTCACCGCGCTCGGCCCGCAGGGCCGCTTCAGCCGAGCTCTCGTTGGCCCGGGCGGCCCGGTACTGGGGCCCTTGGTCGAGCCCCAGTTGCACCGCCTGGCTGAGGGTAATCGGGAGCGGGGCAGCCGGCAGGGTGTCGAGAGGCACCGCATCGACCGGCCCATCGGCCCCGACCCGGCGCCCCAGATCCAGCTGCGCGGTGCGGAGAGCATTATGCTGGCGCAGGCTATCTACCTGGGAGCGAACCAGCTCCAGCACCAGCTGCAGCGAGTCGGTCTGCACCGCGGCTCCGGAGGCCACCCGGGCGCGAGCGACGACCAGGCCCTCGCGCGCCCGGCGGGCGCGTTCTCCGTTGACGCGCGAGAGCTCCTGATTGACGAGCACATCGTAGTAACTCGACTCGGTCTCCAAAGCCGCATTGAACCTTTGCTCCAGCTCACTGGCTTCCGCGCTGGCGACGTCGGCCTTGGTGCGGGAGATCTCGGTGAACTTCCGCACGCTGAAGATTTCGTAATTAGCGCTGGCGCGACCCACCACCAGCGTGCTGGTGGGATTGGCTGGGTCTGCCGGATTGAAGAAGCTCTCGGAGTACTTGGTCTGATCCAGCCCCAGATCGATCGACGGTATGAAGAACGCGATCATCGCGGCCCGCCGTCCCCACTCCGCGTTGTCGATCTCCCCCAGCGCCCGGACATAATCGGGGTCGAAGCGGGACGAGCGACGGACCGCCTCGGCGAGCGTGATCCTCGGAATGGAGGTGGCCGCCGGCACCGAGTCGGCCGGGGTAGACTGGAGCGCCAGCAGCAGCAGCAGCATCAGTCTGCCTCCGCCGGAGCGAGCGACGGGGCCGCTGCGCGCGCCCTGCGGCGCTCGAACACTCCGTCGAAGATCACATAAACCGCCGGAACGACGTACAGGGTGAGGAGCGTGGAGAAGATCAGGCCGCCCACAATAGCGTATCCCAGCGGCCGGCGGCTCAGGGAGCCCGCCCCCAGGCCCAGGGCAATCGGAAGGGCGCCCGCCACGGTGGCAACCGAGGTCATGAGAATTGGGCGCAGACGAATACGCCCGGCCTCCTGTGCCGCGGCCAGCGTATTCATTCCGCGTTCCTTCAGCTGGTTGATGTACTCCACGAGCAGGATCGAGTTCTTCGTGACCAGCCCGATCAAGAGAATCATGCCGATCTGGCTGTACACGTTCAGCGTTGAGCCGGCGAGCTTCAGCGTGAGGAGCGCCCCGGTAACCGCCAGTGGTACGGCGAGGAGCACGGTAAACGGGTGCACCAGTGACTCGAACTGGCTGGCCAGCACCATGAATACCACGACCAGGGCCAGGAGGAACGCGAAGTACAGGGCGGCGCCGCTCTCTTCCAGCTCGCGCGACTCACCGGCGAGGGCCGTGCTGCTGCCCCGGGGCAGCACCTGGCCCGCGATGGCGGTCAGCGAGTCCAGCGCCTCGCCCAGGGTGAACCCGGGAGCCAGGCTCGCGGTTATCGTTGCCGAGCGGACCCGCTGGAAGTGGTTGAGCTCGCGAGGTCCTACACCTTCCTGCACGGTGGCAAGCGCTTCCAGCTTGACCAGCTGATTGTCGCGGCCCCGCACATACAGTCCGGTCATATCACTGGGCGTCGCGCGCGCCTTCGGATCGAGCTGCACGATGACGTCGTACTGCTTGTTGGCCCGGGTGAACGTTCCTGTCTGGCTGCCGCCCAGCAGCACCTGGAGGGTCGTGGCCACATCGGACACGGCGACACCCAGGTCCTCGGCACGGTCTCGATCGAAGCTGACGGTGAGCTGAGGCTTATTGACGCGGAGATCGCTGTCCACGTTGACCAGACCGGGCACCTGACGCGCACGGGCCAGCAGTGTGTCGTTCCCCTTCGCCAACAAATCGAAGTCCGGGTGCTGGATGACGAAGTTCACCGGGCTTCCCCAGCCGAAGGCAGGCGGGTTGCTGGCGAAGGCGAAGATGCCGGGGATCCCGAAATACTGTCCCTGGACCTCGTTCACTACGTCCATCACCGGGCGGTTGCGATTGGACCAGTCCTCCAGGTTGGTGAAGATGATTCCTCGACTGACTCCGTCTCCGATGTTTACCACGCTGAAGAAGCTGCTCACATCCTTGGTCTTGGAGAGGATCGCCTCGGCCCGGCGCTGGTACTCGTCTGTATAGGCCAGCGAGGAGCCCTCCGGGGCGATGATAAAGGTCAGGAACCACCCCCGATCTTCCGCGGGGACGAACTCCCGCTTCAGCGACCGAAAGACCAGGAACGCGCTGGCGGTTATCAGAGCCGTGATACCGACCACGATAAGCCGGTGCCGGAGGGCGAAGGCGAGGGTGCGCGCATACCCGGAGGCCAGTGAGTTGAACCCGTTCTCCAGAATCCGGAAGAGCCGCCCGTGTCGCGGGGGCACCCGGAGGATCTTGGCGCACAACATTGGGGTGAGCGTCAGCGCCACGAAGCCGGAGATGATGACCGATCCGGCCACCGCGACGCCGAACTCGTTGAACAGGCGTCCGGTGGAGCCTTTCAGGAACGCCAGCGGTGTGAAGACGGCCACCAGCGCGATGGTCGTGGAAAGCACCGCAAAGGCGATTTCCCGGGTCCCATTGATGGCTGCTTCCTCGGGACTCTCACCCAACTCCTCCTGGTGCCGGTAGGCGTTCTCCAGCACGATGATCGCGTCGTCCACCACGATGCCGATGGCGAGGGTGAGCGCGAGGAGGGTGAAATTGTTGATCGAGAAACCCATGAAGTACATGATCGCGAACGTCGCCACGATGGACGTAGGGATCGCCAGACCGGGGATGATCGTCGCCCGGAGGTTGCGCAGGAAGATGAAAATGATGATCACCACCAGCAGAGCGGCGATCAGCAGCGTCTCTTCCGCCTCCTTGATTGAGCGCTTGACGAATATCGACTGGTCAAAGCCGATGTTGAGGGTCACGCCGGGAGGCAGGGATGCCTGAATCCTGGGCAGCTCGGCGCTGATCGCGTCCGATACCGAGATGATGTTCGACTTCGATTGGCGAACCACGCCGATCGCGATCGACTGGATGCCCTTGAAGCGCAGCGCGCTCCGCTCGTCCTCCGGGCCCAGCTCCACCCGGCCCAAGTCCTTGAGCTTGACCAGGATGCCATCGGTGTTGCTGACCGCCAGGTTGCCGAACTCCTCCGGGGTCTTGAGCTCGCCCAAGGAGCGGACAGTGAATTCCCGGCGCTCCGATTCGATGCGGCCCGCCGGCACCTCGACATTGCGGCTCCGGATAGCCTGCTGGACGTCCTGAACCGTGAGACCGCGGGCCGAAAGCTCTGAGGCGGACAGCCAGACCCGCATCGAGAACCGTCGCTCGCCAAAGATCCGGGCCTGGCCCACGCCAGGCAGGGTCTGCAGCCGGCTCTTCACCAGCCGGTCGCCGATGTCGGAAAGCTGGAGCAGGTCGTAGTTCTCGCCCGACAGGGCCAGCCAGAAGAACGGCTGGGCATCGGCGTCCTGCTTGGCCACCACCGGCTCTTCGACGTCCTCCGGCAGACGCTCCCGGATCCTGGCGACTTTGTCTCGGGTGTCCTGAGCCGCGGCCTCGACCCCCCGCTCGAGATGGAACTCCAGGGTGATGTTGCTGACTCCTTCTCCGCTGGAGCTCGTAAGGGTACGGAGACCCTCGACCGTGCTCAGCTCCTCCTCCAGGATGTCGGTTACCGCCGATTCGACCACTTGGGGGTTGGCCCCCGGCAGCACGGTGGTGACCGAGACGATCGGCGCGTCTACATCGGGGAACTCTCGGACCGCCAGCTGGGTGTATCCGATGACTCCGAAGAGCACCAGCGCCAGGCTGAGCATGCTGGCCAGCACCGGCCGGCGGATGGACATATCCGAGATTTTCATGGCAGTAACCCTACGGCTGGTGACACTGTGCCATCACGGTCAGAGTTCATTTTGGCACGGGTCGAGAACCTGCACACTACGCAGGCGGCCCGGCGGAGATTCACCCGCGACAGGCCCTGCTCCAATGTGCTAGATTGTGCCCCTCTCTATCCTCAGGACTATGGCCTCTAAACTGTCGAGCCGCCAGCAGGCCCAAGTGGCCTTTCTGGAGCTTTTGCCCCCGAAACTTCAGCGCATATATAGTGTCATCGAACAGATGGCTGGGCCTCGCGTGGATGAGGCCCTCGTGCGAGGGCTCGGCCGGATGCTGGATGACATCAAGGGCAATGCTGCGTCATTGAGCCTGGCGAGCCTGGCCGATACGGCTGGGCGTATGGGCATGCTGACCCGCGGGCGGTGGCGGAATGGCGATGAAGGTGCGCGGCCTGAGGGAACTGCAGGGCAGTCTCAAGATCAACTACGACGCAGCTTTACGTTCGGCTACCACGCCGGACGCTGACGGCCGGCGACCCCGACGCCGGCGGACCGGCGCCCAGTTAGGCTGACCGCTGCTTCCGTTTTGCCAGGAACCGATCGATGAGAGGGCCACTCATGAGGATGATCATGAAGTGAACCAGCACTCCGATCAAAATGGATACGTAGGTCAGCGCTCCCAGGATGAGCGCGGCGCCTATGGATCCGAAGAGCACGCCAAACCAGTACATGAAGCGATCTCCGGTAAAGGATGACCCCACCGATGGGCCGAAGTTAGTCAGATCTGATCGATCACCGCAACCCGATTACGAACGCGAGAGGTAACCCCAATGCGAACCGTCCTTTACGCAACCTTTCTTGCCCTTGCCCTCTTTCATGCGCCCTCCGCGCCGGCCCAGACCTCGAGCGGCGCAAAGGAGGACCCGGACCAGCCGGTTCAGGGCGGGGGAGCGCTCCCCGCAGGATGGACCGCCCGGACGGACAAAGACGGACAGACCGCGAATATCAAGTTCGTGACGATGGAACCGGGGTACCACCTGACCCTGGGCCCCGCCACCATCTTGTACCGCGAAAAGGACAAGGCCAAGGGACCGTTTCACACCCTGGCCAAGTTCGACCAGACGAAGAAGCTCCGGCATTCCGAAGGATATGGCCTGTTCATGGGAGGGCAGAGCTTGGCGGGGAAGGACCAGAAGTACACCTACTTTCTGGTTCGGGATGACGGCTCCTATCTGATCAAGCGCCGGGACGGCGAGAAGACCAGTGATATCAGCAAGGGCTGGGTTGCCCACCCCTCCGTCAAGAAGGCCGACCCTGCCGGCAAAGCCAGCAACCTGTTGGAGGTCGATGCCAAGCAGAATCCCAGCAAAGTCGAATTCAAGGTCAATGGACAGACAGTTCATGCCATGAACGCAACCGAGCTGAACACCAAAGGTATCGTCGGCCTTCGGGTGAACCACAACTTGGATGTGCACATCCAGGACTTCGATCTGCACCAGTAGCTGCTCGGAACGCGGCCGGCGTCTTGACCGCCGGCCGCTGCCCCGTACATTGCGGTATGCACCTCAATCACCCCGGCTGCTCGAATCCGCTGTCCAATTGCGACGCCTTCACATAGGCCGGGGCCTCTCCGTGTAATCCATTTTGCCCAGTTCCCCCCGGCCCGCTGATTTCTAAGCGGGCCTTTTTGCTGGGGGCACCTTCCCCATTTGTCGGGAGACAATCATGCGGCGAGCCAAAGCAGGCGGAGCGGTAGTGTGTGTGGCTGTCATGTTGGGCGGCGGCGTGCCAGCCCGGGCACAAGCCACGTTCGGCGTAGATCTCGACCTGTTCAGCTCCTACGTATGGCGCGGCCTTACATTGACCAATAAGCCGGTCGCAGAGCCTGGCTTATGGGTGAGCTTCCCGGCAGGCAACGCCTCGATCACCGTCGGGGGATGGGCCAATATCGATCTCGGCCAGTACGACGATATCGATGATGACATCAGCGAAAGCGGTGGAACTTCATCCTTCAATCTCTCGGAGTTTGATCCGTATGCAGAGATCAGCTTTCCAGCCGGGAAGGCGACGCTGACGGGTGGCGTCCTCGGCTACATATACCCCAACGATCTCGATGATGCTCCGAACGGCGGCTTGGACAGCGAGGCCAACACGCTCGAGGTCTATGGCAAACTGGGCTTCGATGTACCCCTCAGCCCTGAGCTCTCGGTCTACTACGACGTCGACAAGATCAAGGGCGCCTATATAGAGGCTAACCTCGGCCACTCGATTGCAGCCGGCGAGGCGGTCTCAATCGACCTCGGGGCGGCGGCGGGATTCAGTGCGGGACAGGGTATTCCTGACGACCTGCTGTCCGACGAGTCTTTCAACTTTGCGGAGGACGGCTTCACCCATCTGGACCTCTCGGCGGGCGTCCCCTTTGCGGCCGGAGCCATTTCGATCACTCCGGTAATCCACGTCGTGATTGCCGGCGACGACTTCACCAAAGTCACTTCACCCTCGAACATCGACAGCGACACCAAGCTCTGGGGTGGCGTCTCCCTCAGCTGGTCGAACGAGGCTGCCGAGGAAGAGCCGGAGGCACCCGCGTCGCCGGAATAGCTCTGGCACCGGCACACCCGTTCCAGGCAATCAGAGGGCGGCCACTTCGGCCGCCCTCTTTCCTTCCATTCTACTCCGCTCGCTACAACGTCGCGTCTACCTCGCGGAATGTATCTTCCAGCCGATTCAGCATCTCCTGAAGCAGCTCCATCGGAATGCCAAGCGCGGGCTCGATCCGGATAACCTGGGCCTTCGAATAAGTGCCCGCCACCAGCACCCCTCGCTTGAAGAGCCCCGACGCCACCTTCCAACCGATCTCCTGCACCGGAAACTCCATCCCGATCAGAAGACCCTTTCCCTGCGCCGTCTTCAGGACTGCCGGGTACTTCTCTCGAAGACATCCTAGCTCCCGAAGGAGAAACTCCCCTTTCGTCGCCGCCTGGCCCGGGAGGTCTTCTTCCAGCGTCACCTCGATAGCGGCGAGCCCCGCGGCGCACGCCAACGGGTTCCCGCCGAACGTGGTCGAGTGGATGATGGGGTTGGGGACCATCACTTCCCAGATCGCGGCCGTCGAGATGAACGCCGAGAGCGGCATCACCCCGCCGCCAATCGACTTGCCCACGCACATGATGTCGGGAGCGACGTTCCAGTGATCCACGCCCCAGAGCTTCCCGGTGCGGCCCATTCCGGTCTGAATCTCGTCGGCAATGAGCAAGGCACCGTATCGGGTACAGAGCTCCCGGGCGCGCGGAAAGAAATCCGGTGGCGGCACTACACCCCCGGCTTCGCCTTGAACCGGTTCCAGCACGACGCCGGCTATCTGAACTCCAACGGCCTCGCACCGGCGGAACTCACTTTCCAGCGCGCCCGCGTCGCCATAAGGGATGAAGCGCACATCCTGCAGCCCGGATTGAAACGGCTCCCGGAACGAGGCCTTTCCCATGAGCGAGAGCGAGCCCATGGACTTTCCATGAAACCCTCCGATCGCTGAAATGAAAGTGTTTCGCTTTGTGTAGAGCCGTGTGAGCTTGATGGCCCCTTCGATTGCATCGGTGCCGTTGTTGATGAAAAACGAATTCTGAAGGTCACCCGGTGTAATTCCCGCCAGCACGCGCGCCAGCGCCGCCCGCCATGGCTCCAGCAGCTCCTGGCTGTTGAGGGCCATGCGCTGCATCTGGTCGGTTACCGCCTTCACCACTTTCGGGTGGTTCACCCCCGCGCTGAAGATGCCGAAGCCGCCGAGGCAATCGATGTACTCCCGGCCCAGCAGGTCGTATAGATGGGAGCCCTTTCCCGACCACTCCAGTGCCGCGAACTGGCCCGCCTCCGTGACGGACTTGCGGTAGCCGATAAAGCCGCGGTTGTAATACTGCTCATAGCTCTCGACCGTCTCCGCGATGAAGGCCTGCTTCTCCCCCGTCGATAACGTCCGGCCGCCTATGAGATCCAGATACCTGCGGGTGTGCTCCAAAGCCTGGTTGTTCGATAAACGCAATTAATCGGCGCTCCTTCTGTTAGGGACGGAGAGGACGGAGAGGACGACGCATATGACCGGCCTGTTTCTCCGACTTCTCCGACTTCTCCGACTTATCCAACTTCTCCGTCAGGCAGACTTGATCTCGGTCCAAATCTGATCCCACATCTCGGTGTCCTTGCCTCGCCCCGCCGGATATCAAGGGAGATGTCATCGACCGCCTTGACGTCTCCAAAACTCTTGGAGACCCGCGAGAACTGCACCACCGGTTGCCCCTTGGGCGGGGATGTCACGGGCGTCCGGCCACGACCGCGTCGAGCGCCTGTTCGATAACGTCGAGTCCCTCGTCCAGGATGTCGTCGGGGGTGGTGAGCGGAGCCAGGACCCGCACCGTGTTTCCGTAGCTTCCTGCGGAGAGCAGAATCACACCCCGTTCCAGCGCCGCCGTCTGCAATCGTGCGGTCAAGGCCTTATCCGGTGCCTTGGACTGGCGATCCTGAACCAATTCCATGCCCACCATTGCACCGAGGCCCCGGACGTCGCCGATGCAGGCATGGCGGGCCGCCCACTGACAGAACCGGACCCGGATGCGCTCGCCCATCTGGGCGGCGCGAGCTGGCAGCTGCTCCTGCTCCATGACATCCAGCACCGCCAGGGCGGCGGCGCAGGCGAGAGGGTTACCGCCGTAGGTTCCGCCCAGGCCGCCGGGCTGCGGGGCGTCCAGGATTTCTGCCCTCCCGGTGACCGCAGCCAGGGGAAGACCACCGGCAAGGGATTTAGCGGTAATGATCAGGTCGGGAACCAGGTCGTAGTGCTCACACGCGAAGAGCCTGCCGGTGCGGCCAAAGCCGGTCTGAATCTCGTCGGCAATGATGAGGATTCCATGCGCCCGGGCAAACTCAGCCAGCGCGGCGACATACTCGCGCGGCGCCGGCACGAACCCACCCTCGCCCAGCTCCAGCTCGATGATGATCGCGGCGACGGAGTCGGGGTCAACGGTGGTGGCAAAGATCTGCTCCAGGCGCTCCCGGCTCGCCATACAGCAGTTTGCTGCCCCGCTTCCCTGCGTTCCGGCTTCCCCACACCTATAACAATAAGGAAACGGTACCCGGTAGATCTCCGGAGCGAAGGGGCCAAACCCCCTCTTGTAAGGCATCACTTTGGACGTAAGTGCCAGCGCCAGATTGGTTCGGCCGTGAAAGCCGTGTTCGAAGCAGACCACCGCCTGCCGTCCGGTAAACGACCGAGCCACCTTGACCGCATTCTCCACTGCCTCGGCGCCACTATTAAGGAAGAAGCTGCGCTTGGCGTGGCTGCCGGGGGTTACCTGGTTGAGTCGTTCGGCCAGGGCAACGTATGGCTCGTAGGTGGAGACCGGGAAACACACGTGGGCAAACCGGTCGAGCTGCGCCCGCACCGCCGCGACCATGGCCGGATGGCGGTGGCCGGTGTTCACCACCCCAATGCCGCCTCCGAAATCGATCAGGCGGTTACCATCGGCATCAGTGACCACCGCGCCCTCGGCGCTCATCACGGCGATAGGTGTGACGGCCGGAACGCCGCGCGGCACTGCCTCGGCGCGCCGAGCCAACAGGGCGCGGCTTTTAGGGCCGGGAACCTCGGTCACGAGCTGGATGACGCCAGACATCTGCACCCCGAGAAGATCTGCTGGCCGCGAATGCGGAAGCCGTTGCTGGATTTGGTGGAGCATACACCGCCCGGTGAAGTCGGCAACCCCCGCAACTGTCTGCCAGCAATGGGGCTGCTTCGCTCGGCTCGGACCCGGTCCAGCCGGTCTTCTTGCTGCATAACTATGCGTGCGCAGAACCCCGCGAAGTCCCGCAAGTGATTGTCCGATCAGGGCCTACTTGGACCCACAGGGCGTCAAGTGGGGCAGATCACCCAGTGGCGGCCCAGCAGGGGGCTAGACAGGGGGTAGGGGGACGGAGCTAGTATGGCAGAGTACTCGAACCTCCCAGCGAGCAAGGGTACGTTTGCATCCTCCGACAAAGCGGAGGGTCCACTCTCACAGCTGACCATCTCCTTGAGCTGTGAGCCCCCATCAGCGGCGGGGGCGAGGTCTCCGAGGCGCGTAGTCGCCAAAGTGGCCAGACCGAGTGCCGCGCCAACAATGAAAAGAGGAGTTTGTGAAAGTCCTGGTGTTAGGTGCCGGCGCGGTGGGGACCGTGTCCGCCCTCAAATTCGTGAAGGAAGCGGTGCTCGAGAAACTCGTCATCGCCGACGCGGTGTCCGCCCGCGCTTCCCTCCTAGCGGAACGGCTCAACGATCCTCGTGTGTCGGCTATCGTTCTGAATGCCGGCGATCGAGCCGCAGTCGCCGAGATCATTCGGCTGACTGGCACTACCATTGTCCTCAACGCGGCTCTTCCTGCGACCAATATCGATGTAATGCGTGCCTGCCTCGAGGGCGGCTGCGATTACATCGACCTTGCCAGCGCAGGCACCGACGCGGACGGCATCCCCAAAATGGATGACCAGTTCGCGCTCGACGCGGAGTTCCGCGCCGCCGGCCGACTCGCGCTCCTTGGAATGGGAGCGGATCCCGGCACCACCAACGTCTACGCCGCCTACGCGGCCAAGCACCTGCTCGACGTCGTGACCGAGCTCAGGGTGCGGGATGGAGACAATTCAAGATGCCAGGGCCACGACGGCTTCCTGGCGGCGTTCAGTCCCTGGGTCATGATCGACGAGTGTCTCTGCAAGGCAGTCTCTTACCGGGGCGGCCGCTATCATCTCGAAGAGCCGCTGACCGGCATGGA
The DNA here is from genome assembly GCA_963810165.1 of uncultured Gemmatimonadales bacterium. Lineage (GTDB taxonomy): Bacteria > Gemmatimonadota > Gemmatimonadetes > Gemmatimonadales > GWC2-71-9 > CAVVWJ01. Next base: position 100,387 of record CAWEMG010000037.1, read on the forward strand.
GCCGTTCAATTTTCCGGAACTCGGCGTACTGAACTGCTATTACGTCGATCATGAGGAGTCGAGGACTCTGCCGCGTTTCTTTCCTCAGGTCCATACGGTTGACTTTAAGCTGTGTATGGATGAGGTAACGATCGAAACCCTTCGCGTCATGAAGCGTCTGGGTCTCTCGAGAAAAGATCGGGTCCAGGTTGGGGATCAGTCCGTCGTACCGCGCGACCTGGTAGTCTCCCTGCTGCCTGAACCGAAAGATCTGGCTGGGCGCATGCGCGGTAAGACGTGCGTGGGCACCCTGGCCAAGGGCCTGAAGGACGGCAAGCCGAAGGCCTACTATATCTACAATGTCACTGATCACGAGACGGTGTTTGCGGAACTGGGTGTGCAGGCTACGGCCTATCAGACCGGGATTCCGCCCGTCATCGCCGCGCGGCTGATGGCGCAGGGAATCTGGAGAGGCACCGGCGTACTTTCGCCGGAGCAGTTCGATCCAGACCCGTTCTTGAAGCAACTGGCCCGAGAGGGCATGCCCTGGCGGGTGCGGGACGATTCAGCCATGCCGCTTATTCGGGGGGCACTTCAGCAATCACGACAGGCTGTAGCGGCGGCCTAGAAGCCGGCAGTGGTTAGCCACCAAGGCACGAGGCGCAGCAGGATGTGCCCTTCGTGCCTTTGTGGTATTTTCGGCCATCAGGTAAGTGAAGACATACGTAAGGAGTGGAGGACCCGATGACGAGCACGGCCAGAGAGTCTGGAAAGGCGCGGAAATCAGCGGCGGCCCGCTATCAAATGTTCATCGACGGCCGGTTTGTCGACTCGGGAAGCGGGAAGACGTTCGAGGCGTTTGACCCGTCTACCGAGGAGGCCATCGCGACGGTGCCGGCCGGCAACGCCGCCGATATCGACCTCGCGGCCAAGGCTGCCACCAAGGCCTTCTACGACGGCTGGAAGGCCGTGACGGCCCAGGACCGGGGCCGCGTCTTGTTCCGGCTGGCGGAGCGGATACGGGCTCGGCGGGCGGAACTGGCCGAGCTGGAAACCCGGAACACCGGGAAGCCGATCGCCGAGTCCGAGTATGATATGGACGACACCGCGACCTGCTTCGAGTACTACGGCGGCCTGGCCACCAAGATCAACGGCGATGTGCTTCCCGTCCCGGCCGACGCCGTCGCCTTCGCGATGCGGGAGCCCATAGGCGTAGCGGGGCAGATCATCCCCTGGAACTACCCCCTGATGATGGCGGCCTGGAAGATCGCACCGGCACTTGCGGCGGGGTGCACCGTCGTGCTCAAGCCGGCGGAGCAGACGCCGCTCTCCATCCTCGAGCTGGCAAAGGACTTCGAGGCAGTCGGGATCCCGCCCGGTGTCGTCAACATCGTGACTGGTGATGGTCCCGGGGCCGGCGCGCCTCTCGTCAGCCATCCAGCGGTGCGGAAGATCGCATTTACCGGCAGCGCGGAAGTCGGCAAGACGATCATGCGCAATGCAGCCGATCAGCTCAAGCGGGTATCGCTCGAGCTTGGCGGGAAGTCGCCCAACATCTTCTTCAGCGACGCCGACTTCGAGAACGCGGTTGATGGCGCCCTGTTCGGTACCTTCATCAATCAGGGTGAGGTGTGCTCCGCCGGCAGCCGGGTGCTGGTGCAGCGTGACATCTATAAGAAGTTTGTCGACGCGGCCGCGACAAAGGCAAAGACGATCAAGCTCGGGCCCGGCATGGACCGCGACAACAAGATGGGCCCCCTGGTGAGCGCGGAGCAGCGGGACCGGGTCGCCGACTATCTCAAGGTGGGCCAGGGCGAGGCCAAGGTGGCAATCGGCGGGGGGGAGGCCCAAGCAGTTCGAGAAGGGATGGTACATCGAACCGACCATCTTCTATGACGTGGACAATTCAGCCCGCATTGCGCAGGAAGAGATCTTTGGCCCGGTCATGAGCATCATTCCGTTCAAGGATGAAGCCGAAGCGATCCGGATTGCCAACGAAACCCCGTACGGCCTGGCGGCCGCGGTCTGGACCCGCGACATCTTCAAGGCATTCCGTGTGGTGAAGGCGCTCGAGGCCGGCATCGTGTGGGTCAACCACATGCAACCCACATTCGTCGAGGCCCCGTGGGGTGGCTACAAGGCGTCCGGCTTCGGACGCGAACTGGGCCGCTGGGGAGTCGAGGAGTATTTGGAGACCAAGCAGGTGTTCATCAATCTGGATGAGAAGCCGATCGGGTGGTACTGACGAGTGAGAGGTGAGAGGTAAGAGGTGAGAGGTAGAAGATGAGCGACTCATCTCTCACTTCCCACCCGGTTTACAGACGTTGCATCCGCGCAACGGCGGATCGCCACTAGCCCCCTGCAAGTTCTGGCACGACGCACGCAGCGCATTGTGATGTAAGCTCTTCCCCGACCTCTCCTCGGGCACGAACCTCGCATTCCCGTCCCCCGCAGCCAGTCAGCAGCACGTAACTCACTTCATATCGTTGAATCCCGGGGGTTGGATGGCTTGGCCCAGCATGTCGCTCGTGTGCCGTTCGGCCCCAGTTCAAGAACTGAAATCGTGAATCCGGGCCAGTCACCAGCCAGTAGCGAGCTGCGAGCTGGGCCAGGCATTGAGAGCTGGGATCGGCGGCGCGAGTTTCTGCCCTTCTCTACCCCGGCGGTGGGCGAGGAAGAGATGCAGGAGGTCGCCGACACGCTGCGGTCCGGCTGGATTACCACCGGCCCGAAGACGCAGCAATTCGAGTCGGCGTTCAGGACCAGGGTGGGAGCCGCCGGAGCGCTGGGACTGAACTCGTGCACGGCCGGTCTGCACCTCGGGCTGTTGGCGCTCGGGGTGCGGCCCGGTGACGAGGTCATCACCACTCCCATGACGTTCTGCGATTGCGCTAACGTCATCGAACACCTTGGCGCAACCCCGGTCCTGGTGGACGTGGAGCGCGACACGCTCAACCTCTCGCCTGGGGCGGTTGCGGCAGCCATGACCGGACGCACCCGCGCCGTGCTGGCGGTCCACTACGCCGGTCATCCGGCCGACCTCGATCCGATCCAGGAGATCGCCAAGGCGCACGGCGCGGCCATGATCGAGGATGCGGCTCACGCGCTGCCCGCCAGCTACAAGGGGCGGCTGATCGGCTCGGGCGAGAACGCCGTAGCGTTCAGCTTCTACGCCACCACGAATCTCACCACGGGTGAGGGCGGCATGCTTGCGGCACCGCCGGAGCTCATCGCCCGGGCCCGCACCTTGGGTCAGCACGGCATGAGCCGGGATGCCCGGAAGAATGGCCACGGCGGAAACTGGTTCTTTCAGGTCGATGAGCCCGGATTCATGTACACCATGACGGATGTACAGGCGGCCATGGGACTGGCCCAGCTGCGCAAGCTCGACCGCTTCCAGGCGCGGCGCCGGGAGATTGTGTCCGCCTACACCGCTGCCTTTGGCGACCTCGACGCCCTCGAGGTTCCGACCGAGCGCCCCGAGGTGGAGCATGCCTGGCATCTCTACGTCCTCCGCCTGCGGCTGGGTGCGCTGCGGATCGGCCGGGATCGGTTCATCCAGGAGCTGACCGCGCTCAACATCGGCACCTCGGTGCATTTTATCCCGATTCATATCCATCCCTTCTATCAGCAGAAGTATGGCTATCAGCCAACCCAGTTCCCGGTGGCCTACGAATCGTATCAGCGGATGCTGAGCGTTCCCTTGCATCCGATGCTGACGGACGCGGATGTGGGCGACGTGATATCGGCGGTGCTCGACGTGGTGCAAAGGTTCGGCAGATGACCGCCGCCGCACGAGAGCTCACGGCACCCGCCGCCCGCCCGCTCACCGCTGAGCGCCTGCTCCGGTTCGCCGCCTACTGGCGAGACCCTGCGCTCCACCTGCTGCTCATCGTGGTGGGCTATCGGCTGGCCTTCGAGCTGCGATTCGATTTCAACACGCCACCGGGGGACGCGGAGCTTTTCTGGATCTCGCTGCCGCTGCTGGTCCTCCTGCGGCTGGCCACCTACGCCGGGGCTGGAGTTTTTCGAGCCTATTGGCTCCACTTCGGACTCCAGGACCTCCTCACGCTCGCGCTAGCCGTAACCATCAGCTCCATCGCCTTCGTGATGGTGCTGTTTCTTTCGCATCTCTTTCCGGGCGTCCCCGTTCTGTTCTGCTGGTGGACTGGGCCAGCGCGATCTTCTTCGCGGGGGGCATCCCGTTCCTCGCCAGGGCATTGCGAGAAGGCCCCATGCCGTTCGCCACTCCCAGGGGACGTCGGACGCTGATCATAGGGGTGGGAGAGCGCGCCAAGCAGGTCCTGCGCGAGGCCCGTCGCGCCGAGGGATGCGCGTTGTACCCAGTGGGACTCATTGACGTGAACGGCGCCCGACAGGGCCGGACAATCGGCGGCGTTCGGGTGGTAGGCACGGCGGATGACCTGCCCGCGATAAGCCAGAAGCTGCGCGCGCAGTTTGCCATCATCGCGCTGGACCCGGCGGAGCTCTCCCAGATGCGTCGGGTAGTTGATCAGTGCATTGCGGCCGGACTGGAGTTCAAGACGCTGCCTTCGCTGCACGAACTGCTGGAGAGCACGGCGGGTGTGAACCAGCTGCGGACGTACGGCTGGAAGACCTGTTGGGTCGCCCGCCGGTGAACCTGGATTTGGCGCCGGTCGCGGCGGACCTTAGGAAGCGGGTCGTGCTGCTCACCGGGGCGGCGGGGTCTATTGGATCGGAATTGGCCCGCCAGATCGCGCCGTTCGGTCCGGCCCGGCTGATCCTGCTGGATCAGGCGGAGAGCGACTTGTACTTCGTGCACCTCGAGCTGACTGAAGCCAATCCCGGGCTCGAGATCGTTCCGGTGATCTGCGACATCACCAACGCAACCCGCCTGGAACAGGTGTATGAGGAGCATCGCCCGGATTACGTCATGCACGCCGCCGGGTACAAGCACGTGTCGCTGATGGAGACCAACGTGCTGGAGGCGGTTCGGAACAACGTCCTGGGAACGCTGCTGGTTGCCACCACCGCGGTCAGGTACGGCGCCACCAAGGTTGTGCTGATCTCCACCGATAAGGCGATCCGGCCCTCCAGCGTCATGGGGCAACCAAGCGCATCGCCGAGCGAATCATCTTCGGCCTACCCAATCTGCACCGGGCGGGTACCGACTTCAGGGCGGTTCGGTTCGGGAACGTTCTGGCCTCCAAGGGAAGCGTGATCCCGCTGTTCGAGCGCCAGCTCGCGGCCGGCGGCCCTATCACTGTGACCCATCCTCTGGTGCAGCGCTACTTCATGACCATCCCGGAAGCGGCCCAGTTGGTGTTGCAGGCAGGCTGGCTCCCCGAACCGCCGG
>CAWEMG010000038.1:0-32172 GCA_963810165.1 uncultured Gemmatimonadales bacterium
GCCCCGCCGGGGATCTAGAAGAAATATCATCGACCGCCTCGACGTCTCCAAACTATCGAGCTCGCGGGGACTCCGCCACCGTTTGTCCCTTAGGCGGGGGAGTCCGCGGCGTCCGGCGCCGACCACGTCGAGTGCCTGTTGGATGACGTCGGGTCCCTCGTCCAGGACGTCGTCGGGGGTAATGAGCGGAGCCAGGACCCGCACCGTGTTTCCGTAGCTTCCTGCGAAGAGCAGAGTCACACCCGGTTCAGCGCTGCCGCCTGCGACCATGCGGTCAAGGCCTTATCCGGCGCCTTGGACTGGCGATCCTGAACCAGTTCCTGGCCACCATGGCGCCAGGCCCCGTACGTCGCCGATGCCGGTATGCGGGCCGCCCACTGACAGAACCGGAGCCCGGATGCGCTCGCCCATCCGGGCGGCCCGAGCTGGCAGCTGCTCCTGCTCCATGACATCGAGCACCGCCAGGGCGGCGGCGCAGGCGAGAGGGTTACCGCCGTAGGTTCCGCCCAGTCCGCCAGGCTGAGGGGCGTCCAGGATGTCGGCCCTCCCGGTGACCGCGGCGAGGGGAAGACCACCGGCAAGGGACTTGGCGGTAATGATGATGTCGGGAACCAGGCCGTAGTGCTCACACGCGAAGAGCTTGCCGGTGCGGCCAAAGCCGGTCTGAATCTCGTCGGCAATGAAGAGGATGCCATGCGCCCGGGCAAACTCAGCCAGCGCCGCGACATACTCCCTCGGCGCCGGAACGAAGCCACCCTCGCCCAGCTCCAGCTCCATGATGATCGCGGCGACGGAGTCGGGGTCGACCGTGGTGGCGAAGATCTGCTCCAGGCGCTCCCGGCTCGCCATGCAGCACTTGCTGCCCCGCTTCCCTGCCGTTCCGGCTTCCCCACACCTATAACAATAAGGAAACGGAATCCGGTATATCTCAGGAGCGAAGGGGCCAAACCCCTTCTTGTAAGGCATCACTTTGGACGTAAGTGCCAGCGCCAGATTGGTTCGGCCGTGAAAGCCGTGCTCGAAGCAGACCACCGCCTGCCGTCCGGTAAACGACCGAGCCACCTTGACCGCATTCTCCACTGCCTCGGCGCCACTTTAAGGAGGAAGCTGCGCTTGGCGTGGCTGCCGGGGGTTACCTGGTTGAGTCGTTCGGCCAGGGCAACGTATGGCTCGTAGGTGGAGACCGGGAAACACACGTGGGCAAACTGGTCGAGCTGCGCCCGCACCGCCGCGACCATGGCCGGATGGCGGTGGCCGGTGTTCACCACCCCAATGCCGCCTGCGAAATCGATCAGGCGGTTACCATCGGCATCAGTGACCACCGCGCCCTCGGCGCTCATCACGGCGATAGGTGTGACGGCCGGAACGCCGCGCGGCACTGCCTCGGCGCGCCGAGCCAACAGGGCGCGGCTTTTAGGGCCGGGAATCTCGGTCACGAGCTGGATGACGCCAGACATCTGCACCCCGAGAAGATCTGCTGGTCGCGAATGCGGAAGCCGTTGCTGGATTTGGTGGAGCATACACCGACCGGTGAAGTCGGCAACCCCCGCAACTGTCTGCCAGCAATGGGGCTGCTTCGCTCGGCTCGGACCCGGTCCAGCCGGTCTTCTTGCTGCATAACTATGCGTGCGCAGAACCTCGCGAAGTCCCGCAAGTGATTGTCAGATCAGGGCCTACTTGGACCCACCGGGCGTCAAGTGGGGCAGATCACCCAGTGGCGGCCCAGCAGGGGGCTGGACAGGGGGTAGGGGGACGGAGCTACTATGGCAGGGTACTCAAACCTCCCAGCGAGCAAGGGTACGTTTGCATCCTCCGACAAAGCGGAGGGTCCACTCTCACAGCTGACCATCTCCTTGAGCTGTGAGCCCCCATCAGCGGCGGGGGCGAGGTCTCCGAGGCGCGTAGTCGCCAAAGTGGCCAGACCGAGTGCCGCGCCAACAATGAAAAGAGGAGTTTGTGAAAGTCCTGGTGTTAGGTGCCGGCGCGGTGGGGACCGTGTCCGCCCTCAAATTCGTGAAGGAAGCGGTGCTCGAGAAACTCGTCATCGCCGACGCGGTGTCCGCCCGCGCTTCCCTCCTAGCGGAACGGCTCAACGATCCTCGTGTGTCGGCTATCGGTCTGGATGCCGGCGATCGAGCCGCAGTCGCCGAGATCATTCGGCAGACTGGCACTACCATTGTCCTCAACGCGGCTCTTCCTGCGACCAATATCGATGTGATGCGTGCCTGCCTCGAGGGCGGCTGCGATTACATCGACCTTGCCAGCGCAGGCACCGACGCGGACGGCATCCCCAAGATGGATGACCAGTTCGCGCTCGACGCCGAGTTCCGCGCCGCCGGCCGACTCGCGCTCCTTGGAATGGGAGCGGATCCCGGCACCACCAACGTCTACGCCGCCTACGCGGCCAAGCACCTGCTCGACGTCGTGACCGAGCTCAGGGTGCGGGATGGAGACAATTCAAGATGCCAGGGCCACGATGGCTTCCTGGCAGCGTTCAGTCCCTGGGTCATGATCGACGAGTGTCTCTGCAAGGCGGTCTCTTACCGGGGCGGCCGCTATCATCTCGAAGAGCCGCTGACCGGCATGGAGCCGTTCGATTTTCCGGAACTCGGCGTACTGAACTGCTATTACGTCGATCATGAGGAGTCGAGGACTCTGCCGCGTTTCTTTCCTCAGGCCCATACGGTTGATTTCAAGCTGTGTATGGATGAGGTGACGATCGAAACCCTTCGCGTCATGAAGCGTCTGGGTCTCTCGAGAAAAGATCGGGTCCAGGTTGGGGATCAGTCCATCGTACCGCGCGACCTGGTAGTCTCGCTGCTGCCTGATCCGAAAGATCTGGCTGGGCGGATGCGGGGTAAGACGTGCGTCGGCACCCTGGCCAAGGGCCTGAAGAACGGCAAGCCGAAGGCCTACTATATCTACAATGTCACTGATCACGAGACGGTGTTTGCGGAACTGGGTGTGCAGGCTACGGCCTATCAGACCGGGATTCCGCCCGTCATCGCCGCGCGGCTGATCGCGCAGGGAATCTGGAGAGGTACCGGGGTGCTTTCGCCCGAGCAGTTCGATCCAGACCCGTTCCTGGAGCAACTGGCCCGCGAGGGCATGCCGTGGCGGGTGCGGGACGATTCAGCCGTGCCGCTTATTCGGGGGGCACTTCAGCAATCACGACAGGCTGTAGCGGCGGCCTAGAAGCCGGCAGTCGTTAGCCACCAAGGCACGAGGCGCAGCAGGATGTGCCCTTCGTGCCTTTGTGGTATTTTCTGCCATCAGGTAAGTGATAGACATACGTAAGGAGTGGAGGAGCCGATGACGAGCACGGCCAGAGAGTCTGGAAAGGCGCGGAAATCCGCGGCGGCCCGCTATCAGATGTTCATCGACGGCCGGTTCGTCGACTCGGGAAGCGGGAAGACGTTCGAGGTGTTCGACCCGTCTACCGAGGAGGCCATCGCGACGGTGCCGGCCGGCAACGCCGCCGATATCGACCTCGCGGCCAAGGCTGCCACCAAGGCCTTCTACGATGGCTGGAAGGCCGTGACGGCCCAGGACCGGGGCCGCGTCTTGTTCCGGCTGGCGGAGCGGATACGGGCCCGCCGGGCGGAACTGGCCGAGCTGGAAACCCGGAACACCGGCAAGCCGATCGCCGAGTCCGAGTACGACATGGACGACACCGCGACCTGCTTCGAGTACTACGGCGGCCTGGCCACCAAGATCAACGGCGATGTGCTCCCCGTCCCGGCCGACGCCGTCGCCTTCGCGATGCGGGAGCCCATGGGCGTGGCGGGGCAGATCATCCCCTGGAACTACCCGCTGATGATGGCGGCCTGGAAGATCGCGCCGGCACTCGCCGCGGGGTGCACCGTCGTGCTCAAGCCCGCGGAGCAGACGCCGCTCTCCATCCTCGAGCTGGCAAAGGACTTCGAGGCAGTCGGGATCCCGCCCGGTGTGGTCAACATCGTGACCGGTGATGGTCCCGGGGCGGGCGCGCCGCTCGTCAGCCATCCCGCCGTGCGGAAGATCGCGTTTACCGGCAGCGCGGAAGTCGGCAAGACGATCATGCGCAGTGCCGCCGATCAGCTCAAGCGGGTATCGCTCGAGCTTGGCGGGAAGTCGCCCAACATCTTCTTCAGCGACGCCGACTTCGAGAACGCGGTTGATGGCGCCCTGTTCGGTACCTTCATCAATCAGGGCGAGGTGTGCTCCGCCGGCAGCCGGGTGCTGGTGCAGCGTGACATCTATAAGAAGTTCGTCGACGCGGCCACGACAAAGGCAAAGACGATCAAGCTCGGGCCCGGCATGGACCGCGAGAACAAGATGGGTCCCCTGGTGAGCGCGGAGCAGCGGGACCGGGTCGCCGACTATCTCAAGGTGGGCCGGGGCGAGGCCAAGGTCGCGATCGGCGGGGGGAGGCCCAAGCAGTTCGAGAAGGGATGGTACATCGAGCCGACCATCTTCTACGACGTGGACAATTCAGCCCGCATTGCGCAGGAAGAGATCTTTGGCCCGGTCATGAGCGTCATTCCGTTCAAGGATGAAGCCGAAGCGATCCGGATCGCCAACGAAACCCCGTACGGCCTGGCGGCCGCGGTCTGGACCCGCGACATCTTCAAGGCATTCCGTGTGGTGAAGGCGCTCGAGGCCGGCATCGTCTGGGTCAACCACATGCAGCCCACGTTCGTCGAGGCGCCGTGGGGTGGCTACAAGGCGTCCGGCTTCGGGCGCGAACTCGGCCACTGGGGAGTCGAGGAGTATTTGGAGACCAAGCAGGTGTTCATCAATCTGGATGAGAAGCCGATCGGGTGGTACTAGACGGGTGAGAGCGTGAGCGGTAAGAGGTGAGCGGTGCACAGGATGAGCGCACTGCTACCGCTCACTTCCCACCTCGGTTTACTAGACGTTGCATCCGCGCAACGGCGGGTCGCCACTAGCCTCCTGCAAGTTCTGGCACGACCCACGCAGCGCATTGTGATGTAAGCTCTTCCCCGATCTCTCCTCGGGCACGAACCTCGCATTCCCGCCCTCCGCAGCCAGTCAGCAGCACGTAACTCACTTCATATCGTTGAATCCCGGGGGTTGGATGGCTTCGCCCAGCATGTCGCTCGTGTGCCGTTCGGCCCCAGTTCAAGAACTGCAATCGTGAATCCGGGCCAGTCACCAGCCAGTAGTGAGCTGCGAGCCGGGCCAGGCATCGAGAGCTGGGGTCGGCGGCGCGAGTTCCTGCTCTTCTCTACCCCGGCGGTGGGCGAGGAAGAGATGCAGGAGGTCGCCGACACGCTGCGGTCCGGCTGGATTACCACCGGCCCGAAGACGCAGCAATTCGAGTCGGCGTTCAGGACCAGGGTGGGAGCCGCCGGAGCGCTGGGACTGAACTCGTGCACCGCCGGTCTGCACCTCGGGCTGTTGGCGCTCGGGGTGCGGCCCGGTGACGAGGTCATCACCACTCCCATGACGTTCTGCGCTTGCGCCAACGTCATCGAACACCTGGGCGCAACCCCGGTCCTGGTGGACGTGGAGCGCGACACGCTCAACCTCTCGCCTGGGGCGGTTGCGGCAGCCATGACCGGACGCACCCGCGCCGTGCTGGCGGTCCACTACGCCGGTCATCCGGCCGACCTCGATCCGATCCAGGAGATCGCCAAGGCGCACGGCGCGGCCGTGATCGAGGATGCGGCTCATGCGCTGCCGGCCAGCTACAAGGGGCGGCTGATCGGCTCGGGCGAGAACGCCGTAGCGTTCAGCTTCTACGCCACCAGGAATCTCACCACGGGTGAGGGCGGCATGCTTGCGGCACCGCCGGAGCTCATCGCCCGGGCCCGCACCTTGGGTCTGCATGGCATGAGCCGGGATGCCCGGAAGAATGGCCACGGCGGAAACTGGTTCTATCAGGTCGATGAGCCCGGATTCAAGTACACCATGACGGATGTGCAGGCGGCCATGGGACTGGCCCAGCTGCGCAAGCTCGACCGCTTCCAGGCGCGGCGCCGGGAGATTGTGTCCGCCTACACCGCTGCCTTTGGCGACCTCGACGCCCTCGAGGTTCCGACCGAGCGCCCCGAGGTGGAGCATGCCTGGCATCTCTACGTCCTCCGTTTGCGGCTGGGTGCGCTGCGGATCGGCCGGGATCGGTTCATCCAGGAGCTGACCGCGCTCAACATCGGCACCTCGGTGCATTTCATCCCGATTCACATCCATCCCTTCTATCAGCAGAAGTATGGCTATCGGCCAACCCAGTTCCCGGTGGCGTACGAATCGTATCAGCGGATGCTGAGCCTTCCCTTGCATCCGATGCTGACGGACGCGGATGTGGGCGACGTGATATCGGCGGTGCTCGACGTGGTACAAAGGTTCGGCAGATGACCACCGGCGTGCGAGAGCTCACGGCACCCCCGCCGCCCGCCTGCTCACGGCTGAGCGCCTGGTCCGGTTCGCCGCCTATTGGCGAGACCCCGCGCTCCATCTGCTGCTCATCGTGGTGGGCTACCGGCTGGCCTTCGAGCTGCGATTCGATTTCAACACGCCACCGGAGGAAGCGGAGCTGTTCTGGATCTCGGTGCCGCTGCTGGTCGTCCTGCGGCTGGCCACCTACGCCGGGGCTGGAGTTTTTCGAGCCTACTGGCTGCACTTCGGACTCCAGGACCTCCTCACGCTCGCGCTAGCCGTAACCATCAGCTCCATCGCCTTCGTGATGGTGCTGTTTCTCTCGCATCTCTTTCCCGGCGTCCCCCGTTCTGTCCTGCTGGTGGACTGGGCCAGCGCGATCTTCTTCGCGGGGGGCATCCCGTTCCTCGCCAGGGCATTGCGCGAAGGCCCCGTGCCGTTCGCCACCCCCAGGGGGCGTCGGACGCTGATCATAGGGGTGGGAGAGCGCGCCAAGCAGGTCCTTCGCGAGGCCCGTCGCGCCGAGGGATGCGCGTTGTACCCAGTGGGACTCATTGATCTGAACGGCGCCCGACAGGGCCGGACAATCGGCGGCGTTCGGGTGGTAGGCACGGCGGATGACCTGCCCGCGATAAGCCAGAAGCTGCGCGCGGAGTTTGCCATCATCGCGCTGGACCCGGCGGAGCTCTCCCAGATGCGTCGGGTAGTTGATCAGTGCATTGCGGCGGGACTGGAGTTCAAGACGCTGCCTTCGCTGCACGAACTGCTGGAGAGCACGGCGGGTGTGAACCAGCTGCGGAACGTACGGCTGGAAGACCTGTTGGGTCGCCCGCCGGTGAACCTGGATTTGGCGCCGGTCGCGGCCGACCTCAGCAAGCGGGTCGTGCTGCTCACCGGGGCGGCGGGGTCCATCGGGTCGGAATTGGCCCGCCAGATCGCGCCGTTCGGTCCGGCCCGGCTGATCCTGCTGGATCAGGCGGAGAGCGACTTGTACTTCGTGCACCTCGAGCTGACCGAAGCCAATCCCGGGCTCGAGATCGTTCCGGTGATCTGCGACATCACCAACGCAACCCGCCTGGCGCAGGTGTATGAGGAGCATCGCCCGGATTACGTCATGCACGCCGCCGCGTACAAGCACGTGTCGCTGATGGAGACCAACGTCCTGGAGGCGGTTCGGAACAACGTCCTGGGAACGCTGCTGGTTGCCACCACCGCGGTCAGGTACGGCGCCACCAAGGTTGTGCTGATCTCCACCGATAAGGCGATCCGGCCCTCCAGCGTCATGGGGGCGACCAAGCGCATCGCCGAGCGAATCATCTTCGGCCTACCCAACCTGCACCGGTCGGGTACCGACTTCAGGGCGGTTCGGTTCGGGAACGTTCTGGCCTCCAAGGGAAGCGTGATCCCGCTGTTCGAGCGCCAGCTCGCGGCCGGCGGCCCTATCACCGTGACCCATCCTCTGGTGCAGCGCTACTTCATGACCATCCCGGAAGCGGCCCAGCTGGTGTTGCAGGCAGGCTCGCTCCCCGAAACCGCCGGCGCCATTGCCATGCTGGAGATGGGGGAACCGGTGCGCATCCTGGATCTGGCGGAGAAGCTGATTCGGTTCTCAGGCCGGGTGCCCGGCAGGGATGTATCCATCACCTTCACCGGCCTCAGGCCGGGGGAAAAGCTGAGCGAGGACCTCAGTCTCGGCCCTCGAGGCGACCGTACCGACATCAAGTCCCAAAATCCGTATCAGTCAGACGACGGAGACGGCTGGTCCTGAGCTGGTCCAGAAGCTGAGCCGGCTCCTGGCCTATCTCGACTCCGGCGATCGCGATGGCCTGATGCACATGCTGTGTGACCTGGTGCCCGAGAGCGTTGCGCCGCTGGCAGGACACCGGGCCGAGCCCGCGGTTTCCCCCGGAATGTCCACCGGACGAGCTTCCGGCGCATGGCAAGCAGTGCTGAGCTCCAACCAGCCTTCACGGCGCGAGCGCCGGCGGGCCGGCGCGCGACTGATCCCTCCTGCCGAGCTGCACATAGATGACCGGCGTCAGGGATTGCCCTGCCGACGGAAGGAGGCTCGGGCGGGAGGCCGCCGGGGGACCGACGTCGGCATTCTGCTGCCTACCGCGTGAGCGCAACCCGGCGTGAGAGCTTGCGCGTGGCCCTGATCGGCTGCGGCAGGATCAGCGGCGAGCACATTGCCGCCCTGAAGGGGCTGCCTGGCGTCGAGATCGTGGCAGTGTGCGATCTCGACGAGCGCCGGGCGCGCCAGACAGCCACCCGCCACGCCATCCCGCGCTGCTATGCCGACGCGGAGACCCTGATGCGGGAATCGCGGCCCGAGGTAGTGCATCTGCTCACGCCTCCGGCAACCCACCTGGCGCTCGCGCGGGTAGCCGCGAAACACCGCGCCCACATGTACATCGAAAAGCCATTCGCAGCCAACGAGGCCGACGCCCGGGCCATCGTTGAGCTGGCGCGTGAGGCCGGAATCGTGGTGTGTCCCGGCCATAACCGGCTGTTCGACCCCGTCTTTGTGGAAGCCAGCCGAAGGGTCGCCGCAGGCGACATCGGGCAAGTCGTGTCGGTCCGTGCGGAGCAGGGGTTCACCTACGAGCCCGGCGCCCGCTCGGCCGTGATCCCGTGGAGCTATGCCTATGACTGGGGAACATTCGACAACCTGATCTGCCATCCGCTCTACCTCGCGTGCCACTTCCTCTCGGAGCCGTACCAACCGCAGGTGGTCGGGTTCAACATCGGCAGCGTCCGGGAGGCAGGCGTCGAGGAGATCCGAGTGCTCATCCCCTCCACCAACGGCATCGGGGAAGTATCGCTTTCTCTTTGCAGCTCGCCCGAGGTGAACCGGGTCGAGGTCATCGGCACCAGGGGCAGAGTCACCGCCGATTGGCAGACCCTGACTGTCGTCACCCGGCGACAGAGTCGGTTGCCGCCAGCCTTGACCCGCATCACCGGGAGCTTTGCACCTGCGCTGCACCTGATACGGGCGGGCCTGTCTACCCTCGGCGGCATCGGGGCCGGCAACGCGAAACGCTCCGCGGGACTGCGCCGGGCGATCGAGCAGTTCTATGGCAGTATCAGGGGCGAATCGCCGGTGCCCGTCGCACCTGAATCAGGCGTTCTCAATGTGCGGCTGATGGACCAGATCAAGGAGGCGTGTCAGGGCATCCGTAAGCAGCGGCCCCCGCTCAATGCGCGACAGGAGACCCAGCCCAGAATTCTGGTGACCGGGGCGTCCGGGTTCCTGGGAGGGCGACTGGTCGAAGTGCTCTCGGAGCAGGGAACCGCGGTCCGGGGCGCCACCCGACTCGCGTCGCGTGCCCGACAGCTGCCTGGGGTCGAGTGGGCGCAGTGCGACCTGGCCACCGAAGAGGGGCTGCGCGTAGCACTGCGTGGTGTGGAAACGGTCTTTCACTGCGCCGCGCTGTGTGGCGCGCCGGGATCGCTGGACGAGTTCGAGGACGCCAACGTGCGAGGCACGCTGCGACTGGTCCGCCTCGCGGCCGATGCCGGGGTCAAGACCTTCGTCCACGTCTCGTCCATGTCGGTGTACGCTGCACCGAGTGGGGCCGAGCCGGTGCTCGACGAAAGCCTGCCATACGACGGGCGGGTCGCTGAGCGTGGCGCGTACATCCGCAGCAAGCTCGCGGCGGACGCCGCGCTCCTGCAATACGCGCGGCGAGAGCTCTCGCCCCGAATCATCGTTCTGCGGCCGGGAACCATCTACGGACCGGGAGCCAAGCTGCCGGTGGGCCGCTTCCCCCTCCCGTCTTCTCAAGAGCGTCCGCTCGTCGCGGGAAGCCCCCGAGTCTCTACTGGTTTGGTGTACGTGGACAACGTGGTTGATGCAATGCTCGCGGCCGCGAAAAGTGGCGTGGCCACCGGCAGCATCTACAACCTCGTGGATTCGGCTGACGGCGATCAGGAGGAGCTCGCGCGTACCATCCGGGAAGTAACCGGAGGCCGCATCCGGCCGGTGTTCGCTCCGTATCCTCTCGTTTGGGCGGCCATGCTGGGACTCGATCTGGTAACGCTGGTTCGGCAGGGCCACCTCGGTACAGCGCGATACCGGCTGCAGCGCACCCTGGCACCAATGCGGTTCGAGTGCGCCGCCGCCCGTCAGGAGCTCGGTTGGCAGCCCCGGGTAACCCTGGCCCAGGGCCTGGCTCGCGTACTGAACGGCGACACTCGCCAAACGGTGAACGCATGACGGGCCCAGGTGGCAGCGTACAGTGTATCCACGATCGTGACGTCTCATCGACAGTTCAGATCGGCTCGGCCCCCCTACAGCGCCGGTCCGCTCTCCTGGCCCAGCATGGCTCGCCGAACCAGTGGAATCGGAGGGCCGCCATAGGACAGAAAGGCATCGTGGAACTGCTTCCACGCTTCACGCCCCCCGCGGTCCCGGGTCCAGTCCTCTCTGAGCTTCTGAATCATCAACTTGCCCAGCGTGTAGTTCAGGTACGCCGGGTCGTACGTGCCTCGCGCAGCCTGCTGCCGGGCATTTCCGGGATCCTGGAAGGCCTGTTCCCGGAACATCCGCTCCGACTCCGTGACTGTCATTCCCTTGGTATGCAGTCCGATGGCGGACAGGAAGCGCACGTTCCGTAGCAGGGCATTCGTCAGCTGCCCGATATGCACTTCAGGGTCGTCCTGTCGCCAGCCCGTAATCCAGCATCATTTCTTCGGTGTAGTGGGCCCACCCCTCCGCGAAGGCATACCCGACGAACACCTGCCCAAACTTGGAACTGGCACGATTCGAGTGCAGGAAGTTCAGGAAGTGCCCCGGCCAGACCTCGTGGACGCTGGTGAAAAGAAGGTCGGCCACACCCGGCACATATGCTGCCTGCTCTGCGGCAGACCAGGCAGGATCCGGCGGGGCAATGTAGTAGATGGACGGGATGTTCTTCTCGTAGGGGCCCGGAATGTCGATGTACGCGGAGTTGAATCGCTGGTACGGAGGAGACTCCCGCACCAGAGCTTTCTCCCGCCCAGGAATCGACACGATATCTCCCGAACGCACGAATGCCTCCAATGTGTCGAGCTGCGCCCGCGCCGCGGCAACGGCCCCATGGGGCGGTTTGTGGGCGTTCATGCGCTCGACGCAGCGTCGGAGCGGAGCCCTGCGCGCGAATTCGCGGCACGCGCTGCGCAGCATCGCCAGGTTGCTCTCCAGATCCGCCTTCCCCCTGGCTTCGAGCGTGTCGAGGGACAGGTCGACCCGCTCGGTTGACCGCAGCATGTCTCGGAACAGCTCGGGGCCCAGCGCGAAGCGGGTGGTTCCCCGTTTCTGCTCTGTCGCAAGCCACGCCTCGGCTTCCTTCAGCGCCAGGATCGCCGCCGCGTTGGCCGAGGCAAAGTCTCGGCGGGTCACGGAGTCTGTCACCGAATCGAAGGCCAGGGGAACATCAGTTTGCAGGAAACTCACCATGCCGCCGATCTGCCCCCGCCCGATGTCGGCGTAGGCGGTGGGCATGGGGGTCTGGAGGTTGGCTCGCATTTGCTTCAGCGCCCCGGGCAACCCCCGCGCCCACCGGGTATACGCGCCCATCCGCTCGGTCAGGGGAGCATATGGTCGCGTCAGGTAGACGTTGGGATCGATCTGGTCGGTGTACCAGTTCGCGTTACGGTGAGGCCAGTCGGCCCGCTCGAGCCAGAACAGGTCTCGATCAGTCACGGCCAGCAGGTACTCTCGCTCCAGCCCCCGGGCCGTGTCCGAGCTATCGATAGGAAACGTCGCGGCACTGTCCCGGAGCTGGTGCAGCCGGCGGATCCACTTCTGCAGACCGGCATCGCTCCAGTCGGGGAAGCGGCCATCGAACTCATGGCGGCCCTGGTAGACGGCGAAGAGCGGGTTGGCCTGAAAGTAGGTCTCAATGAACCCGGACACGAACTTGTCCCACTCCCGCGCCGCCAAACCCGCTTGGGGAGACTGGCACGCCGCGACCGAGGCCGCGATGATCGCGAGCATCGACGAAAACCTGTAAGGCATGCCGCCCTCCGGATGAGTACCGTCGCTGTTGCGCCGGGTTGATTCTCCTCGTTTGTTTCGAGCCATGCAAGGCACCCTTCCGCCGGCGCCCGCCGTCGAGCTTCACGCGGCACTGCTTCAAGCGGCGATCACCGCCGGCCTCGCCCTGCTGTGCGGCTTTCTCTTCTCTCGATATCGTAAGCCGTATTTCGCGTGGTGGGCAGTTGCGTGGGGCTTGTACTTCCTACGCGTGCTGGCCATAACCAGTTTCCTGCATTCCTCGGACTGGATCTGGCTCTACTGGCATCAGGTGGTCACCGGCTGGACGGCGCTGGCGCTGCTTTACGCCGCGTTGGTTTTCTCCCGCCAGACGCCGTGGCGGTGGTGGTATCTGGCTGTCATCCTCTTTCCACCCGTCTGGTCGTACATCGCCATCTATCGGCTGGACCATTTTCTGTGGGCCGCAGGGCCGGCGGTGCTGTTTCTCAGTCTCGCCACGCTGTGGACCGGCTGGGTGTTCCTTGCCTATCGGCGAATGGTTCCATCCAGCGGCGCCACCCTGCTGGCGGTCGCCTTCGGCCTCTGGGGTTTGCACCACCTGGACTATCCCTTCCTCCGGGCCCGAGGGGCGTGGGCGCCCTGGGGATACTATCTCGACATTCTGTTTGCGCTCGCGGTCGGAGCAGGCATCCTGCTGCTGGTCCTGGACGACCTGCGGCGTGGGGTCGGGCGCACTGTCGGCTCTCTCGGGAGACCTGCAGCGAGCCGGCCGGCAGCAGGATGTTTTGGATGCGCTGCTGGCCCGACCGCTGACGCTCCCGGCGGTGCGGGGCAGTGCGCTCTACCTGATGACGAACGAGTCCGGCGGACACTTCGTCCGGGGGGCCGGTGTTTGTGCCGAGTGGCCTGAGGCTCAGATCCCGCCCGCCGGCGCGGCCGTACTGGAGCGGGTCATCCAGACGGGCCGGCCCCAGTTCGGAGGACGATGGACCACCGCGGACGAGCGCCCCGGCTACGCCTACGCCACGGTCCTGCCCATCCTCGGCGAGCAGAGGGTGATCGCCGCCCTGGTTCTGGTCGGCCAGGCAAGAGACCCATTCACCGCTCTGGACGACAGGTTTCTGCTCGCGCTCGGGCACCAGGTAGGTGCCGCGCTCGAAAACGCCGATCTCTACAGCCGGCTGCAGGCCCGTACGGTGGAGCTGGCCCGGCTCTCGGCCCGGATGATCGAGCAGCAGGAGGAGGAGCGCCGGAGGCTCTCGCGCGAGCTGCACGACGAGACGGCACAGGTGTTCTCCGCCGTCAAGATGGAGCTGGGCATTCTCCGGGAAACGGTGCAGCCTTCTCACGCAGCCCGGCTGGATCAGGTGCTCGCCCTTATTGATACCGGCATCCGCAGCATCCGCAGCGTCACCAACGACCTTCGGCCTTCTTTGCTCGATGATCTCGGGCTGCTCCCGGCGCTACGGTCGCTGGTGGCGGACTTCACTCAACGCAGTGGTATTCCCACCGGCCTGGCGGCTCCGTCGTCACTGCCGCCACTCTCCGCCGAAGCGGAACTGGCGCTGTTCCGCGCGCTGCAGGAGGCGCTCTCCAACGTTCTCCGACATGCCCACGCTCAGACGGTTGATATCGGCATTTCGGTTGAACCCGCAGGCGTGCTCCTCAAGGTAAGCGACGACGGGAGAGGACTCCCCCCCGGGGTGGCGCCGGAGACCCTGGAGCTCCAGGGGCATATGGGATTGGCAGGAATGCGCGAGCGCATCACCGCGCTGGGCGGCACTGTTCGCCTCCATGCCCGGGCCGGCGCCGGGGCTCGGCTGGAGGTGCTGGTGCCGGCTTCCAGCGCGGGCCCATGAGCAGGCCCATCAGGGTGCTCATTGCCGACGACCACACGATCGTCCGAACCGGCATTCGCCACGTGCTCGAAAGCGAGGCTGGGTTCGAGGTGGTAGGTGAAGCCGCAACCGGAACCGAGGCCGTGGCATTGGCCGCCAGGCTCCGGCCGGACGTCGTGGTCCTGGACATCTCCATGCCCGGTGAATCCGGCCTCCAGGTCGCTGCCCGCCTGCGCGAGAGCGCTCCCGAGCGCCGGGTCCTCATACTCAGCATGCACGACAACGCCGAATACGTGTTGGAAAGCGTGCGGGCCGGCGCCGACGGCTATCTCCTGAAGGACGCGGCCGCAACTGACCTGCGCAGTGCTATCCGCAGCATCTGCCGGGGCGAGTCGTATTTCAGTCCATCCGATTGCCGGCCGTTTGCGCGAGGCGCTTCGCGCGGAGCAGGAAACCCAGGCCGGAGGCCTGGCTCAGCTGACCACCCGGGAGCGTGAAGTCCTCCAGGGAGTCGCCCGCGGAAGGACCAACAAGGAAATCGCGGGGGAGCTCGGCATCAGCCATCGGACGGTGGAGACCCACCGAGAAAGCCTCATGCGAAAGCTTCAGATCCGCACTGTCGCCGAGCTGACCCGCTTTGCGTTGGAAGCCGGGATCGTCGAGGAGTAGTAGCCCTGCCTTGGTTATCATTCCACCATGACTGACGTCCGATCGGCACCCCCTGTGTCCCCGCCGCCGCGCTCGCCCGAATCCGGGAATGCAACCGGCATCGTCATGATGAACCTGGGCGGGCCGGCAACGCTGGACGATGTCGAGCCATTCCTCCTGGAGCTGTTCGCCGACCGGGAGATCATCCAGCTGCCGCTCCAGCGGTGGCTCGGCCCCTTCATCGCTCGCCGAAGGGCTCCCAGGGTTCGGGGCCTCTACGCCGCCATCGGGGGCGGGTCACCCATCCTGCGATATACCGAAGCACAGGGGCGGGGGATGATTGCCCGGCTGGATCGAATCTCTCCCGAGACCGCCCCGCACAAGTTTTACGTCGCCTTCCGCTACACCCACCCCAGCAGCGACGATGCCCTGCGGGCGATGCATGCGGACGGCATCCGGCGGGCGGTGGCGTTCACCCAGTATCCCCAGTTCTCCTGTAGCACGACCGGGTCGAGCTTGAACGAGCTGTGGCGGGCCGCTGCCAGAACCGGGCTGCGTCACGCCTTCAGCTGGAGCGTGATTGACCGCTGGCCGGTCCACGCCGGCTTTATCGATGCCATGACCGACACCGTTCGAGACGGTCTGGCGCAGTTCGAGCCTACCGAGCGCGATAAGGTGTTGCTCCTGTTCAGCGCCCACTCCCTGCCGCTGGACGTGATCGATCGTGGCGACAGCTACCCGCAGGAAGTAGGGGCCAGTGTGCAGCGGGTGGTGGAACAGTTGGCGCGGCCAAATCCATATCTGCTGGCGTACCAGTCCGACGTCGGGCCGGTGCGATGGCTGGGGCCCAGCACCGAACAGGTGCTGCGCCGGCTGGGAGCCCGGGGACAGAAACACGTGCTGGTGGTCCCGATCGCCTTTACCAGCGATCACATCGAGACATTGTCGGAGTTGGACCGGGAGTACGGCGAAGTGGCGCATGAGGCGGGGATTACTCACTACAAGCGCGCGCCGGCGCTGAACGATCGTCCGCTATTTCTTGACGGCCTGGCTCAGATCGTGAAGGATCACCTGGTGTCGGGCGCCGCGCACAGCAGCCAGTATCCGCTTCGCTGCGCAGGCTGCACCAACCCGCAGTGTCGCAACATCCTGGATCCGATTGGCAGAAGTCAGGAGCTGGGAGCTAGGAGCTAGGTTCCCGCAGGATTCCGGCTGACCGGGATACAGAACCCGCCGTACCAGACGATCAGCCATCTGACGAACGATCTCGCGATCGGCATCCGATAGTTCGTTCAGCCGCGCCAGCGCCCAGGCCGACTCCTGTTCCGCCATCTGTACCCCCAGCCGGTGCAGCTCCGCCAGCTTCGGCGCGACCACCTTGCCGCGCAGGCTCAGACCCAGTCGTACCAGCTCATCCTCGAGTACTCGCTCGGCCTCTTCCAACGCCGCGGACGCGCTCCCGGCGGCGGGACAGCACAGGCGCTGGAGGTCGTCCAGATCGAAGAGGGAGATTCCCGCGATGCCTCGGCTGGTGGGCTCTACGTTCCGGGGAACCGACAGATCCATCACGTACAGCTCGCGCTGGCCCCGCGCCCTGACCGCCTGGGCCAGCTGCACCGCGGATACAACGGGACGAGCTCCTCCGGTGGCAACCAGCAGCAAGTCGGCGTCGACAAGATGCCGGTCCAGCTCCTCCCAGCTTCCCGTCGTCGCTCCCCACGCCTCCGCCAGGACTCGCGCCCGCGCGGGCCGCCGGTTCAGCAGCGAAACCCGCGACGCACCGCGCTCGTTGAGGGCCCGAAGCACACCCTCCGCCGCCTCACCGGCACCGAGCACGACGATCTGCCGAGCACCGATCTCTCCCCACTGCGTGGCCATCAGGTCGACCGCCGCGGAGCTCACCGATGCTGGATGTCGTCCCAGTGGCGTCTCGGCACGGACCCGCCGACCCGCGGCCAGTGCCGCAGAGAAGATCAGATCCATATCCCGCGTCGTCGTTCCTGCTGCTCTCGCGGTGTCATAGGCACGGCGGACCTGGCCCAGGATCTCGGTCTCACCCAGAATCTGGGAGTCGAGGCCGGCGGTCACGATGAACAGGTGCCGCACCGCCTCCAGCCCATCGTACCTGACCAGCTGAGGTGCCGACGTGGCTCCCCTCGCCTCGGCAAAGCCGGCGAACCAGGGTACCAGATCTTCATCCCCGTCCCAGTACAGTTCGCAGCGATTGCAGGTCGAGAGGAGCAGAGATGACCTGCCGGCATCGCGCTGCCCCCGCAGCAGCGCCGCGGCTTCGGTGGGGGTGAACGCAAAGCGCTCGCGCTCTTCCACCGCAGCCTTATGATGGCTGATACCAACGACATGGAAAGACAGGTTTGATGGCACGTGCCAAGCCTAGAGCGGCAACAATGCAGGTTCAATCCGCAGAGTCACGGATGGCTATCCGTAATCTTACGGAGCGGTAGGCCACCAAAGAGAAGCCCCCCGAGACGACCGGGGGGCTTCGAGTAGGCCCGCTGACTCAGCGCACTGCCGGGTGCGCCGCGGCCGCTTCGCTGGGACCCGCTGGCGGATTCGCCGCCATTCCGATCCTGCTTCTGCTCGGCGCCTTGATCGCGGCACCCGCTGAGACTGTGCGCCGCGGACCTGAGACGAGCCCGACGCCGAAGCCTTGACCCGAATCTCCCGAGGCTTGGCGCGTTCGGCCTTAGGGATCGGTGATGAGGAGAACCCCGTTATCATATCGGGCTTCTATCTGGTCGGGATCCACGGTGCTGGGCAGAACGAAGGTGCGCTCGAAGATTCCGTAGGTGCGCTCGAACCGATGCACGCCGTTCGTTCTTCTGGTCAATCTGCTGCCGCTTCTCACCCCGGATGGTGAGAATGTTGTTCTCCAGCGAGAGCCGTACATCATCCGGGTCGACGCCGGGCAGCTCCATGCTGATCTGGATTCCGTTGGTATCCTCCGAGACATCGGTCGGAGCAAACCACGCGGAGGTGA
This sequence comes from uncultured Gemmatimonadales bacterium, assembly GCA_963810165.1. Classification (GTDB taxonomy): domain Bacteria; phylum Gemmatimonadota; class Gemmatimonadetes; order Gemmatimonadales; family GWC2-71-9; genus CAVVWJ01. The sequence continues at coordinate 17,846 of CAWEMG010000038.1, forward strand.
TGACGCTGCCCTGCTCCGCGCTGGGCACGCCGGCAAACGCCTCGTCCAGGAACCGGTTGAGCCGCTGAAGTCCAAAGAGCCCTGCCGGGTCGCGATAGCTACTCATCCCTGCCATACGTTCCTCCAGTAGCGGCACTCCACCAGGGAGTGGGTAAACATATGAGAGAATATGCTCTCGGCTCGCACAGCGTGGTCACAGCCGTACTGAGCTCGCACTAGGCCCAATCAGCATCCGGTGTGCCAATTTCGGGCGGGGGCTCGGCGGCCAAAATGGCACAGCAGGTCGGCCACGTGGCAGCCTATAGCTTGTCCGCTGCCCCCCTCATGGTTTGCTGGTACAGGTCGATCAGGCGCCGCATCCGCGCCACGTGCTGTGGAATTTCGGATGGCTCTGGACCGGCCGTCGTTCCGGTTCCGCCGCCGATATCGTCCATGACCGAGTCGCCTAAGGCTCGGAACTCGCCCGGATCGGCGCCCACCCGGGCGAGATCGGCCTGCATCGAGGTCACCAGGTCCCCCGCCAGGTTCTTGTACGCGGTCATGTTTTCGCGATTGACCTGGGAGCCGGTGCTCATCAGCTCCAGTTGATTCTTCACGGCTGGAATCAGTCTCGGCGCCTCCAGCTCCGCGCCGCTGTTGGTCCCGTCCAACCCGTCCTCGCGGGCCCGGTTCTCGGAGTCTGCGGTATACGGTGACGAGGAGGCGTTCCCCCGAGCGCCGGTCTCAGGTGTGTCGCGGCAGGCTGGGAGCGTGGAAAGCAGAAGGGTCGGAAGGAGGAGCAGTCTTGGTTTCATGGGGCTCTCGGCAGTGTAGGTGACCACTCGCAAATCAATGGTCCCGGCATCGGGCCGGGCCGTGTTGCGGGTCACGACGGGGATTCTCGATGTCTATCTCCTGAACAGTCTCCCCAAAACACCGGAGCTGGTGGATGACTCCAGAGCATGAGCGAGCTCGGCCATCGATCCGTAACGGTCCGCCGGGTTGACCGAGAGTGCCCGGGAGATGACCGCCTCCAGCTTGGCCGGAAGGTCGCCCCGAACGGCGCGCAGCGGCAGCGGGGCACCCCGCAGCCGGGCGATCATGGTCTCCTGCGCGCTCTTCCCGGTAAATGGCAGTTGCCCGGTGAACAGCTCGAACGCCAGGATGGCCAGAGCGTATACGTCGCTCCGGCCATCCAGAGGCTTGCCCCGGATCTGCTCCGGGCTCATGAACTCCGGCGTGCCGAGCACGATCCCGGTCGCCGTCAGCTTCACGACATCGGGACCAGCCCGGCGTTCCTTTGCCAGCCCGAAGTCCATGACCACAGCCCGAAATCCCGTCGCCTCGGCCGGGTCCGGCACCAGCATCACGTTCTCCGGCTTGAGGTCCCGGTGAATGATTTGAAGCTCGTGGGCGTGACCCAGGCCCTGGCAGACCTGCACCAGCAGGGGAATCCCTTCAGCCACCGGAAATGCCCCTCTCCGAGTTTCGTGCTCGCTGAGGGGCTCCCCCTCGAGGTACGGCATGACCAGGTAGATGAGCCGTTCCGAGGTTTCGCCGAGGCGAAGGATGGGGCAGACATTGGGATGGTTGAGCCGGGTGGCGATGGTGGCTTCCCGGCGGAGCCGCTCTACTGAGGCCGGATCCCGGGACAGGCGGGGAATCAGGATCTTGACGGCTACCGCCTTGCCACTGCTGATCTCCTGGGCCTGATAGACATACGACATCCCTCCCTCGCCCAGCTTGCGATTGATCTGATAGCGCTGATCGAGGACCTGACCGGTAAGGCTCCCCAGCGAGGCGGACAGTCGGTCGGCGGCACCGGCCAGGTCCTGATGCGCACTCGTCCGGCCGTCCGCCCGTTCCACGGTCGGACTGCGCCGCGGTTTCCACCAGCAACGAGCCGTCTTTGACACAGAATCGCGCCGGCGCGTCGTAGGTGGTCTGGCACCGCGGGCAGCGCCGGTTACTCAATCGCGGAACCGGTTTCGCCCGTCACTCTTGGCCCGATAAAGATGGGTGTCAGCCAGCCGGAGGAGCGAATCGCCATCGCTCACCCGCTCGTCCGGATACGAGGCAATGCCGCCGCTGATGGTCACCTTCACGGGCCGGCCCGGTTCCCCGAAATCATGGGTGGACACCCGTCGCAGAATGCGCTCGGCGAAGTTGCGTGATTCCGCATTGGTGGTCTCGGGCAGGAGGACGACGAATTCCTCGCCACCGTACCGCGCGACGGTGTCCACCGATCGCTGTTCGCGCTTCAACAGATTGGCCAGCTGCTTGAGCACCCGGTCGCCCACCAGGTGGCCGTATGTGTCGTTGATCTGCTTGAAGTTGTCGATGTCCACCATCATGCACGTAAGCATGGTGGCGTAGCGTGCTGCCCGGTCCATCTCCTGTTCCAGCTTCTCCATCAGCGCGCGGCGGTTGAAGCAGTTGGTAAGCGGGTCGGTTTCCGCCAGGTGCCGCATCTGCTCCTGGCCCAGTACGGCGTTCTCCAGGTCATACGCCCGTTCCAGGGCCGCCACCGCCGCGATGATCACTTCCTCGGCAAACTGGACGTCGTGTTCGTTGAGCGGCGCGTCCTCGGTCGTGGTCCGGAGGAAGAACACGCCTGCCGGCTGCTCCCGGAGGGAAAAGCGGAGTGCCACGGCGGATCGGGTCTCCACCGGGCGGCCCTCAGCTTCCCACTCTTCCCGCACTCCGCCGTATAACGGGTCGGTTTGCACGTCCCGGACCAGCACCGTCTCACCGGTGGTCAGCGCCCGCCTGATCTCCGGATAGCGCTTGAGATCCACCTGCAGATTGTGCAGCATGGGATTTTCGAACGCGGCTACCACCACGCCGGTTTCGTCGCCAGGATTCGCCATGATGATGGAACAGCGGGAGATACTGAGCCCCTGTGCCACGCGCCGCACCAGGATACCGTAGATCTCCTCCGGCTTGAGGGAGGCGGTCACCTCCTGCATGATGTCCATCATTTCGGATCGCGAGCGCGCCTCGGCTCGCGCCTGATTCAGCTCCCGGCCGACCCTGAGGTGAGCCTTGACCCGGGCGAGAAGCTCTCGTACCCGAAATGGCTTGGGGATGAAGTCCGCGGCGCCCAGGCCGAGAGAGCGAACCGTCGCTTCTTCGGGTGGCATCGAGGAGATCATGAGCACCGGTAGATCCTTGAAACGGGGATCTGCTTTTACCCGCTGCAGGAGCTGGAGGCCATCGACCTTGGGCATCATGATGTCGAGCAGGAGCAGGTCGAACTGTTCCGCCGTCAGGTGCTCGAAGAGGTGCTCGCCCCCTGGAGCGGTGAATACGTCGTAGCCGTTTTCCTTGAGGATCCAGGACAGAGTCCGGGACAGCGCCTGATCGTCATCCGCTACCAGGATCTTTGGAGCGACAGTCATCGAATCGTGCCGGGAGCTTGTCCAGGGGACGCACTCCGAGCCTCTTGAGAGGTGACCAGGCGATTGAAGAGCTCGGGGTCGACGTTTCCTCCGCTCACCACCACAACGGTCGAACCCGTCGGCCGGACGCGCCCGCTGAGCAGTGCCGCGGTCGTGACCGCACCGGAGGGCTCGACCACCAGCTCCATCGTCTGGTAGAGGAAGCGCACCGCGGCGGCGATCTCCGTCTCCGAGACCTGGACCGCCTCGCGCACGACGCCGGATAGGACGGCGAACGGCAGCTCCCCGACCGAGAGCGGCAGCAGTCCGTCAGCCAGGCTCTGGGTTGAGTTCCAGCTGGACGGTGTGGCCCTGCTCGAGTGCACGGGCCAGCTTGGGCGCTCCCTCAGGCTCTACCCCAATCACTCGAACTGACGGCTTCAGCGCGGCCACGGCCGCGGCAATGCCTGCGATCAGCCCACCGCCCCCTACCGGGACGAGAATCGTCTCCACCGTCAGGCCGAGCCTCGAGGATCTCGAGGCCACAGGTTCCCTGTCCCGCAATGACGTCCAGACTCTCATAGGGAGGGACCATCGTGAGCCCGCGTTCCTCGGCTAGCTCATGCGCCAGCCGGTAGCGCTCGGCTGAGCTGTTCGCCGGCAATCACGACCTCACCGCCGAGCCGCTGTACTCCAGCGACCTTGATGGCGGGCGCCCGTTCCGGCATGACGACGACGGCTTTGGTGCCGAGCAGGCGCGCGGCCATGGCGACCGCCTGGCCATGGTTCCCACTCGAGTAGGTGATCACGCCTCGGGCGCGCTGCGCCGGCGGAATCCTGGAGACGGCGGTGTACGCACCGCGGATTTTGAACGCACCGACCGGTTGCAAATGCTCGCACTTTGCCGCGACCGGCACCCCCAGCTGAGCCGCCAGGGCCGGAATGTCGAGCAACGGAGTTCGCACCGCGACGCCCTCAAGGGCTTTGGCAGCGGTCCGCAGCGCTCCAATCGAGACTAGCGCCGGCTCGAGGCGCAGGAGAGAGTTCCGGCTCACGCTCCGAGGTGGACGTCATGTTCAATCATAACCTTTACTCCATGGCAGCGGTGGGAGCCGCCTCATCGCCACCAGCCACCTCCTCGGCCCCGCCCTCATCCTCCTTCACGACCCGCGCGACATCGACGACCGCATCTCCGGAGTCGAGATTCATGACCTTGACCCCCTGCGTGTTGCGGCCGATGACCCGGATGCCATCCACCGGCAGCCGGATGATGACGCCGTGCCGGGTGATCATCATCAGCTCATCGTCGGGAATGACTTCCTTGAGCGCCACGATGGGACCGGTCTTGTCGGTCTTCTTGAGGGTGATGATGCCCTTGCCCCCTCGCTTCTGCACCCGGTAGTCGGAGAGCTCCGAGCGCTTGCCGTAGCCTTTTTCGCTCACTACCAGCAGGCTGGCCTCTCGCCGGACCACCACCATCCCGATCACCTCGTCGTCCTTCTCCAGCTCGATTCCCTTCACGCCCGTGGTTGCGCGCCCCATGTCGCGCACATCACTGTGGTGGAATCGAATGCTCATGCCGTCCTTGGTCGCCAGAATGATGTCGCTGTTCTGACCACACACCTGCACATCGATCAGCTCATCGTCCTTCTCGACATTGATGCCGCAGATGCCGGTGGCTCGGACATTTCCGTACGCGGACAGCACCGTCTTCTTCACCGTGCCCTGACGGGTGGCGAAGATGAGGCTCTGGTCATCAGTGAACTCCCGGACCGGCACCAGCGAGGCAATCTGCTCGTCCGGCTTCATGGCGATACAGTTGACCACCGGCTTCCCCCGGGCCGCGCGTCCGGCCTGGGGAATCTCGTGCACCTTGAGCCAGTACACCTGGCCCCGGTTACTGAAGAACATCAGGTAGTCGTGGGTACTGGCGATGAACAGGTGTTCGACCCAGTCGTCGGCTTTGAGGTCGGCGCCGTTGAGACCTCGCCCGCCGCGTCGCTGGCGTTTGTAAGTCGTAATCGGGATCCGCTTGATGTAGCCGGTGTGGGAGATGGTGATGACCATGTCCTCTTCGGCGATGAGATCCTCGACCGTGAACTCCCCCTGGTCGGCCACGATCTCGGTGCGACGCTCGTCGCCGAACGTCTCGCCGATCTCCTCCATCTCTTCCTTCAGAATGCTCATCCGCTTCGGCTTCGAGGCCAGGATGCTCTTCAGCTCCTTGATCGTGGCACGCACTTCCTTCAGCTCGGCGTCCAGCTTCTCGATCTCGAGCCCGGTGAGCTTGGCCAGGCGCATGTTGAGGATGGCGTCGCTCTGTTTCTCGCTGAAGCCGAATCGCTTGCGCAGCTTGGCGTCGGCCTCGGGCGTGTCCTCGGACTTCCGGATGATCTTGATGACCTCGTCGATGTTGTCCACGGCGATTTTCAGGCCGTCGAGGATGTGCTCCCGTGCCTGTGCCGCGTCCAGATCGAACTGGGTCCGCCGGACGATGACCTTGTGACGGTGGTCGATGAAGTGCTGGAGCAGCTCCTTCAGGTTCATGACCTTGGGGGCGCCGTTGGTGAGCGCCAGCATGATCACGCCGAAGGTGGTCTGCATCTGGGTGTGCTTGTAGAGCTGGTTCAGCACGACGTTGGGAATGGTGTCGCGCTTCAGCTCGATGACGATCCGCATGCCCTCCTTGTCGGACTCGTCATTGATGTTGACGATCCCCTCGATCTTCTTCTCGCTCGCCAGCTCGGCGATCGATTTGACCAGGTTCTCCTTGTTGACCTGATAGGGAATCTCGGTGATGACGATCTGCGACCGGTTGCTGGTTTCCTTCTCCTCGATCTGGGCCCGTGCCCGCATGACCACGCGGCCCCGCCCGGTCTCGTACGCCTCCTTGATGCCTTCCCGCCCGTAGATGTAGGCGCCGGTGGGGAAATCAGGGCCCTTGATGGCCTTGCGGAGCTCCCCGATGGTTGCGTCGGGGTTATCCACCAGCAACTGAACCGCCTTGACCACCTCGCGGAGATTGTGGGGCGGGATGTTCGTGGCCATGCCCACGGCGATGCCGCTGGACCCGTTCACCAGCAGGTTGGGGATCTTGGCCGGGAGGACAGTGGGCTCCTGAAGCCGGTCGTCGAAGTTGGCCTGGAAGTCGACCGTGTTCCGATCGATGTCCTCCAGCATCGCCATGGCAACTCGGGTCAGACGGGCCTCGGTGTAGCGGTAGGCGGCTGCCGGGTCGCCGTCCACCGATCCGAAGTTCCCCTGTCCATCTACCAGCGGATAGCGCAGCGAGAACTGCTGCACCATGCGCACGAGCGCGTCATAGACCGAGCCGTCACCGTGGGGGTGGTACTTCCCGAGCACGTCGCCCACCACGGTGGCCGACTTCTTGTAAGCCCGGCCCGGCACCAGGCCGAGCTCGTTCATGGCATAGAGGATCCGGCGGTGAACCGGCTTCAGGCCATCTCGAACGTCAGGAAGTGCCCGGGAGACGATGACGCTCATCGAGTAGTTGATGAACGACTGTTGCATCTCTTCTTCGATGAGCCGGGGCAGAATACGTTCGCGCGAGTTTGGTGCGGTCATGGCGTTCCTGTGCTAGGGCAACTCGGCTGGAGGCGGCCGGTAAGCCCGGAAATATAGCGGAGCCACGGGGGCGACAGCAACCCTGGAATTGTCATGGAAGCGAAGGTGCGACAAGCAGTTAGTCGGTTCGGCAGGGCCGGCCGAGCCACCCGGTTTAAAGCTGGCCTTCCCCGAACCGATACTTCCAAGGAGTTCCCATTCCACCCGGGCGAGATCCTTATGAGGCACCCTATGTCCAGCCGGTCGCTGATCCTTCTCGTGTTGCTCTGGGTCGCCCCCTCAGTGATGACGGCGCAGGCGAGGCGGCCAAGCAGCCGCCCTCCGGTGGCTTCGACAGCTTTCTGCTGCTGGTGGCCCCCCGGGATACCGCCACCATCAAGCGGAACCTTAAGGCCGCTACCGAGGCGCGGACGCTGGCCGAAAATCGGCGGCAGCAGGCGGAGACTATGCGCCTGGGCGCGCGGGCCAGGATCGAGGCCAAAAAGGTGGAGATTGTCCGGATAAAAGAGCGGGTAAACGTCGCCAAGAAGGAGAACCGCGAAGCCGACCGGGTCGGCCTGGAGGCGGAGAGGAAGGCGGCTGAACGTGAGATCGACCTGCTGGAGGTGCGTGAGGAGCTCCGTCAGGTGGAAACCGATTTCGAGACGAAGCGTGCCGAGCTGGCTCAACTCACCGAGAAAGCGTTGCAGCTGGAGCTGCAGCTGGCGACCCGCCGGGCGAGCAGGTCACGGGCCCCTATGGGTGGGGCCGGAGGCGCCAGCGTGGACCGAGTCATCGGCGAGCTCGAGAAGCAGACGCTGGAGGCGCAGCGGGCCCAGGCGCTATGCCAGTCTCGATGTATCGGATAGTGAGGTGAAAGTGATCGACCGCCGGCTCGATCTTCTGGATGCTCAGCAGAGGGTCTTGAGCGGCAAGTAAGGCCTCAATGCCGTTCCAGCCGCCCGTCTTTACCCTCCGAGCCGCGCACTAGCAGAACTGTTCTCGCCCCCAGCCCTACCACCGGTGCAACCTTGGGTTGTACCACCTCGCCAATCGTCTGCCCCTGCCGGTCCAGCACCTTGAAGACAGTGACCGGCCTCAAGCTCATCATCTCGACCATTCCATACCTCACTTGGAAGTGCTAACTCAGAGTATCTCGTCCATCGCAGGGGTGAGATGCCTTAACGGTCCAGAGGGTTGCTTTGGGGATTCAAGCAACCCTCTCTGGCCCATTCGTGTCAGAGGTGCGGTTCCAAGCCACCACCCTACCTTCCGGAGCCGGGTGCACGAGCAAGAGCTGATCGGACGAGTGCTGGCGGGGGACCCGAGCGCCGAACGTGCCTTGTACGATGCGCACGTCGATCGGGTTTTCCGGCTGGTATACCGGATGGCGGGAGATCTGGATCGGGCACAGGACTACACCCAGGAGACCTTCATCAAAGCCTTCGACAAACTGCGTGAGTTCAGGGGTGAGTCACAGCTGTCGACCTGGTTGGGCTCGATCGCTATCTCGATAACACTGAATGGCTTACGAAAGGTGCGGCGGGCCATGGACCGAGAGGTTCATTTGGACGACACCCTGCTGGGTGGAAGGACGGATCGTCAGGCAGAGCCGGACTTGAAGGAGAGGTTGTCCCGGGCCATCGATGACCTGCCGGAGGGGTATCGGGCGGTGTTCGTCATGCACGATGTGGAGGGCTACACCCACCAGGAGATCGCCGAGTCCCTGGGCGTGCATACCGGCACATCGAAGGCGCAGCTGTTCCGCGCCCGCGCTCGCTTGCGGGAAGCACTTGCCGACTTCGCGAAGGAATGAAGCACATGTTGGATGACCGCTTCGACGATCAGTTGCGTGACGCCGCCCGTGACTACAATGCGCCCCCGGAGACCCCGCGGGAGCAGATGTGGGCGGCTATTCAGGCGAAGAGGCTGGAAAGAGCGGTAGGAGAGGAGGCGGAAAAGGCGGAAGGAAAGAGAAGCGGAGAAAAGAAGCGGAAGAGAAGAGCAACCGCGGGTATTGCCGTTCCGCCCTCTCCGCTCTTTCCGCCCCTACCGCCTTCCCATCGGCATCGCCGCATTGCTCGCGCTTGGCGTCGGGCTCGGCCGGCTGACGGCTCCGGCACCCACAACCCCCCCTCAGCCCACTATTGCCGCCGTGCCTGCCCCCCAGGTGAGCGATGTGGCCTACCGGCTCGCTGCCACCGAACACCTGAGTCAGTCGGAGAGCTTCCTCACCCTGTTCCGGGCATCCATACGCCAGGGCGGCAATGAGCAGCTCGCATCGGCCACCGCACGGCAGCTGCTGGCGACCAACCGCCTCCTGCTCGATTCGAGAGCCGCAAGCGATGGCCGTACCCGCCTCCTGTTACAGGACCTGGAGCTGGTACTGGCCCAGATCGCCCAACTGTCCGGCCGCCCGAGCGCGCCCGACCTGGATCTCATCACCGAAGGGCTGGAAGACAGCGGCGTGATGTCGCGGCTGAGAACGGCCGTGCCTTCCGGCACGAGCGCAACCCAAGGAGTCCTCTGATGCATGGCATGTTGAGCGGGCTGGCCCTGGCGGTGGCGATGGCGGTCGGCGATCAGTGGCTGTTGCCGATGCTCCCGCATCTGGATCGGCCTATCGGCTGGATCTGGGCCGATTCGGGCGATCCCTCGGTGCCGAAGGGGTGGCTCCCGGCCGACCCGGCCGACTCGATCTATCGCCAGGCGCGCGAATCGCTGAATCGGCGGGATTACCGTACCGCGGCGACTCTGTTCGCCCAGATCCCGTCCCGCTTTCCCCGCTCGGTGTACTCGCCGGACGCTCTCTACTGGCAGGCGTTTGCCTTGTACCGCCTCGGGGGAGATCGGGATCTGCACGAGGCCTTGGCGGCCCTGCGCCGGCAACAGGCGCAGTTTCCGAAAGCCGCTACCAAGGGCGACGCCAAGGCGCTCGAGCGGCGCATCCAGGGTGAGCTGGCCAAGCGCGGTGACAGCGAAGCGGCGGAGCAGGTGGCCGAAGCGGCTCGCACTGCCGGCATTACCCCACCTGTCCCACCGGTGCCGCCAGCGCCGCCGACGCCGCCAACGCCTCCAACGCCGCCCGATGCGCCCGAGCCTCCGTTCTCCTCGAGCAGCTCAGCCACCAGCTCGGGAGGCCGCTGCGCCGGCGCGGATGACGACATGAAGGTGGCCGCCCTCAACGCGCTCCAGCAGATGGATGCCGCCCGAGCCACGCCGATTCTCCGGAAGGTGCTGGCTCGGCGTGACGCGGCATCGGTGTGTCTCCGGCGCAAAGCGGTCTTCCTGGTGGCGCAGCAGCAGGCGGACGGCACCGAAGACATCCTGCTGGAGTCGGTTCGCAGCGACCCCGATCCGGAGGTGCAGCGTCAGGCGGTTTTCTGGCTCTCCCAGGTCGGAACCGAGCGCGCGGTCAAGGCACTGGATTCGATTCTCCGCTTCTCCAAGGATCCGGAGATTCAGGACAAGGCCGTTTTCGCCCTCTCGCAGCACGATCGCCCGGCCGCCCAGCAGGCGCTCCGAACCTATGCCGAGCGAGGCGACGTGCCGGAGGAGGCGCGCGAGAAGGCGATTTTCTGGTTGGGTCAGGCAGGCGGGCCCGAGAACGCGGCTTTTCTGCGGTCGCTGTACGGCCGACTCAAGAACGAGAACCTCAAGAAGAAGGTGGTCTTCTCGCTCTCGCAGATGGGCGGGCCCGAAAATGGAAAGTGGCTGCTGGGGTTGGCGCGGGACCCGTCCCAGGGCATCGAGATGCGGAAGCAGGCCCTCTTCTGGGCCGGGCAGGCCGGCGTTCCCATCACCGAGCTCACCGGACTGTATGCCCAAGTCGGCGACCACGCCATGCGGGAGCAGCTGATCTTCGTGTACTCGCAACGCGACGAACCTGCCGCATTGGAGAAGCTGATCGAAATCGCCAAGCGCGATCCGAACCCGGAGCTGCGCAAGCGGGCGTTGTTCTGGCTGGGTCAGTCCGAGGACAGCCGCGCGGTTGAGGCGCTGCAGGAAGTCATCGAGCAGCCTTGAGGCGACTGCCTATGCTCAAGCTCTTCGCATTGCTCCTGGGCGGAGCTCTGATCTCTCCGTCCCTGACGGCTCAGACTCTGTCCCAGCGGCTCGACACCGCCGCAGACGGCACCATACGGCTGAGCTTTGCCGCCCGGCCGGGAGTCTGCGCCGACGATGCCGATGGGATCAAGGTGGGACATCAAAGCGACGAATGGCAGCCGGACTGCCAGCCCCGTCTGGTCCGCGTTGCACTGAGTCTCCGTGATCATCGAGTGCATTCCGTGCGGACCTATGTCGGCGGCCGCTGGCTTCCGCATGGCGCTGCGGTGGACCTCGGAACCGTTAGTGCGCGAGAGGCGGCTGGGTACTTCCTGGGCCTGGCGGAACAAACCGCCAGCACCGGCGTCGGTGGTGACCTCCTCCTGCCGGCGGTGCTGGCAGACAGCGTCACCATCTGGCCCTCCCTCGTTCGAATCGCCCGCAATGAGCGCGTACCAAGGAAAACACGGGGACGCGCGGTGTTCTGGCTGGGCCAGGCGGCCGGCGAGGCGGCGGGGCAGGCGCTGGACTCCATCGCCGGAGATGATCGGGGTGACCGCGACGTCCGCAAGCAGGCCATCTTCGCCCTGTCACAGCGTGACAGGAACGAAGGCGTGCCGGCCCTGATCCGGATCGCCAGGACCAATACCGATCCTGAATTGCGGAAGACCGCGCTGTTCTGGCTGGGCCAGAGTGAGGATCCGCGCGCCATCAGCCTGTTCGAGGAGATTCTGAAGTAGTTTCGATCACCGCGTGAGGCCCGCGAATCTCTGTGGCTGTCCTACTGGTCGAACCCCTGACGGCGAAAGTCGCCAGATCGTGACCAAACCGTGACCGCGCATCTACGCGGCCTCGATAGGCTTGGGCATTGGACGGTTGGTTCCTCGTTCAGCCCGAGGCCTTTATGCCGCGTAATACCGTTTTGTTCTTCGGCACTCTTTCCCTGGGTGCATGCACCGGACTGGTCGCGGGGCCCGAATCGAGTCAGGTCACCCCGGTCTCGGCATCGCGGGACTCAGCATACGCGCGCGCGCGCCGCGCGATGCAGGCCGAGACATTCACCGTTGATGTGGCCGATTCTGTGGGTGGACACATTGTTGCCACCCGCTACGCGGGCTCCAGCGCAAAGCTGGGCAGCGCCACCGCCTGCCGGCTCAAAGTAGCTCTCGATATCCAGGGAAGTAGTAGAGGCGGTGCAGGTTGCCACAACCAGCCGCTGGCTGGCCCCCGAGCCGATGCAGCAGCAGGCCCCCGACGTGTGCGAAAAAGAACGCACTGATGTGCTTGCAAGAGTGGCTCAGACCATCGAGCCGCCCGCTACACCATAGCGTCAGCTTCCCGCCCCGCTGTTCGGCCGCTCCAGGCCTCGATCCCACCAGCGCTCCTCGCAGAACCCATAGCCACGCAGCGAATTAATGTGATTCGGCTCAGGCTCGCTGGCGGCTCGCTGGCAGGAGCAAGTACCTTTGCTCCTCCTGGAAGCGTGCTCACCTCCGCCTGTGCCGAGATATGGATTGGATTACTAGCCCCGAAGCATGGATCGCCCTGCTCACTCTGACGGTGCTCGAGATAGTTCTCGGCATCGACAACGTCATTTTCATCTCCATCCTCGCAGGCAAACTGCCACGGGAGAAGCAAGGCACCGCACGAACGGCGGGCCTCGGCCTGGCGATGATCATGCGGATAGGCCTGCTGTTTTCCCTCACATGGATCATGAGGCTCACCGAACCGTTGTTCACGGTACTGGGAGAGGAGATCTCCGGCCGCGATCTGGTGTTGATCATTGGTGGCCTGTTTCTCTTGTACAAGAGCACCCACGAAATCCACGACAGGCTGGAAGGAGAAGAGGGGGAAGAATCGGTCCGGGTAAGGCCCTCACTGACCAGTGTTCTGATCCAGATCATGCTGCTCGACATTGTGTTCTCCCTGGACTCCGTGATCACGGCAGTTGGAATGGCTGAAGACCTTGGTGTCATGGTCACAGCGGTAGTCGTCGCGGTCGGGCTTCATGATGGTGTTCGCGGCGCCGGTCAGCGCGTTCGTGGACCGGCATCCCACCGTGAAGATGCTGGCGCTGAGCTTCCTGCTCCTGATCGGGCTCACGCTCATCGCCGATGGCCTGGGCCGCCACATCCCGAAGGGATACATCTACTTCGCCATGGCGTTCTCGATCGGGGTCGAGTTGCTGAATCTTCGGATGCGGCGCGGCAAGAAGGAGGCGGTCAAGCTGCGCCAGCCGTACGTGGAGGAGAGTTAGATTCAAGGCGTGCCTTCTCGCCAGTTACTGCTTCTCTTCACGCTCGCAGGGTCTTCTGTGCGCCTGCGGCGACCCCGAGCCTCCGGCGCCCGTCGTCGAGCTGCCGCAGGCCGGAGACACCGTCAACACGCGTGACTCCGATGTGACCGGGGCGGCATGGCTCGGCGGGCCGCGCTGGGCCGTGCTCGCGGCGCCCAATGAGACCGCGGCCATCGCTGATTTTCGAGTGGAACGCTCCGGTCGCTGGGCAAGGGGGCCGACCTGAAAAGCCCCACCACGCTGTTCGTGGCGGGAGACAGCCTCTACGTGGGAGACTGGGGGCTCAGACGCACCACGGTTTGGACGCTGGAAGGCCGCCTGGCTCGCTCCTTCCCAAGCTCCGAAGCGGCGCGCGGGTCCCTGCCGCTCGCGCGCGACCTGCAGGGGCGGTTCTACACCGATCTTTACCCGCGGCCAGGACCCGATGGAAGCGGCAACCGAGACTCTGCGGTGGTGCTCAGGACCGATCCCGGCTTCACCCGTGCAGATACAATTGCCCGCCTGGCCCCGCTCGACATAGCGGAGATCATGGCCGAAGGCGGCCGCCGCTTCGAGCGCCGCGTGTTCGGCGGCGTGGATCGGTGGGGTGCCCTGATGGATGGGTCGGTCTGGGTAGCGCGAGTCTACGAGAACCGCGTCGACTGGCGGACAGCGGACGGAAAGTGGACCCGAGGTCAGGCCTTGCCGGACCGGGTACTGGAAGTCACTCGCTATGACCGGGAGCTCTTTATCCAGGGGTTTCCTCCGGAGCTGAGAGGAACCGCCCAGCAGCTTCCCTTTGCCCCGATCAAGCCGCCGTTCGAGGCGGCATTCACTGGCAACGCGGGCCATGTATGGCTGGAGAAGAGCCGGGCACCCGCCGATTCCGCGCGAACCTATCACGTCGTAGACCGGGCCGGACGCCTGGCCCTCGAAATCCGGCTCCGCGGCCACGGTAGAGTTCTAGCCGTCAGCGACAGCGCCGCGCTGGTAGTAGAGCGGACACCGGATGGAACCAGGCTCCTCCAGCTGGCCATTCCCGCGGCTTCATCGACTCACTGATTCCAAGTCCTATTCCTATA
>CAWEMG010000039.1:0-18591 GCA_963810165.1 uncultured Gemmatimonadales bacterium
TAGAGCGACCCAAAGACATACATGCGGAAACGGCGTGGCACCACTCTCGACCACCATCTTTGCCCGCGGGTGCAGTCGGGCCACAAGGCTCCCTCGAAGTTCTTCGGTTGGGTGCTCACGGTGCAAGCGTGACAGGAAGGGTGCCCATCGGAGTACCTCAGATCCCGAGTTCCGCGGCTACCTCTACGGCTGTGTCTGTGACACGTCCATTGGGGTTGCTCGCGACCACGATATCGAACGCGCCATATTCTGTCCGCGCCTGGCGAATCGCTTCTGACCTACAATTGGTAGGCATTGCAGAGGAACACCACAGTAAGTTCCGATAAGCCATGCCGCTCTTTAGCTGCGGGCATACAGTTGGGTTCACATCCAGTTTTGCTCCAGAAGTCAGCTACACGTAGTTAAAACTGTGGCGGTCAGCGCCGCGCTCCCGCCAATACTTAGTCTCGGGTTGACATACTCTCGAACTTCGGGCATCGAAGTGCGCGTTGAGAGACCACCCAGCCTGCCAACTGGGACTTGCTCCTCAACGGACAAATGCCATGCCTCGGTAGTCAGCAATGCGCCAGAGTTCAAATTTAGGACGAAGTCGGGTCTTGGATGCGAGGCGAGTAGGGTCGCTAGGGCTGTGCGATCCATGCGCGGCAACGCCAGCGTAGCTACGACGATGGTCGATCCACGGCGTCGACCGCAGATCCTGGGAGCCAGCACAGTCACTCGACTGACGCGCTTGTGCTCTCCTAACTTCTTCGCTGCCCACGGGAGCCAGTCCAGCATCGAGCATCACGCGGTTATCGCTGATCCTCGGTCGCCGAGCAACTTGTGAGCTTTCAGCCGGGAACCGGCGCCACCACCAGTGAGTTCGCCGTTGATAGACAAAGCCGCGGCCTCGCAGGTCGTCCACATGTTGGCGGAGCCTCTCTAATGTCCGGCTGTTATAAAAGTGGTGAGCATTTCCCGATTCGCGCAAGGAGTGCGAGGATTCTTCGATTATTGGGAAGAATGCGTGTTCTCAACCTTGCGCTTCCACACCTCGGCCTGTTCGCTCTCAGGGTTGTAGCGATAATCGTTATCGGGACCATACTGCTCATGAATCGCAAGGCTCGCCAAGAACGGGTGCCAACGCAGCACGAGCACTTATCCGGTCAGGATAACGTCTGGTACCGAAAACGGCTGCAAGCTTGTCCGCGTGGGATCTCTTCCAACCGAGCACCAGTTTGTCGGGAAGGACACTGAAGCTCGCAACCATCGTGTGACAGCTCGGGCAAAGAAGGACCAATCCTCGTAGAGCACCTCTCTGCTCAGGGGTTAGCGTCGTATTCGCGCGTGGTCCCTCGTCTCCGGCGGCACAGATGTGCGCTATCTCTGCAGAATGTGCGAAAACGCGAAGTCTAAGCCCTCAGTCCTCGAGAAAATAGAGTACGCGAACATGCCGGGTTCTGACAGTAGCCTCCCGAGCGGCGAACAAGCGGCTTCTGGTATGCCGGTCTGGAGAGGCTTGTCCTCGGTGTATGGCAAGCGGTCGATTTCTGGTTTTTACAACTCTCGGTTATTTTACGTCAATCCGCGGGAAGCCGACCGCGCCCCCCACTGCCCCCCCCCCCAACGGGTTCAGGGAGCAGTCCGCATTTCCCCGGGAACCCCCCGGTTGCTCTTGAGCTTCCCTCGCACGTTCGCGACAGGGCAGGCTCTCGGGGTAAGGAGCTAGCGGCTTCGCTCCCGTGGGATTACCTCCGCTGCGCGTTCAATGACTGGCGACAGCTCTCGGGTAGAGCAGGAACCGGCTAGCCGACCACCAGATTCAGCAGCCGGTTCGGCACGTACACCACCTTCCGCACCTCCTTCCCCTCGGTAAACCGCCGCACCGCCGCATCCTCCTGCGCCGCGGCCACCACCGCCCCCTGCTCCGCGCCCCGCGGCACCGACACCTTCGACCGGGTCTTCCCGTTCACCTGCACCGCGATCTCGACCGAGTCCTCGACCGTCAGCCGCTCGTCCCAGCCGGGCCACGGTCGCATCGAAGATCGAGCTCGTCGTGCCCCAGCCGCTCCCAGTTCTCCTCGGCGAAGTGGGGGGCGAAGGGCGCCAGCATGACGATGAGCTCCTCGACCGCCGCTCGGTCCCGGCTGTTCTCCGCCCGCAGCGTGTTGACCAGCTCCATCAGGGCGGCGATGGAGGTGTTGTAGCGCAGCTCCTCGAGGCCTTCGGTGACCTTCTTCACGGTCTGGTGGCGCTTGGTCTGGACGCGTCGGGAGTCGGAGCTGCGAGTCGGAGCTGGGAGCTCGCGAGTCGCGAGTCGCGATTCGCTCGCTGCTCCGCGGCGACCGTCTCGCCGACCAGGTTCCAGACCTTCTCCAGGAACCGCCGCGGGCCCGCTGATGCCCTCGTCGCGGAAGTCGCCGCCCTCCTGGAACGGGCCCAGGAACATCAGGTACATCCGGAAGGTGTCGGCGCCCCAGCGGGCGATGTACTCGTCCGGCACGACGACGTTGCCGTGGCTCTTGGACATCTTGGAGCCGTCCTTCACGATGTGCCCGTGGGCCCGGAACTTCCGGAACGGCTCGTCGAAGTGGAGGTAGCCCTGCTCCTGCAGCACCATGGTGATGAACCGGGAGTACAGCAGGTGCAGCACGGCGTGCTCGTTGCCGCCGATGTAGGAGGTGACCGGCAGCCACTTCTTCGTCCGCTCGGGATCGAAGGGCTTGTTGTCGAACTCGGTGCTGGGGTAGCGCAGGTAGTACCAGCGACGAGTCGAGGAAGGTGTCGCTCACGTCGGTCTCGCGCCGGCTGCGCTTGCCGCAGACCGGACAGGGGACGTAGTACCACTCCTCGTGCCGAGCCAGGGGCGAGATGCCGCTGTCGTCGGGCTGGAAGTCGTCGATCACCGGCAGGGTGACCGGGAGATCCTTCTCCGGCACCGGCACCGCGCCGTGCTCCTCGCAGTAGATGATGGGGATGGGCGGGCCCCAGTAGCGCTGGCGACTGATGCACCAGTCGTGCAGCCGGTAGTTGACCACGGCCTTCCCCGCCCCCCGCTCGGCGAGCCAGGCGGTGATGGCGCGCTTGGCTTCGGGGACCTTCAGGCCGTCGAACTGGCCGGAGTTGACAGAGGACGCCGTTCTCGTTGTCGACGTATGCGGCTAGGTCCGATGCGGGAGTCTCGCCCCCGCTCCGCGGGGCTCAGGCGGTCGGCGGTCTGACTCGCTGCCGCTCAGCGGGTGGCGCGACGACGCGGACGATCGGCAGACCGAACTTCTGCGCGAACTCGAAGTCGCGCTGGTCGTGGCCCGGCACCGCCATGATGGCGCCGGTGCCGTACTCCATCAGCACGTAGTCGGCGATCCAGACCGGGATCGGCTTGCCCGTCGCAGGATTGATGGCATGGCCGCCGGTGAAGACACCGGTCTTCTCCCGCTCGCCGACCTTCCGCGAGACCAGGTCCTTCGACGCGGCTGCGCGCCGGTAGGCATCCACCTCGGCCCTGTGGTCGGGAGTGGTGAAGGCGTCAACCAGCGGGTGCTCGGGCGCGAGCACCATGAAGGTGGCGCCGAAGATGGTGTCGGGCCGGGTGGTGAAGACCCGGATCTCGGGGCAGCGGGGCCGCGGGGCAGACGGCCGCCCGCTGACTGCGGAATACGATCTCCGCGCCCTCGGAGCGGCCCAGCCAGTTCCGCTGCGCCAGCGTCGTGCTCTCGGACCAGTCCATCTTCGACTTGTCGTCCAGATTGGCCAGCAGGCGATCGGCGTACTCGGTGATCCGGAAGAACCACTGCTCCAGGGTCCGCTGCTCGACGGTGGTGCCGCAGCGCTCGCAGCGGCCGTCGATGACCTGCTCGTTGGCCAGCACGGTCTGGTCCTTGGGGCACCAGTTGACCGCCGCCGCCTTCTTGTACGCCTTCCCCGCCTTGAGCAGCTGGAGAAAGAGCCACTGGGTCCACTTGTAGTACGCCGGATCGGTGGTCGAGAGCTCGTGCCGCCAGTCGAACATGCCGCCGATGCTTTTGAGCTGCCGGCGGAAGTTGACGATGTTGCGCGGGATCAATTCGGCCGGATTGATGCCCAGCTTGATCGCGTAGTTCTCGCTGTGGATGCCGAAGGCGTCATACCCGATCGGCTCGAAGACGTCGTAGCCCTGCAGCCGCTTGAACCGGCCGTACACGTCGGCGCCGGTGAAGGCGAACATGTTCCCCACGTGCAGCCCTTCGGCCGAGGGGTAGGGGAACATCATGAGGTTGTAGAACGGCTGGCGGGCGCGGTCCAGGTCCGGCTCGTTGACGTGCTGCTCGTCCCAGCGCGCCTGCCACTTGGGCTCGATCAGGTCGGGCCGGTAGGGCAGGCCGTCGGTGGATATGGGATTCTGCTTCACTCGCGTCTCGGTCGTCTTCATGACAATGGTTCGTCCCGCCGCCGGCCGGGCGCGCTTTCCTGGAGGTGCACGGGTTTAGAGGAAGCGTAAATCTATTGCCGTAACGGTGTTACTGCCACCGGCTCGGCATCGTTCGGTCTGCCCCGCTGCCCCGCTGCCCCGCCGCCTGACCGGGCCCCTGTCTTGCACTTCCAGGCCCTCACCATGGCCTCCCGCAACCAGTTCATCCTGAACCTGCACCTGATCGGCATGGCCGCCGCGGCCATACTCGCGGCTGTCGTGGCCGGGATTCTGTGGGCGGTGTGTCCTCCTCCCGAGGAGCCGGCCATCCTCGGCCACCCGGCCATCTGGGGGAGCGCGACGGTCTTCCTGCTCGGTGTCGCGATCGAGCAGACCCTGGTCAAGCTGCTGCTGAGCCGAGTGCTGAAGCCGACCGGGAAGGCCGCCATGGTGGCGATGCGGGTCTCCGAGGGGGACCTCACCATGCCCGACTGGGCCGGTCGGCCGAATCTCGACGGCCTGTCGAGCTCGGTGGTCGGCATGGTCACCCGGCTCCAGGAGCTGGTCGGCACCATCCGCCAGCACTCTCACGACGCCGCGGCCATGGCGCAGCAGATCGCCGCCTCCACCGAACAGATGACGTCGTCCACCCAGGAAGTGGCGGGAACCACCGGCGACCTGACCCACCGCGCCAACCAGCAGGCGATCATGGTGCGGGCCGCGGCCGAGGATGCCGGCAAGATCCTGGAGATCGCCCAGGAGCTGGCGGCCGGTGCCCTGCAGGCCGCGGAGCGGAACGCCGCGCTGGCCCGGCTGGCGCGGTCCCACCGCGAGCGCCTCGATCAGAGCACCGCCGAGCTGTCCCGGCTGGCCGAGGAGATCGAGCGGGGCGCGCAGGAGGCCGAGGCGCTCGCCACCGCGTCGGGAGAGATCGAGAAGTTCATTGCCCAGGCCAAGGCGATCGCCAAGCAGACCCACATGCTGGCGCTGAATGCCTCGATCGAGGCGGCCCGCGCGGGCGAAGAGGGACGAGGCTTCAGCGTCGTCGCCGAGGAGGTGCGTAAGCTGGCCGGGCAGGCCGCCCGGGCCGCGACCAGCACCAGCGATACGGTCCAGATCGTCGTCGCCCAGGTGCAGACCGCCCGCGACCGGCTGATCCGGCTGGGCCAGGGCGGCTCGGCGGCGCGGGACGCGGCCCATGCCGCGGCGGAGGGACTCATGAACGTGGCCGCCGACGCGGAGGCGAACGATGTCTGGACCCGCCACATCTCCGAGTCGGCCGGTGAGGTGCGGGGACTGATCGAAGGGATCGCCGGACGCATGAAGGAAGTCTCTTCCGGCACCGAGGAATACGCCGCCGCCGCCCAGCAGATCGCGGCCGCCGCGCAGCAGCTCAACGCATCCACCGAAGAGATTTCCGCCTCGGCCGGCCACCTCGCGGGCGCCGCGGAGCGGCTGACCGGGGCGGTCGGGGGGTTCCGGCTCCAGTGAGGGGAGGCTTCCGCTCTTAGCCGCACGCAGTACTGCTGACACGCCGCGGTCAGCGGGTCTACCTGCCCGTGCACCGCCCTGGCGTGAGGGGTATCACCGTAGAAAAGTCCGGTTGGAGCGAGTATTGAGCGTCCTTTCAGGGAGGCTCAGGTGTCTCGAAGCCGGCTGGTGATGGCGTTGATTGTCGCGGTGATCACGGTGATCGGCTACTTCTCCAGGAGCGCGTTCAACCCGATCACCGAAGAGAAGCAGCACGTTGCCGGTATCACGCCGGAGCAGGAAGTGGCGCTGGGGCTCCAGGCCGCGCCCGAGATGCTGCAGCAGTTCGGCGGACCCGATCCCGAATCCCGAGGCCACGGCCTTTGTGAAGCGGGTGGGTGAGCGCCTGGTGTCCCGCACTGCAGCCGCACAAAGTCCCTACCAATTCGAATTCCATCTCCTCGACGACGCCGAGACCATCAACGCCTTTGCCCTGCCCGGAGGGCAGGTCGCCATTACCGAGGGGCTGGTCCGGAAGCTGGACACGGAAGGCCAGCTCGCCGGCGTGCTGGCCCACGAGATCGGCCACGTGGTGGCCCGGCACGGCGCCGAGCACATCGCCAAGCAGCAGCTGACCGAGGGACTGACCGGCGCCGCGGTGCTGGCGACCTACGATCCCAACAATCCTTCCAGCCGAGGCTCGGCGGCAGTCGCCGCGATGATCGGCCAGCTGGTGGGGATGCGGTTCGGGCGCCAGGACGAGCTCGAGTCAGACGTCCTGGGGGTGCGATTCACCGCAGAGGCGGGGTACGACCCCCGGTCGATGACCAGATTGATGGAGATCCTGGCCGAGAGCTCCGAGGGTGGGCGGCCGCCGGAGTTCTTCAGCACCCATCCGAATCCCGGAGAACCGGATACAGCGCATTCAGAACGCGATACAGGAACGGTTTCCTGAGGGGGTGCCGGAGGGGTTGGAGAAGTAGGGCAGGCGGTAAGAAAGCGAAGAATCACCTCATCCCGAGCGAATGCGAGGGACCTACCCAGCGTCAGCTTGAACGTCAGAGTAGGTCTCTCGTCCCCCTCGTTTCACTCGGGGTTCCTCGGGATGAGGTGTCGCTTTCATGTTCCGTGCACGGCTCCGCCGCGTACCTACCGCCGCACTACCTACCGCCGCAGTACCTACCGCCGCAGTACCTACCGCCGCAGTACCTACCACCCGTGCGACAATAGCAGCGTTGATCCGGTGGGAGTATGTTCTCTGCGCGCTTACCTCGACCGGATAGCCGATGCTCCTGCTGCGAAACGCCGATCTCTACGCACCCGAACCGCAGGGGATTCAGAACCTGCTGGTGGCGGGCGAGACGATCGTATGGACCGGCGCCAAGCTGCCGGCGCTGCCATCCGCGCTGCAGGTGGAGGAGCACGATTTCGATGGGGGCCGAGTCATCCCGGGACTGGTGGACTGTCACGTGCACCTGACCGGCGGCGGCGGCGAAGCGGGCCCGGAGACCCGGGTGCCGCCGCTGGCGCTGAGCCGACTTACGACCGGTGGTGTGACCACCGCCGTGGGCGTACTGGGGACCGATGACACGGTCCGGTCTCCAGCCGAGCTGGTCACCGTGGCGCGCGGACTGATTCAGGAAGGACTGAGCGCCTGGTGCTACACCGGAGGGTACCATTTCCCGCCGGCGACGGTCACCGGCAGCGTGCGGGGCGATATCGTCCTGATAGATCTCATCGTCGGCGTGGGCGAGCTCGCGATCAGCGACCACCGTTCCAGCCAGCCGACGCTGGATGAGCTGCTCCGGGTGGCGGGCGACTCCCACGTCGGCGGTCTCATGGCGGGCAAGGCCGGCATCGTGCACCTCCACGTGGGGAGCGGGGGGCGCGGGCTGGAGCTGGTACGACAGGCACTGGAGCGAACCGAGCTGCCGGCCGCGGTCTTCAACCCCACCCATGTCAATCGCACCAAGGCGCTGTTCGAGGAGGCCACGGCACTGGCCCGGCGGGGCTGCACCATCGACATCACAGCGTTTCCGGTGGAGGAAGGCGAGGATGCCTGGTCGGCCGCCGAAGCGCTGGTCCGCTACCATGAGATGGGACTGCCGCCCGAGCGGGTGACGGTCAGCTCGGATGGCGGCGGGTGCTTCCCCACCTTCGATGCCGGCGGACGGGTGGTGTCGCTCGATGTGGGCCAGCCCGCCGCCATGGCGGGCGCGCTCCAGGAGCTGCTGGCAGCCGGACAGCCGCTGGAGCGGGTGCTGCCGGCGTTCACCGCGAACCCGGCGCAGCTCCTCATGCTCCCTCGCAAGGGCCGGCTGGCGACCGGGTCCGACGCCGACCTGGTGGTGCTGGATGCCCAGGGCGGAGTGCGGGACGTGATGGCGCGGGGCCGGTGGCATGTGCGAGGCGGGAGACCCGTGGTGCGGGGGATGTTTGAGGAGAGGACGGAGAGGACGGAGAGGCGGAGAGGACGGGCGGAAGGGCGGAAGACGCGAGCGGACGAGGGCGGACAGCACTTATAGACGGAGGACGCGGGTGGACGAGGAGGAGAAGACCCGGGGCTACATCATTCCGGTGGGCGGAGCCGAAGAGAAGATCGGCGACGTCACCATCCTGCGCCGCTTTGCCGCCCTGTGCGGGGGCGGGAGCTGCAGCATCGCCATCATCCCCACCGCTTCCTCGCTGAGCGATACCGGCGCTCGGTACGAGGAGCTGTTCCTCAGCCTCGGCGTCAAGTCGGCGAAGTCGCTACCGATTCAGAGCCGGGCCGACTGCGAGCACAAGGAGTGGCTCGACGTCCTCGACTCGGTGGACGGCGTCTTTCTCACCGGCGGCAACCAGCTGCGGCTCAGCACCATGATCGGCGGAACCCAGGTGGCCAAGGCGCTGCGCCGCCGGAATCGCCGAGGGGATGCACGTGGCCGGCACCTCGGCCGGCGCCGCGTTCCTGTGCGAGCACATGATCGCGTTCGGCAAGGAGGGGGCGTCTCCCCGGGCCAAGATCGTGACGCTGGCGCCGGGGCTGGGCCTGACCAACCGGGTGATCATCGACCAGCACTTCCGCCAGCGGGACCGCCTGGGCCGGCTGCTCACCGCCCTGGCGTACAATCCGTTCGCGGTCGGCATCGGGCTGGACGAGAACACCGCCGGCTTCATCGGCCCCGATGAGACGATGGAGGTGGTGGGAAGCGGCGCCCTCACCATCGTCGACGCGTCCGCCATCGAGTTCTCCTCCATGGCGCGGGTGCGCAAGAACGACGCGGTCTGCCTGATCGGGCTGAAGTTGCACATCCTGGATCACGGCTCGACCTTCAACCTGCATACCCGGATTGCGGCGGCGGCCCCGGTCCTGGCGGTGCGGGTGGAAGGCGGAGGAGAAGGAAACAAGGCGACGCGAAGGAGTACGGAGGTGAGAAGCGAGAAGTGAGCGGTGAGAAGCGAGAGGTGAGCGGGGTAAGCGGAGGCATGTCAGAGCGTAGCGGAAGCGGCGGTCGGAAGCGGCGCTAAGCGGGTGACAGCGGGGCGAGCGGACGGGCGGACGGGCGGACCGGATCACTGGAAAATCAAATGCTGATACTCGATAAGGCCGTCTTCGTCGGACCCAGCCTGTACGCCCACTTCCCCGTCATTCGGCTCGACATCGATCTGGGTCCGCTGGAGGAATGGCCCTCGGGGAAGCTGGGGCCTTCGTTCACCGAGCCGCTGCTCGCCGCGCTGCCGGGGCTGCACACGCACACCTGCTCCTACGGCAAGCCCGGCGGGTTCGTCCGTCGGCTGACCGAAGGCGAGGGGACCTGGATGGGCCACATCCTGGAGCACGTCGCCATCGAGATCCAGAACGTGGCGGGGGAGTCGGTGACGTTCGGCAAGACCCGCTCGCATGGCCCGCCGGGGCACTACTGGGTGGTGTACCAGTACGAGCAGGAGGATGTCGGCGTCGAGGCCGGCCGGCTGGCGCTCACCCTGCTCCACTCGCTGCTCCCTCCAGAGCTCCGGCCCGAGGGCTCCGTCCCCGCCGGGTTCGATTTTGCGGCCGAGCGGGATGAGTTCATCCGGTTCGCCCAGCGGCGGGCGCTGGGCCCCAGCACCATGGCGCTGATTCGGGCCGCGGAGGAGCGGCGGATTCCCTGGATCCGGCTCAACGACCAGAGCCTGATCCAGTTCGGTCATGGCCGCTACCAGCAGCGCATCCAGGCCACCGTCACCAGCCGCACCTCGCACATCGCGGTGGAGCTGGCGTCCGACAAGGAAGAGACCAACCGGATCCTCGGCAACCTGGGCCTCCCGGTTCCCAAGCAGCGTCTGGTGCAGACCATGGAAGACGCGGTGGAGGCCGCCGAGCGGATCGGCTACCCGGTGGTGGTCAAGCCGTACAACGCCAACCACGGCCGGGGGATTTCCATCCACCTCACCGACTCGGAGCAGGTGGCGGCCGCGTTCACCGTCGCGCGGGAGCACAGCCGGAGCGTCATCGTCGAGAGCTTCATCACCGGCGAGGACCACCGGATGCTGGTGATCAACGGCGAGCTGGTGGCGGTGGCGCATGCGGATGCCGGGCCACGTGGTGGGCGACGGGGAGCATACCATCGAGCAGCTGGTGGAAGAGGTGAATCGCGATCCCCGCCGCGGCAGTGGGTCACGAGAAGGTGCTGACCCGGCTGCTGTTCGATCACCAGGCGGAGACCCTGCTCGCCGCCAAGGGGTACACCCGCGACACCGTTCCGGCCGACGGCGAGCGGGTCTTCCTCCGGTCCACCGGGAACCTCTCCACCGGCGGGACCGCCACCGACATGACCGACCAGGTGCATCCGGACAACATCGAGATGGCGGTGCGGGCGGTGAAGGCGATCGGCCTCGATGTGGGCGGCGTGGACTTCCTCAGCACCGATATCACCGAGTCCTACAAGGATGTGGGCGGCGCCATCTGCGAGGTCAACGCCGCGCCCGGCTTCCGGATGCACATGGCGCCGAGCGAGGGACGCCCGCGCGACGTCGGCGGGCCGGTGATGGACATGCTGTTTCCGCCGGGCACTCCCAGCCGGATTCCGATCGCCGCCGATCACCGGCACCAACGGCAAGACCACCACCGCCCGGATGCTGGCGCACATTCAGAAGCTGGCCGGTCATCACGTCGGGCTCACGTCCACCGACGGCGTCTACATCGACGGCCAGCGCACCGTCGTGGGCGACATGACCGGCCCGGTGGCCACCCGCATGGTGCTGAGCGACCCGTCGGTGGACGTGGCGGTGCTCGAGATCGCCCGCGGGGGACTGCTGCGCGCCGGCATGGGAGTCAGGACCTGCGACGTGGGCGCGGTGCTGAACGTCAAATCCGATCACCTCGGTCTCCGCGGCATCGGGACCCTGGAGCAGCTGGCCGAGGTGAAGCGGATCGTGGTCGAGGTGGCGCGGGAGACCGCCATCCTCAACGCGGACGACCCGCTCTGTCTCAAGATGGCCGACTACACCGAGGCGAAGCACCTGTGTTACGTGACCATGGATCCCACCCACGAGCTGGTCGGTGAGCATATCAAGGCAGGCGGGCGGGGCGTGGTGCTGGAGACCGGAATCAAGGGCCAGATGATCACGATCTACGATCACGGCTCCCATATCCCGCTGCTCTGGACCCACCTGATTCCGGCCACGCTGGAAGGCCGCGCCATGCACAACGTCCAGAACGCCATGTTCGCGGCGGCGATGGCGTTCAGCATGGGGCTCAAGCTGGAGGACATCCGCCACGGGCTGCGCACCTTCGACACCACGTTCTTCCAGGCCCCGGGCCGGATGAACATCTACGACGAGCATGCGTTCAAGGTGATTCTCGACTACGGCCACAATCCGGCCGCCGTCGAGGCGATGTGCCAGCTGGTGGAGCGGCTCGACGTCGACCGGCCGCCGCCTCTGCGTGCTGGCGGTGCCGGGAGACCGGCGGGACCAGGACATCGCCGAGATCGGGCGGATCGCCGCGGGACACTTCGACCACTACTTCTGCCGGCGCGACGACCAGCTCCGGGGCCGCGGTCCGAACGAGGTGCCGCGAGCTGCTGCGTGACGCGCTGATGGAGAATGGGGTGGCGGCCGACCAGATCTCGGTCATTCCCAGCGAGGAGGCGGCGATCGACACGGCACTGCGCGAGGCGGAGCCGGGCGATCTGCTGCTGATCTTCGCCGACGCCATCACCCGGAGCTGGAAGCAGGTGATCCAGTTCCGGCCCGAGGCACCGCCGCCGTCGGCGGAACGCAAGCGAGTGTCCCGCCCGGAGCCCGCCCTGGCCGCCGTGGCGCCGATGCTGGAGGACCGCCGCCGCGAATTCGTGAGGGACTCGCGCGGCGTCCGGATGGCCCGGGAGGAGCAGGCTGACTAAGCCGGCGAGCCCGTCTCATGAAACTTCTCGATTCACGCCGCCTGACCGGGCCCAGGCCTGGTGCTGCCGGGACCGGGCGCGGTGCTGGACATCTCGCTCGATCGAGCCGATGCCGACCGGGTCATCGCCGCCTGGCGGACGGCCGCGCAGCGACTGCTGCGCGACGTCGGCTGGGCCGAAGAGCGGCTTGCCTCCCGGCGCTTCGCCGGAGGGGTGAGTCTGGCGTTCACGGCGCCGGTGGATGGGCTGTACGCCGCCACCGAGCTCAACGAGCTGGCCTGGGAACAGGCCGCCTCGGCGCTGGGTGAACGACCGCCGCGCGATTACGACGCCGACGTTGCCGTCCATCCGGCAGGCGATATGCCACGGAGAGCAATCCCCGGCTGGTCGATCTCCGGCGAGCCGCACGGGCGCGGGGGCTGGTCTTCCTGGCCGGAGAGGACCAGGTGTCGGTCGGGTCGGGGAGCGGAGCGGCGGTGTGGCCCGACGACGCCGTTCCGGACCCGTGCCACGGTGGACTGGACCCGGGTTCACGATGTGCCGATCGCACTGGTCACCGGCTCCAACGGAAAGACGACGGTGGTGCGGCTGCTGGCGGCGATGCTGCGCGAGGCCGGCCTCAGCTCCGGGCTACAGCTCCACCGACGGCGTCATCGTCGATACCACCCTGATCGGCGAGGGCGACTTCTCCGGCCCGAGCGGGGCCCGGCTGGCGCTGCGAGATCCCCGGGTTCAAGCCGCGGTGCTGGAGACGGCGCGGGGTGGTCTCCTCCGGCGCGGACTCGCGGTGGAGGGCGCCCAGGCCGCGGTGGTCACCAATGTGGCCGAGGATCATCTCGGCGAGTTCGGCGTCAACAGCCTGGCCGAGCTGGCGGAGACCAAGCTGCTGGTGGCGAAAGGCCTCCGGCAGGATGGCACCCTGGTCCTCAACGCCGATGACCCGATGCTGGTGGCGGCAGGCAGCTACCTTGGGGCGAACGATCTCCTGGTTCTCGCTCGACCATACATCCCCGGTTGCGACCGATCACGCGGAGGCCGGCGGCACCGCCGTGCTGGCGGACCAGAGCGGAATCGTGGTGTTGCGGACCCAGCGCCGCGAGACCGATCGCTCTCCTGGCGGAGATTCCGATCGCGCTGGCCGGGGCGGCGCAGCACAACGTCGCCAACGTACTCGCGGCCGTCGGTGTCGGCCTGGCGCTCGGGTTGTCGAGTGGAGGTGATCGGCGACCGCGCTCCGGAGGTTCGGCCAGCGACCAGAACGACAATCCGGGCCGGGCCAATCTCCTGGAGCTGGGCGGGATCCGGGTGCTGATCGACTACGCCCACAATCCGCACGGGATGTCGGCGCTGGTGGCGATGGCGAAGAACATCGAAGCCAGCCGGCGTCTCGTCATGGTGGGCCAGGCGGGCGACCGAAGTGATGACGCCATCCGGGAGCTGGCGCAGGCCGCCTGGGCGCTCGGCCCGGATTACGTCGTGGTCAAGGAGATGGACGAATACCTGAGGGGGAGGGCGCCGGGCGAGGTCCCTGCCCTGCTGGAGAAAGAGTTTCTGCGGCTGGGGCTGCCGCCGGGATCCATCCACCAGTCGGGTCCCGATCTGGCCGGGGTGCGGACCGCGCTGGAGTGGGCTCGTCCAGGGGACCTGCTGGTGCTGGCGGTGCATCAGGACCGCGCGGCGATCGTCGAGCTGCTCAACCTGCTGGTGGCGGAGGGCTGGCAGGCAGGGGCCTCGCTGCCCTCGGCCGTGGCGACTTGATGGAAAGGGGCATGGCCACCGCCGCTGCTCCTCCCTGGTCAAGACGGCCGTGGGCTGAGCCCCGAAGGCTGAGCGCAAGGGGATGGGTGGGGGGATGTCAGGCGCTTGAAGCCGGAGGGGCTCGGTCCACGGCCGATTGGCCTTCTATGGCGTGAGCCGCGCCAGGTAGTGGCCGTACTCGTCGGGCTCGGAAACGATGTCGCAGCTCCACTCCTCTTCCCGGGCATACCGCGCCAGGGTGTTGGGATCCACGTACAGCTGCGGAAACGGGTCGCCCTTGCGTCCCTCATACTCCACCTGGAAGTGGAGCTCCCCGATGTAGCGGCCATCGGGTCGCTCCAGCGCCCCGGTTCGGCCGGCCTCCACATCCAGCCGAGCCCGAACATCGGTCGAGTCGGCCAGCACCTGGCCGTGCCGCGGCGCACCAGGCGCCGAGCGTCCCGGAAGAATCGGCGCAGCCCCGACAGGGTCTCGGTCAGTCCCAGTCCGTTCATCATCATGAAGACGGTGTCGAACGGCTCCGCCTCGATGTCCATCCAGGTGGCCAGCCGGGCATCTTTGACTCCCCGCTCCTGGAGAATGCGGACCAGCGGCAGGAAGGATTTCGATGGCCGTGACCTCCAGGCCCCGGTCCTGCAGCGCCAGCGAGTGGCAGCCGGAGCCGGCGCCCACGTCCAGGACCCGTCCCCGGCAGAGCTCCAGCGCCAGCTGCTCCAGTGGCGGGAACTGCTCGGGGGTGCGAAAGAAGTAGGAAAGCGGCACCTCGTCCCGCTCGAAGTCGTCATAGACCACCATGATCGCGTCATGCTTACCGCGGTGGTAAGCTTCCATGGCCGCGGCATGCGGTTTCCAGGTGTCCAGATCCATGCAGTCGTCACCGCCGACAAGGAACGTTTGCTTGTTGAAGCCGTTGGTCTCCACCCCACGTAAGCGCGCCTGGAGCCCGCTCGCCATCAGCGCGGCGGCGCACGTGGTCCTGCTCATCGTGGCAGCCGGCCTGACGCGCCAGGCTTCCCCGGCGGCGGCACGGGAGGAGACCGATAGGCCGGCCGCGGAGTCGCGCCGGATCGACATGATCTACATGCCGCCGCCGCCCGAGCCGCCACCGCCTCCACCCCCACCCGTGGTCCAGCCTCCTCCGCCTCGACGGCAGCCGCCACCGCCACCCCCGTCGCCACCGCCGCCGGAGCGACGCACGGAGCCGGAACCGGAGGCCAATGCTCCGCCCGAGGCGACCCGAACCACGGGCTCGGAGAGCCCCGACGAGGAAAAGACCGGGGGGCAGCCGGCCGCTGCGCCGCGCGCCGAATCGAATGCGCCCGCGCCGAAGCGCGAGGCGGTCACGATGGAATCTGAGGCCAGGCGGATATTCGGACGGCCGCGGCTGGCTACCGCGCCCGGTGCCGGCCCCCAGTCGGTCCGGCCGATGGAGTCATGGATACGCGACTCGGAGCGCTGCATGCCCCGGCAGACTGCCGCCGGCCGACACGTCCGCCGGCGTCCAGCTCGGCCTCGTGGTGGGCCGCATCTTCCGGCAGGATAATGGCCGCCCGCTGGCGGGGGCGCACCTCCAGATGATCGGCACGCCGTACGTGGCGTTCACCGATGGCACCGGCGAGTATCGCTTCAGCTTCGATATGTCGCTGGTGGACAACTGCCGCACCCAGTACGTCCGGGTGAGCGCGTCGGGCTACGAGTCGCGACTGCTGGTGCTGGTGGTTGGAGAGCAGGTGCGCAGCGAGGACGTCCGGCTCAGACGGAATTGAGCACTGCGGTGACCAGCGCGCCCAGGGCGAGCACCGTGGCGGTGATGACGCTCCAGGTCAGCATCTTTTCGCGACGGAGCTGCCGCGCCGCAGTCTCGGTCAGCTGACTCTGGCTCCGCTCCAGCTCGACTTTGCCGGCTGAGTGGTCGTGCGAGAGGGCTCGCACTTTATCGCCCAGCGCATCGATCCGCTCCACCAGCACGCCCAGCTCGGCCCGCAGCTCCTCCTGTCCTTCCGCCAGACGCTCCACTGCCCCGCCGATCGGTCCCGCCGCCATGGGGTCGTCGAAGAGTGACTGCGACATGACGTTTTCCGCGGCCATCACCTCCGCCATGCCCTGGATGAAGTGCCGCTGATGAATCCGCTTCTCCGAGTCGGGCCCCGGCTCCACCGTCGCGATCTGGGCGGCCTTGAGCACCGCATTCTTGATATCGCCACCGCTCCTCGGATAGGCCTCCGCCAGGGCGCGAAAGTCCACGTCGCGGGCCAGCGGGGTCTTCCGGGCGTGCAGCTGCACGGTCCAGATCCGCTCCCGCTCCTCGACGTCCGGCATCTCGAAGAGAATGTGGGTGCGAATCCGGCGCTCGAATGCGGGGTCGATGTTGGCGGCGAGATTGGTGGCGAAGATGACCACCCCGGGGAAGCTCTCCAGCTCGTGGAGGAGCACGTTGACGATGGCGTTGGCTTCCCGCTCGTAGGCCGCGCCTATCGAGGTAAACCGCCGCCCGGCGATGGCATCGGCCTCATCGAAGAACAGCACCGCGTCCTGCTGCGCCGCCGCCCGAAATACCGCGGCCACGTGCTTCGACGTCTGTCCCACCCAGCGGGATTCCAGCTCGGCATAGCGGACCACGAGCAGCTTCTTGTCCAGGGCGTACGCCAGCGCCTCGGCGCAGATCGTCTTGCCGGTGCCGGGCGGGCCGGCGAAGTGAAAGGCCAGGCCCAGCCCGCTCGAGTGCCGCTCGGCCAGCCCCCACTGCTGGAAGATCAGGTCGTGCTTGCGTACCAGTGCCAGTGCGTGGTTGAGCGCCCTCAGCGTGGTGGCCGGAAGAACCACGTCGTCGAATGACCGGCGCGGCTCGATCGCCTCGACCAGATCACGGCTGGTCGAAACCCCACCGAAGAGAAGATCCCGGATTGCATCAGCCATGTCTGGAGTATAGAGCTATTCGCGCACGTTCGGGCGACGATCCTCGGCCGGCGTCCGGGAGGCCCCGACCACGCGATCCCACGCATCGCGCACCGCCGCCTTGATCTCGTCCCAGGTGGACCCGTTCTCGCCGCGGTGCTGATAGCGGTCCCAGCCTGCCCTGCAGGTCGGATTCCGCATCCTCCCACCGGCGGCCCATGTGGGACTGGGCCGACTCGAATCCATAGCGATAGGCGGGGCGGAACCGGTCGTAGTAATCGGCGCCCAGCGCATAGGGCCGACTGGTGAAGTTCTCGGTCCAGTAGTTGTCCTCGGTCTCCCAGGCGGCCTGCCAGGCCGGGTCTTCCGCGGGTGAGACACGATCAAAGGCATTGGGCTCCGACACACGGACCTCGCTTGAAGTAGAATCAGTCTTGAGGAACACCGTTCATTGTAGTGACTTGCCGTCGGGTCCCGGGTGACGTTCGTCACTCGGCGGTAAGCATGCCCCGAGCCATCGAGCGAGCGGGCGGTAGCGGCGGTGATCAGGGCGGAGCTTCCGGGCTTGGCCCACCTGGCGGCTGTCTACATACTCAGGTGATGAGGACCGCACCGCCGCTCTGGATGCTTCGCGCCGCCTTTCGCACCGTGGGGACGGTGGCGCCCGGCGTGGCTGCGCGCTGGGCCGAAGCGATCTTCTGCCGTCCTCCACGCCAGGACCCCCGTCCGGCCGAGGAATCATTTCTGGCGACCGGTCTTCGGCGGACGGTTCGAAGCGAGGAGCAGGACGTTGCCGTGTGGGAGTGGGGCCAGGGGCCGGTCGTGGTGCTGGCTCACGGATGGGGCAGCCGCGCCGGACGGTTCAGCACCCTCGCCGGTGCACTGGTGAACGCCGGCTTCCGCGTGGTCCTCTTCGATGCGCCGGCACACGGCGCCTCTCACGGTCGTCAGGCCTCCCTGCCTCAGTTCGCGCGGGCGCTGCGCGCTGTCGCCGGGTCTATCGGGCCGGTGTACGGGCTGGTGGGCCACTCGCTGGGTGGCGCGGCAGTGTCGCTCGCCATGGGCAACGGCCTTCGAGCCGAGCGAGCGGTGCTCCTGGCATCTCCCGCGGATGTGGTCCTCTTCTCTCATGCCTTCGCGCAGCACCTTGGTCTTCCGCTGCGGGCCCACGACGCGATGCGCCGGAATCTCGAGCACCGGCTCCAGATCCGCTGGGAAGAGTTGCACATTCCCACTCTGGCCCGGGGCATGAGCGTTCCAGTGCTGGTCGTGCATGACCGGGAGGATCCGGATGTGCCGTACGCCCACGGGGAAGAGATTGCCAGGGCGTGGCCGGGCGCGGAATTTCTGGCGACGACCGGCCTGGGGCACCGCTCCGTGGTTCGCGATCCGGAGGTCATCGAGCGGACGGTGGGGTTCCTGAGGCAGGGACTTGCCCGGTGATCGTGATGGACCGGGAGAACATCTTCGCGCGGGGTTGGTCCCATGTGCTGTCCACCTCCAACGACCTGGCCGAGCTGCGGGCCTTCGCGGAGCGGGTGGGGGCTCCGGCGGCCGCGCTCCATCTGGGGAACCGGCGCTGGCCTCACCTCGACTTGAAGCTGGGCCCCGCGAGCGGGCGCTTGCCAGTCCCGGGGTCCGGGTGTTCGAGCGGACGCCGATATGCTCCGCTATCTGAAGACGCTTCCGTGAAAATAGGACGTGTCCCCGATCACGGCGTTTCCACCTTAAGGT
>CAWEMG010000040.1:0-72180 GCA_963810165.1 uncultured Gemmatimonadales bacterium
GCGGAAACGATTCCCAAAGGCGGCCAATGTACTCCTCTGCCGAATGCGCGCATTGAGCAAGAAGGAGTGCGCCGAATGCGTTCTGGAATCGGGTCATGGTTGGCGTCCGCCTAACGGACCGCATCCGCTGCGGCGACTTCCTCGCTTGGACACTATCCGACGTTCCTTAGACCTGAAGCGTCCGTCGGCCTGCATGCGCTTGTTAGGCGGCCGCCGCAGGCAGAAGATCCTGGATGCGGTGCCCGATCCCGCAGCGCAGCCGTAGCTTCTTGATCTTCAATCCGCGCGGCGGCCCGGTACACCAGCTCGACATACTCCGGAAGTAGAGACCAAATGGCTGCTCCGCAAGCGCGAATGCCGCCAACACCGCCCGGGCTGGCGGTGGTATCAGGGCGCGGTCGTGGGCCCGGTTCATGACAACAACTGAGCCGGCTTGATTGAGACCCAGCTTGGCCACGTACTCGGTCGGGTCTTCCTCGTGCGCTGCCGAATGAGATTGTCGCCCAGTTATCCAAGTCGCGGGCCGATTGGCAATAGTCTCGTGCTTCCCCATTGCTCTGGCGTGAGTGCCGGTACCTGAGTATATGGCATAGATCTTCTCCCTGACTCCCACCACTTGGTCTACGTGCGCCGCCTAACGGACCGCGCATCGGCTGCGGCGACTTCTCCGCCGCGGACGATCCGACGTTCCTTGGAAGTGAAGCGTTCGTCAGCTGCATGCACTTGTTAGGCCGCCGCCACCAACTCACTCAGTGACACTACCCGGTAGCCGCGTCGCCGCAACTCCGGCAACACCTCGCTCAGCACCTGGGCCGTCCGCCGCCCCCGGTTGCCGCCGTCGTGAAGGACCACCACGGCTCCGGGTCGGGTATGCCACATAATGTAGCGGGCCGCAAAGACGGCCGAAGGGAAGTCGCGTCGAACGGGTAGACGGATCCCAGCGCGCAGTGGTACCCGTGCCGCCTCATGATGCCGATCATGGCCCGCGAATACCAGCCCGACCCCGGCCGTGCCCACGTGACGGCGCCGTACAGGGCAAGCACCTCGTCGGCCCCCAGAAGATCACCTCGAAGACGCTGGGGCTCAGCCGGATACTCGCCCGATCCCGGGTGAAATGGTTGCCACTTCATGGCCCTCGGAAGCGATCGTGCGAACGAGCTCCTCCTGGCCTCGTACTCGTTCTGCAATCAGGAAGAACGTCGCGCGCGCCTCCTGCCGACGCAGCTCGGCGAGGATCAGCGGCGTGGAGCTCGGGTCAGGGCCGTCGTCGATCGTCAACGCCACGAGCGGAGTTTGAGTCGGCACGCGGTAGAGGCAGCCTGGATGCCGCCTGGCGAGCTGATCGATCAGCCAATCCGGCGCGCTCCAGAGCGCCGCACCGGCCGCAAGCGCGAGTCCTCCTGCCACCCCAAGACCGATTGTCTGAGCCCGTCGCATACTCTGGATGTTCGTCTGTCCGCCTAACGGACCGCGCATCCGCTGCGGCGACTTCCTAAACTGCACACAATCCAACGTTCCTTAAACCTGAAGCGCCCGCCGGCTGCATGCGCTTGTTAGGCTGCCCGCTCACTGGCGGCCGATGTCCTCGTTCCAAAGGGCCGGGTGCCTGCAAATGAAGTCCGCCAGCAGCGCCGCACAGTCAGGGTCATCGACCACCTCTAGGGCCACTCCTCGGGTGCGCAGGAGCTCTTCCTCGCCGCGGAACGTTCGGTTCTCCCCGATGACGATCCGAGGTATCCCGTAGAGGAGGATGGCTCCGCTGCACATCGCGCAGGGGGAGAGCGTGTATACAGGGTGGCTCTCTGGTAGACTCTTGCTGGCTGCCGACCGGCGCGCTCCAACACGTCCATTTCGGCGTGGAGGACGACGCTCCCCTTGCACCCGCCGATTATACCCCCGCAGAGGATCTGGCCTTCCTGCACCAGGACCGCGCCGATGGGAATCCCGCCCTCCGCGAGACCCTGGCGGGCTTCATCGAGAGCCGCTCGCAGAAACTCATCCATGGACCGATCTCTGGGTCAGTCTAACGGACCGCGCATCAGCCGCGGCGACTGGCTCGGTTGGACACTATCCTACGTTCCTTAGACCTGACGCGCCGTCAGCTGCATCCGCTTGTGTGGCTGCACCTTCACGGGAGAGTATAATGAGTTCCCCTTCGCGGAAACGAAAGCTAGGTGACAAAAGCTCTGTCACCGCAATCCTCCTTCGTGTCCGCGGCCTACGCCCAAGCCATCTGTTCTCTACCGCGTAAACCTGAAGCTAGCCAAAGTGCTTAACCGCTCGTCCTAAATAGCGGGCGAAGCCTTGAAGCGATGAGTGGCATCGCTTGGCGTACTTGCTCCGGGAGCGCGAGAGAGGTGGCTGCTCGGCAAAGATGCAGCCGCAGCCCTCAAAAGAGGCCGCGAAGTACAGCCTGGGCTTCTTAAGGTGCTTCCTCACAGGACGGTCGAGCCTCTGGAGGTGCTCGATCTTGAACGCAGCGCTGCCGCGTCCCAGCTTTTTCAGAGGCAGCGTCTTGGAAGACTCGATATAGACGTATACACACATGAGCTTTTCGGGTGTCGGCCTAACGGACCGCGCATCAGCTGCGGCGACTCCTCAGGATGCGCACTATTCTCGTTCCTTAGAACTGAAGCGCCCGCCCTGCATGCGCTTGTGAGGCCGCAGCCCGCGAGGGGCCTAACTCGCCAGCCAACCTCGCGAAGCCAGGCGTCCATCTCTCGCTGCCGAGCTCGCCAGTCTGCTGGCGGGCGCTCTGTACTGTGAGACACCGTCGCCCGCTGAGCCTGAATCTCCTCCTCGAGTGGCCGAAGCCCACCGCCTGCCGGCGCTCGTCAACGCCAAGCGGATCTTCGATCGGAAGCGGATTAAGCTGGCCTGACGCATCCCAGTCGAACTGGGTTCCGTAGCGCTGCGGCCGGCCTTCAAAGGTGCGAATGCGGTCCTCCAGTGAGACCACCTGCCACGCCGGGACCTCGCCCCGACGAGCGGCTGCGCTCAAGGCGCTCAGCGCCTGACGCTGAAACGCTGGCTGCACAATGGCGTGTTCGGCGATGAGCCACGCGGCTTGGGCTGCATCTGGGCCGACTCGGGCCTCCCCCGGCCATCCCCGTTCAGAGAGGATCCGCGCTAGTCGGTTCGCGTTTCGATCGTGCACCGCACGCATCCGGGCGTCATAACCCCGGTAGAGGGAGCCATCGGCAGCCAGGTCTGCTCGGACGCGCAGATCCTCCTCGGCCATGTCGAGCAGTTCTTGCCGCAAGGCAGCCCAATCGACGTTCAGTCCCAACCTCCCCTGCTGTCGCTTAACGGACCGCGCATCAGCTGCGGCGACTTCTCAGAATCCCACAAACCGACGTTCCTTAGAAATGAAGCGCCGTCGGCTGCATGCGCTTGTTAGGTGACAGCTACAACGATTGCATTAACATCCGGAGACTTCCAGACGACTAGCCTCGGTGACAAGCTTCCCGCTCGAGTCAGGTATGGAGGTGTACAGCACATACTGGTGGCCCACGTAATCTGTCGTCAGGTCTGCCAGGAGGTCTAAGCCACCATCTCGGTCGAGATCACCAGCCCAGACAATCCTCGGTGGGCCATCCATACTGACCACGTGTAGTTGAGCAAAGGTCTGGAACACCTCTCCTGACCTGAGCACTAGGCGATAATTGTAGATCATGCCGGGTTCCGCACTACCGTAAGCCGCCACAGTGAACCAGAGGTTCCCTTTCAACTGTACTGGCTGATTCTCCCCCGGGTACAGGAACCGTAGTTGGGCCACACACTCTCCACAGGACCGCCTCTCAAGCCGTCCCACTGGATCAGGAACGGCACCTTCGCTTCAGCCGGCAGACCGCTGACGGTGACTACTGTGTCGTGGGCGGTGCACGGAGTATTGCCGGGTGCAAGACGCACCGTGACCAGCTCCAATCGGTCACCGTTTGCAGTACGATGCAGCGCCAGCCAGCGTCCCTTGCCTGCGGGCCAACGTGCGGGGCCCGGGCTGACACCTGCCATGGCGATACGCACTCCTGAGGTCGAGCTCGGTGGCCGCGCTTGTGCCGACAGAGCTACACTGGGATCACCTGCATACCTCAGGATAATCGCCGCTGCTATGAGGATTGTTTTCAGGGATCCCTCCGCTGTCACCTAACGGACCGCGCATCAGCTGCGGCGACTGCTCAGCCTGCGCACAATCCTACGTTCCGTAGAAGTGAAGCGCCCGCCAGCTGCATGCGCTTGTTAGGCAGCGGGGCCGCTTGGCGGACGAAATCCGCTCTGCTGACGCACGATCTCGCCTTCGCTCGTCATGCGCGGGTGCGAACCATCCGGTCCGACCCAGGAGCGCGCAGCCCGGTTAAAGCGTGCGACAAAGGCCTTCCGTTGATCCCATACTAGGAAGCAGGCCCGATGCATGGCGGCATCCGCAAAGCGCCAGAATGGGTCTGTGTCATCCGCCAGAAAGTCGGGGGTGTTCAAGGCGTCTTCGCCAGGTCGAACGGCTTGACCGCAGAGGGCACAATAAGCCCCGCCAGCTTCGATCCGATCCATGACTGTAAATTGACACCAGTCCCCCCCAAAGCTGGCTGCCTATTCCTCGCCCTCGCGCAGCAGGGTCCACGCCCAGCCGAGCAAGGTTCCCACGAGGAAGGGATAGGCGAAGAACGGGAGCGGAGTCGCCGTGGGCAGCAGCACTTCCCCTGCATAGATCCGGCCAGCCGTGACCGCAAACAAAGCCGCAGCCACGCCACCAAGCAGGCGAAGCCAAGGAGCGAACTGGGGAGAGGCGCAGATGACAGCTAGCGCGACCGCCCATAAGGCGACGCCCGCGGCGAAGGCCGGTACACTGGCCGTCGGGCCTGCGGCAGTACCGGAGAGCAACACCGCTTCACCAATCGCGAATACCAAGAACCCGGTGGCTAGAAGCTCGGACCCAGCTCGAAGGTACTTCACAGCCAAGAGGCTAGCCGCGAGCACCAGGCCGACGCTATCGATGGCCCACAAGCCAGCCTGAAGCTGCGGTGAACTGACGAACGTTCCGGCGAGGCCAAACACAGCGCCTACGAGGAGACCGCCTGCGGCAATGCGGTTGAGAGTGGCGCCTGACCTCATGTTCATAGAGGTTGCCCTCGGGCTCGCTGGGAGGAGATGCTACACCAGTCGCCTAACGGACCGCGCATCAGCTGCGGCGACTGGCCCGGTTGGACACTATCCTACGTTCCTTAGACCTGACGCGCGGGGAGCTGCATGCGCTTGTTAGGCGGCGCTTCCCGCCGAGCTGATCCGGCCGCTATTTCGGGGGGAGGGAGCCTGCCCATTTCGCGGCACGGTCTACCCACTTTCCTAACTGCGCAGCGGTAGTGAATCCTTTCGGATCAACCAAGACCCAGGCCTTCATCGGACGCCCGGTCAGATCAAACACCCGTGTGTGCGGCTCTGCCAGGGCTCGGCCTGCTTCCTCAGGACCGACCCGAACGATCAATGCATCCCGATGCACACCGCAGCACATGTTGCCTTGTAGCAAGAAGATGATCCCGCCAAACATCTTCCGCTCAGCCACCCTGGAATCCTTGCCGAGGTGGGCTCGAAGGCGCGCCGCCAGCTTCTCATCAAATGCCATCGGGCTCCCACCGAGGGAAGAGGATGCCGTGCGCCCGCCTAACGGACCGCGCATCAGCTGCGGCGACTGGCCGGCCTGCTCACAATCCGACGTTTCCTTAGAACTAAAGCGCCGCCAGCTGCATGCGCTTGTTAGGCGGCGCGTACGTCTTTGGCATACGACTCCAGCCGTGCTGCTAGCTCCTCTGGCTGACTGAGAGCGACAAGATGGCCACCGGGCATCTCGTCCGCTGAGATTCCGAGACGGTCGCCCGCTACGCGCCGCTGGAACTCCGCGGGTAAGAACCGGTCATCGTGCGCAATGAGCACGCGAGTCGGCACGGCAGGCCAACTTCGAAGTCGCAACGAGAAGCGAAGACCGTGTCGGACTGGCGCGGCTCGCCCTGCGCCCAGGCTTCGTCGATCACCGCCTGCGGCACATCATGAAAGAAGTCGATGAGAGGGTCAAACGGAGCGTCGGCCGGACGGCCATCACGCCGATTCTGCTGGCGCTTCGCTGCGTCGTGGCGGGTATTAGTCCACCACTCGCCGGGGCTCTCACCGGGCTTGGGGATCATTGCATTGACTAGCACCAGCAAGGCGACCGGTACCTGTTTGCATACGAGAGGCGCGGTGAAACCGGCTAGCGATTGAGCGACGAAGACGATGCGTCGTGGATCACGATTGCCGATTGCGCGGACGATGGTGGCCATATACTCGGGCAGGCCAGCGGTGTTGTCAGCAGCCGGCAGGGAGACGGGGACGGGCTCGTGCCCGCGCTGCAGGAGTCTTGGCGCAACCAAATGCCAATACCATGCACTGCCGCCGGCGCCAGGTATGAGCATGAACGTCAAACTCGGCATCGATACCAAGCCCTTGACTTGCTACGCGCAACGGGCGCGCGCCGGTCACGTGTGGTCTTTGAAGAGTGCGTCCGCCTAACGGACCGCGCATCAACTGCGACGACTTATCCGTCTGGACACGATTCTACGCTCCTTCGAATTGATGCGCCGTCATGATGTGCTTGTTAGGCGCCGCTACGGACGATCGTGACCCTCATCCCACTAACCACCGCACCACTATAACCAAGAAGGGTGACACGACGAGGCATATCCCTAGAATCCACAACCCTAGGTGGCCATGGCCATCGTGCCGGGCTCGTTGCGCCGACCTGAGACCAACCAGAGCCAGGAGCAGGCTGGCCAGGGCGCCGAGGAACAATGGCAGGATGGCCGTGTACGTTTGCAGCGTGAAGGCGCTAGCCCAAAGTCCGAGAGCGGCCACCACCGCAGTGAAGTAGCCGGCGAGGCTTTGCAGTTGCCAGCGGACTCCCACATAGATGGTCACGCCGAGCAAGAACACCAGACCAAGAGTGATCACGGCACGCCGCAGCCTCTCATTAGGTACGCTGTTTAGAACGATGCGTGTGGCGTGCGCCTAACGGACCGCGCATAAGCTGCGGCGACTTCCCCGCATGGACATTATCCTGACTTTCCTTTGAACTGAACCGCCCGCCAGCTGCATGCGCTTGTTAGACGGCGCCCCCGCGCACATCTCCCTGATGGCCAGCATTCCGGCCAAACGACCAGAGCCTCGAAAGGCCACGGGCACCAAAGAAGAGGGCAACTCCGAGGACAAGCTGGATAGTACCGCTCCAATCGAGACGTCCTGCCCAGGCCAGATTCGAGACACCCTGTACGGCGAAGTAGCAGCCGAGGACGGATAGCGCCACGGCTTGGACCTCCCGTGAGCTGACCGGCGCAGTCGCGGGCGGGAATAGCAGGTTAGCCACTCGATCTCGGAGCAGAACTAAGGCTGAGCCGAAAAGGACTGCCAAGACTGAGCCCATGAGAGCCACCGCCAGGGCCAGTCTCTGTCCGTCAGGCGCTGGGGTCGCATGGGCGTCGACGTCGAGAGTCGAAGGGATCACGGTTGCCGCGAGGACGAAAATTTCCTGCAGACGCGATACCACGAGGAACACACCGACGGCTGCGAAGAGAACGCTTGCCAGTTGCCGCTGATTCATAGGTGGACCTCCAGGTCAATACCGCGCCCGTCTGACGGACCGCGCATCAGCTGCGGCGACTCCTCCGGATGCGCACTATCCTACGTTCCTTAGACCTGAAGAGCCCGCCAGCTGCATGCGCTTGTTAGGCCGGGGTGCTGCACCTAGAAATCCGGGCTACAATCGTTCTCCACACAGACCAACAGGTACGTTACCCCGAGGGCCAGGGCTGGTACTCCAAGCCCCACTGCTAGGGTACGACCCAGACTCAGCTCCTCGTGTTCCAAGTGAATGATCTGTTTCGTAGGTAGTGCAAGGGTATCTCCCCTCACCCGCTTTAGTCCATAAAGAGTATCAGCACGCATGTATGGGGCGGTGAGGACGACACGGGAACTATCCTGCCGGGTGACACGGAGCAGATGAGGGAAAGGACTCCCGGGGCCGGCTTCGCGGGCAAGCTCGTAGGGCCGCCACGTAGCACAGCTCGAAAGCAGGCAGCCTACGCAGAGGGTCATAATCCTCACTAAGCTGCGCCTGCCTTTCATGGTTTCTCCTGGAAGCGCGATCGGCCTAACGGACCGCGCATCACCTGCGGCGAAACAGCCGCCATAACTACGGCCCGAACGGCGGTCGACTTCCCGAGGCCTCGGCGCGGGTCCTGAATCGTTGTGAGTCGATGATGAGAAGAAGGTACAGCGCAAATTGGGCTGGGGGAAATCAGCCGCGTACCAGTCACAACACGACATTTTTGGTGCCTTTGTGTCGCGAAGTCGGCGCGGCGGCCCAGTCGATGGACTCTAAGTCCGCTTCGGCGCGTTCGCCGCAAC
Organism: uncultured Gemmatimonadales bacterium; assembly: GCA_963810165.1. GTDB lineage: Bacteria > Gemmatimonadota > Gemmatimonadetes > Gemmatimonadales > GWC2-71-9 > CAVVWJ01. Next base: position 8,428 of record CAWEMG010000040.1, read on the forward strand.
ATCCGAGGCGCGCCCAGATGCCCTGGTGGCCGTTTTTGTCCCGCTCACGCTCGTTCTTGCCCGCTCACGCTTTTTCTTACCGCTGTCCTGTGATCTTCGTCACAACGACTGCCGTACCCCCGACGCACATTCGCGGAAAGGAACGCGGGGGGACGAGGTGTTCGACCGAGACTCGAACTCGAAATGGACTTTCCTCCTCGCAGCAGGCCTGATACTCGGCTGCGGCGACCGGGGGAGCGACGCCGGAGGGGAAACATCGACAGATGATGGAGGCGGACAGCGAGCCGCCCAGGCCGACAGCGCCCTTCAGAGGGCCATGGCCGACAGCACGCAGTGGCCCTCCTACGGACGCGACTACAGCAACCAGCGCTTCTCTCCCCTGACCCAGATCTCGGCCGCCAACGTCAGCCGGCTCCAGCTCGCCTGGCGCTACAAGACCGGCATCCCGCATTCGTTCGAGGCCAGCCCGGTCGTGGTCGACGGGACAATGTATGTCTCCACTCCGCTGAACCACGTGGTGGCGCTGGACGCCGCCACCGGCGCCAAGAAGTGGGAATACGCCCACGAGTTCGACGTGACGGTGCACTGCTGCGGCCCGGTCAACCGGGGCGTAGCGGTGTACGACGGCCGGGTGTACATGGGAACGCTCGACGCAAAGCTGGTGGCGCTCGACGCCGCCACCGGAGGCAAGGTGTGGGAGCAGAAGATCGCCGACAACACCAAGGGCTACGCCCTGAACGGGCCGGTCGTGGCGGTGGACGGGAAGGTCCTGGCCGGTGTCAGCGGCGGCGAGTACGGCATCCGCGGCTTCATCGAGGCGCGGGATGCCAGCACCGGAAGCCAGGTCTGGCGCTGGTACACCATCCCGAGCCCCGATGAGGGCGGCTGGTGGGGACAGTGGCGGGAGACCGATCCGTTCGGTGCTCGGCTGAACCGCGACATCGCCCGTGAAAAGGCGGACAGCGCCAAGCATGCCGCTGCCTGGGAGCGGGGTGGCGGTGGTGTCTGGCAGGCACCCGCCATCGATCTCGAACGCGGACTGGTCGTGTTCACCACCGGGAACCCCTCGCCCGACCTCGACGGCAGTGTCCGTCCGGGGGACAATCTCTACACCAGCTCGATCGTGGCGCTGGACTACCGCACCGGCAAGCTGCGCTGGCACTTCCACCAGATTCCCCATGACGTGTGGGATCTCGACACGGCCAGCCCCGTCGTGCTCATCGAGACGGTGGATTCAGCCGGCAATCCGGTGCCCGCGGTGGCGCAGGCCGGTAAGACCGGCTGGGTGGACATGATGTACCGGGAGAATGGGCGCCCGCTGCGACGCAGTCAGGCATTCGTCCCCCAATCGAACATGTTCGCCTTGCCGACGCCGAAGGGCACCCGCATGCTGCCGGGAGCGAACGGCGGATCGGAGTGGTCGCCCACGGCATTCAGCCCCCGGACCGGGTACTTGTACGTGCTGGGCATGCACCAGCCGATGTTGTACAAGGTGCGCACCGAGCCATTCCAGCCGCCGGCAATCTGGCTGGGCGGCGCCTTTGTAGGCACCGGAGAGCCGCAGTACGGACTGTTCTCCGCGGTCGACCTGAAAACCGGAAAGATCGCGTGGCAGAAGAGAGTGAAGGACCCGATGATCGGGGGCGCCGTCGCCACAGCGGGAGGGCTGGTGTTCACCGGCACCAAGGACCGCCAGTTCCTGGCCTTCGACGCACGATCAGGAAAACAGCTCTGGCGCTATCAGGCCAACGGCGGGGTGAATGGGCCGCCCATTACCTACGCGCTCAAGGGCCGGCAGTACGTCGCGGTGCCCGCGGGCGGAAACTTCCAGATCAATGCTCCGCGCAGCGACGAGCTCCTGGTCTTTGCGCTGCCCGGAGGTGGCTCATGATCCGCGCCGCCTGGGGAGCACTGGTCCTGGCTGGGCTCTGGTTGGCGCCGGCCCAGTTGATCGCGCAGGAACGTGTGACGCGCCCGGGAGCGGACGAGAAGGATGGGTCCGACCTGAATGAAGACGCCCAGCCCGCGAAGCTCCCCGCACTGCCCCAGGGAGTGACCCTCGACCTGATCCGTCAGGGAGATGACCTCTACCGAGGCAAGGGCGGATGCAACACCTGCCACGGTCCCGACGGAGGCGGGATGCCCGCTTCGGGCTCGGGGATTACCGCCGGCCTGAACTTCGTGCCCGCTCAGATCGCCGCCATCGACTCGCTGATCAAGACCGGGGTTCCAGAACCAACCACGCGTACGCCGGTCGCGATGCCTCCACGGGGGGCGCAGTCCAATCTCACCGACGGTGAGACTCGGCGCCTGGCTGCCTATGTCTGGGCCGTCAGCCAGGTAAAGGGCGAGCCCTGGCCGGGCGGTCACCGATCGCACTCCCGCCCAGAGCAGTGAGCGGTGAGCGGTGTCATCCCGAGCGAATGCGAGAGCCCTGCCCCGAGCAATCGAGGCGAGGGGATCCCTTAATGCGACGTCCGTGTAGAACTTTGTCCCGCTTACCGCTTACCGCTCACTGCTTACGCTTGTCCTAGTCCCGCTCACGTTTTCACGTACATCTCTCCCCCACTCTCCCGAAACTCCACCGCCTTCCGCTCCATCTCCGCCGCGTACTCCCGCACGTCCTGGGTGATCTTCATCGAACAGAACTTGGGGCCGCACATGGAGCAGAAGTGGGCCACCTTGGCGCCCTCCGCCGGCAGAGTCTCGTCGTGGTAGGCCCGTGCAGTGACCGGATCGAGCGCAAGATTGAACTGGTCCTGCCAGCGGAAGTCGAACCGCGCCTTGCTCAGCGCGTCGTCCCACTGGCGGGCCCTGGGATGCCCTTTCGCCAGGTCCGCGGCGTGGGCCGCGATCTTGTAGGCGATGACCCCGGCCTTCACGTCGTCCCGGTTGGGCAGGCCGAGGTGCTCCTTCGGCGTCACGTAGCAGAGCATGGCGGTGCCGTACCAGCCGATCATCGCGGCGCCGATGGCGCTGGTGATGTGGTCGTACCCCGGCGCGATGTCGGTGGTGAGCGGACCCAGGGTATAGAACGGCGCCTCGTCGCACCACTCCAGCTGCTTGTCCATGTTCTCCTTGATGAGATGCATGGGGATATGCCCCGGGCCCTCGTTCATCACCTGGACGTCATACTCCCACGCGATCCGGGTCAGCTCGCCCTGGGTCTTGAGCTCGGCGAACTGGGCCTCGTCGTTGGCGTCGGCGATACTCCCGGGCCGGAGCCCGTCGCCCAGTGAGAAGGAGACGTCGTACGCCGCCATGATCTCGCAGATCTCGCGGAAGCGGGTATAGAGGAAGCTTTCCTGGTGATGCGAGAGGCACCACTTGGCCATGATCGAGCCGCCCCGGGAGACGATGCCGGTCATGCGGTTGGCGGTGAGCGGGATGTAGCGCAGCAGCACGCCGGCGTGGACGGTGAAGTAGTCCACCCCCTGCTCCGCCTGCTCGATCAGCGTGTCGCGATAGATCTCCCAGGTCAGATCCTCGGCCACGCCGCCGACCTTCTCCAGCGCCTGATAGATCGGCACCGTGCCGATCGGCACCGCCGAGTTCCGGATGATCCACTCCCGGGTCTCGTGAATGTTCTTGCCGGTGGAGAGGTCCATCACCGTGTCGGCGCCCCAGAGCGTGGCCCAGCGGAGCTTCTCGACCTCCTCCTCGATGGACGAGGTGACCGCCGAGTTGCCGATGTTGGCGTTGATCTTCACGTGGAAGTTGCGGCCGATGATCATCGGCTCCAGCTCGGGGTGGTTGATGTTGGCCGGGATGATGGCGCGGCCCCGGGCGACCTCGCTCCGGACGAACTCGGCGGGCATGCCCTCGCGGATGGCGACGAACTCCATCTCCTGGGTGATCTCTCCGCGGCGGGCGTAGTGGAGTTGGGTGAGTGGGCCGCGCCGCAGTGGCGCGCGGAGCACGCGGAGCGCCGGAGTGTCATCCCGAGCGGAGCGCAGGACTCCCGGCAGCGCCTTCGGCTCGCTGCGCTGCGCTCAGGGTGACATGCGCGGGCCCCGATCCAGCCCGCCGCAGTGCGGCAGTCCCTCCTCGCACATCGAAGCCCTGCGGCCCGCTGGTGTCGTAGACCCGAAGCGGCGGCTCGCCGCCCGAGAGCGATATCTCGCGCATGGGGACGCGGATCCCGCGGGGTCCTTCTATATAGACCTTGGTGGAGTTGGGAAAGCACTCTTCGAGAGTGGGCGGCGGGGACTGCGCCGAGTCAACGAGCGAGGGGGCAAGGGCAGTAGACATGAAAACGCTCCCTGGTCGAAAAGGGAGCGTTGACGCGAAGGATTCGCGGGTGCCGCGCTCCCTTCGCCGGTATCAGCCGGATCAGGTTCCAAGGGTGACATCTCAATCGTCTGTCATCCTGAGCGAAGCGAAGGATCTCTACAATCACGCAGCGGCATCCGAGAGATCCTTCGCTGCGCTCAGGATGACATCCGATGCCCCTGGCGGCGAATGAACGTTAACGCGTCGACGACACCATCCGCAACGCCTCGATCTCCTCTATCTCCCTCGGCGCCTTGGACAGCCACTCCACCCCGTCGCGCGTGATCACGTAGTCGTCCTCGATCCGGATGCCGGTGTTCTGATACCGCTCCACCGTCTTCCGCACCTTCGCGATCATCGCCCGGTTCTTGGGGGTGTCGGCCAGCATGTCGAGCAGCCGAGTGCTGATGTAGATCCCCGGCTCGATGGTGAAGGCGTCGCCCTCCTGGAAGGTGCCGGTGCCGACCCACGGATGCGGCGGATCGTGCACCTCCAGGCCGATGCCGTGCCCCAGCCCATGCGCCATATAAAGGAATGCCTGGGTGCAGTAGACCGGGTCGGTCTTGCAGCGCTCGGCCCACGGCGGATCGAAGGTCGCGCCGGCCGACTCGATCAGGCCCAGCCGGGCCAGTCCCCGAGCCTCGACCGCCCGGGTCGAATCGCGCCACGCCTGCCAGGAGGCTCCCGGCTTGGCCACCCGCTCGGACGCCGCCTGCGCGTCCCGCACCAGCTGGTAGATCGCCCGCTGCTCCGGGGTAAAGCGGCCGCTCACCGGGATGGTGCGGGTGACGTCCGCCGCATAGCCGCCGCACGAGGCGCCGACATCCATGACCACGACATCACCCGCCGCCATCCGGCGGTTGTTGGTGTTGTAGTGATACTGGGTCGAGTTCGGCCCGGAGCCGATGATCGACGTGAACGCCGGTCCGTCGCAGCCGGTGCGGCGGAAGCCGCTCTCGATCAGCGCCTCCAGCTGGTACTCGAACATGCCGGGCTTGGTCGAGCGCAGCGCTTCCTGGTGCGACGCGACCGTGGCCGCAATGGCCCGGCGCAGCAGCGCCAGCTCGGCCGGACTCTTCCGCCGCCGGAGCGAATCCAGCGCCGGATGCAGACTCTTCGCCACCAGCTTGGGGTCTCGCGCCACCACATCGGCCACGAAGCGGGAGCCCCGCGTCAGGGTGTCCTGGCTGGCCGCATCGGCGGTGGCGAAGTCGCGCACATCGTACAGCGGCAGGCCCGAGGCCAGCAGCGAGTCCACCGTTGGTCGCAGCGCCGGCAGCGAGCGGACCGAGAGCCCGGTCTCCCGGGCGACGGCAGCGGAGTCCGGCGGGAAACCGTCGTAGAGGGCCCGGCGCGGATCGCGCGAGGCGGTGAACAGGGTGCCGCTCCGGGCGCCGCCCCGTTTGACCAGGACCAGCACCGCGTTGGGCTCGAGGAACCCCGTGAGATAGCGAAAGCCGGGAAGCTGATTCCACCGGCGGATGCCGACCGCGTCGGGCGCTCCGAAGGCGACGACGACTCCGCTGTCGACCCGCGCCAGGAGCGAGTCGCGCCGGGCGGCGTACTCGGCTCGGGGGATATCCTGAGCCGCGAGCCCGGAGGGCACGAGAATGAGAGACAGGACGAAGATCGATAAGCGCGGCATGTTGGGTAGGGGCTATTGGCTATTGGCTATTGGCTAGTCGCTAGTGACTAGCGCTAGTGACTAGTAGCGTGACTAGTGAACTAGTGACTAGTTGAAGATAGCGCGGAACTGGCGACTAGCGACTAGCGACTCGCGACTGGCGACTCGCGACTAGCCCGCTTGACAAATCACTCATCAAGAGGCATAAATATGCATATGACCGCCTCGCGCTCGATTCGTCTCTCCGCCGACACCTCCGCGTGCTGCTGCATGTGCATGTGCGCCTGTATGGCGAACCTCACCCGAGAGACCTTCTAGCGGCGACGCACCGAGCGTCCAGTGTTGCCCGGCCCGCGGAAGGAATCCGCGGGCCTTTTGTTTTTATGTCTTGGAGCACACCGTGACCATTGGCTCCCATCAGGGTCGGATCGACGAGGACACGCCGACCGGGCACTTCGTGGCCTGGACCATCGAGCGGTTCCGGAACCGCCGGCTGGTGATCACCACCTCCTTCGGCATGGAAGGCTGCGCCCTGATCGACATGTATGCCGCGCAGGGTGCCGCACCGACGGTGGTGTACCTGGATACCATGTTCCTCTTTCCCGAGACCTACGCCCTGCGCGACCGGATGGTTCGGCGGTACCCGCTCATCACCTTCATCAACCGCGGCACCTCGCTGACGCCGGAGGCGCAGGACGCCGCATTCGGACCCGAGCTCTGGCGCCGGGATCCCGACCGGTGCTGCGGCATTCGCAAGGTCGAGCCGATGCACCAGGCGCTGTCGGGCGCCGACGTCTGGGTCACGGCGATCACCCGGAGCCAGGGCGACGTCCGCAGCGCCGTTCCGCTGGTCGCCTGGGACTGGCAATACCAGATCCTGAAGGTCTGCCCGTTGGCGGGGTGGGACCGCGCCCGGGTATGGGACTACGTGCGACAGCACAACGTCCCGTACAACGAGCTGCATGAGCGCGGCTATCCCAGCATCGGCTGCACCCACTGCACCTCGAAGGTGGAAGGGCGCGTCCCCGGCGCAGTACTCGCGGGCGGGGAGGTGGAGGCAGGCGGAGAAGACGGAGTGTGGTTTGCACTCTCTGTCATCCTGAGCGAAGCGAAGGATCCTACTACACAATGACCGGTACAGCCCGAATCCAAAGTCGAGATCGCCAAGCGCAGAGGGCCGCCACCTGCGCGGCACCATCGCAGAGACGCTCGCGTCGGACGCCACCCACTTCGGCGCCGACGACATCCATCTGCTCAAGTTCCACGGCACCTATCAGCAGGACTCCCGCGATGAGCGCCGGCGGCGGGAGTCGGCCGGAGAGGAGAAGGCGTACTCCTTCATGGTGCGGGTGGCCATTCCGGCAGGCGCGGTCACCGCCGACCAGTACCTGTCGCTGGAAAAGATCGCCGACGACCACGCCAATGGGACGCTCCGGGTCACCACCAGGCAGGGCTTTCAGTTTCACGGCGTGCTGAAGGGCGATCTCAAGCCGGCCATCGCCGCCATCAACCAGGAGCTGCTCACCACCATCTCCGCCTGCGGCGACGTGCAGCGCAACGTCATGGGCTGCTCCGCCCCCCTGGCGGATACCGACCATGCCGTCGTGCGGCAGGTGGCCGAGGCGCTGGCGAAGGAGCTGAGACCGGCGTCACGAGCCTACCACGAGATCTGGCTCGACGGCGAGAAGCAGCTCGCCTCGGCTGAGGAGGAGCCGTTCTATGGCGACCGGTATCTGCCGAGAAAGTTCAAGACCGCGGTGGGGCTCTCGATCGACAACTGCGTGGATATCTATTCACAGGACGTCGGCCTGCTGGCAGTGGTGAGTGCCGGCCGGATCGAGGGATTCAATCTCCTGGTGGGCGGCGGGTTGGGCCTGACCCACAACAAGGGCGACACCACCGCTCGCCTGGCCCAGCCACTCGGCTTCGTGCCCACGGCGCAACGGCGTCGAGGCCGTGCGTATCGTCGCCGCCATCTTCCGCGATCACGGCAACCGTTCCGACCGCCGGCACGCCCGCCTCAAGTACCTGCTGGCCGAGTGGGGGCTGGATCGGTTCCGGGAGGAGTTCCAGCGGCGCGCCTCGTTTCCCCTCGCACAACCCGTCTCGCTTCCGCCGCTTCCGTTCCACGACCACCTGGGACGCCACCGGCAGCCGGACGGACGCTTCTTCTATGGGGTCTTCATTCAGAGCGGCCGGATCGTTGGGAGGGTCAAGCAGGCGCTGCATGAGATCGTCGCCCGGTACCGCCCGGGGATCCGCCTCACGGGGCAGCAGAACCTGCTCCTCACCGACCTCGACGCTGAGAGCGTTGCGGCGGCGGAGCGGATCCTCCGGGCTCACGGCGTCACGCCCCCGCTCGAGCTGTCGGCCGCGCGGCGCTACTCCATGGCCTGTCCCGCGCTTCCCACCTGCGGGCTGGCGGTGGCGGAGTCGGAGCGGGCCATCCCCGAAATCCTCGAGCGGTTCGAGGCGGAGCTCACCAGCCTCGGTCTCCGGGACGTGCCCCTCACCATCCGGATGACCGGTTGCCCCAACGGCTGCGCCCGGCCCTACACCGCGGACCTGGCATTCGTCGGACGCTCGCTGGACCTGTATCACATCTACGTCGGTGGGAGTCTGGCCGGCGATCGCCTGGCGGATCTCTACCGCGCCGACGTTCCGACCGATGAGCTGCTCTCCGCGGTGAAGCCTCTGCTGGCGCGATGGTCGGCGGAACGGCTGGGGAGCGAGGGATTGGGCGACTTCTATCAGAGGATCGTCGCGCATGCCGTCCCCCGGGACGGCGGTGACCGGGCGGGAGACGCCGACCTTCGATCTGGTGCAGCTGCAGGTCGGCCGGTGACCGTTCGACGGGCTCAGGGCAGGCCTCGGCAGGTTCTGGCGGCTCATGGCTCCCGGCGGGATGCCCGGACCGCCAACGCCCTGGTGCGCCGGCTCGCGGAAACGCTGCGCGGCCACCGGCTCTTCGACGAGGTGGCGGTCGCATTCCATCAGGGTGAGCCGGGATTCGACACCGTGCTGGACGAGATCGCGGCCGAAGAGGTGACGGTGGTGCCGTTCCTGACCAGCGCGGGGCACTACAGCAAGGTCGTCCTGCCCGAGGCCCTGTCGCGGAACCGGCGCTACGCCGAGCTTCGGATCAGGCAGACGCCGCCGGTGGGCACCCATCCGGGCATTGGCGCGCTCGTCGCCCGGCGGGTGGCTGAGCTGCTGCGGGAGCAGGGTCTCGAGCGCGGCTCGGTGTCGCTGGCACTGGTGGGACACGGTACTGCCCGCCACGCCGGGAGCCGCGACGCCACGCTGAAGCTGGCGGAGATGCTCGGTCGCCGCCGGGTGGCGGGCGAAGTGCTGGCGGCATTCCTCGACGATGATCCGCCGGTGGAGAGTCTGCTGGCGAGGGCCTCGCTGCCCCACCTCATCGTCATCCCGTTTCTGATCGGGGGTGGGATGCACGTCTCGGAGGACATACCCGGCGACTGGCGACTGGCGACTGGCGACTGGCGACCTGCAGTTCCGACCCCGACTCCCGACTCCCGACCTGTCCAATCGTCGATCACGCAATCGGCACCTACCCCGGCCTCATCGACATCATCCTCGACCTGGCCCGACGTCATACTCCCCCACCCCCGCCGAGGTTTCGGCCCCGGCTGGTGTGTCCGCCCCGCTCCTCGCCGAAAGCGCCGGGCACAGTGGACCTGGTTGGCGGCGGGCCCGGTGATCCGGGCCTGATCACGGCTCGCGGGCTGGAGCTGCTGCGCCGCGCGGATGTGGTGATTCACGACCGGCTGATCGGGAGCGAGCTGCTCCGGGAAGCGAAGCCCCAGGCGGTGCTGATCGACGTCGGAAAGGGGCCCGGTCACGCCCCGTACTCGCAGGCGGAGATCAACCGGCTGCTGGTGGAGCACGCCCGGGGCGGAGCGTCGGTGGTACGGCTCAAGGGCGGAGACCCGTTCGTCTTCGGGCGTGGGAGTGAGGAGGTCGCTGCCTGCGAGGAGGCAGGCATTCCGGTCCGGGTGGTTCCGGGTGTCACCAGTGCCATCGCGGCTCCGGCGGCCGCGGGCATCCCTTTCACTGCCCGGGGCATGGCCCGGTCGTTTACCGTGCTGACCGGGCAGAGTGCCGCCGGCAATGACCTTCCCGTCATTCCCGCCTTCCCGCCCTTCCCGACCACACCCTCGTCATCCTGATGGGCCGAGTCCAACCTGGGCGCGCTGGCCGCATCGCTCATCGCGCAGGGCCGGGACCCCTCCACACCGGCGGCGTGCATTCAATCGGCCACCACGCCGGAGCAGCGGGTCACCCGCGCCACCCTGGCGACGATCGCCGAGGCGGCAGACCGCGACGGTTTGGAGTCGCCGGTGGTTACGGTGATCGGTAACGTTGTAGCGCTGGCAGCGGGGCAGCGGGGCAGCGGGGCAGTGACTGAGCATCCGATACCGCGCCCTTCGCCGGGCCTACGCCGAGCGGAGTCGAAAAGCTCGGGGTGACAGCTGTTCTGCCCCGCTGCCCCGCTGCCCCGCTTACCACGTCCTACGCTTCCCCGCCTCCCCGCCGACCTGTATACTGGTGTACTTCTTCGGTACCAGTCCGTCATTTGCAAACCCAGTCCCGAGCCAGCAGCGCCATCGCCGTGTGCCCGTCATCCCTCATGAGGACGAAGGTATGCCACAGATAGTGTTCGCCTCGATTCGGACGCTCCGCTGCGCGGGAGCCGCGGTCCTGCTCTCCCTCGCTCCGGTACTGGTCGTCGCCCAGGAAAGCGGAACCGTCACCGGAACGGTCACCAGAATCGGAGAGGGTTCCGCGCTGCCGAGTGTGTCGGTGGAGGTGAAGGGCACCGGTCAGAGCACGATCACCGGACCGGACGGCAAGTACACCCTGCGGAGGGTCCCCACCGGCCCGCAGGTGATCGTCTTCCGGTGGCTGGGCTACCGCCCAACCGAGACGCAGGTGACGGTCGAGCCCGGCAGCACCGTCACAGTGGATGTGGGGCTGGAGCCGGTGGCGCTGGCGCTCACCGAGATCGTGGTGGAGGGAGCGTCCCGGGCGCCGGAGCGGATCGTCGAGGCCCCGGCCGCCATATCTGTCGTTCCGCAGGAGGTGCTTCAGAACACCTCGATCACCGGTCAGGCGCCGCTGGCGCTTCAGGCGGTGCCGGGCGCCGATGTGGTGCAAAGCGGGGTCAACGACTTCAACGTCAATGCCCGTGGATTCAACTCCTCGCTCAACCGCCGGGTGCTGGTGCTCCAGGACGGCCGCGACCTGGCCATCGCGTTCCTGGGGTCGCAGGAGTGGAACGGAATGACCCAGCCGCTCGAGGATGTCGGCCGACTGGAGATGGTCCGGGGACCCGGCTCAGCCCTGTACGGCGCCAACGCATTCAGTGGGGTGGTCAACATCACCACGCCGACTGCCCGGGAAGTGGTAGGCACCAGGCTCACGCTGGCCGGAGGTGAGCTGGAGACGTTCAAGGGAGACTTCCGGCACGCGGGTGTCTTCTCTGGGGACCGGTTCGGCTACCGCCTGAACGGGGGGTACAACAAGAGCGACACCTATTCCCGCTCGCGTACCCTTCGGAACGGGACCTCCCTGCAGGAGGAGTACGAGCCGGCGACCGACGAGCCGGTACCCGCGACGGTGGAGGCTCGACCGCTGGACGGTCAGGGCATGGAGCCGCTGACCGGGGCGCCGACCGGAGATCGCGACCCGCTGCAGAACATCTACGGCTCTGCCCGCCTCGATTACTACCTGAGCAACGGCGGGGTGCTCTCGGCGGACGGCGGAGCCGCCCAGGTCGAGAACGAGGTGTTCGTCACCGGTATCGGCCGGGTGCAGGTGCTCAAGGCCGTGAAGCCGTACGCGCGGCTGTCGCTGGCGCACGACCGCTACAACATCTTCGGCTTCTGGAACAGCCGTACCTCGGTCGATCCCCAGTACTCTCTCGTGTCCGGGCTGCCGCTGGAGGAGCGCTCCGACATCTTCCACATCGAAGGCCAGCAGAACTGGAACTTTCAGGCCGACCGGGGCCGGGTGGTATACGGCGCCTCGTACCGGAACACCCAGGTGAACACCTCGGGCACCCTGATGAATCTCGCCAACGACGACCGGAGCGACGACTACTACTCCGGCTACGCCCAGGTGGAGTACCGGATCGTGCCCCAGCTCCGCATCGTGGCAGCGGGCCGGGTCGATGATGGAACCCTCTTCGAGACCCAGTTCTCGCCCAAGGGGGCGCTGGTCTTCAGCCCCAACGAAGCTCACTCGTTCCGCTTCTCGGTCAACCGCGCGTTCCAGACGCCGAACTACTCCGAGTTCTACCTCCAGGTGCCGGTGCGCCAGCCGACCACCGGGCCGGCCACGGTGGAGGGCGGGCTGGAGCAGTATTACGCCGGCGTGCAGGGGGCGCTCAACGCGGGCCTCCTGCCGCCGGGCTCGCTGGCGGGGATCAACCTGCACCCGGCGCTCCCCTGGAACTTCTCCGCCGCGACCCAGGCGTTGGCACTGGGCAATGAGGATCTGGAGGTCGAGAAGGTGCTGGGGTGGGAGCTGGGGTATAAGGGAAGCCTGTCCGACAAGCTCTACTTCACGGCGGACTTCTACATCAACGAGCTGGAGAACTTCGTCACCGATCTGCTGCCCGGGGTCAACCCCGACTATCCCACCTTCCAGCTGACCGAGGGCGGCCTCGACGTGCCGGCCGACCTCGCCGCCCTCGATACCCGGCTGGCATCGTTCGGCCTGCCGGCCAACCATCCGTTGCGGGCTCCGATCCCGACGCTGCAGGGCGGCTATGCCGCCGTCGCGGCCGGTACCACACTCGGGGGAGTTCCGGCCCTGGCAACGCTGCCCGACGGTAGCCGCGCGATTGTGCTGTCGTACACCAATGCGGGAGAGGTGACGGAGCGGGGTGTGGAGTTGGGCCTGGGCTACCAGTTCACTCCCGAGCTTCGGGCCGACGTGTCGTTTACCGGATTCGACTTCGAAGTGCAGTCCCAGCAGGCGGGCGACCAGCTGCAGCCCAACACCCCCAGCAAGAAGGCCAACTTCGCGGTCTCCTACACCGGCGCCCAGGGCTTCGACGCCAACGCCTCGGTGCGGCTGGTGGACGGCTATCAGTGGGCCGCCGGCATCTTCCAGGGATACGTGCCCGCAAGCGAGTTCGTGAACCTGGGCGCGGGCTACCGGATCAACAACAACCTGAGGGTGCACGCCGCGGCGACGAACCTGCTGGACCAGGAGCGCTTTCAGCTGTACGGCGGCTCGGTGATCCGGCGGCGGGTGCTCGGGGGGTTGACCGCGAATTTCTGATAAGCGGGGCAGCGGGGCAGCGGGGCAGCGGGGCAGCGGGGCAGCGCAGCGAGGCAGCGCACGGTAACGAACGCCTCATCCCGAACGAAGTGAGGGACCTAGCTCGTTTGGCAGGGTCCCTCGTATGCCCCCTGGTGATCACCGTTCGTCCGTTACGGCGAAAGCCGCTCCAGCCGCCAGCCGCTGTTCTCGCGCACATACCGCAGCCGGTCGTGCAGCCGGCTCTCGCGTCCCTGCCAGAACTCGAGCGATTCCGGTCTTACCCTGTAGCCGCCCCAGGAGGGAGGTAGCGGCACGTCGTCGGGAAACTGGGCCTGCATCTCTCGCTCGCGCTGCTCCAGCGTGCTCCGGCCCGGGATCACCTGGCTCTGGTGAGAGACCCAGGTACTCAATCGGCTGGTCCTCGGCCGGCTACGAAAGTAGGTCTCCGATTCCTCGCGTGACACGGCGCTCACCGGTCCGCTGATCCGCACCTGCCGCTCCAGCTCCGGCCAATACAGCACCAGTGCGGCCTGGGGGTTCTGCTCCAGCTCGGTGCCCTTGCGGCTGCGATAATCGGTGAAAAATACGAAGCCCCGCTCGTCGTAGCCCTTCAGCAGCACGATCCGGACCGAGGGCGCTCCGTCGGCGCGTGGCGGTCGCGAGGGCCATGGCATTCGGCTCCAGGACCTTGGCCTCGCCAGCCTCCTGGAACCACCGATGAAACTCGGCGATCGGATCGGAACTGACGTGAGCTTCATCCAGGCGAGCCCGGGCGTACTCCCGGCGCAGATCGGCGATGGACATGGCGAGGATGGTCTACTGGCCCTCTACGGCTTCTCCACCGGCAGCCGCACTCCATTGCCCCACTCGGTCCACGATCCGTCGTAGTTGCGCACCGCATCGAAGCCCAGCAGATACGTCAGCGCGAACCAGGTGTGGGACGACCGCTCGCCGATGCGGCAGTAAGCGATGGTTTCGGCGTCGGGCCGCAGCCGGTTCTCCTTCTCATACAGGTTCCGCAGCTCGTCCGCGGTCCGGAATGTGTGCGAGTCGGGATCGATCGCCCGGGCCCACGGAATGCTCCTGGCGCCCGGAATGTGACCGCCCCGGACGGCGCCTTCACTGGGATACTCGGGCATGTGCAGCCGCTCGCCCCGAAACTCCTCCGGGCTCCGCACGTCCACCAGCTGGCCCCCCTGTCGGACATGCTCCAGCACCTCATCGCGGAACGCGCGCACCGGAGCGTCGTCCCGTTTGCCGACCGTGATGTTTCCCGCCGGATACGAAGGGACGTCGGTGGTGAGCGGCCGGCCTTCATCCACCCACCGGAGCCGTCCCCCATCCATAAGGCGCACCCGCTCGATGCCGAAAAGCTTCAGCACCCAGAAGGCATACGTGGCCCACCAGTTGTTCTTGTCGCCATAGAAGACGATGGTGGTGTCCTTGTTGATCCCCTTGGAGCGCAGCAGCCGCTGCAGCCGCTCACTGTCGATGTAGTCGCGCACCAGCGGGTCGTTCAGGTCGTTGGTCCAATCGACCTTGACCGCGCCGGGGATGTGGCCGGTGTCGTAGAGGAGCAGATCTTCGTTGGATTCGATCAGGCGGACCTTGGGGTCATCCAGATGCTGGGCGACCCAGTCGGTGGAAACCAGAACCTCGGGATGAGCGTATCCGCGCGCTTCGATCGGCGTGACGGCGGGAATTGACTGGGTTGGCGACATACCTCGTTCTCCAGATCAGCGGAGGTACTACGGGCTGGCAGGTGTTTCGGAATAAATACGAGTGAAGTAGTCGGAATGTCAATCAGCGCCTTCATCGACTCAGCCCTTCATATAGAACAGCATCCCCGCCTTTCGCTGCCGTCGCCGCGCCACCCGACGCCGGAGCTCGCGCTTGAGCCGGTAGCTGGCGCGCGGGCGGGCCGGAGCTCCGCGCTCCGGCTGCGGACGGGACTCCACTTCGCCCCCCGCGAAGCGGCGAACCACGTCCGCCATGAGCCGGACGCCGTTCGGGATCAGGGTCTCCGCCTGATAGCGGCGCAGATAGGAGATTGGATCCCCCTCCGGCGTCAGATCCAGGGGAAACGATTGCTGGGCGATGATCGGTCCGGCGTCGAGCCCTTCGCTGATGCGATGTATCGTCACGCCCACCGTGGGGACGCCTTTCAGCATCTCGTAGAATGCAGGCGACGAGCCTCGGAACTCCGGCGCATGTCCCAGGTGGAGGTTCAGGCAGCCCAGCCGTGGAATGGTGAAGACCTCGGGCTTCAGGCGATAGGCGGCGAACACCACACCCAGATCGGGCTTCAGGCTTCGGAGGAGAGCCAACGATTCGGGTGCATGGAGATCGTCGCAATGCACATGTCTCACGCCGGGGCATCGAAATGCCACGGCCTCTGCCAGGCCGTATCCCCATCCCAGCAGGCCACTGATGCGGAGGAGCGCGGCGCGGGCGACCCCGAAAGGACCGTCGTAATGGTAGATGCCGCGGAGCTTTTTCCAGAAACTCCGGCGTCCCGACATGACCCGGGTGGTTACAACGGTCAGCGAGCCGACCTCCTCCAGGTGGGACAGAGCAGAGGCCAGCTCCACGCCCATCACGGCGGATGTCGAGGACCACCACCTTCAGCCCGCCAGCGCGGGGCTCGGCCGGCAGGCTGTCGCTCAGTTGAGCTTCCGGGCACCACTTGGCGGGAGTGAACCGGGCGTGGATCCGGTCCAGCAGCTTGATGAAGCGCATCTCTCCGATCACCCGGGTATCGGTGCCACTCTTCGCCAGGGTGCGCAGGGAGGCCGCGTTGGAGGGAGAGATCATCCGCCATCCTTCCCGGAAGCCGCGCTCGCGAGCCGTCCGGATCCGGGCACTCGCCAGCGCGGAGCCGATGCCGTTGGAGCGCTCGCTCGGAATCACGTACAGATCCCACAGGTAGGCCGCATCCTTCGGCAGCGACAGCGGACAGGCTGTGACGTCGGGCCCCACCCGCTCGGCGACCCAGCCATACCCGATTGGCTCCGAGCCGCGCCAGGCCACCAGGCCATGGTGGCCATTCTTGAGGAGAGCGCGGAACTGGCCCAGAGCCCGCTGCGTGACGATCCTGGAGAGCGCCGGCCAGTCGGCCTCGGTGAGGGCGCGGATGACCACTCCCGCCGGCGGCTGGATATCCGGAGCGGTGTCGAGCGTCTGGGCGAAAATGACCACATGCCCGCTGCGTACCACGCGGTCAATGGTGCGGGCCGCCAGCGCGTCCCATACTCCGCGGACCCCTTCGAGCCGGAACGCCAACCGGGCATCGCCCGGAAAGGTCCGGCAATCCTCGACGTATTTGAGAACTTTCGCGGGAAGTCTCACTTGGCGTGCGGCTCCAGCGCTCGAGGCTCATGCAGCGGCAGGTACCGGCACTGCATCCATGACACCACTTTCACCCGGCTGATGGTGCCCAGCAGCCGGCACTCGGCCGCCGAGGACACGGTGTTCTGGGCCGCCGCGTTGTCGGGAGCAGTGATCATCCAGCTGCGGCGAAGGCCCTGCTCCAGGGCCTGCTGAAACCCGGCCCGTATCAATGCCGCGCCCACGCCGTGGCGTCGCGCGCCACGAGCCACCTGAATCTGCCAGAGGTAGTTGGCGTCCGCCGGAAGCGGCAGATCGAAGTTCTCGTAGCGCAGCTCGACCCGGGGGGAGAACCAGATGTATCCCAGCGCCTCGTGCCCGCGCCAGGCTACCAGGCAAGTCCGGCCGGCCCGCGATGCCGCAGTGAACACCGGCGCCAGGCGCTGAGCGGCCATATCCCCGAGAGCGCTCCAGTCTTCTCCGGTGAACGGCCGAATCTCTATCCCGCTCGGCGGTGCGATGCGCCGAGTGGTGCTGAGATCGGCCTCGAGCACGAGGTTCCGGACGAAGCCCCCGGCCCGGTCGATGGTTCTCCGGCGCAGCTCGGTCCACACCCCCGGAGCACCGGCCGAGCGCCACGCGGCGGCCGCATCACTCGGAAGAGTGCTGAGATCGGTGACGTACTTCCTTCCCGGTGCAGTGCTCATGTGTACGCCTCCTCCAGGCTCCGAGGCCAGAGCGGGCCCAACGCCCGCCGCTCCTTCCACTGCGTTCTCCGCGCTACCAGATGGCCCAGGGCGGCAAGCAGCCGATGCCTTGCTCTCGTGGTACCACGAATCAGTGCGACCCGGGGCCGGAGCTCGGCGCCGCGCAGCACCTTGGCGTACAGCGCGGTGGCGCCCAGATCGATCCCCGCGATTCCTCTCTCACACGCGAGCCGGATCGGCTCGTAGCACAGATCGTTGTAGTAGGCCGGGCCCCGTCGGTGCTCCGGTGCAAAGGCGCCCAGCGTTCCCTCCAGCAGCTCCGGCGTCATCAGATTGAGACTGGTTCCGACCAACTCGGCGCCACTCCAGGTCAGCTGCGCCCGAATTCGGTCGGTAGGGCGCAGGCTGAGCCGCTCGAAGAACTCGTGGCCGACCGGCGACTCCCTGCCATTGCGATGCCGATATGCTTCGGCGTAGAGCGTCTGCATGGCAGGAACCGCGTGGCGGAAATCGCTTACCAGCTCGGTTCGAAGTCCGGCCGAGCGGATCTCACCGAGGTCGGCTCTGATGGTTCGTCGAACATTCTTGCTCCGTGAGGCCAGGTATTCGTCAAAGGAGTCCCACTCGACCACGATCCTGGCGCTCGCCCCCGCATACACCACGGCGTAGCCACGCGCGCCGGCAACCCGAATCAACTCCGCCGAGCCGGCATCCACGCAGGGCCATATGACCGCTTTAGCTCCGTCGGCTTCGGCCGCTGCCTCGAGCGCCTCGAAGACCCGGTGCAGCGTGCTTTCGGGTATCGGTCCCGGCAGTCCCAGTGACTCCGAAACCAGGGCGCAAGGCGGTTGCACCGAGATGGCAGGCCGCAGGCTGATACCGGAGACTGCTGCCGACTTGCCCAGCGGACCGAGCCAGCGGTCGTGCAGGTCATGCAGGCTGTCCCGATCTGTCAGGTACGCGGGCACGACCCGGCGTAATCCGTCAGGACCGCGCACGGCCACGTGACGCGCGCGCCAGCCACAGTCCTCGGCAGCGGCGAACCAGTTGTGCAGGTGAAAACCGCGCCGCGCGAGACGGTCCCACTGGGCCGGCGCAACCTCCGCGGCTCGGTACACCATTCCTACATCCAGTGCCGCAGCTGCCGGCAACGCCGGAGCAGTCATGCTTCGCCCGCGTAGACCTGCAGTCCGGCTTCGGTCTCGATCAGCACCGGCTCTCGCGAGAACGCCCTGCGCGCGGCGGCCGATCCCACCCGCACCGCACTGACCAACGATAGGGGATCGAGTACCGGCTCCAGTCCCCACTTCCGCTTGTGCTGCTGCAGACCGTCGTTGAGGAACGACCCGGTCCGGCCGAGATCTACCCGACGATATCCATTCTGGCGGGCCCACTCGAATGGGAGCGCGAGGGAGGCGATGCTGGCACCGCGCTGGAGCAGCCCCGGGTCCCCATGTCGCACCCCCATCAGTGGAAACCACAGTGTGTCGCCGCAGGGAATGGTGCAGATCCCGGCCACCCGCACGCCCTTCTCGACGATGAAGTGCAGGGTCCCCCTGGCTGCCACCTTGCGCAGGAACGACGTCGAGGCGACCCACGCGGTCGAGCCGTGCCGCGCCCGCGCCTGGGGTTCCACCATCGTGGTATAGAACTCACGCCAGTCCTCCTCGGAGGTGCCCTGGACCAGGCTGAAGCTCTGCTTGCGCAGCTTTGCCAGATTGGCCTGGAGGCTCTTGCTCGGAACCGGCGGTGGGACCATCGCCAGGTCCCCGTGCCAGCGCACCGACCGGGGAACGATCAGCCATCCTCTGCGGCGGAGCGCGGGAGCCATCCAGCGGTGTACTTCAGCGATTACCAGATCGGCCTCTGACTCCGCACCGGACAGGTCCCACACCGGGCGGCGTCCCTCGCGGGATGGGACCGGAAGATCGCCGAAGATCCCGGTCGCGATTGCATCGACCAGCTTCTCCCGTCCGACACTCATGAGCTGGATAGTGTCGCCGGCGGCACTCACCGACCGCCGCCGCACCGGGCCCGCGAGCTGGAGCGGCAGCGACATGGCGCGGTGCAGCCCGACCGACGCGAACGCCCACGGCGAGGCATAGGATGGGATGATCAGCTGCTCTTCCAGCAGCGCGGCAAGGGTGCGGCCGGCCGCACGCCGCGGCTGGGTCGCGGGAACTTCAGCCAGGCTGGTCATACGGCGGCCAGCGAGGTGGTTGCCTGCTGGTAGAGCGACTCGGCCTCCTCCCTGGAACCGGCCAGCGCCACTACTCCACATTTTCCATGACGCAGCAGTCCCGGCATGTACGGAACCAGACCGGTACCCCGCTTGGCGCAGAACAGCTGCTCGTCCCACATCTCCCGCAGCTCGGCGAAGGTGCCGGCGTTCGACTCCACCGTCCCGGAGGCAAAGGCCCGTACTTCGGGATAGCCGGCTTCACGCTGCGCGACATTGAGCCGGCGCCGAAGTCGGAGCGGATAGGTCGCGCCGTTGGTTCTGGGATTCACCTCCGCCAGAAATGCCTGGGGCTTACCGGTGCGATCGTTGTATTCGACAAAATCGAATCCAGCCACCCCCGAATACCCGGAGCGCTGAAGCCACTCGGCCAGCGTTCGAGACCAGCCCAGCATGTCGGCGACCCGCCTCGCGGAGGAAGGAAAGCTGTTGCCTCCGTGTATCAGTGGTCGCTTCCAGCGCTGGTCGGTGGTGCCGCCGCACCTGATCGCCCCCATCTCACGGCCGATATGCATCTGCACATTGGGCGAGACAGTCATCTCGACCATCGATTCCACCAGGTAGATGCGGTTGTCAGCGGATGCCGCGAGGCGCTGGGCGAGCGCCGGAATCCCATCGGGCGATTGCACCGAGAACGTGGCGGACCCAGCAGCCCCAGCGGACCCGCGAACGATGACCCGTCCCGTTTCCGGCATGTGCCGATCGATGGCCCGCCGCAGCAGCGCCTCCCGCCCCCGCCAATCTCGCTCCGACCGGAGATCGACCACCTCGCCGCGGGCGACCGGAACTCCCAACTCGATTGCGCGGGCGCGGACGTTGTGCTTCCGGTCGGCGTGGGCCACCACGTCCGGGTAGCCGCTGGCGACCTGCACCGCGACACCAGATCGTCGTTGCAGGGCCGCGGCAAGATCGAATTGCCCTTGCGTCGCGATGAACGGATGCAGCCAGCCTGAGCCGCGTCGCTGGATCGAGCAGCTCAGGGCGGCGAGCGCCTCCTCGCTTTCCAGCAGCCTCAGCCACAGTGGCGCACTCGGGTCCGAGTCTCCGAAACGCGAGGCGACCAGAAGGTTCCCGGGGGCTGGCCCGATCCCCAGCTCACCCAGATACTCGAGATACGCGGGGTCGACTTCATCGGGCACGCACACGAGGTCGCCCCGCTCGGCGAGCAGCAGCGCGCGCTCGGCGTAGTGCTCGACGCCCGGGATGGACGCATTGAGCTCCGCCAGGTACTCGACCGACGTGGTACAGTGCAGGTAGATGTGCAGCGGGAATCGGCTGTGGGATGCGGCGATCGAGCTAGGCACCTGCGACGCTCGCCGGCGATTCGTCATACCGCGAGTGCACCAGCGAGCGCGAGGGCCGGAACTTTCCGGTTGACTCCAGCGGCAGGTCGTCAACCAGCTGGACCCTGAACTCCACCGAGGCGCCGAGCAGCGGCAGCATCGACCGCTCCAGCGAGGCCAGCCGGTCAGGCTCGGGAGCGTGCGCGGGCAGAACCCGCAACACGATGCGGTCCCGGCGCTCCTGGAGCAGCTGGTATTGCCTGATCCAGCCGTCAGCGCCGCTGACGAAGCTGGACAGGATCTGGTACGGATGGATCACGCGGCCATCGGGCAGCGGGAAGTAGTCGATCATGCGGCCCTGAATGCTGCCGATGGTGGAGAAAGGCTGCCCGCAGGCACAGTGGTGCTCGCCCCGGGTAGCGACGTCACCCAGTCGATACCGAATGAACGGCATGGCATACGCGTGGAGGTTGGTGACCACCACTTCTCCCCGCTGCCCCGGGCTCGGCGGGACGCCCCTCGTGCAGGACTTCCAGGATCACGCCGTCATCGCAGGTGTGGAACTGCCCGTTCTCGCCGCACTGCCAGCCCAGCAGCGGGAACTCGTGGCTGGCGTACGTCTCGCGAACCGGGGCGCCGAACCCCTGCCGCAGGCTGCGACGCATCACCGGCGTAAGCACCTCGCCGCCCACGATCAGGAGCCGGGGCGCGAGGCCCTTGGAGCCGTGCGCCAGCAGATAGTCGGCCACGCGGCAGAGCATGCCCGGCATGCCGGTGATCACATCCGGCCGGTAGCAGCGAAGCTGCTCGACGATCGCCGCCGGCTCCTGCAAGCCATCGATCTTCAGCCTCTGCCTGAGTCCGAGTCGCCTCCAGCGCCCGTCCCATCATCTTGGGATCGCTCGGGCTCCGGCGGCCGCACCAGGCCGACCGTTGCCATCCGATCGCCGATCCGAACGCCCAGCTGGGCAAACGCGCGAAGCTGCAGGAGATATTGGAGACTCTGCTCCGATAGAGTGCGGCGGATCACGAATGGCTCACCCGACGAGCCACTGGTACGCGCCGTCAGCAGCCGTCGGGTGTGAGGCCCCGGGCCACGACGTTGCCCTCCGGCTGAGCGCGCAGCTCCTGCTTGGTTACCGTCGGAATCAGATCGAGATCAACCGTGCCCCGGATGTGCCGGGGGTGGAGCCGGTGCCGGTCGAAGAGCTTGCGGTAGAAGGGAACCGACTCGTAGGCGTGACACAGCAGCCGGCGGAGCCGGGCATCCTGGAATTCCCGGAGCTCAGCGGCCGAGGTACTCGGCACTCCGCCCAATCGCGAGCGCGCTGCGGACCAGCTGGGGCGTGAGCGTCATCGGCCGAAGGCCTCCTGCAGGGCCGGCTGCCCGTGCGCGGCCGAGCGGCCCAATCCCAGGAGCGTCCGGGCCCTGCTGGAGCTTGCCAGCGGCCGGCCGAAACTCTCGCTGATGTGGGCCAGGCGCTCGACCAGTCCTTCGTTGGTGGCCAGCTCTCCCCGGTCGAACCCATGGTAGATGTTGTCTTCCAGGCCGATTCGGCAGTGCCCGCCCATGGCAATCGCGAGCACGTTCATGGGGAGCTGAAAGAGCCCGATCCCGGCGGCGGACCATACCGAGTCAGGCGGCAGGTCTTCCAGCATGTTCGAGAGATGACGGGCAGTGGCCGGGACCGAGTAGCGCGAGCCGAGCAGGAGGTTGAAATAGTACGGCGGCTCGCCCAGCAGTCCCTTGCCGATCAGCATGTTCGCCGCGCTGATCATGCCGAAGTCGAAGCACTCGAGCTCGGGCTTGATGCCATTCGCCACCATCTTCTCGCCCAGCGCCAGCACCATGTCGGGGGCGTTCTGGCTGGTGCCGGTGGGGAAATCGAGGCTGGTCATGGTCAGGCTGGCCAGGTCGGGCCGGGCCGCCCCGGTCAGCTCCAGCACTTCACTGCGCCGCTCGAACTCCGGAAAGTTTCTTCCGCTGCAGCTCACGCAGACGATGGCGTCCGGGAAGTGGCCGCGGATGCCCAGGATCATCTCTTCATAGATCTCGCCCCGATATGTCGGGCTGCCGTCCGCCTCGCGCGCATGCAGGTGGACGATGGCGACACCCAGCTCCAGGGCCCGGCACGCATCATCGATCACCTCGGCCGGCGTGATCGGTACGTGCGGCGTCATCGCCTTGGTGGGGATCATGCCGGTGGGGCAGAAGTTCACCATCAGCTCAGGGTACGGCGTCAGTGGATGGGGGAGCCGGCGTCCCCGGGCGGCGCTCACAGAGGCTCCACCACGCGGAACTTCGCGCGGGGGCCGGTCGGCAGCCGATCCACGAACTCCACGTCGGCATCGAGAAACGAGCGCCACATCGTAGCGCAGCGCGCTCCGCATCTGGTGGGCGATTCTCTCGCGGTCGGCCGCGCCCTCGGTGATGGCCCGGACCCGCACCCGCACCGGATCCAGCTGGCTCACCTGGTAGCGCAGCACGCCATCGACCCGCTCCAGGGCGCAGGTGAGCGCGTACGGTGAGATCCGCTGGCCGCCTCGCAGCACCAGCATGTCGGCGAGCCTGCCGCTGACGACGCCGAGCAGCGGGGATGATCGGCCGCAGGCACAGGCCCCCGACAGCAGCGCGCCGCGATCACCGGTGAGATAGCGGAAGAGCGGCATGGCGTGATTGACGAGCAGTGTGGCGACCAGATTCCCCTCCTCGCCCGTG
Organism: uncultured Gemmatimonadales bacterium; assembly: GCA_963810165.1. Classification (GTDB taxonomy): domain Bacteria; phylum Gemmatimonadota; class Gemmatimonadetes; order Gemmatimonadales; family GWC2-71-9; genus CAVVWJ01. Next base: position 31,892 of record CAWEMG010000040.1, read on the forward strand.
GGAACGGCGCGACCCGAATCATCCAGCACTTCCAGGCGGACCACGTCGGCGTTGAGGTGCATTCCGCCATGGGGACACTGCCAGGCGATCTCCTTGGTTTCCGACGTACCGTAGACGTCGTAGACCGGGGCCTCGAACGCCGCCTTGAGCGCCGCCCGGGAGCCGTTGAGCAGCTCTCCGCTGGTAAAGAGCATCCGCAGGTCGAGTCGGTTGCCTCTGAGCTGGAGCGCACGGCCGGCTTCGAGCAGCGCGGAGGGCAGTCCGTAGACCACATCGGGAGCGAAGCCGGCCAGCTCATCCGCGATGGCCGCGGCGGGCTGCAACACACTGATGCGGCGCCAGCCCAGGCGGCGGTTCAGCGTCGAGAGCCTTGTCGGGGGGGTCGCATCGAGAATGGCGACCCGATCGGTGGGGCCCAGCCCGCAGGCCCGCCGGGCGCGAAGCTTCACCGCGTACTTCAGCCGGGCCCAGGCGCGCGGCTCGTAGTAGACCCGGAACGGTTCCCCCGTGGATCCCGACGACGCCGACGACTGCCACTCCGGGCGAACCTCGCCACCGGTGAGAGCTCTGGACCCGGCCTGCCGCAGCTCGGCCTTGGACACGGGTGGAAGCGCGGCCAGCGCGCGGTACGGATCGAGCCAGAGGATCGGGTCGGCCCACTCGATGCCGGCATCCTGAAGCCGCCGGCCGTAGAACGCGTTGTTGCGGGCGGCGTCGAACAGCAGCCGACTCAGCCGGCCCCGCGCTACAGCGTCCATCGAATCCCGGTCGAGATTCAGGGCCGCAAACGTGGAGGCCCAATCCACAGCCAACCAGAACGGAACACTGTTCATGAGACGCTCGCGGTAGGTTCGGCGACCAGGGACCGGGCGGGACGCCGGTTCTGAGTCGCCTCGTAGGTAGACAGGTAGCGGTGGGTGACGTGCGACCATTCCAGCGTTGCTTCTGCCTTGGCGCGGTTCCTCTGCGCCATCGCGAGGCGCAGCTCCGGATCCTCCGCCAGATAGCGGATCGCTGCGGCCAGCCCGTTGACGTCACCGGGCGTCACCAGAAGGCCATTGGTGCCATGCTCCACCAGGTCGGGTATTCCCCCAATCGGACTGCTGACGATCGGCAGGCCGGAGGCCAGCGCTTCGGCAAAGACGTTGCCGAACGCCTCGGCGGAAGACGGCAGGGTGAACAGATCGGCTTCTCGGTAGCGCCGGGCCACTTCGGTCCGCGGCAGCGGCCCCAGGAACCGCACTTCCCCGGCGACGCCGAGCGCCGATGCCAGTTGTCGCAACGCCGCCCTCGTCGGATCCTCCGCCCACGATCTCCAGCTGAAAGCGGCCGCGCTCCAGCAGCGCGAAGGCCCGGATGAGGTCACCCAGTCCCTTGCGCTCGATCAACCGGGCCACGGCGAGGCAGCGGATGGGGTGGGTCGGAGCTCGGGGGCCCGCGTCCGCGGGTTGAAACAGCTGCAGGTCGACCCCGTTCGGGATCACCGCGTATGACAGATCCGGGTAGGTCCGGCGAGCCAGCTGTCCCAGGCTTTCACAGACGGCAACGACTCGATCGGCCCGGCGCCAGATCCAGCGGGTCAAGGGCGCCAGTAGCCGATGCGCGAGCTGGAGTCCGCGGTTATGCGGATCGTAGCCCGGAACATCCGACCCGCGCAGCGACACCACCACCGGGGTGCCCCGCAGGTCGAGGAAAGGCAGCAGCGCGCCGGTAGGCAAAGAGAAGAAGACGTGGAGCGCGTCGTAGCGGTGGGCGCGCATCAGCCGGCGAATCAGCGGCAGGGCCGCGATCAGATAGCTGGCCGCGTCGGCCATACCCGCCTGGTGGATCCCGGTGCGCCGGCTTCGGACTCGATACACCGTGAGCAGCTGCTGCTGCTCGGCGCTCTCAGTGGGAGTGCCACTCTCTGCACCGGCGGTGACCACGTCTACCTTGACCCCGCGTTCAACCAGTCCCTGCGCCAGGGCAGCGGTCGCGATCGCAGCGCCGCCGCCGAGTGGTGGATACTCGTAGTTCAAGACCAGGATCCGCATCGCGACTGCTCCAATCGGAGTAGACGGTCCGTACCCTCGAGCCTCCGCTTTCGTCAGAGGCCTTGCATTCGGTTGTGCAGGGGTGGAAGCAGGTTCGGGGGGTGTGAGGGCAAGAGGTAAGCCAGCTCACACTTGCGGGCGAGTGCGCTGAGAGCGCGAGCTACAAACTATTTGTTCGGCTGATGTTACTCGGACTGAAAGCGCAGGTGTGACGCGGAGCTTTGATATTGTTGCTCGCGAACCCGTGCTGTAGCATCTCGACTACACGAGTGCCAGAGTTAGCACTCCCTAGAGTTGGAAGAGATAGCTGAGCTTGAGGAAAAACCCGTCCTGGGCACGCTCGAGGTTCTCGCTCCCCAACACCGATGGGTCACGAAGGGTGCTGCCATACCCGGCAAAGAGCACGGTGCCGGGGGTGGGCTGATAGGAGAATAGAAAATCTCCCCGGAACGAGCGGCGCCCGAACGCCTCCGTGCGGACGTAGGTATTGGCGTCCGGATCGAAGACCAGAATGGGGGCGCCGGTACGGGTGTCGTCTCGCAGGGCATCGCGACGCTCGGTGGTGTATTCGCCGACCAGCCGGAGGAAGATGGGGCGGGAGAGCTGGTACTCGACCTTGAGGCGAGGGCTCCGCCAGATGTTCACGGTGCTGTTGTCGGTGCGCCGGCCGACAAACTGGAGCCGATAGAGCCCATTGACCCGGAGCTGGTGGGTAGGGCGCCAGTCCAGGGTCAGGTCGAGCCAGGAGATGTTGGCGCTGGCCCATTCGTAGAAGTTCTCGTCGTGGCCCCAGAGGAAAAAGATGTTGCCCGAGAAATGAGAGAACTCCGGCGTGTCGAGTGAGAGCACGTAATCGAGATTGGGTATGGTAGGCTGGCCGGTGAATGCCACGGTATCGACACTCCCGCCTGCCGCGGGGACCTCGAGCGCATAGTCCTCGTAGAGGTCGGAGGGATATCCGAAGGACTCGACCAGCACTGATGCGCCGAGTTTCCATCCGCCCTTGAGCGTCGTGTTGGTGTTGAAGTGCAGCTTCCGGTCCTGGATACCCTCTCCGTTCACGAAGCGGCGATACTCCCAGGTGCCATTCAGGGTGACGTCACCGGTAAAGCTCTCCACCAGGCTGCTCGGCTTGCCGTAGACAGTCACCCGGTGATTGAGGTTGGCGTTCACGATGCCCGGCCGGGAGATGAACCCGCTCGCGGCTCGAAAGCTCTCGTCTATGCCGTTGATGGTGTAGCGAAGGCCGAAGGTGCGGCCGTTCCGGGCGAACCGGCCCGACCAGAGGGGCGCCGTGGTTGTGGTTCCCGCGAGCCGGGTGCGGCTGCCGGCCAGCTGGAGCTGAGCGCTGTACAGCTCGCCGAAAACCAGCCGGGCGTCGGCGCCGGCGACCCGGTTGTAGTTGTCGCCATCGATCTTGTCGGTGTAGACCAGGCCCAGTCGCGACTGCGCGCCTACGTCCCGCTGTACCCGGAGCAGGTTGAAAATCGGGTTCCCGCCGGTGACCGACGCCACCTCGTCGTCCACCGCGGACAGCAGCGCCAGGTCGGTGCCGAACGCCTTGCCGGTGAGCTTGGCCGCGGCCACCGGCTGAATGATGCGCCGGGTGTAGATCAGCTGGTTCGGGGTGGTGAACTGCTCGATGCCGTCGAGAAAGAAGGGCCGCTTCTCGGAGAAGAAGATCTCCTGCCGCGGATCGAAGGCGAACTCCTGCGCGTCGGATTCGACCTGGGAGAAATCCGGATTGGCGGTGCCGTTCAACGTCAGGTTGTTGGTGATGCCCCAGCGCATCGTGCCGCCAACTTCGGGTCCGCCACCGACGTACTCCCATCCGGAGTTGCCCGGCTCACCCACGGTCCTCGATGTCAGCGAGGGGGTGAAGTCGAGAACCACCCCGCGCCGGAGATCCGTGAGTCCCACCAGCCGGCCCGACTGAGCCAGGAACGAGGCGCTGGCCCGCTTGGCGGGCACCCAGGAATCCTCGTGACCCGAGTGCTGCACCTGGCGGACCACGTTGATCCCCCAGCTCTGCTCCTGCTTGGGCTGGAAGCGAAGACTCTTGAACGGAATCCGGACTTCCACTTCATAGCCGTAGTCGGTCAGCCGGCCCTTGGACTCGAAGACGAAATCGGGGCTCAGGTCGGCCGATTCGCGCTTGACGACGGCGTTGTTGAAGCCGTTGCCGCTGGTAGATCCGGTCTCGACCAGCGCGCCATCGGATTGCACGCCGAACGGATTCACAGCGAAGACGCTGGCCTGCCGCCCATCGTTGAAGGTGCTGAGAAGGATCTGGACATGATCGTCGGATGCGATGCGATCCCGGTCGGCCAGCGTGGCGTGCACCGAGCCGTGGGCCTCGAAGGCGCGGATGCCAAACAGGATGGCGGTCGGGGTATACCAGACCAGCACTTCGGTGGAGTCGGCTGCGGGAACGCCGTCCGCCGGCGAGAACTGGGAGAACCCGGTCATCACCGCGGCTTGGCCCCAAACCGCCTCGTCCAGCTTGCCATCGATCACCGGCTCCTGCTCGAGCCGGGGGATCTGGACCAGGAGCTTCCCCGCCCGACCATCGTACGTGGTGGGGGGATCGGTGATGCCGGGGTAAAGGAGCAGGAGCAGGGCGAGCAGCATGGGCTCTTAAATGGTACGGCCGGTCCGGGCCGGGGGTTTCGCCGAAAGATCGATCCGATGCTGCCGCGCGCGCCAGAGCCCTGGCATTGGCCGCGTGACGGATTGGACGACCCGGCGGCTATATTCCTTTGTGCCCGCAGGCGCGGGCCAGCTACGATATCGAGGGGAACATGCTGCGAAGAATCATCGGCACGCTGGGATTGGGTACTCTGACGGTCGTGGCCGTCGCATCCGCTCAAACCAGTGCCGTTAAGGCCAAGGAGCCGGTGTCGAGCGGGCGGCCGTTGAGTGAGTGGATCGCCGACCTGAAGGGGTTGTCCCCCCAGACGCGGAACGCGGCGGCATATGAGATCGCCGGAATGGGGCCGGCCGCTGTCGCCGCCGTTCCGGCGCTGATCGAGGCGCTGGATGATCCCATCGCGGCAGTCCGGTTCCCGGTGACGGTGGCGCTGATGGAGATCGGCCCCGCCGCCAAGGCTGCGGTCCCCCGCCTTCAGACGATGGTGGATGAGGAGATCAACGATGAGATCGCCGCCTCCGCCCGCCGGGCCCTGAGGCGCATCGACGCGAGCGCGCTGCCGTCAGCCTGAGCTAGAGTAGCCGCCTGAGCGTGGGCACCAGAAGCGCCAGCAGGGAACCGGCAATCCAGCAGGACGCGACGAAGATCAGGAAGAAGTCGGCTTGGCCTCCCAGGATCGTGAAAACCTCCCCCCGCTCGATTCGCTGTACCATGCCCGCCAGATAGCCGCCGGCCAGGCTGGCGAAGAAGTTGGCGGTGAGCCACGCGCCCATGAGCATGGAGGCGAACCGGGCCGGCGCCGTCTGGCTGACGAACGAGATGCCCACCGGCAGGAAGCACAGCTCCCCGCAGCTGTAGATGAGATAGAACCCCACCAGGAACCACGGGCTGACCCGGGGTCCCCCGTCGCCCTGGATGGCACCTGCCACCATGACCAGATACGCGAAGCCGAGCAGCACCAGCCCCAGCGCCATCTTGGCGGGCGTGCTCGGCGCCCGCGCGCCCAGGCGGCGCCACAGCCCTGCCGCGAGCGGCGCGAGCACCAGGATGAAGAAAGGGTTGATGGCCTGGAACCAGGCGGCAGGGATTTCTCCGCCGGGAATGAACCAGGCCGCCCAGCCGGGAACGGTTCGGTCGGTCCGATGCGCCGCGAAGACGTTCAGCGAGGAGCCGACCTGTTCGAACGCCAGCCAGAAGAAGACGACGAAGATGGTAATAATGGCGATGGCGAGAATGCGCTGCCGCTCTGCGGCCGTAAGCGGAGTCCTGACCGCTACGCCGGAGGTCCGTCGGGCCGGCGGCCGACCGATGCCCCGAAGCCAGCGCGTCCCCGACCACAGGTAGAAGATCAGGCCGGCCAGCATCGCCGCGCCGGCAGCGCCAAACCCATAGCTCCACCCATATCGCGGATCGGCGGCGAGAGAGGCGCAGACGAGCGGTCCCAGCAGCGCGCCTACGTTGATCGCCATGTAGTAGAAGGTGAAACCCGAGTCCCGGCGAGGATCACCAGGCTCATAAAGCTGCCCCACCAGGGTGTAGCCGTTGGGCTTGAAGAGTCCGGTGCCGAGGATGACCAGTCCCAGCCCCAGGTACAGCGAGAGGGTATGGCCCAGTGCCAGGGTGAAGTACCCCACCGTCAGCAGCGCTCCGCCCATGACGAGAGACCGATGGGTCCCCAGGTATCGGTCTGCCAGCCAGCCCCCCAGCACCGGCGTGAGATAGGCCAGGCCAGTGAACCAGCCGTACAACCGGCTGGCCCCTTCCTGGGTCCATCCCAATCCGCCGCTGGTTGTGTCTATGAGATAGAGAACGAGGAGGCCCCGGGTTCCGTAGTACGCCAGGCGCTCCCAGACCTCCGTGACGAAGAGCGCTCGCAGTCCGGGGGGATGGCGGCTGGCTATCGGGGAACCTCGGCCTCCACCAGCGAGCGGAGCAGAGATCTGACCGCTGCAACGCTCTCCAGGCGGAAGCGGGCCCGGGTGGGACCGGGACCCACCCGGACGGTGATCGCGTCGGCTGGAACCGCGGCGAACAGATCCTCGTCGGTCCGGTCATCGCCGATGGCCAGCACCGTGGTCGCCGCCAGTCGTTCGGGCGAGAGCGGCGGGAGGATGCGCCCCTTGTTGACCCCATAGGGCCGGATCTCGATGACCTTGTGGCCGGCCAGAATCTCTACCGGCTGATTGCTCAGGAGCTGCGAGAGGTGAAGCCGGAGCTCGTTGGCCCGGCGCGCGCCCGATTCCTGATCGGCCATGCGGTAGTGCCAGGCCAGCGCCACGGACTTGACCTCGACCAGCGAACCCGGTGTGCGCGCAGTGATGTCCCGCAGGATTGCGAGCGCCGGCTTCCGCCACTCCCCGGTGATCTCGGCGGCGGGCACCCACGTCTGTCCGCCGAGCGGCCGAGACCAGAAGCCGTGCTCCGCGTGAAGCGCGATCGGGAGATCGCCGAGCCATTGCTCCAGCGGCTCGCGGCCCCGGCCACTGACCACGTGGAGCTCGGTGCGGGGGCGGCGAGCCAGCTCCTCCAGCAGCTCGCGCAGCGCGGCATCGGGTCTCGCCAATTCCGGTGTGGGCGTGTAGGGAACCAGCGTGCCGTCGTAGTCCAGAAGGAGCAGCAGGTCCTCTGACTCCCGGAGTCGGGTGTGCAGCGCCTGGCGTGCGGCGGAGGCTCCACCTGGTGCGGCGGCCGTCAAAGGGAGTCGCCGGGTGATCGTCTCGAGCTGCTCCAGGAACGTCGCGGCCCAGCGGTGCACGTCGTAGGTCTCCACTCTCAATCGCAGCGGAGCCAATCTGGCGCGCCGCTCCTCCGGGTCCATCATCAGCGCCCGATAGGCGCTCTCCGCCATGCCATCCACGTCGTACGGATTCACCTGGATCGCCTCCGGTAGCTCCCAGGAGGCTCCGGCAAACTCGCTCAGCACCAGCACGCCGTCTCCGTCCGTCCTCGAGGCGACAAACTCCTTGGCCACCAGGTTCATTCCGTCTCGCAGCGGAGTCACCAGCATGACGTCCGCTGCCCGGTACAGGGCGACCAGCTCCGCCTCCGACAGCGACCGGTAGATGTAGTGCACCGGCACCCAGCGCGGGGTCCCGAAGTCGCCATTGATCCGGCCTACCAGTCCATCCACCAGAGCCCGGAATTCCTGGTAGGCCTCGACCCCGGTGCGCGAGGGGACGGCCACCTGCACCAGTCGGACGCGCTCCCGGAGCTCGGGGTGAGTCTGAAGCATCTTTTCATAGGACAACAGCCGGCGGGGGATCCCCTTGGTGTAGTCCAGCCGATCTACCCCGACCAGCAGCCGCACACTCTGATCGCCGCGGAGGGCCTTGGCTTCGGCCTGAACCGCCGGGTCTTCGGCCAGGGCGGTAAACGCGGCGGCGTCGATACCCATGGGGAACACGCCCATGCGTACCTCGCGGTCGGTGAGTTGGACCTTGTCGATTTCAACGGTGAGTCCGAGCTGGGTCAGCGACGCAGCGAAGTGCCGCAGATAGGCTGGGGTGTGGAATCCGACCAGATCGGCGCCCAGCAGCCCCCGCAGCAAACGGTCTCGCTCCGGGAGGGTGCGAAAGAGCTCTTCTGACGGAAAGGGAATATGAAGGAAGAAGCCGATGCGGGCGTCAGGCAGCCGCTGCCGTAGGAGATCCGGCAGGAGCAGCAGCTGGTAGTCGTGCACCCAGATCAGGTCGCCGGGCTGGTAGTGCTCTGCCACGATGTCGGCGAACCGTTCGTTCACCTCTACGTACGCGTCCCAGTCTCTGACGTGGAGCGGCACCTGATCCAGGAGGTAGTGGAACAGAGGCCAGAGGACCCCGTTGGAGAACCCCTCGTAGTAGCGGGTGACCTGGTCCGCGGTCAGCGGCACCGCCACCAGTCGCATCGCGGTGAGCTGTTCCTGCAGCTGTGACTGTTGCGCGGCGGTCAGCTCCTCCGGTGCCCCGGACCACCCGATCCAGAGCCCGCCCGACTGCTCGTGCGGGCGCAGCAGCCCGGTGGCCAGTCCGCCGGCGCTCCGCTGGACTTCCACTCCGCCCTCGGTGGCCTTGACCGTGACCGGCAGGCGATTGGCGACAATCAGGACCCGATGCATGTGTTTAAGGTACCAGTCGCCAGTTGCCAGTCGCCAGTCGGGCCAGTCGCCGTGCCGGTTGGCAGGCACATTGGTCAGCACTGCGACTGGACTGAGCAGACTGGCGACTGGCGACTGGCGACTGGCCCCTACCGGGGCCAGATCTGATTGCTGCGATCGATATCGGGAAAATCCCTCCTGGGATCGATCTCGATGCTCTTGACCGCAGGCTCCCGCGCGACCCGAATGGGCCAGCGCCGTTCCCCGTGAACCAGACACTCGCGGGAATGGTCAACGTGTCCACCCGTCCCCCGGTTCGGGTGACCGCCAGGTGAACCGGCATGAGAGCCCGTTCCCGGTTTTCGATGACCACTTCCAGCGAGTCGCCCGCCGGGCCGACGGTGTCGATGGCCTGGTCCAGCTTCCAGGTCTCGAAGAGCCAGCTCCGCCAGAACCACGACAGGTCCTGGCCGGCAACATCCTCGAAGGTGTTGAACAGGTCGTGCGGAGCGGGATGCTTGTAGAGCCAGCGGCGGGCGTATTCCCGGATAGGCCTTGTTGAACGTCTCTGCTCCGAGCACCCCTCGCAGGGCCACCAGCACGGTGGCCGGCTTGTAGTAGCTGGCCACGCCGTAGGCGCCGTATGTCGGGTAGCGGTCGCCATGATGAATGAGCTCGACCTCGCCGCCGCCCTCAGCGAAGCCGAGATAGTTCCCCCGGTTGCGCTCCTCGTCATCGAAGCCCTTGAAGAAATCGGCCATGGCCTGCGACTGATCGAACTGCGTGAGTCCCTCGTCCATCCAGGCGTAGCGCTTCTCGTCGGAGCCGACCAGCATGGGGAACCACATGTGACCGATCTCGTGGGTGGTCACCTCGTACAGCCCCAGCGTATCCCACTGGCCCCCGATGCAGGTCATCATCGGATACTCCATGCCGCCGCACGAGGTAGGGCCGTCCACCGCCGTCATGTGCGGGTAGGGATAGGGCAGGAGGTAGCGGGAGAAGAACTCGACCGAGTGGCGGCTGTAGCGGGCGCTTTGATCCCAGTGGCTGGCCCGCAGCTCCGGGCGATAGAACGCGTGAACCGCGGCAGTGTCCGGCCGCCCGTCGCCGTTGGCGTCTCCTACCGCGGCATTGGTCGCGTCCCACAGAAACTTGGAAGAAGCGCCCCAGGAGACGTCCCGAACGCTGTCGGCCCGGAACCGCCAGGTGAGCTTGCCCCCGGTTCCCTGCGCGGTGGAGGTGCCGGCCTTTCGGTCGGCCTCGCCCACGACGCGGACGATGCCGGTCGAGTGGGCCGCCGAGTCCAGCCGGGCGCGGGTCTGTGCGGAGAGCACTTCTTCCGGGTTCGTCAGGGCGCCGGTCGAGGTGACCAGCCATCCCTCCGGCAGCGTCAGCGCAACATCGTAGTTGCCGTACCCCATGTAGAACTCGGCATTTCCCAGATACTGGTCGATCTGCCATCCATTGACGTCGTCGTACACCGCCATCTGGGGGTACCAGTAGCTGATGAAGTACGTCTCTCCGTCCTGTCCCCCCCGGGGGGCGCCGTCGGGCGGAATTCGGAGCTTCCAGCTGAACTCCAAGGTGGCTGAGCCGCCTGCAGGGATGGGACGGGGCAACCGAATCCGCATGACGGTGCCATCTACCTCGTAGCCGACGCCACCATTCTTCACCGGCTTGAGCGCCTGGCCCTGCGCGGCCACCCGGCTCAACCCGACTCCTTCAACCGACCAGGGTACGTCGGTGTTATGACGCGCGCCCGGGGCAAAAAGATTGTGCAGCAGCTGGACGTACACCTCTTCGAGCGCGTCGGGCGAGCGGTTGTGGTACGTAAGACTCCCCTGCCCGGTGAGCCGTTTGGAGATCGGATTCAGCTCCGCCTGCAGCTGGTAGTCGGTCCACTGCTGCCAGTACTTGGGTCCCGGTGCACCGCGCATGGTTCGCGTGCCGCGGCTCACCGCCCGCTCAAAGGCCACATCGGCCGGAAGCTCGATGGCGGATGCCGTGGGGGTCCCGCGGGGCCCGCCGGCAGTAACCGGCGCTGGCGTCCGGCCGCCACCGCAGCCCACTGCGGCCACAAGGAGAGATGAGTCCAGCCAGAGGCCTCTGGCCGGTTGGGATCCAATACATCAGCTGCTCCGACGCTCAGGGAGTCATTGTCTATCGGCGGGATGATGCCCGCACCGGGGGAGTCGATGCAAGGCTCGGCTGCCGCGAGGGGGTCAATGCTGCCCGGTTTTTGGCTTGCGCTCCCAGAGTACGTTGACGATAACCCAGCGTCCGTCGACTTTGGCCAGCTGCATATAGTCGATCCAGTCGGCCATGACTGCCTTGGCGCATGCGGCATTGCCGAAGATGTCCAGAATCGTGACGTCTTTCTGCTGGCGGTCCTTGGGGGTTTCCTTTCCATACCCGTGCCGGGTGCTGTTTACCAGCACTGAGGCGCCCATACCCTGCACCATCGTCCTGCCCGTCGTCGTGTCTCGCACCACGATTCGCTTCACGAGCTCCGGATGCAGTGCGCGCGCCATTCGGTCGCCATTCCCCTCATACCATCCTTCGGCATAGTCCAGGGCCGCGGCCCGTATGCCGGCCGAATCGGCGGAGGATTGGGCCCGCAGGACGGAGACCGGGAGAAGCGGAAGGGCGAGAAGCACCAAGTGCAAGAATTTCATGGGGAGTCCATGTGTGATGGGTCAGGAGTGGAATCTGAATGGCACTGCCACAGCTTGTCACCCCGTACGGCGTCGGCCCCTGCCCCGTTTCATTGGGCAGGGAGAGCTCGGGGCTGAGCCGGCGCGACGGAATACACCTCTGGGACATTTCCTTACTCGATCAGGGCACTTCGGCCCCGAACCACCGTATGCTCAACGAGGGAACCAATATGCCAGCAGGATGGCTGCGTCGACCGAAATCCAGCGGCGTCGCGCTAGCGTTCGCCATGGGCCTGCTAACAGCGGGCCTTTTCCAACTACCCTATCAGTCGTCGGCTCAGCAGCAGGCGACCCCCGGGACTCCGGCCGCTGCCAGAAACTTGCCCGCCGGCTCGGCCGGACTCTACGATCTCAGCGAGGCATTCGCTTCGGTGGCCGAGCACATCAAGCCGAGCGTCGTCTACATCAGGTCAGGCCGCAAGCCCGATACAGCGCGGCAGAACGGACCGCAAAGCCGTCCCCGGATGCAGGTGCCCCCGGGATTCGAGGAGTTTTTCCGTAACATGCCGCCGATGCAGCAGCCACCCCGTTTCCAGGAAGGCTCCGGGTCAGGCTTCATCGTCTCGGCTGATGGCTACATCCTCACCAACAACCACGTCGTGGACGGTTCGGACCAGGTCACGGTCCGGCTGCTCGACCGCCGTGAGTTCAAGGCCAAGATCGTTGGCACCGACCCGAATACCGACCTGGCGGTGCTGAAGATCGAAGCCAAGAACCTGGTGCCCGCCGCGTTGGGCAAGAGCGCAGCTTCACGGGTGGGCGAATGGGTGCTCGCCGTGGGCAATCCGCTGGGCGACAATCTCACGTTTACGGTGACGTCCGGAATCATCAGCGCCAAGGGCCGCAGCCTCGCCTTGCCGGGTCAGAGCGACCGCAGCATTCAGGACTTCATCCAGACCGACGCAGCCATCAATCCCGGCAATTCCGGTGGTCCGCTCGTCAGCATCCGAGGTGAGGTCATCGGCGTGAATTCCGCCATCGCGAGCCAGACCGGCTTCTACTCCGGATACGGCTTCGCCATCCCGATCGATCTTGCCCGGCAGGTGATGGACCAGATCATCGCGGGCGGCCGGGTCAATCGGGTGGCGATGGGTGTCAGCGTTCAGAACGCCTACGGCGAACGATGCCGAGTATGTCGGTCTTCCCGACATCCGGGGCGTGCTGGTGCAGGACTTCGGTGAGGATTCGCCGGCCAGGAAAGCGGGCCTGGAATCCGGGGACATCATCGTTGCCATCGATGGCAAGCCGGTCGAGTACGTCGCCCAGCTCCAGCAGCAGATCGCCTTCCGCAAGCCGGGAGACAAGGTCAAGGTCGAGGTGGCCCGGAAGGGCGGAGTGCACAAGACGTACGAGGTGCGGCTCCAGAGCCTCCCCGCCTCTCGTGAGGTGGCGGACCGACCTCAGGCGGGAGCGGCCCGCGCCGATTCGGATGAGGACGAGGACGCCGACATCGACCTCCTGGGCCTGACGGTCCAGCCGGTGGATCAGGCCGCTGCCCTGGAGCTGGACCTCGCACCCGAGCAGCGGGGGCTGATCGTCACCGGCGTGACACCGGGAGGACCGGCCCAGGGCGAAGTTGCGGATCCGAATACCGGTGGCCCCGATATCCTCCTGTCGGTGGAAGGCAAGTCCGTCAAGGCGGCTGGTGACCTGCGCCAGGCGCTCAAGGGCTACAAGGCAGGCGACATCGTCACCTTGAAGCTCTATAACACCCGGGCCAAGGCCAACCGAATCGAGCGGATCCGACTCGGCGAGTAGGTCACCCCTGGACGTGAGCCTCGAGCGCGCAGCGTTCCCGTTGCGCGCTCGACTGCTTTACAGCCCCAACGTTCGGTGAGTACTGAACGGAGTTAACTTCAAGTCCGCTCGTGCGTCTATGCGGACGAGGTTCACCTATGGATACGAAAACCGCCGATTTCATCGACCGGATGGGTCTGGCTCTGGAATCTGATGGTCTCCCACGCATCGCCGGCCGGATATTCGGGTTGTTGCTGGTGAGCGAGGATTGCCGTTCGCTGGACGAGCTGGCCTCCGCGCTGCGGGTGAGCAAGTCCAGCGTGAGCACCAATGCCCGGCTGCTGGAGCAGCATGGGGTGCTGGAGCGGAACAGCCGTCCCTCCGACCGGCGCGATTACTACCGGGTCCCTCCCGATCTCTTCAGTCACACCATGGCGCAACGCCTGCAACGCTGGGAGCGCTTTCACGAGGCCATCGGCGATGCCCGCACCGCACTACCGATCCGAAGCCGCAAGGTACTGGAGCGACTCGAGGAGTACGACTCGGCCTACGCTTTTCTGACCGAGGCCATCCGCGAGGCGTTGGCGCGCTGGCGGACAACTCGAAAGGGCGGTGCCGCTCTGGCTGGGGCACCGCGGTGAGAAATTCTCCGGCACTGCTTCGGTGGGCGCTGGTTTGCTGTCTCGCCTGCGGGACGCCCTCCATCGGCGGGGTGGCCGGGGTCCCGCCTTCGCCCAACGCCGCCTGGACGCCGCCGCCACCGGAACGCGCCGATCGAGAGGCCCAGCCGCCGCCACCGGTACCCGCCGACCTGGAGCAGCGGATCCGTCGGCTTACGCTGGCTGAGGTGGTGGACCTGGGTCTCCGGAACAATCCCGCCACCCGGCTGTCATGGGCCAACGCCCGGGCGGCCGCGGCGGCGTATGGTTCCGAGCGGGGCGCCTATTTCCCGACCATAGATGGCGAGGTGGCCGCTACCCGGCTCAAGACCATCGCCTCGCAGGGCCGGAGCGCCGTGAGCCAATCGGTACTGGATCCTGGCCTCAACCTCTCCTATCTGCTGTTCGATTTCGGAGGCCGGTCAGGGAACGTCGGAGCGGCCCGAAACGCGCTGGTTGCGGCGAACTTCACCCACAATGCCACCCTGCAGGGGGTAGTGCTCGAGATCCAGTCAGCCTACTTCCTGTACGTGGCCAACCGGGCGTTGCTGCAGGCGCAGCGCATCACCGAACGGGAGGCACGGGCCAGCCTTGCCGCCGCCGAAGAGCGGAACCGGGTGGGGGTCGCCACCATCGCCGACGTACTCCAGGCGCGGACCGCAGCATCACAGGCAGAGCTCGCGGCCCAGACCACCGAAGGGGAGCTGCAGACCTCTCGCGGCGCATTGGCGTTGTCGCTGGGGCTGCCCGCGAATCTGCCGTACGAGGTTGATTCGGCGGCGGGCCAGGTGCCGGTGGCGGTTCTCGCCGACAGCGTGGACACCTTGATAGCTCGCGCAGTCCAGGCCCGGCCCGATCTGGCGGCGGCGCAGGCGGAGTTCGAGGCTTCCAGAGATCAGATCTCGGTCGCGCGGGCCAGCCGGCTGCCTTCGCTGGTGCTGAACGGAACCGGAGCCCAGACCTACACCACGAACCTCCCCCAGGGCGACGACAGCTACGCGGTGACACTCAGCCTGAGGATCCCGCTGTTCGCGGGCTTCAGCCGTCTCTATAATCAGAGACGGGCCGTCGCCCAGGCGGATGCGGCAGCCGCCCGGGCCACCGCATTGCGGCAGCAGGTCGGCTTCGAAGTGTTCAGATCCTATCACGCCCTGCAGACCGCGGCCCGGCGGGTCCGCACCACTGAGGATCTGATCGCCAGCGCGCGCCAGTCGAACGAGGTGGCGCTGGGCCGCTATCGCGCCGGGGTAGGCACGGTTCTGGACCTGCTGGCCGCCCAGACCGCGCTCGCCGACGCCCGGGCCCAGCAGGTGCTGGCGCGGCTGGAGTGGAACACGTCGCTGGCCCAGCTGGCGCATGATACCGGCTTTCTCGACGCTCGCGGCGGCAGCTCGTTGCGCCTTGCACCGGATTCTGGATCCAGGACGCCTCCCCCATGAGGAATTTCGTGCGACCGCTGTTGAGCCTGGTGCTGCTGGCCGCCTGCGCGGAGCAGAAGGCGCCTCCACTCCGCCGGTGCCGGTAACGGTTGCCGTCGCCGAGCGGCGCACCGTGCCGTTCGAGCTTCCTGCCACCGGGACGGTGGAGCCGATTCAAACCGTCGCGGTACAGGCGCAGGTGAGTGGTCCGCTCCAGCGGGTGGCATTCAGGGAGGGAGACGAGGTGAAGCAGGGCCAGGTCCTCTTTCAGCTCGACCCTCGCCCCTATCAGTCAGCGCTGGAGCAGGCTGCGGCCGTGCTCGAGCGTGACCGGGCCCAGGCAGCCAACGCCGCCGAGGAGGCGAAGCGGTACGAGTCGCTGGTGGAGAAGGAGTACGTCACCTCCCAGCAGTACGAGCAGATCCGGACCGCGGCGGCGGCAAGCAAGGCCACCCTGGCCGGCAGCCAGGCTGCGGTGGACCAGGCCCGGCTCAACCTTCAATACGCCACCATCCGGGCGCCGATTTCCGGACGCACCGGAAGTCTGCTGATCCGGGAAGGGAACCTGGTCCGGGCCAACGCGACCGAGCCACTGGTCAAGATCAACCAGCTGCGGCCGATCCAGGTCCGCTTCGCGGTGCCGGCCACCAATCTGCCGCTGATCCAGGCTCATCTCGGAAAGAAGCTGGTGGTGCGGGCGGAGCCGTCGGGAGGAGGCGATCCGAGCGAGGGCACCCTGAGCTTCGTGGACAACGCGGTCGATACCTCCACCGGAACCATTCTGCTCAAGGGCCGCTTTCCCAACGACGATGGGTCGCTCTGGCCCGGCGGGTTCGTCAACGTCCGGCTGGAGCTCTACGTCGAGCCCGATGCGCTGGTCATTCCCGCTGCCGCGGTGGTCGCCGGACAGCAGGGAAGTTTCGTCTTCGTGATTCAGCCGGACAGCTCCGCGTCCACCAAGGCCGTGACCGTCAACCGGACCGCGGGGGACTTCGCCATCGTCACCGGAGACGTGCAGCCGGGAGACCGGGTTGTGGTCGACGGGCAGCTGCGGCTGCGCCAGGGCTCCAAGGTCCAGATCAAAGCCGCCGCGGACACCGCGCGCCGGCTGGGGGCACTATGAATACCGAGCTCTTCATCCGACGCCCGGTCATGACCACCCTGGTCATGATGGGGATCCTGATCTTCGGGCTGGTTGCCTACCGGCAGCTGCCGGTGAGCGACCTGCCGGCGGTGGATTACCCCTCGATCTCGGTGAGCGCCAGCCTGCCGGGGGCCAGTCCGGAAACCATGGCGTCGGCCGTCGCGACTCCGCTGGAAAAGCAGTTCTCGACTATTCCCGGCATCGAGACGATGACGTCGACCAGCACCCAGGGCGGCACGTCGATCTCGCTCCAGTTTGTGCTGAGCCGGAACATCGACGCCGCCGCCCAGGACGTGCAGGCGGCCATCTCCCAGGCGCAGCGGCAGCTGCCTCAGGAGATGCTGCCGCCGAGCTTCCAGAAAGTGGATCCTTCGGCGCAGCCCATCCTGTACTACGCCTTGTCCACCACGACGCTTCCCCTGCCCCAGCTCAACGAGTACGCCGAGAGCTTCCTGGCCCAGCGGCTCTCCACCATCGAGGGAGTGGCGCAGGTGCAGGTCTACGGGTCGATGAAGTATGCGGTCCGGATCCAGCTCGACCCGCAGCAGCTCGCGTCCCGGGCCATCGGTATCGACGAGGTGGGTCGCGCCGTCGAAGCCGGAAACGTGAACCTTCCGACCGGCATTCTCTGGGGAACCGACAAGGCCTACTCGGTGGAAAGCCAGGGCCAGCTCATCGAATGCCGGCGGCTTCGGTGCCTTGGTCGTGGCCTATCGCGACGGGGCGCCGGTGCGGCTCCGAGACCTGGGGCGGGTGGTGGACAGCGTGCAGGACACCAAGCGGGCCAGCTGGTACAACGGCCAGCGCGCCGTCGTACTGGCCATCCAGCGCCAACCCGGCACCAACACCGTGGCGGTGGCGGAGCGGGTCAAGGCCGAAGTCGAACGGCTCCGGCCCCAGATCCCGGCGTCGATCGACGTCGCCACGCTCAACGATCGGTCGCGCACCGTCAGGGCGTCGGTCAACGACGTGAAGTTCACCCTCTTCCTGGCGCTCTGCCTGGTCGTGATGGTGATCTTCCTGTTCCTGCGGAACCTGCGCGCCACGATGATTCCGGCGCTGTCGCTGCCGCTGTCGCTGGTCGGGACCTTCGCGGTGATGCACCTGCTCGGCTACAGCCTGGACAATCTCTCCCTCATGGCGCTGACCCTGGCGGTGGGCTTCGTGGTGGACGACGCCATCGTGGTGCTGGAAAACATCGTCCGCCACATCGAGAAGGGAGAGTCGGTGCTGCAGGCGGCGATCAACGGAAGCCGCGAGATCACCTTTACCGTGATCTCGATGACCCTGTCGCTGGTGGCGGTGTTCATCCCGGTGCTGTTCCTCGGTGGCCTGATCGGCCGGCTGTTTCAGACCTTCGCCGTCACCATCGGCGTGGCGATCCTGGTGTCCGGGTTCGTCTCGCTGACCCTCACGCCGATGCTGTGCAGCCGGTGGCTCAAGCCGCATCAGCCCGACGAGCAGCATGGCCGCTTCTATACCACCATCGAGCGCGGCTGGGAGAAATCGCTGAGCTGGTACGAGCGGTCGCTGCACTGGGTGATGGACCGGCGGGCACTGGCGATGGCGTTCAGCGCCCTGATTCTGGTGGGCACGGTCGTGCTCGCCCGCATGGTGCCCAAGGGATTCATCCCCAGTGAGGACCAGAGCCGTCTCGTGGCCACAACGGAGACGGCCGAGGGCACCAGCTACGACGCGATGGTCAAGCACCAGCAGGCGGCCGCCGCCATCGTGCAGGAGGATCCCAACGTCAACGGCTTCATGTCGGCGGTGGGCGGCGGCGGGAGGGTCAGCACGGTCAATCAGGGGCGCCTGATCATCAACCTGAAGGACCCGGACGAGCGGGACATGACCGCGGACGAAGTGGCCCGCTCGCTTACCCGGAAGCTCGGCGCCGTTCCCGGCATGCGGGTATTCATCAACAATCCGCCGGTGATCAACATCGGCGGCCGCTCGTCCAAGAGCGAATACCAGTTCACCCTGCAGAGCTCCGACATCGAAGCGCTCTATCAGGGTGCCGCCGCACTGGAGCGGCGGCTGCACGAGGTCCCGGGACTGACCGACGTCACCAGCGATCTCCAGATCAAGAATCCGCAGGTCCAGGTCGCCATCGACCGCGACCGGGCGGCGGCGCTCGGCATCGACGTGAACCAGATCGAAAGCGCGCTGTACAACGCGTACGGCGCCCGGCAGGTCAGCACCATCTACACGCCCAACGACCAGTACTGGGTGGTCATGGAGCTGCTGCCGCAGTATCAGCGCGACCTCTCGGCCATGAACCTGCTTCACCTCAGCGGCCGCGAGGGAGTCTCGGTTCCGCTCGGCAGTCTGGCGAAGGTCACGCCGTCGACCGGGCCGCTCACCGTGAACCACTCGGGCCAGCTCCCCTCGGTGACGCTGTCGTTCAACCTGGCACCGGGAACCTCCATCGGCACCGCGGTGGACCGGGTGGAGGCCGCCGCCCGCGAGGTCCTGCCCTCGACCATCAGCACCAGCTTTGCCGGCACCGCCCAGGCATTCCAGGCGGCGCAGCAGGGGCTGCTGGTGCTCCTGGTTCTGGCCATCCTGGTGATCTACCTGGTGCTGGGCATCCTGTACGAGAGCTTCGTCCACCCGCTCACCATTCTCTCCGGGCTTCCCTTCGCCGGATTCGGCGCGCTGCTGGCGCTGATGGTCCTGCAGCTCGACCTCAGCATCTACGCCTTCGTCGGCGTCATCATGCTGGTCGGTATCGTCAAGAAGAACGCCATCATGATGATCGACTTTGCCATCGAGGCCGAGCGGCGCGAAGGCACCACCGCGCGGGAGGCGATCCTCGAGGCTGCCAGGGTCCGGTTCCGGCCCATCATGATGACGACCATGGCGGCGCTGGTCGGCACCCTGCCGATCGCGCTGGGACACGGTGCCGGTGCGGAGTCGAGGCGTCCACTGGGCGTGGCGGTGGTGGGCGGGCTCCTCTTTTCCCAGATCATCACCCTCTACATCACGCCGGTGGTCTACACCTACCTCGATGCCTGGCAGAAGCGGCTCGCCCGGCGCAAGGTCGCCGAGCCGCGCCAGCATCCGGATCGCCGGCCGGTGAGCCGAGCGCCGCCGGGGCGACCGGATGAGCGCGCCCGACACACGCGTTCACCCTGCTGCCACCCCCGATCCCCGGTTCCTCGAAGAGAGCAGCCTCTTCGCCGAAGTAACCGGGGAGCTGGGCAAGGTGATCGTCGGGCAGCACGCCATGCTGGAGCGGTTGCTCATCGGGTTGCTGGCCGATGGCCACGTGCTGCTCGAGGGAGTCCCGGGTCTGGCCAAGACACTCGCGGTTCGTACCCTGGCGGCGACCATCTCCGGCGGCTTTCACCGGATCCAGTTCACACCCGACCTGCTGCCGTCCGACCTGATCGGCACCATGATCTACAATCAGCGCAGCGGCGATTTCACGGTGCAGAAGGGGCCCATCTTCACCCACATCCTGCTGGCGGACGAGATCAACCGCGCCCCGGCAAAGGTGCAGAGCGCGCTGCTGGAGGCGATGCAGGAAAAGCAGGTCACGATCGGCGGCCAGACCTTTCCCTTGCCCGAGCTGTTTCTGGTGCTTGCCACCCAGAACCCGATCGAGCATGAGGGCACCTACCCGCTGCCCGAGGCCCAGGTGGACCGCTTCATGTTCAAGCTCATCGTGACCTACCCCGAGCGGCACGACGAGCGCGAGGTTCTCGACCGGATGACGGCCGGCCCGGCGCCGTCGGCGCGGCAGGTACTCGATCCCGGAGCGTGTCGTCGGAGCGCGACGGCTGGTCGAGGAGGTGTACGTCGATGGACGGATCAAGGAGTACGTGCTCGATGTCATCCAGGCGACGCGCCGGCCGGCGGAAGCCGGCCTGAAGGAGCTGACGCCGCTGATCGAGTACGGCGCGTCACCCCGAGCCGCCATCTATCTGATCCGTGCCGCCAAGGCGCACGCCTTTCTTCAGGGCCGCGCCTACGTCATGCCCGAGGACATCAAGGCGCTCGGCCTCGACCTGCTGCGTCATCGCCTCCTGCTGACCTATCGCGCCGACGCCGAGGGCATCGGCCCCGATGCACTGCTGGCCAGGATCTTCGAGACCGTTCCGGTTCCATGACCCCCGAGGAGGTCATGCGGGAGGTGCGGCGCATCGAGATCACTACCCGGCATCTGGTGCGGGACATCGTGGCCGGAGAGTACTCCAGCGCCTTTCGTGGCCGGGGAGTCGAGTTCGCCGAGGTGCGCGAATATCAGCCCGGAGACGATGTCCGCAGTATCGACTGGAACGTCACGGCGCGCCTGGGGTCCGCGTATGTCAAGCGCTACCTGGAAGAGCGGGAGCTCACCGTCGGCTTCGTGGTGGACTTCAGCGCCTCGAAGCGATTCGGCAGCCGTCTCCGGACCAAGGGAGAGCTGGCCACCGAGGTCTGCGCCGTCCTCGCGCTGGCGGCCGCGCGGAACAACGATCGGGTCGGCACTCTCTTCTTTACCGATCGCATCGAGCAGGTAATCCCCGCCCGCAAAGGGCGCCGGCACGTCCTCCGCATCCTCAGCGAGCTCCTCTCCTTCGAGCCGGCCGGCACCGGGACCGATCTGGCCGCGGCACTCGAGCACCTCGAGGCGGTCCTCCGAAGGCGCTCGGTGCTTTTCATCGTCTCGGATTTCCTGACCAGCGGCTACGAGGCGGCACTCAGCCGACTGGCCCGGAAGCACGACGTGGTCGGAATCCAGCTGGTCGACCCCCGCGAACGTGAGCTGCCTGATGCCGGACTGATGGCGCTCCATGATCCGGAGAGTGGTGCCTGGGGCTACGTCGATACCGGAGACAGCCGCGCTCCGAGATCGGTTCCGCCATCGGATGGTCGCATTCGACCGGCAGCTGGAGCGCACCGTCCGGGAGCGGGGCGCCGATCTGGTGCGACTGGAGACCGACCAGCCCTACGCCGAGCCGCTGCTGGCCTTTTTCCGCCGCCGTGAGCGGATGCAGTGGCGATGAGCGATGATCCTGAGCGACGATGTCATTCGGCTCGCTCAGCAAGTCGACCTCAGGATGCCTTAGCTGCGCTCAGTTCTCAGGATGACAGCTGCGCTCAGTCAGCGCCGCGAAGGATCTCTCCGCCCAGCTCGCCGGTCAGTCGTTCGCCGTGACCGCCGACTCCGCCGCGGCAACCGTGGGCGACACGGTTACCGTCTCGTTTCGGATTCGCCTGCACGAGCGAGACCAGCTGTTGGACTCCGTCCCCGACATCGCCGGCGACCTTCCACCCGGCGTCCGGATCCTCTCCATCGCGACACTGCGACGGTCCGAGCCGCGGCTGTACCATGGCAGCGCGCAGCCTGGCGTTCTATCGGCCGGGCAAGCGACCGGTGCCGGTCTTCGGGGTGACATTCATGCGGCCCGTCGAGGGAATCAGCCACGCCACACTCCCCAGCGACTCCGCGTTCGTCGACATCCAACCGGTACTCCCGGCTGCCGGCAATCCGTCACTGAAGGACATCCGGGAGATCGAGCCGCGCCCGCGCTCGGTGTGGCCCTGGGCCGGGATGGCGCTGGCCCTCGCGGCTGCGGCTGCTGTCTACCTTAGACGCCGGCGCCGGCTGCCGGACGCCGCGGTGCCGGAGGCGGCACCCGCACCCGAGCCGCCCCCCGCTCGCAGCGCCTACCAGGTCGCCCTGGAGCAGCTGCATCAGATCGAGGCTGAGCGCTGGCCGGCGCAGGGCGAGGTTGCCCGGCATTATGAAGCCGTCGCCCAGGTGCTCCGCCGCTACCTCGAGGACGCACACGACGTCGGCGCGCTGGAGCGGACCACCTCGGAGCTGCTCTGGGCCATGCCCCCTCACCTCGGCCGCGGCGGCCTTCGGGAGCGCTGCCGGGAGGTCTTCCACGAGGCCGACCTGGTCAAGTTCGCGGAGGCCCGGCCCACTGAATCAGCCGCGGGCAATTTTCTCGAACGGGCTCGTGCCCTGCTGACCGACTGGCACCGGGTCGGCGCGGTGGAGGAGGACGCCGGTGCGCTTCGCTGATCCGCTCCTACTTCTGTTCCTGCTGCTGCCGCTGGGCTACGCCCTCTGGACGTGGCTCCGTCGGCGCCAGGCTCCCTCCACATACGTCGGGTTCCCCGCTCTCGCGCTCCTTGCCGGCGAGCCGTCGAGCCCTCGGACCCGCTGGCGGCGGCTGCCTGCGATCCTGCGCGCCAGCGGTCTCGTACTCTTGATCGTCGCCTGGGCCCGCCCCCAGGTGCCGCACGACGTCCGGGAGATCAGGCTGCGCTCGCGGAACATCATGGTCGCACTCGACATCTCCAGCAGCATGAAGGCAGGTGACTTTCAGCCCGGCAACCGGCTGGAGGTGGCCCGCCGAGTGCTCGACGAGTTCGTGCAGCGACGCACCGGCGACCTCATCGGCCTCGTGACGTTTGCCGGCCGGACATTTCTGCAGGCCCCGCTGACGCCTGATACCGACCTCCTGGGACAGACCATCTCCCGGGTCGATATCGGCATGCTCCCCGACGGCACCGCCATCGGCACCGCGTTGGCGATGAGCCTGAACCAGCTCAAGGATCTGCCGGCCAAAGCCAGCGTCATCGTGCTGATCACCGACGGGGCCAACAATACCGGTAAGCCCACCCCGTTCGCCGCGGCCGAGGCCGCCCGGTCGCTGGGCATCCGCATTCATGCCATCGGGCTGAGCACCGCGGATACCTCGCAGGCAGACCGCAATCTGATCTGGCGCTGGGGTCGGGCTCCGGCCCGATTGTCCCGGTCGGACGAGGCGGTGCTCACCCGGATCGCTTCTCGCACTGGTGGCCAGTTCTTCCGAGCCACCGATCCTGAGGCGCTGCGTCGGATCATGGGGGAGATCGATCCGCTGGAGCGTCGCGAGGTGCCCATTCGCGAGACCCGTGACTACGAGGAGCTGTTTCACCTGGCCCTGATCCCCGGGCTGCTGCTGTTGGCGCTGGAGCTCGGCATCAGCATGACCTGGCTCCGCACGGTGCCCTGACCATGAGCTTCGCTTACCCCAGCCTGGCCTTCATGGTCCTGCCGGTGCTGGCGGTCGCGGCGTGGGCCGGGCACCGCCAGCTGCGTTGGAGACGGCAGCGGCTGGAAAGTTTCGGGCAGCCTGAGCAGCTGGCGGCTGTTTCGTCGCTTGTCCCCCGCCGGCGGCAGGAGGTACAGGTAGCGCTCTGGAGTGGAGCCATCGGTCTCCTGATCCTGGCGCTGGCTCGCCCCCAGCTGGGAGAGCGGCCCGCGTCGCTGGCGCAGAAGGGCCGCGATGTGCTGGTGCTGCTGGATCTGTCCCGCTCGATGAACGCCGGCGACGTGGGCGCAAGCCGGCTCGAAGCATCAAAACAGCTGGTGAAGGAGCTGTCGGCGGGATCGGCCGGGAGCCGGTTTGGCCTGGTGGTGTTCGGCGGCAGCGCGTTTCTCCAGCTGCCGCTCACCTCCGACCACGCGGCGTTCGGCCGGTTTCTCGATGCGGCCACGACCGACGATCTGGCCAATCCCGGCACCGATCTCTCCCGTGCGCTTTCGGCGGCGGCAACCACGTTCGAGCACGAAGGCCAGCGCGGCTTTCAGACTGCGGTTCTGGTCTCCGACGGAGAAAGCGTCGAAGGAGACGCCGGGCCTGCCATCAGGCGGCTCCGGGACGCCGGCGATCCCCGTCTTTGCGGTCGGCGTGGGAACGAAGGCCGGCGCACCAATCCCGGCCGACACGGCGGCCGCACCGGAGAGGTGGCATCGCGACCACATCGGCCGGGTGGTACAGTCTCACCTCGAGGATGGCGACCTCCGCCGGGTCGCTCGGGAGACCAGCGGCGGCTACCTGCGAGTGGGGGCCAGGGATCGGGACGAAGCTGGCGGCCGAGCTGGCGAAGCTGGAGAAGCGAACCCTGGCTTCGCGCCCCTCGCCGCGAGCGGGCCGATCGGTTCCAGTGGCCGCTGGGACTCGCGGTACTGATGCTCGGGCTGGAGCCACTGCTCGCGTCCCGCCGACGGAGACCGAAGTGAGCCCCGGAGTCGCGATGACTGCGATGCTGATATTCGCCGCCCTGGCAGGGTGCAGCCCTGGCCTTCGCGACGCACGGCGGGGCGAGCAGCTGTACCGGGCCGGAAACTTTCCGCAGGCATACCAGGCGTTCCAGCACGCATTCGACGCCTCGGGCGACCCCGCCCTCCACTACGACCTGGGCGTCGTACTCTATCGGATGAAGCAGTATGAGAACGCCGCCAGGAGCTTCCGGGAGGCGGCCATCGTGCCTCACCTCAAGCAGCGAAGTCACTACAACCTCGGCAACACCTACGTCCGCCTTGCAGAGGAGGCGACCGAGAAGGACGAGCCTCTGCGCCTGGCTATCGCGGCCTACGAGGAGGCGCTGCGCCAGGACCCCGCGGATTCATCGGCGAAATGGAATCTGGAGCTCGCGATCAGACGCCGGGGAGAAGACCGGGAGTCGGGCGGCTCATCGGGCCGCGGCAGGTCGGCGGACTACGGGCGGGGCAACATGAACGTGCCCGGCTACGAGGGAAACCCGGAGGCTGCCGTGGGCGCCATGGCCGGAGGAGGTTATGGCTCGGGCGAGGGAGAGTCGGCCGAGGAGCTGAGTGAGGCCGAGGCGCGCGCGCTCGTGGAGGCGGTGGAACGGGAGCAGCTCACCAGTCACGAGGGGCGACAGTCGAGCGGCGGCGGGGCCGGACAGAAGGATTGGTAGTGGGCGCTAGGCGCGTGCCGATGCAGGTCGGCCCCAGGGGCGCCAATCCACGTTGACCATGGCCACTCCCAACAGGATGATGGCTGCCGCGATTACGGTTCTCACCGTCACGGGCTCTCCCAGTATCGCCCATCCCAAAAGCACGGCGACGATCGGATTCACGTAGGCGTAGGTGCCCACCTTGGCGATGGAGGTTACGCCCAGTAGCCAGATGTAGGCGGTGAACGCCACGAGTGAGCCGAACACCACCAGGAAAGCCCAGGCGAGGACCGCCTGGGCGGAGACCTCGGCCGGCGAGAAACTCTGGAACTCTCCGGCCAGCGCGGACACCACCAGGCAGGCAGCACCGCCGGCGACCATCTCCAGGCTGGTGGACATGAATGGTGACTTCGGCAACGGCGAGGACTTCGAGATCACCGAGCCCCAAGCCCAGGAAGCAGCCGCCAGGATCAGCACGCCGGCACCCAGCAGGTCCACACCGTCTCCCCCACCCTGGGGCAGCACCAGCAGTCCCACTCCCGCGGCTCCAAGCAGCAGACCCAGGACGACATTAAGACTGGGGCGCGACCCACCTCGCAGCCATTCCAGACTCACCATCCAGATCGGCATCACGCCGATCAGAAGCGCGGCCAGCCCCGAGGGCACCCTCTGCTCGGCCCAGGCGACACTGGCGTTACCTCCCAGCAGGAGAAACACGCCGACCATCGTTGCGGCTTGCCAGTTCTCCCGCGTCGGAGGAGGATCGCCGCGGCGCCGCGCCAACGCGTACAGCACCGCGCCCGCGACGACGAACCGGCCGCCGGCCATCAGATACGGTGGGATATCCTCGACCGCGACCCGCATGGCGAGATACGTCATGCCCCAGAAGACGTAGACGCAGAAAAAGGCGAGTGCGATTTTCCAGCGAGGTGCGAGAGACACGGAACCCCTTCGTGGTGGACCGACAAAGTAAACCAGTCAGGCAAGACAAACCCTCCAGAGCAACAACTCCGGAGGGTGACTTCGTTCCTGCTGCCCCGCCTACCCGCCTACCCGCTGATCAAATCCACAGGAAGGCTGGATGATCGTGCCCGGTCACCGCCACGATGACCCGCTCGTAAATCCGGGGACCGTTCTCGCTGTTGGTGAAGACCACGATGGCCCGCCCGTTGGTGGCGTCGGCAATGACGAAGTTGCGGAAGGAGTTGTTGGCGCCCCAGTGCCAGAGCACCTCGCCGTTCTCATCTCTTTGGATCCCCCACCCGAGGCCCCACTGAAGTGCGCTGTTGAGTCGGACTTCGGGCTTGATCATGGCACGGCGGCTGGCCGGAGAGAGGCTGATGCCGCCGGCAGACGGAGCCACAATCTGGGTGAGAAACCGGGAGTAGTCGCTCACCGTTGTCAGCAGCGACGCCGCGGCATTGGGAACCATGTAGAGCGGAAGCACCGGCCATTGCGGGTTGACCAGTTGAACCGCCCGGGCGGAGTCCTCGTATCTCCACTCGGCCAGTGGCTTGCCCCATTCCTGGGCAATCACCTGGGTCCTGCGGCCGATCGCTGCCTGGACGTCGAGCCGATTTTCCTGGCCGTCGTAGCCCGCCGCCATGCGAGAGTCGAACTCCGGCTGCCAGACATAGCTGCTGTGCTTCATGCCGAGGGGATCGAGTATCTGCTCGCGCATGAAACGCCCGAATGGCTGGTTACTCAGCGCCTCGACCACCCGTTGCAGATAAAAGTAGCCTTCGCCGGAGTAGGTGAAGCCGCTGCCGGGATCTGATGTGGGCTCGAGCGGGGACGGCTGCTGTCGCCAGTTGGGAAGGCCGGTCGTATGACTGAGGACGTGCCGGGCCGTCAGCCGCTTCATGCGCGGGTTGTTGGCATCGGCAATGGGGAGGTAGTCGTACAGTGGGCGATCCAGATCGATGACGCCCGCGTCCACCATCCGCAGCACTGCATAGGCGAACACCGGTTTGCCCAGTGAAGCCGCCTCGAACACCGTCTCCTCGGATACCGGCAGCGATGGCTCTTCGATGGCCTGCCCGAAGCCTCTTCGCAAGACCTGCTTTCCGTCCACCACCGCCAACGCCAGCCCTGGTACGGAAGCCAGCTCCAGCAGCCGCGGTAAATGGCGTAGCAGGGCAGCGTTAGGCTGCCATTCAGGCAAGCTGGCGCGGGCGAGAGTCTGGACCGGCCACGCGGCACCGGGCCGGGCTGTGGATAGCACGGCACCCGTGGTTCCCATCAAGAAGTGGCGACGGCTCAAGGGCATGGTAAAGCCTCGACATGACCCTACGCAGGTTGGGCCGCTGCGTTTCGCCTGCCCGGGCGAGCGCACACTTCTCTAGATGGCGGCCGGGCAAAAAGGGTTGCGCCAGCGAGCCCGGGGCGGATCTTATGGCTATGAACCTGCTTCCCGCCGATACCCGCATCGCCCGAGCGAGACTCCGAGTGGGAGACCTGGGCCGGAGTCTGGCGTTCTATCGGGACCTGCTCGGATTGGAGGTCACCCGCGAAGAAGGAAACACAGTCACCCTGCGCGACCTTCTCGTGCTGGAGGAGCGGCCCGGCATCGCGCGCCGCCCTTTCCGGCCGGCCACAACCGGACTGTACCACGTCGCGCTCCTGGTTCCGGACCGGCGGGCGCTGGGCCGGGCGCTCCTGGGCCTGCGCCAGGCAGAGCTACCCGCTACGCGGTATGTCCGATCATGCGGTGAGTGAATCGCTGTATCTCGACGATCCCGATGGAAATGGTCTGGAGATCTACGCCGACCGTCCCCGGTCGATGTGGCCGGTGCGTGACGGCGTGGTGCAGATGACGGTGGATCCGATGGATGTGGCCGGAGTGGTGGCGGCAGGGCGCGAGCAGCCGGAGCCGTGGACCGGCCTGCCGCCGGGGACGGTGCTCGGACATCTGCATTTCACCGTCGGGGAGCTGGAGCCGTCAGTTGCCTTTTATCGGGACGTGATCGGCTTCGACGTGATGATGCAGGTGCCATCCTTGGTGGCGGTGTCCGCGGGCGGATATCACCATCACCTGAATCTCAATACCTGGGCGGGAGAGCATGCACCGCAGGACTCGGATCGGGTGGCGGGATTGTCCGGCTGGGAGCTTCGAGTTCCCGAGGAAGGCGCACGGCGGGCATTGCGGGAGCGGCTGCAGGCAGCGAAGGCACTCGAAACGACATCCAACGGCATAACCGCGCGGGATCCCGATGCAGTGGCGGTGAAGGTGGTCGCCTGATTATTCCAGCGCCCTTCGCACCATGGTCATCATCTCGTTCAGCGTGAAGGGCTTTTCGATCGTCAGCACGGCTCCGAGCATGGTGGCGTTGCCGAGCAGGTCCAGCCGCCTCGTCTGGCCGCCACCGGACATGGCGATGATGCGGACGCCGGGAGTATGGGACAACAGCTCCACCATCATCTCGATCCCATTTTTCTCGGGCATATGAAGATCGGTGATCACCAGGTCTCCGCCGCTGTCCCGCCACATGCGCAGCGCTTCAGCGCCGTCTCGAGCCTGGGTGACACGATAGCCGGCCCGGCTCAACAGGATGTGAAGGGCCCGTCGGATGCCGGGATCGTCGTCCACAATCATGATCCGTTGGCCGGCGATGCTTGTCATTCAGCCTCCGGGAGTCAGTACCCAATGGTCTGCAATGGCGGATCACCAATTCGCACGAGCAGGTACCGGGCCAACCCGTAAGTCGTTGTCCGGAAGCGGCCAGCGCATGCAAAGCCGAGTTGTAGCAATGGTGGGCTGCCGAACGGTGGCGGATTCCGCCGACCCCGGCGATTGAGGGAGCTCGGCAGGGAGGCGTGGTGGCGAAGTTGTCCGCGGGAGTAGCGACTTAGGCTGGCAACTGTGGTCCGCTGTCTACATCCTGGACGGTCTGCCGTCTTTGGTGATGCCGAGGAGGTCGTGCTAACGCCTTGCTTTTTTGTGGTTTAGTAAGATCCGGTTCGTGGCGCGCGGTCTGCCATCAGGGGGACCGGAAATATGGCCCAGGCTTTCGAAGACAGGTGCCTAGAAGTGCTCCCAGCGATCAGACGGTGGCTGACAGTGTTGAGCGTGATGGCGCTCCCGATTCCGGGGAACGCTGAGGCGCAGGTCGGTCTGAGCTCCGGGATGGCGCAGGTAGCGCTGGTCGCGCGCAGCTCACCGACCGCGGCCCTGCACTCGGTGGGACCGGTTGTCGAAATCGGCCGTCGGGGAGCATTTCAGGAGGCTCACTGTCGGCCTGCGGCTGTCGGCCAACAGCAGCTATCGCCTGCGGGTGCATCGGACGAGCGGCCAGAGCCAGTCACGCCTCTGGGTTCACGCCGTTAACGGGTCCTACCAGGAGCTCCGGCCCGGGTCGCCGGTGATCGTGGGGCGCGGCTCGCATACATCGGGCGGTTCCGAGAGTACGGTGCGCTACCGAGTGCAGACTACGGCGGGGGGTCGCGTGAAGGTTCTGCCGGTGCGGTACGAGGTTGTGGTGGATCCCACGATTTAGCCGGTGGGAGGGGTTCAAGTCGAGAGCGGTGTCGGCCGAAGCTTGAGGTGCTGCTCCCGAATTGGCATTGCCGAAGGAGAACTATCTCCTGGGAGCCTGACCGGCGCAGGCCGGACGACTTCAACCCGGGAACTTTCAATGAACCACGCCGCTTCCTACTGGTCTCTCCTTTTCGTTCTGGCTGCAACTACCCACGACGGCGTTCCACCAGGCTCTCCCCCGGCAGCGACCGCCGCAGGGCGTGGAGTCGCGTACTTCGAGCCCCCGAGGTCGATCGGCACGCCGCTCGACGAGCTGGCCCGGAATTACACCGGTTATGCGCTGGCGGATAGGATCGCTGGCAGGCTTCGGCTCGACACCGACACGTCTCTGCGTCCGGCCACTCGGGAGTTGATCCGGCGGCGCCTCGCACAGGCAGAGTGAGTAGCGGCATCATATCAGAATGCAGAGTAGAGGATGGGGCCGCGGTCACCCCGCGGCTCGGAATCCTCACGACATAAGTCTCCTCATATCTCCCCAACCTAGTCACCACAGCAACGACAGAAGCTTCTATTCAGTGTTCCCTCCGCGGAGTACGCCATCTCAGTTGACACCTTCGGGACCGGCCCGTACTCTCTCCTTGTTCTTCCCATGCCTCCTCACCGAGCGGACTTCGGTCCTCGCGGCAGTCCCGAGCGATACCTTCGCGATCTGTCGGTGCGCCCTCAATCGCGAGGCTTCGCCATGGCCAGCCTCGATGCCGGCCCAGTCGATCAATCCACAATCGACCCTCCCATAAGCGATCCTGCTGTTCGGGAGCAACACATCGATCGACTCAGTCGCGCGTTCGCCAAGGCAGACCGCAACGAGAGGCCCGTTACGATGGGAGTGCAGCAGACTCGCACTGAGGTGCTCCGCAATGCGGAGACCGCGCTAAGCAAATTGGCGCGAGATCGTACCCAGGCCGAGCTGGATCAAAACGACCACCTCGGGCTCGAAGCCGTCATCCAGTTGACCGGTCGGCCATCGGTCCTGATCAAGGACGGAGATCTCGACCTGGAACCCGACGATCCTGACCTGGGACAGTGGCTGGGAACCGTATATCAGGCTCGAGAAGGCATGAAGAGGACGATTCAGTCCGTGGGGCGGATCGACCGCGACGGGATCCATATTGGGACAGGCTTTGTAGTTGGGCCGTCATTGGTGATGACAAACCGGCATGTGCTGCAGGGGATCGCTCACATTTCGAGCAGGTCGGCTAAGGGCGGCTGGTCCATGCTTGGAGGGACACCAACAATCGACTTTGCTATGGAGTACGGATCTCCTCGTAGCCGTCGCTTCGAGATCACGGGGGTTGCCTACGCCGGTCCCACAGCCATCTCGGGAAGCATCGACATCGGGAAGCTCGATCTGGCCTTACTTCGGTTGGACCCGAGCAGCGGCGAGGGCCAGGAGTTACCCCAGCCGCTTCCGTTGACCAAATCCGTGAAAGCCGGTCAAGGCAAATCCGAAGTGTACATGGTAGGGTATCCGGGTCGCCCTGCTTTGATGCCGACCGGCCGTGGGGAGGATGATTTGCAATTGGTGGACACCTTGAAGCGCGTTTTCCGCATGAGGTACGGATACAAGCGGCTGGCCCTGGGGTTCATCAGTCACTCGCTGGGTGAGGTGCCTAACGACCCAATTCCGTGGGCCATTGGCCACGACGCCACTACACTCGGCGGAAACTCGGGTTCGTGTGTTGTCGCCCTCCAAGAGGAGGGCAGCGTCCTCGGTCTGCATTTTGGCGGAATCTTCTTCGACCACAATCTGGCCCATGTTCTCGCCGCGGTTCCCGCGTTAACGTCCCAGTCTGCCGCCAGTCTCGGATTCGCTTGGCGCTGAAACCGCAGCTTGCATCGGAGCATCGTATGACCGATACCATGAACCCCACGTTCAAGCTCGATTTGGGACTGTCCCCCTCCTTCGCGACATGACGCGGCTCGGCTCACCGGGTGGTCCACCGGCCTTCGCCGAAAGCACGGGGATGCTGGAGCGTGGCCCCAGAGTTTCCCCGCCAGTGGATTTGGCGGATCGAGCCGGCTACAACCAAGACTTTCTGCCAGGCCTCACTGTCCCTGTGCCGAAGCCGATAGGAGATAGAGCTGCGGATCTTCTCACATTGGACGACGGGGGTGGCCTCTTACACTACACCCATTTTTCGCTCGCGATGTCGCGGTCACGCAAGCTCGCGATGTTTACGGCGGTGAACATGGATGGCAGCCGGTCGGTGAGCATCAAGCGCACACCGGATAAGTGGTCCTATGACGGACGAGTACCGCTGGAGGCCCAACTAGGCGAGGAGCTGTACGAGGACAACGATCTCGATCGCGGCCACCTCGTGCGGCGGGAGGACCCGAACTGGGGTACTCAGGAAGAGGCTCTCACTGCCAATGATGACACGTTCCACTTCACGAACTGCTCCCCTCAGATGCACGCGATGAATGCGGTGACGTGGGTAGGACTGGAGAGTTACGTCCTCAAAATGCGCGGGTTTGGAAGGAGCGTGTGACGGTGTTTACTGGACCCGTGTTTGGGGTGGACGATTTGACCTACCGCGAAATTAGGATCCCGATCGCGTTCTGAAGGTGCTCTCGTTCCTGTCTGACTCAGGCCGCCCGTCGGCAACAGCCTACATGGTGGACCAGGAGAACGAACTGTCAACGCTCGAAGCAGCCTTCGGCCGCTATAAGACCTACCAGCGCAGCATCCGGTACGTGGAGCAAGTCACCGGGCTCAGCTTCGGCCGGCTCAAGACCTACGATGGCTTTTCGAATGAAGAGATTCAAAACGGAATACCTCGAGGCCGCGTCAGAGTGGAGACAATCTTGGAATCCCCGGACGACATCCGGGTCTAGCGGCCTTCTTACTGGAGCCAGTCGGCCTGACGGTGGAAGCCCTGATTTCTAAGCGTCTGCTGCACCGCTTGAGCCTGGAAGGGACCGCTGGATTCGAGGGCAGCTTTAGCGGCCCGAAACGCCTGCCTGTTCCTGACTTCGTTCCGCCGCCAGGCAAGGCCGCCGCCGATCACCGTCACGGCCAGTCCGATCACAACCAGCCACACCACGTCTACGAGACGCTTCCCGCTCGGTGACTGAGAGAGTTGTTCGTCCAACTCACGAATTCGCCTCAGCAGCAGGGTAGTAACCTCCTCCACGACCTGCGTAAGCTCCGGTCTGCAGGGAATCCATTAGTGGCCGGATTCTGCCCGCCGCCTTTGAGAACACATCATCGATGATCAAGCCGCCCTTTTGATGAGCCAAATCAAGGTTCTCCAGAGAGCATCACTTGCACGGAGCGGTTGAGATCTCGCTCCACTCCCTGTGCCAGCTGGCCGACCACGATCCTCGTCTGTTCATTCATCTTGACCAGCATGGTATCCCAGACGACCGAAGCCCGGCTGAGAACCTTGTCGTCAACTGCCCGGCCGAGGAATGCTCCCATCGAATCGGCGAGCCGACGCTCGATTTTCGAAGAGCTCAGGCTCCTTTTCGCGAACCGCTCCGATGACGTCGGTCCCGAGTGTGGCGGCCTGGCCACGGAATGCGCCACACCCACTCAGCATGAGCATCAGCGCCATCGGAAGCTGAAGATCGCGGGCCTGGGACATGATCCTGCCGGCGTGGGGACTCACGCCAATATGCCGGCTGGTTTGCAAGGTGGCCAGGGCCCGCGCGAAGCGATGACCCCTTGACGCTCACACAGCCAGGCCGTATCTCCGATGCGGTACCCCTTCCATCGATCCTTGGATGCGCATCCGACCATGGCACCTGCAGCTCTGCGTGCCGGCATTGTTCGGGCTTGTGACACCTGCCACGGCACAACACGTCCGGCAGGTGTCACTCAACACAGCTACCGGTGAGATTGATCGCCCGTTCCTTCCTTCGGACCAGACCTTCGATTTCCTGATACGGGCGGCCGCCAGCTCGCGAGTTTCGAGGGCAGTACCGCAGCGGCACCGCGACGACCGTGCTCCGACCTGGACCCGAAGGGAGGGGACCAAGTCTGCAGACGCCACCATCCGGATCGACAGCCTGGAGCCGGGCAGGAGCTACCAGTTCACGTTCGTCCTGGTCCGGCGGCCTACAGGCAACGAGGCTCGTTTGATCGAAGCGGGGGTGCTGAAGGCGTTGCTCGACGCCTTTCGAATGGCGCCCGATCAGTCTCTGGATTCGATCGTGGCATTGGCGGCGCCACAGGTCAAAGCCGCACTCGAGCAGGTGCTCGAGCATGCAGTTCCCCGGGCAGCCACAGCCCTGAGTGGAGATCGCCAGGCGCTGCAAGCCGCCTTGGGGGTGCGCGGCACCGATGTGCTTCACACGGACTACGTTGCCCAACTGGTCCTGGTCGAAGCGCTACGCGTGGAGCTCCGAGCGGCGCGCCGTGCGGTGGCTCAGCAGCCTCAAGTGACTCCGAACTATCTCCGGAACGCTCCGTCATCGAGGCGGTTTTGCGGAGTTGGGCGCTCCGGCGGCCGCGTGCCCGGGAGGTGCGTGACCCCGCGACCTTCGAGCGTCCCGACACGATCTTTGACCAACCTTCAGCAATTGACATTGCTCGGCGCCCTCAAAGAGCTGGACGCTGCGATCGCGCTGTGCCGAGGCCTGCTGCGCGACGTGCGACTGCCGCGCTATTCCGCGGCGTTCCCACGGCAACTGACGGTCGGGCCCGGCGGCGCCAGCCGGGCGGCGGATCTGCTCCTCCCCGTGTCCAATCGGCTGGAGGCGCTCCGGAGCGCCACCGAGGGCCTGGTAACGCTTTGGCGGAAACGCGATGGCAGCCTCGGCCCAGTCGCGACCGATATCCGTCGCGCGCTCGACACCCAGGTCATGGTGTCTGACACTCTCAACGCATCTCTTGCCACGGCTGCCGAGCCTCAAGTTCCTCCCAGAGCGACCCTGGGCATCGCGCTGCTTGGCCGCGTACACTCCCCTGCACGACGGAGGCCTCCTGTATTCGCATCGTTCCGGCCGTTTCGCTCGGTCTCCGGTTGACTGGCATTCTCGGAGCTGAGGCCGGATTCACGCTGGCAGACACCGAAGCACCGGTGAGACCCAGCATCTCTTCTGGTTTACCAGTGCCGTCGCGGGACTCAGCGTGCGGCTGGGCAAAGACCGGCGACAAAGGGTCGGCGCCGGCGTCCTCATCCTGCGTGAGGCCGACGCATCCGAGTTCGACTCGTTCCGGCTGGGCGGCTACGCCAGCCTTACGCTCTACGATTTCAGGCTCTGATCATGACGGATATAGCCCCCGCTTCACCCCTGCCCTCGTGCATCCTCGTTGTCAGCGATCTGCACCTACTCACGGGCCGTGACCCCACTGGTCGGATGAATCCTCGGGAGAACTTTCACGCCGACCACGCCTTCGCCCGGTTTCTCACCGTCCAAGGATTGGCTGGCGACGGTAAACCACTCCTGGTCATCAACGGCGACGCCCTGGATTTTCTGCGCATTACCGAGCTACCGACGACGGATGCAGAGTTCGCGGAGTGGGAGGCCGATCTCGCCCGGATTGGCTACCGGCCAGGAAGACCTTTGCGCCATACGCTCGTCAGAAAGGAGTACCGCTACGGGCTTCGCACCGACGACTACAAGACGGTGTGGAAGTTTCGGCGGATCGTGCGTGGACATCCGGTCTTCTTTGCCGCGCTTGGCGAGTGGGTGCGCTCGGGTGGCAGCCTGGTATTCCTCAAAGGCAACCACGATCTCGAATTTCACTGGCCTCTGCTGCAGGCGGCAATTCGTGACGACCTGGCGGGGGTTGCGGGTAGCTCCTGGGGCTCCGCGGTCCAGTTCCATGAAGACTGGTGGCAGATTCAGAATGTGTACATCGAGCATGGTCACCGCTTCGAGTCCATGACCCGGGTGGACGGCGAGCCTACCGTCTTTCGGGGTGACGAAGTCCGGCTTCCCTACGGCTCCTTCTTCAACAAGTTCGTCATCAATGACCTCGAGGAGCTCGACCCTTTTCTCGATAACATCAAGCCGGCCAGCAAAGTGCTCATAGTCGCCATTAAGCACCACCCTTTGTCAGCGTTCAGGATTCTCTATCTCGGCGCGCGGGCCTTGCGCGGGGTCGCGTTTCGCGGGCGGGCCGAGCACTGGCTGACGCTGCTCTTGGTTCTGGTGGTGATCGCTCTCCCCATCCTCGTCGTGATCATGGCGATTCTCGCCTTTCTGTTCGAGCCGGTACGGGATCAGATCGCCGACGTGATCGGAGGGAGGAGTGCCCGATCGTGCGCGTTGCGGTCATCGTGGCCGGCCTCGCACCATCGCTAGGCTCATTGCCGGCTTTCAGGAGCTATCGCGGAAAAAAAAGAGCGTGCACGGGGAGGACGAGTACGGCGAAGGCATCTACGAGGCCCTTCGGGAGCGCACCGGCTCATTTCAGCAGGTATATGGAATTGTGGGGCATACCCACCGCATGGACATTCAGGAGCTTGGTACGCTGAACGGTGTCCGGTCGTCTACCTCAACAGCGGCTCCTGGACGCCTCGGTGGGACGAACACCGGCCGGACCTGAACGGTAGAATCGAATACTCGTTCATTCGTCTGGATCTTCAAGGAAACGAGTATCGCCACCAGCTGCTGGAGTGGCGCGATGATCTCGGCGAGGGAGTGGCGGCGCTGGTGTTCGCTCCAATGCGGCGAGGCCGGCCGAAGCCGCCTCCGAAATCACCTCGGCCGCACAACGGGAGGCATAAGGCCGGGTCAGGGCCCACTAGTGTCACCGGCGGCGCGCAGCAGGCCGCTGACGAGTGACTCCAGGGCCGTCCTTCCGTCCGGAGATAGCTTACCCTCGGTAACGGCCTGATCGAGATGCCCCTGGTACCGAAGCATCGCCTGCCGCAGAGAAGGAAGGTTGCCCAGAGATCCCGACGCAGCACCGGTGGCCTCGAGCAGGCTGCGGCATCTTTCGGCACCGAGCCGGGACTCGTCCATGCAGGTCACGCCGGTTCTCAATCGCAGCCGTGCCAGCCAATCGGCCGGTGTCGCGGCTGTTCTCACCGGAGCCAGCTTACGGCTCGCCGCCCGCGCTACAGCGGCAAGAACCGGCTGGGTATCGGCTGTTGCGCGAGCCGGAATGCTGTCCAGCTCAGGTATCAACTCAAAGAGTTTCGCGTGCCGGGTGGCATATGCGAACGAGACGGGATACAGCTGGGAGCTTCAGGACGATCCGAGCGTAGACGTAGACCGAATCCTCGAAGCTCAGCCGGCTCGGACTTCCCGCCAGAGCGTAGCCCAGGGTGCCACAACCGCCGGCGCCGTCGCATCGCTCGCGGCGAAAGCCGTATCGAGCGAGCCCAGGCCCCTGCGGCCCCCGCCACGAAACGTTGAACCTCTCGACTGGTCGCGAGTCCTCCCAGCGCGAGGGCTCGGACCGAGCGTGGGTCCTTGAGCCGCACGACGGCCCGGGAGAGCGAGATGACATACTCCAGGAAAGGCCTCCTGCTCCTCCGGTCCTTCAGCCGCGGCAATCGGTGCCACAGTCAGGCGCAGAGCCCCGACTGAATCCAGCTCGTTGATGAGGTTCGTCAGCGATGGAAGGGTGAATCTGCCCCGGCGGCTGGGCCTGAATGCGCGCGAGCGCCTCCGCTCGCACCCTGAAATCGGCGGCGCGCTGTTTCCCGGATGGTGGTCTGTTCCCGACACTGACGGACCGAGCCCCTTGCGGCCCGCGGATTTTTCGAGCCGGTACGACTACGCGGGGTACCGGATCGTTGGGCCGCTTCCGGATCAAACGGTCGAACAGGACCTTTTGACTGGTCCACTCAGGTCGCCGCAACACCATGTCCGAGGCTTGTCGCCGCTGCGTGTCGGTGGCGGCCCAGACCGTTTCCAGCACCACGCGAGAGACCGGGTTCTTGGCGCGCAGGAGAGTTGTATCACCCCGAATCATCCGGCTGTGCAGGCGGGCTCTGGCCGAATCGATCTGCCCCGCAAGGAGCGCCGGGTATAGCATCACTCCCGATCACGCCCGCCCACGCGATCCGCGTCACTTGATACAATCCGTTTCGATGTGGACGTGCCCTACGCCGCTGAAGGGCGCGCTGGGGCGGGCGGGATTGCTGTCCCGCAGCTCGACGTCGAAGTCCAGCTCCTGCGCCTCGTGCGCCAGCGCATCCCAGAACTGGCGGGCATTCGCCGAATCCAGTGGCGTCTCCCGCCACCGGCCAGCCGGGGGTAGTCTGGAGATCGGCGGCACAGCCGAACTGGTGCCAGCTGTTGGATACGGGGCCCGAGCCACCGCCCGGCCACGTGAAAGCGGTTGTGAGTGGGGTTGCGAAACAGGCTGGTGAGCCGCCACTCCAGCTCGGGGTAGTCACTCCGCCACACACGCTCCAGCTGGGCCAACCGGCTCGCAAACTCCGGCTCGGCGACGATCACCTCGAAGTCACCGTAGTTCAGACCGGCCGGGAACTGCGCTCGAGCCTTGAACCATTCGAGTGGCGGCGCTCCCCGCCGAACCCATCGAGATACTCCTGCCGTACGGTCGCAAGCATCGACTGCTCGATGGTGAGAGTATCCGAATACGCGACTGCCGATCCAGATCGTGCAACGGCAGAGACCCGATACCGGATCCGTAATCGTTTCAGCCGCTCAGCACGGAGCTCCGGGCTTGCGGGATGTGGATCCTGGTACCGCTCGACTCCACCCGGCGGTGTGACGCTGATTTCCGTGACCGGCCCCGACGGCACGACCACAGGAGCCCACCCGTCGTCAGCGGCTCGTTCGACTTTCCAGCTCGCCTCGGCTGATTGCAGCGGCCGGGGGAGGGTGGAATTGAAGGCGGATCCGGTTTTCACCGGGAGCGCTGGTGAATGCAGTGTCGGCCGGGTTGGACAGCGCTATGCGAAATCGGACCCCCGGCGTTGTCGGCACCGATGACGCTGTCGATGGGAGCAAGGCCATTCACGCTGTCACGTCGGTCCACCCGGTCCGGGTCAGGTTTCCGATCACAGGCGAGATTGAACCAGCCGCTGGCCAGAATTGCCGCCAGCCGGGCGTGCCTAGGGCTCGGTCGCATACGCCCACAGCTCAAACACGGTGGCGTAATAGATCCATCCGAAGAAGCCTTTGACGGCGGAGCTCGCGGGAGGCTGCAGGTACGCGGTCTGCCGTATGCCGGCCGCCTTCAGGGCGAAGCCCAGGATGACGGTAAACAGAATCTGAATCAGCCCCGTCAGGATGTAGTTGGTGACCACGATCGGAATGAAGAGCGGGCCGAAGATTCGGGCCTGGAGGAGGTGAACCCTCTCATGATTGCCGGCTCCGCCAATGTTCACGGTGCCGACCGTCTAGAATTCATCCACCCCGAAACCGCTGGTCCCTCTCGCCTTGTAGGAAATCCAGCCCTGGTCCTTGCTGAGGTCTCTCGACGGGTTTCCGAAAAAAGAGGTAGACGGATTGGCAAGTATGAACCCGACCAGCGTATTCGGAAGGCTCCAGGTCAAATCGGCGATCAGGGCCAACACACCGGTGTGCTGCGCGAGATCGTAGGATTGAAGCAGCCCCGCCATGAGCCCGTAGGCAAGCCCGAATCCCAGCGCGAATAACAGAACGACCAGTGGATCGACCGGCTGGCCGACAGCCATGTTGATGATGCTCAATGCCGTACCCGCCACTAGCGGCGCCACCACTATCGTCCCCAGCGTACGTGTTGTGTCCGTCATACACCCTCCTCTGTGACTCTATCCCGCCTCCTGCCTGACGTTCATATTGGTCTCACCCCGACCGCCGAGGTACCGATGGACGCGATCCGTGTCGCCCAGGCACCGCAGGATGAGATCCGCCGCCCACTGGTCATCGCGTCCGCCATTCTGATTGTCATCGCGTTCGCCATCGAGCTCGGGTCCCGGCTCTGGGTCGGCGGCACCGCACTGGCGCCGGACAGCCCCCGGCCGGGTCTTGGTATTCCCAGCCTGGCGGCGCTGGATGCGCTCCTGGCCATGAGCCTGGCCATCGTGGCCTCGGGGGCCTTGGGTGTTTCGCCCCAGCTGCTCGCCCGGGGCAGCGGCTGCGTCATCACGATCGTCTCGTTCCTGACCCTGTTGGCCAGTCTCATCATGGTGTTCGTGGCCATCGCCCTGGTGATGCTCATGGTGGGCCTGCTGCTGGCGGTGCCGTTCGGGACCGCCGTCTATATGGCCGTCTTCGGCAGCTTCCCCAAAGGGGCGGCGGCAATCACTCTGGCTCTCCTCATGACCTTGAAGCTCATAGCCGCATTGGTGCTGTTTCTCGGCAATCAGAACATCCTCAAGAGCAAGAGCACCATACTGATGTTCGCAACGTCCATCCTGCTCACCTTCCTGGTGGGCTTTCTTCATGGCTTCATGCCCAGCTTCCTCGTCAGCATCACCGACGGGGTCGGGGCGATCATCGCTTACATCGCCGCGATTATCTGGGCCATCATCTACCTCGTCGGCGGCATCATCAGCGTCGTGGGCAATCTCAAAATCAGCGGCAAGAAGCCCGGGGACCGCTAGACCTTCTTGATCCTCAGCACGCACGATGACGATGATCCGGGTGGAGGGCTGCAGCTGAGGAAGAGAAACGCCGTGTCTTTAGCGACGGTGAACCCTGCTTCTTTCCCTTCCATTGACCTCAGCTTGGGTTCCCCCAGCCTCATTGCACACTTCCTGAGGTTCTCCTGG